>JBOFWL010000118.1:0-1217 GCA_051653605.1 Brevinema sp.
CCTATGGAAGCTATTGAGCAGCCCAGAATTATAATGCGTTTTCCCTGAATTATAAATCAGGGAAAACGCATTATAAATGATTTGATAGCTGTTAGATTAGTAGTATTATAACATCGAAAAATAAAATAAGAAAATTGAATACAAAAAACCTGGAAACCTATTATGTTATTGATTATCAACCTATTTGTATTCCGTAAAGATGTATGTTTTAGCTAAATAAGATTGATATAACTTCAGACAAATTGAAAGAATTTCTTGTACAATAATTGAGATTGATACTAGAGTTAATCAAACAACATTTACCAGACTGGAATGGTGTTCCATCTCACGATACCATTTCTCGTTTTTTTTGCAGCTATTGATACGGAAGAATTTGAAGCACTATTTCGGGAATGGCTTCGAGGTATTATCCCCCACTGCCATGGAGTTATTGCTTTTGATGGAAGAACAATTAGAAGGGCTTATGAACCTGAAGATGATAAGGTAAATCGAAAGGCTGCTCGAAAAGAGTGTATTAGCAACTCCAAGCTACAGATTCTTAGCGTATACGCTACAGCATATGGAGTATTCTTGAGTCAAATTAAAGTAGATGAAAAGAGTAATGAAATATCAGCAGTTCCTCTATTAAATTGACGCTATATTTATGCCTGGTTGTATTTTTACAGCATAGGCTATGGGTTGTCAGATAGAAATAGCTACTTAGCAGCCCAGAATTATAATGCGTTTTCCCTGGTAGCCGAAATAGGTTGGTGAATATTCGGTATTACAGCCATCCTATTTATAAGGCTTTACCTGGTAACTTTGGGGGCTCTAGAGATTTCTTAGCTCTTCTACTTATAAGATTGATGGATTGAATAGCTTGATGTGAAGGCTGTGAAGGGAAAAAGCATAAGGTTTCTTTCGTTAATCTGCAAAAACGGTGGATAATAATTGGTAATACCTTTGTTTGGTATCTTTGGGAAGAAGGCTTTCTAAAAGAATAATAAGCAAGCTAAAAAAAGGGATTGGCAAATAGAATCCCAATTTAACTAAAAAGAAGAATTCCACAACTTTTGCAGGTGAACCATGGTTTGTAGATATTCTATGCGAATGGATCAAAGGATATTAGTTTACATTGAGGGGTAATGGGAAATTATTTATCCCTTATTATAATAAAAAGAGGAGCACCTACAGGTGAGGGCACTGAAAAAGTCCCTTTCTTAGCAATGAGCGTCTAA
>JBOFWL010000119.1:0-1235 GCA_051653605.1 Brevinema sp.
TATTTTTTCAATTCTAGCTTTAGGCTGAGCTCTTTCGGGGGAGAAACAGACTCCAATCATATGAGCGGGTATGCAGCAGATATAGCTCTTAGCCCTGAAGAAAAAAAACAAGTACTAAAATACATAAAAGAAAATATGATAAATACAAATAGAATACAACAGGGGCTACCGAGAGTTAGGCAAGTACTCGAGTATCCTAGTTTTATTCATATAGATGTAAGACCTGACGGAATTAAGGAACTGTATGATCGTAAATAAACATTACAGTATATATTGAACTAAAGCTCCAAACTTATCTCGAGGCATTGACATTACACGTTCATCATCCTCAAAAGAACCACCTTCTTGTAAATAGCCTAAATTTGTGCCCATAGGAGCACTTTCGTTTGTAAGCTCTGCAATATCACCATAGAAGTTATATTTTCTCCCATAATAGAGAGATTTATTTTCTTCGGAATATACGATGCCACTTTCAGGTTTTTTATTAGTAGTAGCTAATTCGATATTTAACAATTCTTTAGCTACATAAGGAGTTATAAAAATAGGGTATACAGGTTGATTGTTTTTATCTACCTGATAGTAGAGAATAGGCTTGTAGAAGGTTCTATTAGTCATTGCTTTTATTTTATAGTCACCTATATGAATAAAGGAATGAATATTTTTATTATTGTCATCTAGAGATCGTACAGCCACATATTCATCAACAGTGCCAATAAATACTTCTCCGTTGTCATCTAGAGAGATCATAGCTACATATTCATCAAGGGTGGATTTAAGCTCCAAGGCATATAGCTGATAGTTATTGTAAGCATCTGCATAAATATGCGTGGAGGGAGTAAGATTTGTTATGAGAACTACTCGATCCCGTCCATACACTTGGTGGGCGGGATTTTTTTTGGTATTAATGAGATCATCAAAGCCCTCAATATTTGTTGGTTTGAATTTGCCATAATAATAGGATTCTTGTTGAGGATCATAGTAGACAATGTCTAGCCAATTTAAATTGGGAGCAACGGTATTGGTATCAAGATAAAATTGATAAAGGTTGTCAAAGCCGTCCTCCACCCGCACTAAGCGATTAAACGTTGCCATATCTGGGACAGGCTGGCGAAGGGCATCATATTCGGCTTTTGTTAGGTCTTCTCTAGCTTGATATTTTGTGGCAGCTACTGCAATATCAACAGTTTCGTCTTGAGATAGTTGTTCTTCCACAACTTCTTCTGGGTTTGCCACGG
>JBOFWL010000120.1:0-1119 GCA_051653605.1 Brevinema sp.
AAGAATAGCAACTGATCAGGAGCGTGAGATACTCTCAAAATATTGTGGCTTTGGTGGACTGAAACAAATTCTCAACCCTGCCGATTCTTTGATGGATGTTGCGAAGTGGACAAAGGGTGATGCTGAACTATTTCCACAAGTAGTCGAACTGCATAAGGTTCTTCGTGAAAATAGTGCAACCGAGAGTGAATATAAGCAGTATGTTTCAAGTCTTAAAAACTCCATTCTAACGGCATTCTACACCCCTTCAACTGTTGTTCAAACAATAGCTGATACACTTCAAGAGAGAGGTATTATTACCGATCGTTTTCTTGACCCTTCGGCTGGACAAGGAGCGTTTGCTGATGCTTTTGTCAAAGGTGGAGTTGAAACGATGAGTTTTGAAAAGGATCTACTGACGGGAAAATTATTGTCTGCTTTGCACCCAAAGGCAGATGTTCGCATCGAGGGCTTTGAGAGAATCGAAGAGAATTATAACAACTACTTCGATGTGGTTAGCTCCAATATTCCATTTGGTGACATTGCGGTCTTTGATCCACACTATGCAAAAAGCAATAACCCAACGCACCGAATGGCAACAAAGAGTATTCACAACTACTTTTTCGCCAAAGGTCTTGATACTATCCGTGAAGGCGGCGTGTTGGCATTCATCACCTCGCAGGGGGTGATGAATGCTCCACAGAATGAACCAATACGCAATTTATTGATGGAACAATCGGATTTAATTTCAGCCATTAGACTACCCAATAATCTATTTTCAGACAATGCAGGAACAGATGTAGGTAGCGATTTGATTGTACTTCAAAAGAATACAGCTAAAGAGCGGTTAAGAGAAGATGAAGAGCGTTTTACAAAATCAAAACTTCGCCCAAGTGGTGTGATGTTCAACTGTTATTTCCGTGACCTCTCTCGTATGGTACATACCACCTGGCAGGAGTCCACCGATCCCTACGGAAAACCAGCTATTCTATTTAAACATGAGGGTGGTATTGATTCCATAGCAACAGATTTGTATCGGATGCTAAGTACTGATTTTGCCAAGAACCTTAATATAGATCTATATAATGTTTACTCTCAAACACGCAAGGCGAAGGTAAAAGAGCCTGTGCATAGTGAATC
>JBOFWL010000121.1:0-1050 GCA_051653605.1 Brevinema sp.
CTATTTTATTCAAATCTTCTATGTAAAGTGAAACAATGTCACGCTTTACAGCATCAACAGCAGCCAAATTGTTTGTTTCTATATACTTCGCTACAGCTTGCGGCATTCCACCTACAAGCATATAAAGACGAAAATCGCGCATCATTTTGCGATGCACCGCATCTCCTAGCGGTATCTTCTGATCAAAGGCTTGATGTAGCAATGGTATGGTGGATGTGTCGCCCATGGCCCAACGAAACTCTTCATAGTCCATCGGATACATATCAACCTTTGTCTCTTCACTCGGTATCAATATCTTCTCACTCGTGGAGCGAACAGAAATCAATGACCCCGTTTCTATATAATCATACCGACGATCTTTTACAAGCATCTTAATAGCTTGACGAGCTAAGGGTTGTTTCTGCACTTCATCGAAAATAATAACCGACTCTCGTTCATAAAGTTGTACACCGTAAATAAGTTGCAGTTGAAGAAAAATATAATTAAGGTTAGATAAGTCCTTAAACAAATCGTTAACTTCTTTCGGAGCAAAAGCAAAATCAATAAGGATATATGACTTATATTCCTTTTCGGCAAACTCCTCTGCTAACGTAGACTTGCCAATCCGTCTTGCACCTTGTATTAATAGGGCAGATTGCCCATTTCGTTGTTGCTTCCATTCCAACATACGATTGTACATCTTACGTCGGAATAATATCTTAGGTTCATTGTTCATATGCTAATCTATATTATACCACTATTGTGCAAAAGTTCTTTATTTTTTTGTTACCACCAAATTTAAAAGTAAAAAACGCCATATTCCACCAAATGTAAAATAGTTGTATTGTCGTTTACCACCGTATCTTATATATTTCCCTTATTACTAGCCAAAGAAAATAGCATAGTAGTTTACTTTATCGTCCTTGTATAATATATGCAAGAAGAAACTAAACCTTACTTCTCTAATGACAATCAGTCGAAAACCCCTCTTTATCCCCCAATTCTTGATTTCTTTATCTCAATTTGGCCCGTTCTTGAGCAGTCCACATAGAGAACAATAGAAATCATAGC
>JBOFWL010000122.1:0-6887 GCA_051653605.1 Brevinema sp.
TATTCTGTCATTGTAAAGGGGAGATTGAAATTATTCCCCCAGATAAACTCAAACAGCAGATTTGCTCTTGTAAGAGCAGGGCTTATAAAAAGAAAAAAGACAACTAAAAGGCTGCGAAAGCGTAGCATCTACTAACTCCTGAAAATATACAGTAAAGTACTGTATCAAAAATAGGGTGAAAAGTCAATACGTTTTTACTATTAAGTAACTGTTTAATTTAGATATTGTATAGATTTTTATAACGGCAATTTTAGCTTCTTCGTAAGCTGCGTAGCGTATATTTCTTTCTATTAATCTCCTCTTTCTTAGCTGTAGCGAAGAAAGACGCCATTCCGGTTCCTTGTACTTTTATTATATACCACAGTAAAATATTTATTAGTTTCCGCCTAAAGAATCCTTTAAAATATCTTAGTTGCAGCATATTATATTTACACGAAGACCTCTTTTTAAACATATTTATTAAAAATGTTTAATTATGATTCATTATTCTGATAAAATGATTAAAATTTGATTGAACTTTCATAAAAATTGTGCTATACTCGTTGTAGTAAAATATAGGAGTATTTTTATGGCTATGGAAAAAAACTCTTTTGAAAAGGTGTCTGAAAATAAAAGAGTGCATTGGATAAACATTATGTTTATTTGGCTTGGCTCTATGATTTGTATTCCATCACTTTTAGAGGGTGGGGCGAAAGTGGAATTTCTATCTCCAGGAGGGATTTTCTGGAGTTCTTTGATTGGATATATGATTTTAGCAGTGATAGTGTACTTCCAAGGTTCTCAAGGAGCTGATCTTGGATTGCCCACAGATAAACTTGCGGAAAGCTCTTTTGGAAAAAAGGGAGGAAGTTTTATTGTCTCTGCATTAATCGCACTTTCGTTGATTGGTTGGTTTGGAATCCAAACGGCTATCACAGGAAAAGCGATCGCACAAATCCTAGCTTTCTCCAATATTTCTGTTCCTGTAGCAGCGGTATCTATCGCCTGTGGTATCTTAATGATGACAAATGCAATCTATGGATACAACTCGCTAGTTCTTTTGAATAATATTTCTGTGCCTGCACTCTTAATTCTTTGTGGTTATGGAGTATATAGCTCTTACACAACCCTAGATATAGGAGCGAAGGTAGCTTTCTCTAGTTGGTTTGAGATAAAAGATTCCATGACAAGTATGCTTAAAGGGATCGATTTTACTGTAGGTGGATTGATCGTAGGAGCTGTAATTTCTGCTAACTATTCTCGTTATTCACGTAGCCGGAAAGATACAGGGCTATCTGGATTGGTAGGCATTGTTCCTGCTGGTGTGGTTCTAGCGATGATTGGAGCGATGATGACGATAGCAGCTGGTGAGTCAGATTTTACCATCGTCCTTGGGAGAATGGGATACCCTGTTTTGGCATTGGTGGTTTTAATCTTGGCTACTTGGTCTACAAATGTTGGAAATGCTTACTCAGGAGGATTGGCTCTTACAAATATGCTTAATCTTAAGGATGATAAACGTTATCTTGCCACATGTATTGCAGGTGGGGCAGGAATTATATTGGCGATCACAGGGATTTTAGATAATTTTATTAATTTTTTACTTCTTCTTACTAAGGGTATTACCCCTGTGGTTGGCGTGATGTTCGCAGATTACTGGATTGTAGGAAAAGGCAAAGCTAGTAGCTGGAAACCAAAATCTGGTTGGTATTTGCCAGGAGTCATCGCATGGTTTATTGGATTTACAATTCATTACTTTATTAGAGGTGGTAGCGAAACCTTTAATGCTATTTTATTCTCAGGGCTATCTTACTTATTGCTTGTAAAGGTGTTACCTAAAAAATCCCTTAATCAAAATAAAATAAATCCACTATCTGAATAGGGGTTATTATGAGATATATTGATGAACAAGCTTTAGAAGAAATAGCTATTGGTGCAGCTGTACTTGGCACAGGTGGCGGTGGTGATCCATACATTGGAAAACTCATCGCCCAGCAAGCTGTTAGACATTATGGGCCGGTTGTTTTGCTTGACCCTGATGAGATCGATGATAATGCTGTGTGTATTTCTTCTTCTGGTATGGGAGCTCCGACGGTTATGGTCGAAAAGATACCAGCACAAGAAGAATTCCTAGCGCCTTTTGAAACTTTAGAAAAGATTATTGGTAAAAAAGCAGACATTGTCTTTCCAATCGAATGCGGCGGGATTAATTCCATGTTGCCTTTTGTAGTAGCAGCTCAGAAAGGCTTGCCTATTGTTGATGCTGACGGTATGGGGAGAGCGTTCCCAGAATTGCAAATGACAGTGTTTCATTTATTTGGTTGTCAGATTTCGCCGATGGTTTTGGGGGATTGTCGTTTGAATACGGTTTATTTGAATACCGTCGATGATCTTTGGGCAGAAAAATTAGCTCGTGCTTTAACGATCCAAATGGGTGGGCAAGTATCTATGGGAGACACTGTCCTCACAGGAAAGCAGCTCAAAGAATACGCTATTCTCAATCCTATTAAACTTTCCCAAGAAATCGGAAAAACCATTCTCAATGCTCACCTTAACGTAGAATCCCCCACAGATAGTGTGCTGAAAGTGTCTGGTGGTTATGATCTTTTTTATGGTAAAGTAGTGGATATTACCCGAAGTACAAACGGTGCATTTGTTCTTGGTAAAGCCATTCTCGAGGGCATTGGTCGAGATAAAGGTAAAACAGCTGTTATGGAATTTCAAAACGAGAATCTAGTAATCCGTGTTAACAATAAAGTGATTGCATCTGTTCCTGATCTTATTTGTAATCTTGAAATACATACAGGCCTACCGATTACTACAGAAGGATTGAAATTTGGACAGAGAATGATGGTTCTTGGTCTAAAATCAGATGAAAAATGGCGAAGTGATAAAGGGATTCAAACAGTTGGACCAAGAGCTTTTGGTTATGATTTTGATTATCAAGCGATTGAAGATATTTGGAGGCACAGCTAATGCGTATTGGAATTGACGTAGGTGGCACCCACACAGATGCCGTTTTATTAGACAATAATAACAAATTACATAGTTCTTGCAAAGTCAGTACCTCTGAAAATGTTGTTGACGGCATTAAAAATGCCATTGAAAAAATTATTAAAATAAGCAAAGTGGATCTTTCTCAAATTGATGCTGTTATGTTAGGGTCTACACATTGTATTAATGCTATTCTTCAGAGAAAAGATCTTGCAAAGGTTGGTATTATTAGGATTTCTGCTCCGGCTTCTACCTCTATACCTCCTTTATCTTCATGGCCTGAAGATCTTAAAGAATCTATCGGTGGTGACTATGTTATTATTGATGGGGGATTTGAATTTGATGGGAGCCCAATTGCACCTTTTAATGAAGATCAAGCTAAAAGAGCGATCCTATCTTTCAAAGATAAAGTTGATGGATTTGCTGTCATTGGAGCTTTTTCGGCTGTGAATGATGAACAAGAACTAAAAGTCGGAGCTATGATTAAAGAACTTACAGATAAACCGTTCACATTATCTTCACATGTAGGCTCAATAGGGCTTCTTGAAAGAGAAAATGCAACAATTTTCAACGTCGCTCTCAAAAATATTGCAGAACGCACTATTAATTCTTTGATACAAGTATTACAAAATAATAACTTATCTCATGTAAAGATGTTCTTTTGCCAAAACGATGGTACATTAATGAGTTTAGAGTATGCTTTGAAATTTCCTATTTTTAGCATTGCGTGTGGGCCTACCAATAGTATCAGAGGGGCTTCCATTATTACTGAAAAACAGAGAGCAATTATTGTTGATGTCGGTGGAACAAGTACTGATATTGGTATAGTGATAGATGGATTTCCTC
Organism: Brevinema sp.; assembly: GCA_051653605.1. Classification (GTDB taxonomy): domain Bacteria; phylum Spirochaetota; class Brevinematia; order Brevinematales; family Brevinemataceae; genus JBOFWL01. The sequence continues at coordinate 3,820 of JBOFWL010000122.1, forward strand.
GTGAATCGGCTCTTTCAAAAGATATAGGTGGTTGTCGGACAAACTTCCGAATGCCCGATTTAGTGTCTATTGGTCTTGGTGGAGGGTCGATCATTAGAGAAAATAATGGTGAAATCACCGTAGGACCAGATAGTGTAGCTTATCAGCTAACTGAAAAAGCTCTGATTTTTGGTGGGGATACCATGACAACAACGGATATTGCAGTTCGTTTAGGTATGTCTCAAATAGGAGATCCTTCTAAAGTAAGTCATATTAGTGAAGACTTTGCTCTTCGTGTCAAGAATAAAATTACAGAAATGTTAATTGAATCGATAGAGCAAGTCAAACCTTCTGCTAACCCTGAAGATATTATCTTCGTGGGCGGTGGTAGTATTATTGTCGACCCAGACTCATTAAAATCGCTTGGTCAAACCATTCTTCCTGAAAATTATGGAGTAGCTAATGCGATAGGTGCAGCATCTGCTAATGCTAGTGGCGAAATAGAAAAAATCTATTCTTATGATTTTGTTCCTCGTGATCAAGCATTCGATATTACGTATAACGAAGCTTGTTCTATGGCGCTCAAAGCTGGAGCTGACAAATCAACACTAAATTTAATTCTTAAGGAAGAAGTGCCTCTTGCGTATTTACCAGGAAATGCAGTTCGTCTCAAAGTGAAAGTCGTAGGAACTTTAAAAATATAAAACACCCCCAAAGGGGTGTTTTTTTTGAATAATAAATAAAAGAATACTTTGTCTGATCGCTCTATTTTATGGCTAGGCAGGTGGTTTCACAATCGTGGGCAAAATTGGGGACAAGCTTTATTTTGGACTATTGCTTTTTGGATAGGATCATTTACTTGTTTTTATATACACCCCTATAACTTATTTTAATTCTGTTAAATATATGATGGGTTCATGGGAGTTTTTTCAATCTTAGATTATAGTATGCTTTCAGATTATATCAAAGGTGATACCCCTTATTGGTGGATAAAAGTTATTGGATCTTTTTGGTTTTTAATATGGAGTATAGGAAACAATAAAAGTTTTTAGAAAATTTGATAAAATTTAATCAAGACTTTTATGATAGCTCAGGGGGAAACCTTGTCAAATCAGAGTAAGATAAGACAATCAAAAACTATCAACTTGTATCTTCTATGGAAGAAAGGTCGAGTTATTGGTTCATTGGAAGGACTTAATGGTAATGCATTCCGAGACAAGGATGTCAAATGTATCGGATATGCCATGGAGGGCAAATATCTGATGAGTATGATTTGGACGCGCAGAGGGACTCATGTAGGGCGTATATCCAGAGTCAAAAACATGAGGGGTGGGAATTAGTAGATAGGGAGTATTCAGATGGTGGAATCAGTGGTGGGGCACTGAATAGACCTGCTCTGCAAGAGCTATTACAGGATATAAAGAATGGGTTAGTAGACATTATAGTAGTGTATAAGATAGATAGGTTAACAAGAAGCCCTGCGGTGCAACCTTCAATCGTGCCAAAGGCATAGTGGGTTGCCTCCACGACTTTTCGAAGTTGGTGGAGGTTTTTGATAAGTACAACACAAGCTTTGTAAGCATCACTCAACAGTTCAATACTTCTACAAGTATGGGAAGATTAACGCTTAATATGCTACTAAGCTTTGCCCAATTCGAGAGAGGTTACTGGAGAAAGAATTAGGGATAAGAAGAAAGCAATGGCAATGAAAGGGATGTGGAGCGCGGGGGTGACGCCTTTCGGCTATGATAGGGTGGATAAGAAGCTTGTACCTAATCCAGATCATGCAGAACGAGTGAGAAAGATTTTTGATTTGTATATAGAATTAAGAAGCGTCAATGCGGTGAAGAAAAGATTGCAAAAACTGAATATTCAAACACAGAATGGAAGGGATTGGTCTGATGGGAACTTATACAATATTCTACAAAGAAAATTGTATCTGGGAAAAATAGAACACCATAAGGAAGTCTATGATGGACAACATGAGGCTATCGTGGATAAGGAAGTCTTTCACAAGGCTCAACAGATCATTAGTGAGAATAGGAGAAGATCTGCCTCTAAGCTAAAGGGGAAGCACAATTCCTTATTGGGAGGTAAAATCTTTGATAGCGAGGGATGGGCGATGAGCCCGAGCCATAGTGTTAAAGGTGGTAGACGCTATCGGTATTATATCAGCCAAGCATATCTGCAGAAAGAGAAAGACAAGGCGGGAAATCTGCCCCAGATACCAGCGGGTAATACTGAGGAGTTGGTATCCAATGAAATCAGGAATCTACTAAAATCTCAGTTAGCGAATATGGAAGTAGGGCTGGAGCAAGGTCAAGCCTATAAAGAGAATTGGTATAAATTTGTAAAGGACTGGAGCCTACTAGAACCTAAAATCTTTATTTTAATTAGACAGATTTTACAGAAAGTAGTAGTAAGCAATAAGGGGCTGGAGTTCACGATAGATCAGGATAATCTCAAGACGATAGCGGAGCTTGATCTTTAGAAGCTATGAATTACCCGAGGACAGGATGTCCGAAGTGTCCCGATTACACGGATGTAATAGAGGGACGGAGGAGTTAGGAAAATCTGGGAATACGTTGAGCTATACAAAGCTATGTAAGATAGAGCAGGTGCGTCATGGCAAAGGCTTTATTATCGAGGGGCAGACCCAAAGGAATGAAAGCTTAGTAAATGCTCTTAAGCAGGCTTGGGAGTGGAATGATTGGATAGCCGAGGGGAAAATTGGAAGTGTTATTGAGTTGGCTGAAAAGCTGAAAATTACCCGACGGTATGTGGAAAGAATATTAAATATGAGGTATTTATCCCCTAAAATCCAGTTAATGATATTAAAAGGAACCCAGCCAATTAGCTGGACGACACATACATTCATTAAGGTCTTACCCTCAAATTGGGAAGAACAGAGTAGGGAATTAAATCTATAATAATTAAGGAATAAGAGTTACGCCACTAACTATTAGTGGCGGATATTTTCATGAATGGGATCGTTGTTTTGGTGTTTTGAGAGTCCATGCGGACGGCTACGATTTTACTCTTAATTCAACTCTCAATAGCATGTACTCCAATAAATTCTAGAGGGGTCT
>JBOFWL010000123.1:0-1007 GCA_051653605.1 Brevinema sp.
TAGCCGCTTTAGAGCAGAGAACAATTCTCCCTCGCCCTCAAAGCAGTCTGATTGGCTGTCCTCCATGTAATGCGTTAGTTCATCATAAGGGACTTCTGACATCCGTTTTTGCTTGCGGTACATATCAATTGCAATGTGCTCTACTATAACAACGAAAAATGCCCTCGTTTTGTGACACTCATTTTCATTTATTTTTTCTAAATGATTTATTATTCGCATAAACGCCCCATGAACAGCATCCTCGGCAGAATGTTCATTCTTCAAAATGCGATTGGCAGCATAAAACATTGTCTGCTTATGAGCAAGATATAAGCGTTCAAATTTACGCTTGTCCTCCTCGGTTTCTATTATGAATAGATAAAATATCATCATCGTTCCTCCTTGCGTGGCATAATTGCGTTGTGCTTTCTTAATTGCTGTCAAGCCACGCCCCAAACTCTGCGGCAGAAATATTGCCCTCAAAATATGCCTTTCGCATTTTTTGTGCTTGCTTTCACACCATTGATTGCCCCAAGCTCAATATCCAAAAAAATCAAATCAAAGGATTTTCCTCTGCCAAGAAAATCAAGGAAACTTTCTCCACAGTAAAAAACACTAATTTCAACAGGTAGGGCAACCTGTTTTGCATATTCTAAAAGTATGCTCTCAATCTGAGTGCATACAGCGTTATCATCATCGCATATCGCAATATTTATCATCCGCATACCTCCATAAAGCGTATAAACAAATTATACTATATTCTTAAAATTGTGCCGCATAATGTAGTGAACGGCGTATGTTCATGTAGTGAATGGACTGTTCCATTTGACAGTTTGGTTTTAGTTGCTACTTTTTCGTGTTGTACGTCCGTCAACAGGCTTCTTCGCATCTTTGGGTATCATCCATGCTCGTCCAAATTTTAGAGTACCATCAATGCGGTTTTCCTCGCACAGTTTTTGTATCCGTCGTTCTGATATGCCCCACTTTTCTGAGGCTGCTTTCACAGAGATGTAATCTATATAATCAAC
>JBOFWL010000124.1:0-1003 GCA_051653605.1 Brevinema sp.
TTCTTCGGCTAAAGCCATGTAATCTTTTGCTCCGTTACTATTCTTGTTGTACTCGTAGATATTCTTTCCATTAATCGGTGCTTCTGCCAAAGTCACATTGTCACGGATAATTGTCTTGAAAACCTTGTCGCAGAAAGAATCATGAATAATTTCCGTAACACTTTTGTTCAGAGTCTTGCGTTTGTCATATTGGGTAATGACAATACCGCCAATCTTCAAATTGGGGTTGAGACGCTCTTGAACGATGCTGATAACGTTCATTATCTTAGCCATACCTCGCATTGCCAAGAATTGAGCCTGTACCGGTATAATCAGGAAATCGGCTGCTGTTAATGCGTTTAAGGTAAGTAATCCCAATGAAGGGGGACAGTCAATAAGTATGTAATCAAACTTATTCTCTTTAGGCAGTTTGCCAATCAATTGCTTCAAAATCATTTCCCGTCCCGGCTCATTGATAAGTTCTGATTCTGCCGCCGATAAATCAAGACAGGATGGAATCAAGGTAATACCGCTCTCTGTCTTTATAAGAGGAAGAGGATATTCACCTTTCATCGCTCCATATACCGTGTTCGGCTCCTCAATAGAGTAGCCGAAGGATTCGGTAAGGTTCGCTTGTCCGTCAAGGTCTATAACAAGGGTTTTCTTGCCTTTTTGTTGTAGGGCAGCTGCAAGATTGATAGTTGTGGTGGTTTTTCCTACACCCCCTTTATGATTTAGTATAGCTATAATACTAGACATATTTCATTCTGTTTTTACATTAGAATACAAAGGTAATAACTATATTAGTATATACTATTATTAGTATTTAATACTATTCCTATTTTACTTTATTTAGTAATTACTATAAGTAGTATTTGCTTATATACAGTATTTTACATATTGCATATAATCTTATCCACTCATATTATGATGATACATTCCTTTTAGCCCATATATGAATACAAGAGTATCTGATATGGACTAGAGGATGACTAATGGAGGCTATTTCGCCAATAGCTCATAC
>JBOFWL010000125.1:0-1228 GCA_051653605.1 Brevinema sp.
TATCCTTACAGAGTTTGAACGAATAGCATTGGTTAACCCCGAAGTGGGCTTAAGTTTATGGCACAACGATTCAGAACTGTATCATCTTTCTCCTTCGCAATTGCGCCAGCGTATTGTTTCTATTTTTGGAAAGAAAATAAACCAAGAGTTGCTTTCAGTGAATGTAGATACTTCAATGATACGTATTTCTGGCTTTGTTGGCAAACCCGAATCGGCACGTAAAAAAGGCGCACGCCAATTTTTCTTTGTGAACGGACGATATATGCGCCATCCTTACTTTCATAAGGCAGTGATGGAGGCTTATGGACAACTTATTTCACCGAGTGATCAAGTCTCTTATTTTATCTATTTTGAAGTAGATCCAGCAAATATTGATGTCAATATTCATCCTACTAAAACAGAGATAAAATTTGAGAATGAACAAGCTATTTGGCAAATAATAGCTGCAGTTGTAAAAGAGACACTTGGCAAGTTTAACGTTGTGCCTTCTATTGATTTTGATACCGAAGATATGCCCGATATTCCTGTTTTTATATCAACTCCTTCTGCATCAGAAATGGAAGGAACTCAGTCTAAGCAAAGTTCTTCTTACAATCCTTTTGATGTTTCGTCAGTGGTTACGCCCTCTTCTTACGCACCCAAAGCTTCTACGTCGGGGTGGGAGGCTTTTTATGAAGGAGGCTCTCAAAGTTCTATGCCTCTGCCACCATCTACTACAGATTATTCGGATAATGGAGATTACTTTGTTGATGCGCCTATTGGCGAAGATCCCTATGCTGATCAGCAGATGACTATCTATCAACAAATGGAAGAACCTTTGAAAGAGAACTCTGCTCAGCATTACCAGTACAAAGGTAAGTACATACTTACTTCGGTTAAATCGGGTTTAATGATAATTGATCAGCAGCGTGCCCATATTCGTATTTTATACGATAAATATTTGCACCAAATAACTAATCAGCAAGGAATAACGCAAGGAGTACTGTTTCCTGATATTATTCAGTTTCCGCCTTCAGAGATTCATGTATTACAAGATTTATTAGAAGATCTCTCTTTTTTAGGGTTTGACCTAACAGATTTTGGGGGCGGAAGTTATGCTATTCAAGGAGTACCTGCTGGCATTGAAGGATTAAATCCACAAGAGATTATTCAGAATATGGTGCATACAGCCATTGAAAAGGGATGTAAAGTAAAGGAAGAGTTGCAAAGCACTATGGCTCTTACCCTA
>JBOFWL010000126.1:0-1116 GCA_051653605.1 Brevinema sp.
TTGAAAATATTGGTCTAACAGACGATGATTTGTCTTTTGTAGACGACCTTGATGATGGTTTGACGTTTTGAGACCAAATGTAAACTATTATAATGACCGATGCAGATTTAGAATTTGCTCGAGAGAGTGTGGATTTAGAAATGTAAATGATAACTTGACGCCATACTATAGAAATAACAGCGTTTTTAAAAAAGTGGTGTAAAATAAGAAAAAAGCCCCTATTTAACGGGCTTTTTTATGTCTTATATATGTAAAATACGTCAGTAAAAAAGTTGCAAAAAGGCACCATTTCCTGTATACTAAGTTTGTAGAACAAAATATAAAGAAAGGTGCCTTGATTTCTATCAGTAGTGATAGACGTTTCACAAGGTGAGTATAACAAAATGAAGACTAAAAAGCAAGAAATATTAAAAGATACGGGTAAAAACGGTAAAGACCGAAAATGGAAAGAACTCAAATTACAAAGTTTGAATCTAGCAGAAGCGTTTGGTGGGGTTTTTGTCGAAGAAATGAAATTGTGTGGTTATACCGAAGACGAAGCAAAAGAACTCATGTCTGATAAAATGTTTGCACAAACAAAATGGATGAGTAAAAACGAGAAGGTTGGCAACTGTGCCAAATATTTAGAATTTAAAAAAACGTATGGTGGACAATTAAAACTATACAGAGCGTGGTTTTGCAAAGATCGAATGTGTCCGATGTGCAGTTGGAGACGAGCAATGAAACTATCTTTACAAGTAGCCCAGATTTTAGAAGAAGTAAAAAAACGAGAAATAAAAGGGCGACCGATATTTGCAACCTTTTCGTTGCCGAATGTCAAAGGCGAAGATATAGGGAAATCGTTTTCAGAATATGCTGAAGGTTTCAAGCGTTTGATGGAATACAAAGAAGTTAAGAAGTATTGCTTGGGAGCGATAAGGTCGAGCGAAGTGACATACAACGAAAACACGGATACATACAATACGCACATTCATTGTATTCTGTGGATGAGACCGAACTATTTTGTGCAAGGTTATTTATCGCAAAAAAGATGGCGAGAGTTGTGGACGAAAGCAACAAAAATGCAACATTACAAAGACCCTCTCCAAGTCAAAATCAAAGCCATAAAACCAAGAG
>JBOFWL010000127.1:0-1349 GCA_051653605.1 Brevinema sp.
AATGATTTATGCTCAAAAACCCGAAGCCACAGCCTGTGCAGAGTTTGGCTTGTGGAATGATACCATGAACAGATTTGTAAAACGAGGTACAAATGGTATCGGACTTATCGACCCTACTACGGAAAAATGGCAAATTAAATATGTATTTGATGTTGCTGATACTGGTGGCAAAGAAAACGCAAGAAAGCCTTATCTATGGGAAATGAAAGAACATCATAGACAACCTGTTTTAGATATGTTTAAGAATAAGTTTGATATTGATGAAAAAAATATCTATACAGCAATAGACAGCCTTGCGAAAAAATTTGCAAGTGATTATTATATAGATGTTAAAAGCGACATTAACTATGCAGTAGAAGATAGTTTTTTAGAAGATTTAGACGAACTTAATATTCAAATGGCATTTACAGATGCACTACAAACAAGTATTGCATATACCCTTATGAAACGAATGAATTTAGATGCTTCTAGCCACTTTGAGCATGAGGATTTTCTACCAATCTTCGACTTTAACACCTCTATGAGTGTATCGCTACTAGCAGATGCAGTGAGCAAATCAACCGAACAAGTTTTTAGAGAAGTTGCAAAAACTATTATAAAAGAGGAAAGGACGATACAAAATGAGCAAACTAACTTACAGACAAGAGGGAGATTATCTAATCCCGAACATTCAGTTACAGAAACAGGAAGATTACAAACTGGGCAAATACGGGAAAATGAGAAAAATATTTCTTCAAGAGAACAAGAGTTGGTTATTCAGCCACCTGTTACTGAGCGAGAAACTATTTCCACACCTAGTGGAGATCGACAAGACAGCCAATCGCAGAATGGAACAGTTGATGAAAGAACTCGAGAAGAAGCAACCATCACCCAACAAGATGGAGCAACAAATGGAATGGGTAGCACATCAAAACAACCTACAAACACAAGCAGAGGAAGTAATTCTTTCGGAATTGATTTACAGCTAGTAGAAGATTCCCCTCCAGTTCAGTTTACTCTATTCCCAACCGAAGAACAGCAAATTAAGACAATAGCCGATCGACAAAGTGCAAAAGCACAAAGTCAGTCGGCTATTTCTATTTCACAGGATGAAATTAATCACGGACTTAGAAAAGGCAGTAGTTTTGTTGATGGGAAACAAAGGGTTTACGACTTGTACCAAAAGGATCTATCCCCTAAAGAAATCGCTGATAGAATTAAGTCTGAATATGGGCATGGTGGTGGCACTCACAACTATTTAGATGGTCGCAGAGGAAGTTTAGACCATGAGCCAAGCAAAGGAATTATTTTTAAAGTTCATAATGAAGATGGTAGTTTTAAATTATCGTGGACGGAAGTTGAAAAGCATA
>JBOFWL010000128.1:0-5636 GCA_051653605.1 Brevinema sp.
GTATTTTATTTACTTCTTCGGCAATATAACCTAGTTTACCATAAATATAATCGCCTGGACAACTTTTATTAGCAAACCATCTATGCACAGTCATGTTTTGTTTAGCTGGTTGGCCAATAAGAGATTCATCTCCTTTCCAAATAAGTTCTTTAATGTTGTTTCGCTTACAAATATCAGCACATAGTTTAATTAAACCTTGCATTGCGCCGTCCGTAATTTTATACGGAGCGACAGTATCGGAAGCAACCTCGATTGTAATAGCACGTTGATCGTTTGCTGAGGAAGAAGTACACCAAGAACGGTTCTTTTCTTCACAATACATACCAACGTTACCGTCATCATCAACGCCGTAATTGCAACTTGCTTGTCTAGAAGTTTGCGCGAATACGTTTCCTAATGTCTGTAGAGAACAATGCCCTACAACGCAGTGGATGGTAATTGTGTCAATCGGTTGTTTTCTCTGACCGCTGTGGTTTGGAGAAAGCTTAGTGTATGTCACCAAAGGTGAGTTTGTAAAATTACTCATTTTTATCTCCTCTCCCATTCGACAATTCATCACGAGTCTCCTCGCAATTATCGCAAATTTGATTATCGTTAGCGTCTTCCATAATAGGATCGCCACAAATTATACATTTTTTATCCATTTAGAGTTACCCCCTTGTGTTTAATTGTTTTCTTCGTTCTTCATTTAATTTACTATTTCTTGTCATTAAGGCTTGTTTTCCCATTTTCTTAGGTGGTGTTGTTTTTACCGAACATACTCTAATTAAAGTAAGAAGTCTATTTAAATGCCACTTTTGGCATTCAAAAGGAATTTGTTGGGCAATCATCCAATAATAAATTAATTCGCTAGTAATTACTTCTTTACTTGGAGATCCCATTTCCATTTTATTAAAAGTAGTTGCTGTCATTGGAGCATCGATATATTTCGAAATTTGATCAATCTGCTCATTAGTTAATCTTTGGTAAACAATCTCAGGAGCTTGCGTTAAACTCATACATCGAACATAATCTCTTGTTTCTTCAACCGTTTTTCCATTTTTTGCTAAAAAGGGCTTGCACCATTTCGACTCCCATTTTGATAAAGAGATGAGCGAATGTTCGAGTTGAAGACTTACGGCTTTTATTTTTTGGAATTCGTTTAGTTCTTCATTGTAAACTTCAGATTCCGGAAAATTCAGTATTAGCATTCGTTCATCTCCTATCTTTTTACTGTTTCATCAATTTTTCAATGAAACTAATCATTTCTTGAGGATTTGATAATAATTTATCAATCAGTGCGTCATAAGCAACTGTCTGTTTCCAATCCTCAAGAATTTTATCGTTCTTAACAAATCGCATACCATCTTCGCTGCGAATACCATATGCCAAATCAAGAACTTTATCAAGTAGACGGGCCATAGAGCGAATTGCGTCGGCCACAATTAGATTATTCTGACTAAACTGAGCTCCCTCTTGTAGATTTTGTTGCGCTTCTTCAACAAATTTTGCGCGCTGTTGTAGATCTTTACCGAGATTAATTATTGTTGCGTAAACGTCGTCTTTTGCCATTAACACTGACGTTTTAGACACATGAAACCAAAGATCTTCCGTATGAGTATTGCCATTAAAATCGGTATAAGATATTGGGTATTTTAACATTTAAATTCTCCTTTCAGAATTAAAAGGCAGGATGCTAATAAATAGCAGAGCCCGCCGTTTTACTTATTAACCATTTGCAAAGATTGCTGCAATAGCGTCTGGTAAAGGAAGGTTTGGCGTAATAGCCGCAACTTCTCCATCAGCATCTGCGCCAAAAAGCTGCGCTTCAAGTAAAGCTAATTTTGCAGCGTCAACTTTTGTACTATCAATAACAATTGAAGCTGTTGGTTTATGACCAGTTACGTTTTCAGGACTTGTCGTCGTTTCCCAACTAAAAGTAATTGGTTCTGGTGAACCATTAACTGTGGCGTATTGCTTTTGTGTAGGCGCCGCCAAAGCGTTATAAATAATATGAAGTTTATAACCATAGTCGGTGTATTCGGTGTCATTACCGATTGATGTTCGATAGACAAGACCAAAAGCCTTACGTCTCTGCTGCCCAATCATAACACCCGCAGCAAGTTCAGCAGAACCATCACATTCTGCAAATTCGTCAGGGTATGTAAAGGCTTCGATTGTTGCTGTAAATTCTTCGTTTGACATCAAGTTTAGATACTTAATGTCGTCTGCATAAAACGGAGTAGATTCCGCGCCACTAGAAGATTCTGTAACAGCAGTCAAACCATTCCAAGCTACTCCAAGTGGATAAGCACCTTTATTATCTCGAGGATAAAGTACGGCGTTTCGAACGCCAGTTTCATATAGACGTTCACCAATATTGTCCCATGTAATTTTAGACATATAATATACACTCCTTTTTAATAGTATGTTGAATAGACGTCGTGATTTAGATTATCAGATACGAAATTCGTCGAAAAAGACGTTAGTGGTAATTCGGCCACTTTTGATGGTATTAATGAATCTGGATTCGAGTCTATTACTGTGATTGAGTATCGTGTCTTATTGAAATAGAGGTGGTCATTAGCAAATTTCTCATTAAAACCATCTCTTTTATATACGATACAAGGATATTTCATTCGTATGGTGGAAGGCGGTTGAAAATATACATGCGGCAAACCAAGAATTTCCACCAATTTGTAATGCAACTCAGAACGTCTCGCCATTGTATAATCCCCCAGTCGTTAATATTAAACGAGGCCTTTGTATTTCGATTTTAGAAATCTTCCAGGTCGCGCCCATCCATTTAATATACTTAATGTGATGTAAATGCTCGTATGCGTATGGGTCTGATATTATAGAAAGTTTGTTATCAATTATAAAATCGTCATTAACTTGATCGCTAGATTGCCAGCGATTTTGGTTTTGTAAAACATCGCCACGATAACTTCGTTCTACAATTTTATCAGTCCATACGCCAGGAGCAGTTTCTTCTTGAATGGCGTAGCCTATTACGCCATAGAATTTTGCCATAATAGACTACCTCCTCCTTTTAATTAACCCATAGGCTTAGTACGAACCTTTTCGATAACAAGAGCCGATTTAGGAAGCACAAGCGCGCCAGAGCAACGAGTCTCGATTAGATATTTGTATTGGTTGTAATCAATATCAAAGTCGTCGAACATATTAACTGCACCGCCCTTATCAGCACCAATATAATAATCTTTCATATTAACAACAATGCCGAGTAAATCAAGAGTCTTGTCGCCGTCAGTTCTAGAAACATTTTCCATAACAGGAACTTCAACAATCTTATTAACGCGAAGAGCAGCTGCTAGATCGTTAATAGTATTATATAAACGTCTACCTGTGCTGTCTTTCAAAAGAAGCATGTCGCCAATAATGTCTGGAGTACTAAAGAAAGTAGGATTGCCGCTACCTTTATAATCCTTACGAGCAAGAATCATACTATCAATCGTCTGAGAAGTAGTTGCCGATTCTTCAATCTCAACTTTTACAGAATATAATGAATCGTCACTATAAATAGGACGAATGTTAGATTCGTCAATCTTATCGTCAGAAGCGGCCGAACGACCGTCACCAACTAGCTGAGCACGAGCAATTTCTTCTTCAAGCATCATACGCATTTCCAACTTCAACCAAGCAACTACATCAAGATCAGTGATGTCGATGATATCATCGCGATCAAGCTTCTGTTTCTTATAAACAGTAGTTGGACCAGTTACACGTTTCAACAAAGCAATAACCTCGTCAACTTTCTGATTACCCTTTACGTAACCTTTTGCACGGGCATCATCGGCAGTAATATCAGCAGCTAAACTTTTAATACGAGCAAATGGACTATGATGTGATGCATTAAATACATCCTTAACCCAATCGGTATCACGTTTAATAAATGCTGGTGTTGGTGTTACAGTTTTTGCGTCAGGGAACAAGAAATCAATGTTTTCGATACCATAATCGGCATCATGTTGTAGAAACGCCTCTTTTAGAGAGCCGCAACGCTGTGCGTCCTTAAGAATTGTTTGAAGAGCGTCATGAGATAGAACGTTCATTTTCTCTTCTGCATAGGACTGATCAAAAATATTTTTTTTCATAATATTATCTCCTTCAATGTTAGAATGTTTTGTTTCGCCGTCTTTTTTGGCAGCTTCGTCTTGGTTTTCAATTGCGTGCGCTAGCATAGCGTACACGACAGTCTTTTGCTTCTCATTTAGAGTATCAAAAACATCGGCGAGCGTTTCGTCATCTTCCTCTGTCTTCGTATCTGCATGTTCGACAACTGGAGGTTCTTGAGACGATTCATCTCCCACTCCATGTTGAAGCATTTCATTTGCGCAAATAATTGCTTCTGCTTCATCTGCCACAACAGAACCGTCCGCATGTTGAAACGCAATGTTGTCGATATAAGCTTCTGGATTAGCACCAGCAATAACAAGGCTTACTTCGCGAATAGCACCATGAACAACATTTTTACCCTTTTCAACAAGAGAGTTTGCATAAATAGATAACGCTTGAATGTCACCATGCGCAATAGCTTCTTTAGCGTCTTTTGCCGATGTAGAATTGTTAAAACTACAGTAAGCATAAACGCCATCCTTTCGGTTTTCCAGTATTGCGTGTCCTAGAATATTGCTAGGATCGTTGTGTAGATGCTGCCAAACAAGTGGCACCGTCTGTCCGTCATTGTGTTGAAACGCATCCTGAAGGATAGTTCGTCCATCGGAACATTTCAAACCGACTTTAGTAGCATAACCACTAAAATCATACTTTTTATTTTTCATGAAAAATACCTCCTATTTTGATGTTTTTGAGCTCTTTAAAAGCTTAGATTGTAATTATACTTTTTCTTTTCTTTGACCGATTTCCAAGGCTCCGTAGATTCTATGATTCGGTTTGTGCTTGAATTTCGGCATCATCGACGTTACCTGTAGAATCCTCTTCAGGTAAAGGCATGTTTTTATTTCGTAATTCGTCGGCTTGTGGCGCGGTCGAAGGCTTCATTCCAAGAATCGAGCGAACTTCATTCGAAGTCAAGATTTCATTACGAGTGAAGCTGTCTGCTATCTCGGCCATTTCATTAGCCGGAACTAAACGAAAAACATCTCGGAATCCCATTACGGTTTGTCCTTGCGATCTTGCAGTTTTTGTTAGGAATTTTCTTCTTAATTCTTCGATAATGGCCGTGACAATTGGCTCTACTGTTCGATTGTAATAGTTAAGCATCGCTTTTTCATCACCTTTACCATTAAACACGTCTTCTGTAATACCCAATTGACTATACAACATATTGGTTAGATATGTTATTTGCGTTAAAAGATTATTTTCAGTAGGACGATTTAATTGAGTTACGTGTTCTGTTCCATCGGTATACGCAATACCATACTTCGACCCAGAAAGTTGTTTTTCAATCATCGCGCGTCTTTCTTCAGCTTGTTTTTGTCTTGCTTCAGATTTAATAACATATGGTAATTGAATAATTAAATCTAATTTACCACTACCGCTTTGATCGTCAATTGCATCAAGAAGATTTAATTTTCGAATCAAACGTTTCATAGTGCTATTAGGCTCATTCATAACGGCATATAACGGATTTTCAATAATCCCAACGACCGATTTTGGCAGAAGTATTCTTT
>JBOFWL010000129.1:0-3869 GCA_051653605.1 Brevinema sp.
ATAATATTGCTGAAAAAGAACTTTTATTACCTATATATAAAAAATTCGATTTGGTTTGAAATTTATTTTTATACCCTCCAGAACATTCTAAATATCCATTAACATTCTTATCTTTTGATGTTTTTATATTTAAAGCCAAAATTTCATCCTTTTTAAAGGAATCAGTAATACTATTGTTTTGATAATTAGTTAACACTTCTGCACTCTCCATCAAATCTGCTGATAAATTATTGATAGCTAAATTGCTACCTGAAGATATAATATCTTTTCCATCTATTAATATTTTACCAATATTCTTACCTGCATAAGAAACTTTACCAGTTTCATTAACTTCAAGACCTGGTAATTTTTTAAGAATATCCCCTATATTTTCTTCTGTTCCAGTTGAATAATGCTTTGTATCAAACAGAACTGTATCATTAGAAAATTTTATTCCCGAATAATTAGCTTTTACTGTTACTTCATCAAGAGAAAAAACATCTTCTTCCATTTGCAGAGCAAAAGATTCAGATAAATCTGTTATTTGCTTTCGGAGTTCCTTATATCCTATACAACGAACTATGAGCCAATCATTTATTAAAACATTTGCTTCGATTTTAAAATGCCCTTTACTATCTGTCGTTGCATATCCTTTAATTGATGATGCAATACTATCAGAATTTAGTGTAACAGTAGCATACGGTATTGGTTGATCTTTATCATATAATGTACCATTTATTTCATTCTGAGCATTAACAGACAAAGTTCCGATGATTATTAAAAAAATAACCATCGGAACTTTATGATAAAAATGATTAAAGACATTATTCATTTCATATTACATTTTTATTATTTTCACCTTATTTCCATTTGCTTTGTCAATACCAAGACTTTCTTGTTTTTTCTTTTTCAATAAATTAAATTCTTGTCTAGTAACCTCTTTCCCTTTTGTCGGAGGTTCAATTGATAAGTCTTCTTTTGGCAAAGAAATATTCTGTATAAGATAGTTCTTAGTTTCTGTTTCCATTTGTAAAATAAGACCTGGTAATCCATAATAACCGATTGGACCAAAACTAATAGGAATTTCAGTAGTAAACCAAGCCACTATTGATGAATTATCCTTCAGGATAGCTTTAGTACACTTTTTACCAAAAATTTCTTTGGTTTCTGTTGTTATATTCCAAGAATATTTCTTTAAAGTTTCTTTAATCAAGAAAGTCCGATCAAGAATATTTTCCTGTGAAATAGATATATCCTTATTTATATCTATATATATAATAGAACTTCCACCTATACTCATTATATTGCTATTGGTCTGATTGTCAGATATAGGCTCAAATAAATATTTTCCATTTGAAAACTTTAGTGAAAAAAATTGCTTCCTATTAGATAGCTGATTTATTACAGCATTTCTTATATTAATATCCTCAATTTTTTTTACATCTTCGGGAATAATAGTAGTAGATACATACTTACATTCTACATTTTGAGCATTAATAAAGGCGCACATAAGCAGAAAAAATAGTGCAAAAATTAATCTATTCATTTTTTTTGGGGGGGCAGTAAAAAGCGAAGAAATACTTTAAAATAGAAATCCCTCGCTTAGATACACTCATAAAGTCATTACATAATAATAATAATAATTGCATCATCTGTTTCAATGATGATGATTGTAGTGTTTGACTGAGCAGCTACTTGAGATACTGCTGCTGGTTCCATAACTATTGGCTTTGCGGCATTTGCTACACTTGGAGCAAAAATCATCGCACAAATTGCGATAGCTACCATTGTAAATAACTTTTTCATATGCAATCAATTTAGAGATTAATATCCATTTGCAATATTATATTTTTTTCTTTAATTCTCAAAGCATATCACGAGTGATAACATTATTTAACATCGTATTTAATGTGTAAATAAAAAAATATACATGGCTGGGGGGGGTAGTTTTTATGTGTAAGAAAATACCTTTTATTTATATCATATTGACATAAATAATAATATTATTATATAGCCAATTTTTATTTTTCTGCTATTGTAGCCATTTTTATCTCAACAAAGAGCCCTTTTTGCTCAGTACATCATTGTTTATCTACCCAAGCCGTCATTCCTTTTATCAGATGCCTTTTATACAGGCCGATGGCCAATTCCATTTCTATTTGCGATTATTGCCTGCTGTCATTCCTTGTCTGCCACCGCATAGGTTTTATCGGGTGCGAATGTAGGCTGTCGCGCCTGATTCTTCCGTTTTGAAGTGCATTTTGAAGGAAAATCTTCCTTGCCTGGCAAGAGTATTTTGCTTCAAAAAAACGTCGAATGGGCTGTACCGACATCCTTGTAATGCACCATAAAACCCCAAGGCGGTCCGGCAAAAAGGAACCGACCAGAGGGAAAATAAAAATATTATTAACAATAAAATTCAATGAATTATGGAAAAAACAGGTATGCAGTCAGTAGAAGAAAAGAACATCAGTATGGTAGCATTGGCAGACATTCAGCCGAGCGGTTATAACCCACGCAAGCATTTTGACGAGGCGAGCCTTGCTGAACTGGCAGACAGCATCCGTCAGCAAGGGGTCTTGCAGCCTATAGGAGTGCGCCCGATTGATGAAAGCGGAAAGTTTGAAATAGTTTTCGGAGAACGCAGATACCGTGCTTCCCTTACGGCGGAAATGACGGAAATTCCGGCGGTCATACTGAACGTATCCGACGAGGTGGCAGAGGAAATGGCGGTAACGGAGAACCTGCAAAGAAAGGATGTTACACCCATTGAGGAAGCAAACGCATATCAGAAACTTATTGAAAGCGGTAGGCACGACATTCAGTCTTTGGCCGTGCAGTTCGGTAAGAACGAAACCTATATACGCACTCGTTTGAAGTTTACCGCCCTTATCCCCGAAATTGCGGAACTTCTGGAAAAGGACGAGCTGACAATCAGTGTAGCGAGCGAAATCTGCCGTTATGGCGAAGACATTCAGAGAGAAGTGTTCGACAAACATCTGAAAGAGGGTATCATGTATGGCAGTTGGCGAGGTATGAAAGCTACCGAAGTGGCGAAGAACATAGAGCGTGACTTCACGACCGACCTTGACCGCTACAATTTTGACAAGTCCCTTTGTCTGTCCTGTCCGCACAACACAAATAATATGATGCTGTTCTGTGAGGGCGGTTGCGGAAATTGCGCAAACAGAGGTTGTCTTGCAGAAACCAACACAGCTTTTCTTATAGAGAAAGCCGTTCAGGTATTAAGTGAGCATCCACTACTTTCACTCGGGTACAATCCATATTATTATGATATGGGGGCAGTAAACCGTCTTAAGGAAATGGGATATGAGGTTACGGAACTTTCAGGCAGATGCAATCCATACCCCGAACTTCCCGAAAAACCGCAGTCTTCTGACTATGAAACGGAAGATGCGTTCAGAGAAGCCAAGTTGGAGTACGACCAGGAAGTCAACGACTATATGGAAGAATGCAAGGAACTGGTTCGCAGAAACGAAGAGGGAGAGATAAGCCTGTACGCACAGATAGGTCAGAAAGATATTTCCATGTGCTATGTGGAAGTGGCAACACAAAGTTTAGTCAGCGCACAGACTGCAGGGCAGGAGCAGCTGTCACCAATACAAAAATTGGAAAAGCAGGACAAGCGCAACAAGGAAATTGCACGTGAAAAGACCATAGAAGATACCAAGAGACGGATTTTCGAAGTTGACGTGACAGAAGCTAAATTTGGAGCAGAAGAAGACAAAATGATATATTTCTTCCTGCTTTCATCGCTTCGCAAAGAGCATTTCGCAACAGTTGGCATAGAGAATGAAGACATCCGATATTTGTCAGACGAGAATAAACTGAATATCATAGCCAATCTTACTCCAAAGGCAAAGGCTGTT
>JBOFWL010000130.1:0-2140 GCA_051653605.1 Brevinema sp.
TGTATCCCGAAGAACTTGCCGAATATGAGGATGCAATTTCAGAAGCTTTAGAGAAGAACAGCCTTCCCGAGGAAAAGGAACGAGGGTTGATGAAATACTATGATAGCGCAGACTCGGTCAATGCCAAGGTAAAACGCTATGATTTCTCCGTAGAAAACGTAGGCGGCAAGCTGATGGGCGTTGCCACCTTACAACTGAATGCACCCCTTGATAATAATGAACTTGAAAAGATAAAGTTGGAGATTTCAGGTCAAGCCAGTGACGGCTGGGGCGAAGGATTTGAACAGCGAGAAATTAACTGCAATGGAAAAGAGATTTATGTGAGCTTTTGGCAGAGTAAAAATTGGAGCTTACAGACTGCCGAGAAACTTAGCATTGATAATCCAAAGCAAGAATTAACCATGGGCGGTATGTAGGATGAAATATTTTCTGCGAAAGAACATAAAGGAAATTAAAATATGTGTATGTACGAAAGGAGAAAAAATCAATATGATTAGCGAAAAACAGTTAGCAGAACTAAGCCAAAACTATGATCTTGCATATGGATATGTCTATCAAAATGACGTGCGAAGTGAGTATTGCTTTGAAAATAAGCCGGAGTATTTAGCCTCTTTTATTATGACGCACCCAAAGGCAGATAGAATAATCATCACAGATTCGTTGGATTGTTTGATTCTAAATACGATTGGTACTTTTATTGACCGTTGCCCAAATCAAAATCTATTGCAAGAAATTCTTAAAACATTGTTGCCTATGCAGTTAGAAGGTAAGCAACCGTTGGATTTTCCTTGTGCTGAGATGGATGAGTTTAATGATTACTGCAGTGCTAAGGAATTTGAAATGGATATGGAATAGATAAATAATCCTCATAAAATTCTAATGCTTAGTAATGGATATAGAAAAAATGGAATGAAAAGAACCAAAGCAAAAACTGAACATAGGAGGTATATAGTATGAGAGTGCTTATGCAAAATGCAGAACTGCCGGATAAAAAGGACTGGTTTCACCTACCGATGGGAAAACCCGATGAACATATGGATGAAACCCACCGTCTCATTCGTATTAGCAGAAAGCCGGGTGGATATTTGGCATCCCTGCTCATTGCCGATGTGGAAAGTGACATACCCAATCTTAAAATGTATGTTCCACCTGATACTTCTCTTGAAAAGCTTGACAGGTTATCGGTGGAGCTTTCCGAGATGACAGAAAAAGAAAAGCAGCAGTTTGCAGATAAACTAAATACAGAAAATCCAAAAGCCATAGAAGATGTGATTGCTCTTGCAAAGAAGATGACCACACCGACTATGGCTTTTGGCATGAACGGAGGAATGTAAAATGCGTGGATTTCCCACACAGAAACAAGTAGAAAGAATCAAAGAACGATACCCCATCGGCACAGTCATTGAGCTGACTGCCGATATGGAGGACAACTACAATCCAATCCCAAAGGGTATGCAGGGCGAAGTAATCGGTATTGACGATATCGGCACCTTGCATATGAAATGGCAGAACGGCAGTGGGCTGGGTGTGGTCATTGGTGAGGACAGCTTCAAGGTGATTTCTAAGCCAGATGAACAGCAGATAGAACACCAAAACATTGAGATGGGAGGAATGAGCCTATGAGAATTTTAAAAGCACAGGTATACAATGCAGAAAACGAAGCCTATGCAGATATTGAACTCCCAGCGAGTTATGAGGAATTACAGGACATCTTGCAAATGGTGAATTGCAGTAATGAAAATTGTGTAGCAGATATCCAAAGTTTTCACGATGACTTTTACTCCCTTGAGCATAAGACGATACAGCCTTGTAGCCTATATGAACTAAATCATTTTGCCACCTTGGTGGACAATTTGGACGATTACCGAAAAATGCAGTTTGCCGGTCTTGTAGAAGTGGAAAGCTCGGAATATCCTACAATGAAAGAACTTATTAACCTTGCAGTCAACACTCCAAGTCTTGACTGCTATCATGCACCTGCCATATCAGATCAGGACTTGGGCGAGTTCTATATTGACAACGAACTGCTACCACAGCTTGACGACTTTGAGAATCTTCCCGATGAACACTACAAGTGGGTGTGTGAACATTTAGATGCAGAAAAAGTTGGCAGAGAAATGCGTGAGATGGAAAAAGGTGT
>JBOFWL010000131.1:0-1568 GCA_051653605.1 Brevinema sp.
TGGTTCATCCGACATTTCGAGTGATACGGCAATCATGTAGTGCATATAGCCTGAGTTCAAAATATCGTTCGTTCCTAAATCCATATGCTGTCCTTTTCATGACCTTTATCTTATTATTGATTCCCTCTACCTTGCCTGTAGAAATACGACAGTCATACCATGCAAGGATTCCTGTTCTGTGAGCCATAATCGTATCTGCCATCTTGATGAGTTGTGGAATTTTGCTCTCTCTGGCTTGTTTTACCCAATCATTCATGACCTTTTCTGCTTCGTCCTTATTAATCTGTGCCCAGACTTCTCTGAGTTGCTCCTTGAGATAGTAGGCTTGTGAAAGCGGTTTGTTCATTTCCAAAGCGTTATCAAGCCTGGTTTTATACCCCTTGTCAAAGATATCTGTACCATTTCTTAATAGGATGTATCTAGTACCTTTCATTACTTTACGCTTGTTGATATCTTTTTCCATATTGTATTGCACTCTGCGTATATCATCCAACTTTTCATTCATAAGCTTAACCACATGGAAATGATCGAACACATGAACCGCATTAGGGCAATTTTCATACACGGACAAAATAAAAGCAGCCGAGAGGTCTGTAGCAACATACTTGATGTCAATACCTTTCTTCTTGACTCTCTTCCAAAAACCATTCAGAGCATCAGCTCCTTTGCCTTCACCCACATAGAGGATGCGTCCACTTTTCAAATCAACCACGATGGTCTTGTACACATGACCTTTTTTGACAGCAAACTCATCTATGCCAATGCAATCCACCCCTTCCAACGTAGGAGGTGCATAATGACGTTCAAGATAGCGAGTGTGAATATCCTTGACTGTGTCCCATGTTACACCCAGCAGATTGGACGTGTCTTTCAGGGTCATGGCTTTTAGAAGCCCAACAACATATTTTGCGAAACGATGGGTGTAACCACAACTACCCGTGGCAAAAGGAATATTCTCTTGCTGGTCATAATTACAATCTTTGTTCATGCATTTGTAGCGTTGTACCTTCATACGGATTATCACCTTCTTGCCACCAATAGGAAGACCAATAAAGTCACGAATGCGAAATCCGTTCTTGACTAAATGACAATGACTGCACTTGGGGCAGACCTTTACTCGTTTTTGCTTTTCTATATACAAAATAATTGTATTACCTTTGTATTCCTCACGAGAGCATTTGTGGTCGTAGAGACCCCATGCATGATATAAAAAACTGCTGTTCATATTTGTACGTTTGTTGGTCGTAATTCAAATATACAAATTGTTCAGCAGTTTTCTTCATTTCAACTATACCATCACTCCAAATGTCGGATGAACCAGAAAAAGTCTGTATCCTTACCGTTGCTTAAATCTGGAAAGGCTCCACGATTAATGGCATGTGCACTCATAACAATACGGCTTGACTGAGCTTGTCGGAAGATACGTGTTAAACGTATAACGGGTATTTTTTGAGAATCGATAATATCTCGCAGTACATTACCTGCACCCACACTTGGTAACTGATCTATATCGCCCACAAAGACCAATCTCATTCCAAGTGGAATGGCCTTCATTAAACTATTCATCA
>JBOFWL010000132.1:0-3962 GCA_051653605.1 Brevinema sp.
GGTCAAAACCTATATTTATTTAAAAGTTCGATTGTTATTCGATCCTCCACAAAACTCCTTTCTTGTTGAATCAATCAAAAAACAATGTGAAGAATTTGAGTGGCGTTTGAATGTTCAATCAGAATAACGAAAGGAGAATTTATGTTTAATGAAAAAAAACCTGCTGAAGTAGATAAACGAAAATCGATTTCACAATTAACGATGGACGAATTATCACAATTAAAAATGAGACTTTATATGGAACGAGAAGTTCAGCATATTCTCTTTGATCTCAAAAGAAATTCTGGCGAAAGATTTGATTACGACAACCGCCCTATTGTCGATGCCACTACACCAGTCGATCAGCTTTATCATCATGGCATTCTTGGAATGAAATGGGGTGTTAGAAAGTCGCCTGAGCGATTAGCTAAAAAGGAGACCAAACAACTTGATAAAGCCAATAAAGATTTTTCGTCTAGCAAAAATATTAGCCAAACACTCAAAAAAGCACAACAAAATTTGGATGGCAATACAAAATATCAAAAAGAAGCGGAAAAAGTTCTTAGTAAATTAGTTAAGGACACTGGTCTGCAGGGCGAGGCATTAAATAATGCCTATCAAAGTAAAATGTTAGATGTAATCGACAAATATTTACAACAAGACAAAAGTACATATAGTCCTAAAGGAGACATGCGTGTTTCTATGGCTCTTGTTGATATTCAGGGAAATAACTATCTGACACCAATTTTACTTAAACTTGACGGAGTTGAACATTCTGAAGACGAGCATGTTTATGGTTTATATCTCGTCAACAACAAAGGTCAAATAAAATTGTTTGACGACGAAAGTTTTTCACATTATCAAAAAGATGATTTTCTTATGCATTTCGGCGTCCTTGGAATGAAGTGGGGCGTAAGAAAAGATTCAGGCGGAAGCGGAAAAAGATCGGGCAAAGGTCATTCGGATTATGAAGATAGTTTGTCGTTACGAAAAAAATCAATTAACGAAATGTCCAACGCAGAACTTCGAAAAGTTACAGAAAGAATGCAATTAGAAAAAAATTATTCAAGAATAACTTCTGAAGAAAAAAGTTATGGCAAAAGATATGTTGAAAATTTTGCGTATGCTGCAGCTCCAGTCGCAATTGCTACAGCTACTTCTAAAACATTGAAAACGTTAACGCCCGTATTGGCTTCTAAAGGTTTTAGTGAAAAACAGTTGAGCGACATTTCAACGGCTATTCCAAAAATTGGAGCCGCCATTTCATTTGCAATGACTGTTGCTAATGATACGCGATCTAATCGAACCACCAACCCGGTTCAAGTTAAAAACCGATAAGAATTAGGAGGTAAGACTAATGGGCTTATCAAATACGGCAGTTCCGTATTATTACGGAAAATTTCGCGAGGCTGTACTCCAAGGTCATATACCAGTTTGTCGAGAAATTTCTTTAGAAATGAATCGTATTGATAATCTCATTGCGAATCCTGGAATTTATTATGATGAGGATGCGGTCGAAGGTTTCGTGTTGTACTGCGAATCTGAATTAACAAAAACTGATGGTACTGATTTAAATTTATTAGATTCGTTTAAACTTTGGGCAGAACAAATTTTTGGATGGTATTATTTTGTAGAAAGATCAGTTTACATTCCGAGCGAAGATAATCGCGGCGGTCATTACGAAACAAAAATGATTAAGAAACGTTTAATTAATAAACAATACTTAATTGTCGCTCGTGGTGGCGCCAAATCTATGTATGGCAGTTGTATCCAAAATTACTTTTTGAACGTCGACACAAGTACTACTCATCAAATCACAACGGCTCCGACAATGAAACAAGCCGATGAAGTTATGAGTCCTATTCGAACCTCGATCACTCGTGCTCGCGGACCATTGTTTCGTTTTTTAACCGAAGGTTCTATACAAAACACTACTGGTAGTAAAGCGAATCGCATGAAATTAGCATCTACAAAAAAAGGCGTGGAAAATTTCTTAACGGGTTCTCTTTTAGAAGTTCGCCCAATGTCTGTCGACAAACTTCAAGGATTACGACCAAAGATTTCTACCGTTGACGAATGGTTGTCGGGAGACATTCGAGAGGATGTCGTTGGTGCTATTGAACAGGGAGCGTCTAAACTTGACGATTATCTAATAATTGCTATGAGTTCGGAAGGTACGGTTCGTAATAGCAGTGGCGATACTATCAAAATGGAATTAATGGACATTTTAAAAGGCGATTACATAAATCCGCACGTTTCGATTTGGTATTATCGATTGGACGATATACAAGAAGTTGGACAACCGGAAATGTGGTTAAAAGCAAATCCGAATCTTGGAAAAACAGTCACTTACGAAACATATCAATTAGATGTCGATAGGGCTGAAAAAGCACCATCTACTCGAAATGATATATTAGCGAAACGTTTTGGCATTCCTATGGAAGGTTATACTTACTTCTTTACATACGAAGAAACTATTCCGCATAGACGAAGAGACTTTTGGTCAATGCCTTGCGCTCTTGGAGTCGATCTTTCCCAAGGCGACGACTTCTGCGCTTTTACATTTCTATTTCCTTTACCCGACGGTCGTTATGGAATTAAAACTCGTTGTTATATTTCGAGCTTAACCTTAATGAAACTTCCTGGCGCAATGCGAATGAAGTATGATCAATTTATTCAAGAGGGTTCTTTAATGGTTCTTGAATGCACCGTCCTCGACATGATGGACGTTTATGACGACTTGGACAAATTCATTCTAGATTGTCAATACGATGTCCGTTGTTTTGGGTTCGATCCGTATAACGCTAAAGAATTTGTTACCAGATGGGAAAAAGAAAACGGTCCATATGGAATTGAAAAAATTATCCAAGGAGCAAAAACTGAATCGGTGCCTTTAGGTGAATTAAAAATTTTATCAGAAGAGAGAATGTTAATTTTCGACCAAGAGTTGTTCTCTTTTACTATGGGAAATTGTATAACAATGGAAGATACAAATGGTAATCGAAAACTTTTAAAGAAGAGAGCCGATCAAAAAATTGACTCTGTTGCCGCTCTACTGGATGCATACATCGCATTTAAATTGAACAAGGAGACCTTTGAATGATTGTAAAAAATAGTAGCGAAATCTACCACCACGGAGTCCTTGGACAAAAATGGGGTGTACGCCGAACCGAAGCGCAATTAGCTCGAGCTAATAAAAAAGATGAAAAATGGGCTCAAAACAAAGGCGAAAAAATTAAAACCAAAACACAACAAGCCGTTAGTAAAGACATGTCAAAATTTGTTAAAAATGAATTGAACACAACGTTTAAGACAAACGGTAAATTAACTTCTGAATCCATTCTTAAGTATAATAATAAACTTGCTGAATTGATGAATACAAAAGTTGGAGACGTTGCCGCCCCTTCCGGAAAAGTTCTTCGATTTGTGGCCAAGAGAGGTGAAATCGGTGTTCACACCGCCTTAGCTGATTCCGGATATGATATGTCTCAATTAAACAAAGGTGTATTTGGTTCTGGTAAAGTAGCTTTTAAGAAGGAAAATTTAATCGAGAGAGGAGGTTGATAAGATGGGACAACCAATGGGCGCACGCCTAAAACATGCGTGGAATGTATTTCGCGCTCGAGATGAAACTGAAAACGTTTATTCGTATAAGGATTTAGGAATGTATTCGAGTTCTAACCCGTCTCGTCCTCGAGTAACTGGGGGAAACGAAAGATCCATTATTGCGGCAGTCTATAACAGAATTGCCATGGATGTTGCCGCGTTTGATATATCACATGTGCGAGTCGACGAACATAATCGTTATCTTGAAACAATGAATAGTGGCCTTCAAAATTGTTTAACGATCGAAGCAAATAAAGATCAAACAGGTCGTTCGTTTATTCAGGATGTTGTAATGAGTATGTTTGACGAAGGCTCTGTTGCGATTATACCTGTAGACACTACCATTTCTCCAAAAGTTTCTGGTTCATATGAGATAA
>JBOFWL010000133.1:0-14446 GCA_051653605.1 Brevinema sp.
GAGTTTGAGTAAGTCGTGCTAGCCTAAAACCCTTATTTCACAAGGGTTTCAAGCTGATTGAGTGCCTTGTGGCACAGTATTGGCACAGTTTTTGTTATATCCAATTGTATATTGATTTGTTTGGGCGGTGTCTTTGTTCTCTTTGGTCGGAGTAAATTCTAAGATGCCGTCCAGTTTTTTTGCAACTTCATAATTGCTGTTTGGATATAGATGTCCGTATGTACCGAGTGTAGTTTGAATGTCTTCGTGACCCAGCCGATCTTTGATGATGAGTGGATTTTCCCCCATGCTAATTAGTAAAGAGGCGTGGGAGTGTCTAAGTCCGTGTATTCTGATGCGTGGAACCTCTGCCATTTTCGCGTAACGAGTGATTGCATTGGAAATGGCATGTTTGTTGGCTGGGATTGCATTATACGATAAAACAAAATCGGTAGTTAAAAGTTCGGCTTGACGTTCTTTCCAGGTCTTTAGAAGATTTACTGTAGTGGAATCAAGATAGATCTTGCGTACACTAGCTCTTGTCTTTGGATCCGTAAAGCGATAATTATCCATACTTTTATAGACGATGGATTTATCTATGCTGAGTAGACCAGTTTCAAAATCAATGTCACTCCATAACAAAGCAGCAGCCTCACCTCTTCGCATTCCAGTCATGAATAGAAGCCAAAGAGATATGAAGAGAAAATGCTGAAAGAAGTCCTCGATATAAATAAATGAAATGACCTTTTCAAACTCTTCTTTGGTCCAAAATTCTATCTTGGTTTTTGTAGATTTGACGTGACCGACTGTTCGTGAAGGGTTATCAACCATAAGGCCGAGTATTATCGCACGGTCAAATGCGAGTGATAGCATTCCCTGTAGCAATCGGACATAATGAGCGCTATATTCTTCTGAAAGCTTTATCTGCCACTTTTGAATTTGAAGTGGCTTGATATTGCTAAGTTTAAGGTTATAGAAAAATGCAAATTGCTTCCGAATTGTTCCGAGTCGGTTTTCGTATGTTGCTAGACGAACTGTTGTCTTGTACCATGGCAAATAGTATTCTTCTAAATAAGTCTTAAACTTCATGTTTGATTGCTGTATTGCAATTTCTTCAGGTCTTTCCAGTAGCAATTTTGCATAAGCAGCACGCGCCTCTTTTTTTGTCTTAAATCCCGATTCTCTTTTTTGAATTCTCTTTCCAGTCTCAGGATGAAATCCTAAACTGGCTCTAAAATAGTAAGTTCCATCAGTTGCTTTTTTAATTACATCGTTATCCAAGTTTATACCTCCTTAGATGCAGATGTGCCAGAGGTTTTATTCAATTTCTCCAAATCTTTTGCATTAAATTTGACGCCCAAAATTTCTTCAACTGCTTCAACAGGTACTCGTCCGAGTTTACGCGAGACATAAAAGGTATACCCTTTTGATGCCATAAGGTGCTTGGCTTGACGAATAATATCTGCTGAAAAAGAAGCGCCATAACCCAATGCGACTAAATCTTTTTTCGTAAGAGTAAGCATAATCCTCCCTTCAAGGAATTTGTGAAGTACTCCACTAGCCTTATTATACAAGAGATAGGTAAATGTGGATAGTGGATTTTTCTTTAGGTAACAGTTGATATGCATTCTTCTGGAATCAGTTCCTATGCCAGTAATATGGACTGCCATGTGAAGGTGTTACGATGTAATCATTAATCTGTAGGTAGACGAAAAAACTATCTGCAGAACCTTAGTATCAATTTCCAGGATGCTGTTTGATTGTCAAGGTGCAGGGGATATATGTGATTACTTAAAAGAATGCGATATATTGTCTGAAAAGTTGAAAAAGTTTCAAAAAAGATGAAAAAAGATTTGAGATTCAATGAAAATCAAGTAAAATACAAACTGTATATAGTGATTAAAACATTGACGAACACAATATCTTGTGCTAGTATACCCGTATAGTTATTTTTTGTGGACCCGTATGGGGAAATTTTGGAATGCATGTAATTCCGGAAGAGTATGGGAGCAGATCGGTAAGACTGTTTTCATCCATAAGTTGTTTAAGATTGTATGTTGTGTCGCTTTATGCCTTGAGCTGAGTGGCACTTTTTTTATCTGGCAAACTGCCATGTGATGAAGAATGAACTAGAAGAAATATTTCTGGGGTCATTCTTTTTTTATTGGACTGATTCAGCAATAGTGCTGTTCAGATAAAAATTATTTTAAGAAAGGTGGAAAGAAACATGAATGAGGCAAGAGTGTACGCAGATGGATATCAAAGGACATTTGCAAGAGCAAACGATTTAATGCATTTTTTAGGAGAGAGGAGACAGGAATCAACCTGGATCAGGAAGCCCACGAAGAACTTGAGGGTTCTGACTTTAGAAAAAGGTGAGGAAAAATTTGAGAGCCAAGCTACCCCAGACTGGGAGGACATTCTCGAAGATACCAAGAGAAATACGAAGCTTGTTTTGCAAATGAGTAATCAAGTATTTCCGATTCGTGATTGTGCAATTAAGACATTGCTTGACCGGGCAGGTATTTCAGGAGCAGCTTTGAAGAAATTGGAGCGTAAGGATTATGCGAGAATCATTAATCTTTGCCTGAAGGTTGCTAGAGGCGATGCACTGGTTAAGATTGCAGATGGAAAGGTATCTGCCGTTCATGGCGGAGATCAGAGTGATTATAGTGTAATCGAGCCAGAAACTATTTTTGCAGTTACCATTGATTATCTGAATCGAAACTATCCAGGAAATCAGTACATAGAGAATAGTGGTGCTTACGATCACGTAGCGATGACAGCGATGTGGGAACTAGGGCGTCAACAGGATTTGTTGGAAACTTACCGAGAGGCTTTAGATGAGCACGGACTAAGTCAGCACGTCTATGCACCAGCCCTTCGTCTAACAACTAGCGATGTAGGTATGAGTGGAGTGAATATATATCCGATGCTTATGTGTGATAATCACAATCGAAGCATTAATCTAGGAACTCCGCTTAGGCTGCAACATAAAGCTGGCGCTAGCATTGGTCACTATCAGGACAACTTGAACATGCTCTATGCAAGATATACGGATGCAGTTAGTAATTTGACTAAATTGATGGATATTGAGATTTATCATCCGTTGAATTGTCTGATGGGGGTATTGAAGAGAATCAATATCTCGAAAAAGGTTGCAACTGAGATCATTAATGGCCATGAAGCCAAATATGGAGAGGTTCCTTGCACGGCACATGATTTGTATTATTCCATCAATGAAGCACCGTTTATCGCTTCGTGTATGGGAATGCAGGGAAATCGGATACTGACAATTGAAGAAAATGCGGCGCGTGCTCTTAGCCTAAACTGGGAAGAGTATGATGTTGCAGGAAACTTAAAGTGGTAAGGGGGGATATGTATGTCAACAGCAACAGCGTTAAAACGCCCTGAACCACAAGTTATTGTTAGCACTGAGGGTTTATCTCATCAAGACTGGTTAGGCTATCGTAGAGGTGGAATTGGTGGTTCCGATGCTGCGGCAATTATGGGGGCCTCTCCATTTGCAACGGCTAGGGATCTTTACTATGACAAGAAGAACCTCAAAAATGTGAATCCACATGCGAAAGAAGAGAACTGGGTTGCAAAGAGAGTCGGTCACCTATTGGAAGAGTTGGTTGCAGAGATTTTTTCTAAGAAAACAGGATTGGATTGGTACTATGTCAAGATTTCGGACAACTTAAATGGAAGAATTTAATTGTTCCAGTAATATTTTTGTTCATATTCATTTGGTGATAGGTAATCACAATGTGAATGTATTCGAACAGTGTTGTAGAAACCTTCTATATATTCAAATATGAGTCGATATGCATGATTCCAATTCTCTATTTTTTGCCTATTTAACCATTCTCGTTTAATTAATGAGTGAAATGATTCTATGCAGGCATTATCCCATGGATTTCCTTTTTTTGAATAACTAGCTATCATTCCAACTGTTAGATTATAATATGATTTTGATGTAAACTGGACTCCTCTATCACTATGAATGACTACTGGGTTTTCAGTTTGCCTTCTTGATTTTGCTTCTTTTATACATTCCAATACCTCATTAACTTCCATCGTTTTGCTCAGTTTCCATGATATAA
This sequence comes from Brevinema sp., assembly GCA_051653605.1. Classification (GTDB taxonomy): domain Bacteria; phylum Spirochaetota; class Brevinematia; order Brevinematales; family Brevinemataceae; genus JBOFWL01. Next base: position 4,086 of record JBOFWL010000133.1, read on the forward strand.
TTTTTCTTGAATAGAGATCCATTACACTTGTTAAATAAACAAATCCCTCATCATATGTCCAAACATATGTGATATCTGTACACCATGCTGAATTTGGTTGTTTAGGATTAAAATCTCGATTAAGAATGTTTTTGAGCCTTGATGAAAAATCACAATCTCTTGTCGTGATTGTATATGGCTTGATATAATGAGCTTTAAGACCTTTTTCTCTCATTATATTACCAACATATTTTTCACTCGTTTTATAGCCTTCTTTTCTCAATTCAATCGTTATCTTTGGTGCTCCATAAATTTTATGTGATTCTCCATGGATTTCTTCTATTCTTCTAGAGATTTCTTCTTTCCTTAGTTTCTGCTTAGATGGTTTTCGGTGTATGAAATCATAAAATCCAGAACGACTGAGTCCAATTTTTTTAAGCATACCAGAAACTGAACTGGTTTGATCTTCCTCATTTTTCAATTTAACCTGTTCATAAATTTTTTGTTTTTCTATTTTCCCAGTATGCCAATAGCCTTTTTTAGGACATCTAATGCATCCTGTGTATCTTTTAATTCTTTTCTTAATCTTGCAATTTCTTTTGCTTCATCACTTGAGAAATTACCACTTCCTCTAGAACTGATTTGATTGTTTCCGTTTTGATTTGCGGCTTTGACCCACTTATGAATTGTACTGTCACCCACACCAAATCTTCTGGCAATTGATACTTTAGATTCTTCAGGATGTTCTAAAACATAATCAACAACTCCTTGTTTAAATTCATCTGTAAAAGTTGGTTTTGTCATAATCTGTATACCTCTTTCTTATTAATGTTTGTATTTTATGACATTGTACCAAATAATACTAAATTCTTCCATTTTACTTGTACGTTTTTTATTCTAGCATCAGATGTCTATCCGATTCATAAGATGTTTCAGCATCCAATATATCCATTTCTCTTGGCGGACGTCGATTTTTTTATTGATTTGCCTGATGGTCGCACGGGAATTTTGGAGTGTAAAACTAGTAACTACAACTGCCAAGATAAGTGGTCGGATGGAGCTATTCCTCTGAACTACGAATATCAAACGCGGCACTATATGGCGGTCATGGATATAGACGTAGCCTACATTGCGTGTCTCTTCGGAAATAATGAAAGCGAGTTTGTCATCCGAAAAATTGAACGTGATATGGATGAAGAAAATGAATTAATCCGTGAAGAGCAGTTTTTCTGGGATGAGTATGTGATTAAAGGTATTGAACCACCATACACAGAGAAACCAGATTTAGTTCTGAAGAGTCTGCAGGAACACATTGGTGCAGCGAATAGTAAGTTGCCGAAGATAGTGATTGCTAAAACTCATGCGAAGAAGCTTGAGAAGTATTCTTTATTAGCAGAACGCAAAAAAGAGCTCGATGCTGAAAGACGCCGGATTGAAACGGAGCAGAAGCAGTTAAGTGCGCCAATTATTGAAGAACTGGGTAAATGCTGTAGTGGAGTATTGGAAGCAGGTGATGATAAGTATGTTATCACCTATAATCCAACCAATCGCACGAGCATAAAGAAAGACCAGTTAACCAAGTTGGAGACATTGCATCCGGATATCTATGATGAATTTGTAGAAACATCTGAAAGCAGAACGTTCCGGGTTAAGAAAACAGCAGCATAAATAATTTCGAGGAAGAGGAGGGCTATGGCTTTTCTCTTTCTGCATGTAAGGAAGGATGGTGAGACCATGTTAAAAGGGAAGCGAGCATATATCTGTTCGCCACTTTCAGCACCGACTGGAGCTGAGATGTGTAGCAATATGATGGCAGCAAGAGGATATGAAAAACGGGTTGCAGAGCTATGTGGTTGTAGGACATTTGCACCACACGCCTATTTACCAACACTGTTAAATGATCATGTACCAGAGGAAAGAGCACTTGCGCTTAAGTTTGGGATTGATCTGCTAAGGATATGCGATGCATTAGTCATATGTGGTGGCAGAATTAGTGCAGGTATGAAAGGTGAAATAGCCATGGCAAATCAGTTAGGTATTAAGGTTTATCACTTAGTTGAACATGAAGATGCAGTTGGAGTTGTCGAGAAGTCAGAGGTGATTCTATGAGAGTTCGGTTCAGACATAAGATATTCCAAAATGAAGAAAGTGGTTATACAATTGCATCCTTTACAACGAAGGACGAGAGCGTACCGATTTCTGCCAGAGATAAGAAATATAGGTCTCCTGGATACTATAGCTTTATTGCGTTAGGTTATGGATTTCCTTTAACGGAAGATATTGAACTGGAGATGGAAGGAGACTGGGTTGCATCAGAGCAGCATGGATTGCAGTATCATGTAGAACAGTTCCTAGAAGTAGTGCCCAGGACCCGCGAAGGGATTATCGGATACTTAAGCAGTGGAGCAATAAAAGGGATCGGACCGGCTACGGCAGATCAGATTTATTGTAAGTTTGGTTTGGACTCGCTGGAGGTTATAGATCAGGATCCGGAAAAGCTGTTATGTATCAAAGGGATTACCAAACGGAAACTAGAGGATATTAAATTGACTTCTGGAAAGAATAAGGTCTTTCGTGAACTGATGACATTGCTTTCGCCATATAAGGTTTCGACCAAGAAAGTAAATGCGATTCTAAAACAGTTCGGTGAGCAGTCGATCCATGTGGTTCAGAATATCCCGTTTATGCTATGTGCAATTAAGGGATTTGGATTTCTGACCGTCGATGATATCGCTAGAAAATGTGGTTGTCGGTTGAATGATCCCATGCGGATTTCGGGTTGTGTTAGTTATGTACTAAAGGATGCTATGAGTAAAGGACACCTCTATTTGCAACAAGAAGAATTGATTTCTGAGGTCTTAGGTGTACTGAACCATAAGCTGCCGACAGCAGTGGTATCCATGGTTGAAGTGTCTGATGTGGTCTATAAGTTGATTATGCAAAACAGTATTATCAACGATAATGGGCGAATCTATATTGTGAAGCAGTTTGAGGAAGAGAGAAGTACGGCCCAGTTGATTGCTAGGCGATTGCTGATTAAAAGCAAGAAGATGGTCATTGATCAGATTCTCCAGAAGGCGCAAAAGCAAGTGGGAATTGAACTTTCAAAGACTCAGGAGCAGGCAGTGCGGATGGTGTTTAAACATCCAATCAGTATTATCACAGGTGGACCGGGAACTGGAAAGACCACAGTATTGAAGGTGGTTTTGTATATTCACCAGGCTTTGGCGCAAGGTGATGTACAGCTTATGGCACCGACTGGTCGTGCAGCTAGAAGAATGGTGGAGAGTACTGGATTCTCAGAAGCTTCAACCATGCATTTAGCTCTTGGGTTAGTGGGTGATGGAGAATCGTATCAGGAATTTGAGCACCTAGAAGCAGAGTTAGTAAATGTGGATGAGTTCAGTATGGTCGATCAACATCTGGCCTATGAATTCTTCAGACATCTGCAGGATAATACCAGAGTCTTGATTGTTGGCGATGTGGATCAGCTTCCGTCTGTGGGAGCGGGTGATGTGTTTCGACAATTGATTGCAACGAATTTGATTCCTGTAACGAAGCTTGATATTGTTTACCGGCAAGGATTGGATAGTTCTATTATAACCAATGCGGCACTAATGCAGGAGAACAAGACGGCTTTTACCTTTGGTGAAGATTTTCAGTTTTTCGAGGGTAAGGATGCAGAGCAGACAGCGGCAATTGTAAAGGAGCTATACCTACGTGAAGCCACAGTATATGGAACCAATGATGTGCAGATACTGACACCGTTTCGGAAAAAGAGCCAGGCTGGTGTAAATGAAATGAATAAGGTCCTACGAGATGTGGTTAATCCTAAGTCATCGCAGAAAGCGGAAGTAAGGATAGGAGTAAACATCTTTCGAGTTGGAGATAAGATTATTCAAAATAAGAATCAAGGCGAGATTAGTAATGGTGAAATGGGCACCGTCTTACGGCTTTATGAAGATGAAGACGGCTGTGGCAAAGTAGATCTACAGTTCTCAGAACGAAAAGTGACCTATGATGTGGAACAGATGGATATCATCGAGCACGCATATGCAACCACAGTCCACAAGTCTCAGGGAAGTGAGTATCCAGTGGTTATTATTCCATGGGTGAAGGCGTTTTATATTATGCTGAAGCGCAATATTCTCTATACGGCCATTACCAGAGCCAAGGTCCGCGTCATTATTGTAGGGGAATGGTCGGCAGTTTGCCAGGCTATCCATACAGTCGATAATGAGCAGAGGAATACCGCTTTGGCCGAGAAGATTATTTACTTTTATCAGAGCTTGGTAGAGCAGGAAAAGGTTACGGAAGCAGAACAGTTAAAGTTAGCAATATAATCGAAACTGTTAAAAAATTAAACTATTAATGGTGATGGCGGCATTCTATTTAGTATAGGACTCCGCCATTTTACGAAAGGAGATCAAGATGAAAGAAATGTTATTTAAGAGCTCAGCAGTAGTTGCAGCACTAAATCAAGTAGAAGGATTCAACCCAGCGGAGTATGCAAGGGTGATCCAAAAGGAAGGACAACAAGACCAGTTATATTTGGATGTGGCGATAAGAAAGTTATGGTTTCGCTTGAAGCATCCGGTGGGAAAGATTAAGAAAATCGTTCTCGGTATGAGTGAAAATATGGCGGCAGTTGAAGCTAGAATCTATTTGGATAAAAACGATCCGGAAGATCAGTACATTGCGTGCGGATTTTCACAGAAGTTTAGAACCATGGATGATGTCTTTGGAGACAAGTTCATGGAAATGGCTGAGACAGCGGCAATCGGAAGAGCATTGGCAGAGGCTGGGTTTGGTATCCAGTTTGCGGATGTGTCTGGTGAGAGAGATGATGAACAGGTGGATGCGGGTATAGCATTTGATGGAAATACAGCATTACCAGTAGGAGCAGAAAGCTTTGCACCTGCGATGGAGATGCCAGGATATCCACAGGCACCGACGCAACCACAAGCAATGCCCCCACAGCAGCCGTATTATCAGAATCAATTCTAACCAGTGCAGAATGCACCAACACAGAGTATTCAAGGACAAACCTCTTCAGGGCAAAGTGTTCCGGTACAGAATATGGCACAAGGACAACCGCTTGCTAATACAACGTCACAACCAATCAATCGGCAAGCACCGATAGAAACGCTTTATACACAGATGAATTATGAACAAGCGGTCAAGGTTGTGATTCGAGGGAATGGAAAGTGGGCTGGTAAAACATTAGGACAGATAACAGTTGAAAGTCCTAGCACCGTGCAATTCTTTGCAGGTGATGGATATAAGGGACCTGATAATTTAGTCCGGGTGGCAGCTAGAATTATTCTGGAAAAAGCTCAGGCTGCGTAAGGGAGAGACTGGTATGGAAAAGGAATATAGAGGAATGGCAGTCAAGTATGGATATGTAGTTATTACAGCCAAGAATGAGGCGGAGGCACTGGAGAAAATGAAGAAATTAGATGCGACATCCTATGATTGGTCTGATCCAGATGATGAGCAAATCGTTGAAGAAGTTGACTATTAGTAGTGAAAGAGAGGACAAATAAAATGAGTGAATACCGTTGGAAAGGAATGACCAAGATTCCATACGAACAAGTTTTAGAAAGTATCAAGAAGGGAAAAGTGGACTTTGCACTATGGTTATATCCAGATGACACCGAAGCTTATATTGAGTCAGATGAGGTAACGCAGGAAATGATTGAGGAACATCATCATGCAGGTGGAGAATTTGGAATTGAAAAGGAGTAGCTATGGATAAAAAGAATAAGTTGATTATGGAATACATTGGCGAAGACTTTTGGTCGCGCCCCGTATATCGGGATCAGTTTAATCGTATATGGAAAGATATTAGTTTAGGGATGTCTGGAGAACCAGATTTGCATTCGGTTGTTGACAATGATGTTGATGGTGAACCAGATACGCCTATAAAAGAAGGAATTCAGTATACCATTTTATCTTCATCAGTAGAGCATTTGATAAGTGAAGAAAAGAAGTTCCAATACATGATGTTAGGCCGCTTGAAAAGTGACTGCGATTTTTATTTGGGACATGGAAACCGATACCCAGCTAGGCTTTGGAATGGAGATGAAAAGGAGCATTTAGAACATATGAAGGAAATCTGGAATGGTTTTTCAGAAACGGAGAAGCCAGAGTGGCTTACACTAGAACAGATCCAGGAATATGAAAAGAAAATGTTAGAAGGGACTAGCTTGAGAAAGACTGCGGAAAGAATTGTGACGATTGGCGAAGGAACTTATCGGATTGGATTTATCAACGATGAAGGGAATGAAGATGAGACAGAATTTGAAGCTTGTAATTTACATGAGCTTCTGGAGCTTTATCGTAATTTCTGTGAAGAGAACCAGTTTCCGATGAATACAGTTACCTACGTAGAAAGAAATGAATTAGATGAAAGAGAATAAGAATGGAGGCGCATATGTACGAAATAGAAACACGAAAGAAGAGCAGGAGAAATTCTAGTTATAGTATTCTAATCATTTGCTGGTTTTATATCAGCATATTCAGTATATCTTGTCTATTTGGGAAGGTTTCCAAATTGGAGGATTACATAGTGGTGTTGCTGGTTGAAAGAGAGTATCGAATCGAGCAGCAGCAGAAAATCATAGAGTACTTTGAAAGCAATGAAGAGACAGAGACACCATTTTGGTATCTTCCGGATGATGGACGGATTCTATGAAACTCATCGAAATATGCCAAGGAGGTATCTGCATGAATGTATGATGTAAAAGATTATCCATTTGATATACGCGATGTTGTACAGCTCTTAGGCTTGCAGATTAAGCATAGGAATCCCAGCTCTTGGGATACCAACTGTCCTTTTTGTGGGAATCGCAAAGGGAAGTTGAATATCAATACCACAAAGAATGTTTATCGTTGCAATTACTGTGGAGAATCTGGTGGTATGTTGGCTCTGTATGGAAAGGTGTATAATCTCACGAACCGGGAGGCTTATGATGAGATTGTACAGTCTCTTCACTTGGGAACGAATGCACCAGAATATCAGGTGCCGGAGAAGAAAAAGATTCCTGAAGAGGAACTGACTAATGCGGAAAGAGCGGATGATAAGGTGATTCATCAAACTTATATGCGGTTGTTGGATCTACTGACGCTTACAGATCATCACAGAAAGGATTTGCGATCACGAGGTTTGACTGATGAGCAGATGGAAAAACATTTATACCGTAGTACGCCGCTATTTGCATTTAAACAACTGACAGCAAAGTTAATCGCTGAGGGTTATACGGTACAAGGAGTTCCGGGATTCTACATGCTAAAGGATGGAAGCTGGTCGATGAATGTTTCGGTTAAAAATGGAGGATTCTTTGTGCCGGTGATTTCAATAGACGGTTTGATCCAAGGGATGCAGATTCGTTTGGATAAGCCATACGAGGGCATGAAGTATATTTGGTTTTCCAGTGTGAATAAGGTAAATGGAGTTACCTCTGGAAGCCCTGTTCATTTCATTGGAAATCCTAGTTCAGTAGTGTACATAACCGAAGGATCTTTAAAGGGCAATATTGCACATGAACTATCTGGCAACAGTATGCTTTGTACGGCAGGAGTGAATCACTATAAACACTTGAGTGGATTGCTTCAGCAATTGAAGAGCAGTGGTGTAAGATATGTATTTGAATCATATGACATGGACAAGCTTCAAAGACCGGTCTGCAGAGCAGATTATTCAGAGGAGTGTATAGCATGTGCGGAACGGCAATTAGGCGGTAGCTGCTATAAGAAGCAGCGAAAGCTTACCAATATCCAAAAGGGCTGTATGCATGTCTATGAAATTTGCGAAGAGCTGGAGTTGTCTTGTACGAGATTAGTATGGGATGTAGATGAGAATGGAATTTGGAGAGAACGAGTGAAAGGCATTGATGATCATTATGTTGATCAGATGTAGTAGGTGAACGAGTGAATGGCTGGGGTGTATACCCTGGCCTTTTACAACTAAACATTTAAACCAATTGGAGGTAGAGGTATTTATGAGTAAAAAAGATAAGGTTATAACAGGCATCATTGTAATAGGCATTGCTGGAGTTTTGTTTTTCTGTGGATTTAAGATTTACCAGATCTACTGGGAATATAAAGATGGAAGTGATGTGTATGAGGAAATAGAAGAATACATAAACATACCAGAAGACCCAGAGGAGACTGTAGGAGAAGCCGAAGATGAGGATTCAGAATATATTGATTTTTCGAAGTTGCAGGAGATGTATCCAGATATTGTAGGATGGATTCAGATTCCGGAGCTAGGGATTAGTTATCCGATTCTGCAGGGGAAGAATAATAGTTTTTATCTAAATCACTTGCCAACGGGTGAAGCCGGGAGATGCGGAAGTATTTTCTTGGATTGCAATAATGATCCGAACTTTGGTGATACCAATTCGATTGTATATGGTCATCATATGAAAGACGGGACAATGTTCGCGGCGCTGAAGCACTATAAGGAGCTGTCACAGACGACATACCTTTACGTTTACACCCCATATGATGTTTTGCAGTATCAAGTGATATCTGCATACCAAGGGAGTACGGCCAATAGAGCGTATACATACTATTTTCCGGAAGAGAAGGATGTGCTGGAGTTCCATAAGTTTGTGTTAGGTAAGACGGAGATTAGAACAGTGGTTGAGAGTTCATTAGAAGATAAATTTATCACGCTTTCGACCTGTGATAATCAGAGTAACAGTGGGCGCTTTATTATCCATGGAAAGTTAAATTGGTAAAAATGATTCGTGGTATGTAGAAAAAGCGAAAGCGCTGTCTGCGCGATTAATAATAAATCTAGCTATAATGAATTAAAATATAGTATCAGTGGGCAACCCGTGTTTTGGGTTTGTCTATTGATACTACATTTTATAAAAAGCTATTTGATCTTCTTCAAAGGCTTTGCGATCTTTGATATTTAGACTGCGAGCCGACTTAAGGTCTTGTCTTTTGGTGAATCGTTGAACGGCAGCAACTGAAACTGTAGCGGGAAGAAAGCCATCCTGTATGAGGCAAAGGTGGATCTGTGTGGCATTAAGCCTGTGGTATTTCTCCTTGAGTCGATAGGTTTCTTCAATGGATACATCAGAGAGAGCTCTGGTGCTGCCTTTGTCTTTACGTGGTTTGGACCTGAGAGAGTCCTGCCACCAATGCGATAATGAGCGGTCCAGCGCTCAAGGGTGGTGGGCTGATATTTGACGGACTTGCCATCGGGTAGCGTTAAGGGGTTGGCAGTAACTCGGCGATAGTAAGCGGCAGCGGAAGGGTCAGGAAAGACACCCTGAATGACTGGAGCAATCAGAGCGAACTTAAAGTGTCCCATTTCAATAGTTGAAACATTGTTTTTTGACATAATGATCTCCTTTGTATTTGATGAGATTATCATATAGAAGAGAGCGGGTGAAAACCATTACGAGGTTGTGTGGAAGCACTCAAGAAGAATTGTCGTGACAAGGGTGCGGATGTGAAGTTGTAGTAAAACGATGAGCCTGTAGGAATGAAAATTCAGTCAGCAGAAAGAATCGATGGAGGAAAGACTTTTCTAAGAATAATAGATTAAGAAAGGCGCGAGGGGAGGTCTCTAAGTCAGTCAGAGCCCCAAGCCAAAGCTGCTTGTGAATGTGGCACAAAATATTAATGATTTTTATGCCATGGTACATATAAGTAGGGTAAGGTGATATTTCCTTACTCAGGGTTAATTACGCACTGAGTAAGTCGAGTTAATCAATCTCGATATACATTCACGAAAGGCTGTGCTACTGTGTGTATATGAAAAGTTACTTAAAGTAACGGAAAGGAGCGATGATGGGAACGGCAAGAGATAAGCCATGAAAATGGGAAAAGATACTAAGAAAAAATAAAAGAAAAAGGAGAATTAATTATGAATGAAAAAAACAAGCTACCAAAAGGTAACGGAGAATCCGTAACCGAAGGAACCGATCAGGATGAGGATGTAGAAGGATATGCATACTGCCAGACTCATAGAGCAAGATGTTTAAATGACTGTGGTGGCAGTGGAAAAGCAACTCCATTCTTGAGTGATCTTAATTAAATTATGGAAAAAGAAAATAAAGAAATAGCTGAGAAACAGCTTCAAAATGAAACAGATGAAGTAGAAGGATATGCATATTGTGCTTCTAGTAAATCTAAATGTTTAAATGATTGTAATAGTAATACGACACCATACATAAGTACACTGAATTAGAAGGAGATTAAAAGATGAGTGAAAAAAACAAGTTACCAAAAGGCAATGGAGAAAAGACAGCAGAGACAGAAGGTCAAGATGAAGATGTAGAGGGTTATGCATACTGTGATTCTCATAGAGCAAGATGCTTAAATGACTGTGGTGGTAGTGGAAAAGCAACGCCGTTCTT
>JBOFWL010000134.1:0-1711 GCA_051653605.1 Brevinema sp.
AACAATAGCAAGAATTTCTCCATCTTCATGCGCACCTTCTTTAGGTTTCAATCGTATGGTATTTTTGATTGGTTGATCTCCAGCTACCTTATCTGTTGAAATATCCACAAAGCGGATAGGCTCGGTAGCAGTGATAATAGTTGTTGCTTGCTCATTTACCGTGAGACGTTCCATCTCCTCGTAGGTTTGCTGGGCAACGGCTCCATTGATAGAGGCTGCAAATACCGCAATAGCGGCAGACATCTTTCGTATGTTCATTCTTTCTTGATTTTCTTGTTTTATTTGACTGTTATTTATCTCTCTTCTCACGACCATTCACCAGATATACAAACGAACCGTATTTCAGTTTGACACTGTTCTTCTTAATAGACTTACTAATAGCATTGCTTGTTCGGGTATAAGCATTCTGCACAGCCTGCATTCCCCATTGTGTAAAGCTATTGTCTGTATTACCGTTATTCATAGACATGGTACCGTTCATTGCACTTGAAGCTACATCCTTGGAGGTCTCACGGAAGGAACTACTTGGAACATAGAGGCCTTCCAATCCATCTGTGTCGTAAATAGATAGACTGACTTTCACCAATTCATCATCTACCATTAGACTATTCACGTTGCCTTTTACTCGTTGACTACCAAAGCCACTCATGATAGCATAGATGTAAGAGCCTCTTTTTACCACAGCTTCATTAATTTCGACATCATCCAATAAACGAAGTCGGACTCTTGACCCATCAATAGCCTTGATATTTTCATCTATAATAGCTTTAATCAATTGGGGCTCTTTTTCGTTCTCTGTTAATGTATTAAAGTAGTCAGAGGTGGTCTTGACCTTCTTAATTACAGCTTGAGATTTGGCATCATCATCTAATACAGAAATAGCCTTCTCATTGATTTCGATCTTTCCACTTATGGTAATAGGTGTAGTTGTTGCTTCATCAACGTTGTCAAGTCCTTTCTGCCCCTTTAGGCGTGCCTCTGCTAAAGCTTTGTTCAGTTCATCCATAGCTTCCTGTTCACGTTGCTTGTGACGAGCTAATCGATCTGCTTCACTTAGGCTGATGTTTGTACTGTCAGTCATCATCACTTTGCCTTTCTCGGCACTTTCACGCAATCTCTCTTGCACGCTGCTGGCGTTTTCCATTTCTGCTGTCCTTTGGGCTGCGTCTGCGTCCAATAGGGCAATATCTTCTTGTGTGTATTTTGAATCATAATCTTCAGTCTGTCGTTCATCACCATCTCTGTCTATATTACCAACTGCAGAGAAGTCCTGGATGCGACCAAAGGATTTCTGCATGTTGTCGTATTTGCCACCAATACCGTCATTCTTAATCTGAGCTTGTGGTAAATCTGGATTCAGATACTCTGTAGTCTGCATCGTTGTAGGCGATTCGGCTAATTCGGTATCGAATATATCTATGATAAAGTAGCCACAGCCCAACAGAAGCGGATAGAGTATTGCTGGAAGCATATACTTGGGTTGTTTCCAGTTAATGTTCTTGAGGTTCATTGTTGCCTATTTTAGGTTTATTGTTTGTATTGACTTGATTCTTACTCTCTCTGTTTTCATCCAGTAGTTTTTGGTACTTCATTTCAAGCTCTTTTATTTTTCGATCTTTGCCATGAAGTTTATCCAAGGCTTTTCCCTGCCTCTCTGTTGCAGTCGTTTGTTCTTGGCTATTAGGTGCGTTGCAAACTAATGCGATACGAT
>JBOFWL010000135.1:0-1592 GCA_051653605.1 Brevinema sp.
CTTGAGTTTCCGCAGTTTTATCCACAAACCCCTGAATCTATCAGTATTGTTATAAACAACTTTTTAAAAATGCCATAAATATAAGGAATCTCATTCTTTTTTGATGTAAAATTAAGCTACCAAACAAAAATCTTACTAAACAAAAAAGAAAGGGATTCCCTATGACTAATTTTACATCAAATACTTACACTTTGAAACGAAAAATTTTAAATTTTACAAATAAAATTTCCAAACGTCTTTCAAAACCTGAAAAGAAATTTGTAGCAGACATCACTTATGGCATGCTAGCTTCTGGTAGCTGTCTGCTTACGGATGTTGTTGACCAGCTTCATGAGCCTTCTAAGAAAATAAATGTCGTTGACCGCCTATCCAGGCATCTTGAACATGGTACTCCGACACCGGCCGCTGCTTCCTACCTTCAGCAGGTCAAAAAAATGGGCCCCTCTGAACCTGTCATTCATATCGACGACAGTGATGTTGTGAAACCAGATGGTTATAAATTTGAGTCTCTTGGAATCGTAAGAGATGGTTCTGAAAGTACATCCACAAAAAATGTTTATAAAAAGGGCTATCATGTAACGGAAGCCTGTGTTCTTACTTCCAACAATCATCCTGTTAGTATATTTTCCAAAATACATTCTTCTTATGAAAAAGACTATAAATCTGCAAATACGATTACCTTTCAAGCTATGGAACAGGGTGCGGCACTCTTTGGCAAAGCCACTTTTGCCATGGACAGAGGCTATGATGACAATAAGATGTTCCTGAAATTGGACGAGCTTGGACAGGATTACATCATCCGTCTGACATCCAAGCGCAAGCTACTGTATCATAACAAATGGACCAAGGCAACAGAGCTTCGTAATCGTAGAAAGGGTAAGGTCAAAACCAGTGTCGTTTACAAGGGCAAAGACCATGATGCTTATCTTTCCCATGTTAAAGTGCAGATTACCGCCTCCAGAAAAGATATCAATCTGGTGCTCGTTTACGGAATTACAGAGCATCCAATGATGCTTGCCACTAATAAAGAAATTAAATCCAAAGAGGATGTAATCAAAATAGCTCGCATTTACTTTTCCAGGTGGAAGATTGAAGAATATTTTCGCTGTAAAAAGCAGATGTTCCAGTTTGAAAACTTCCGTGTAAGAAAGTTGAAATCAATCAATGCACTTAACTTTTATATCACTTTATGCATGGCATTTCTGGCTATGATTTCCATGGAATCAGAAACAAATGCCCTTAAGGTTGCAATCATAAAAACAGCAAATCCTATAAAAGAAAAAGTTTTCTTCTGCTATTACCGACTGGCAAAAGGTATCTCTGGCATACTCTCGTATGCAAAAGAGGGCGTCAGGCTCTGGTTCCGGACGAAACGTCCGGCATACCGTCAACTCTGCCTTAAGCTGGTTGTATAGATAGACATCGTGCCCTTTGGGTATAAAAGAATAATTCTTCCAAAGTCCGGTTTCTACGGGGCTTATTCGAGTGCGACTAATCATGCGTTTTGCCAATCAGTATTTTTAAAAATGAGGCTATTGGGTACTCTAAGAAGATTTATTCATTCTAAAATTACATTTTGCGGAAACTCAAGA
>JBOFWL010000136.1:0-1062 GCA_051653605.1 Brevinema sp.
AAAAATTATTGTCCTATCTTTCCTCTGAATCCTTAAAAGCAGGACAAATATCTTTCACAATTCCTTTTGATAGACAAGAACTTGCTGACTATCTATTTATTGATCGCAGTGCACTTTCTAATGAAATAAGTAAATTGCAAAAAGAAGGGATTCTCACATGCAAGAAGAATAAATTTACACTTCTTGTAACTGAATGATTTTCCTATTTGTGAAGACAATTTATTCCTTCTCTCTCAAGCGACAGCTATTTTTACACCCATAGCTGTAGCAATACCCAGGACATGGCGGTTTTAATGGTGTAGCAGGAAAGGGACTTTTCTTCTGTTGGTATGCTTGATTAATTTCTACGATGCGTTGTTCAAGATCCGCTCTATTCTTAATGGAGTGCTCTAATGGCATACTTGTTGTATAGAAATGCTGGGCAAACGGAAAACAACACACCTCAAATGGCACCGTCTCGATTATCCCTTGTAAAAAAGTATTTTCAATCACCTGATATGCAGTTGGAGAAATGGACAATGCTTCTCTCATTTCCTCAGGATCAAAAATTAAAGCAAATGGTTTTGTTTTAACATCTGATAGGGAATTACCGTAATCAACAGATAAGTTTCCTTCAATCCATAGCGATTGGGTGAGCTCCTTCCATTCTCCCTTTTTCAAGTTGGCATTCACTTGTATTTTATTTCCAGAAGTCTCGCCTTCAACATCTAGAATGACTTCTCCTAAAAATGATGTCGTTAAAATGGAATGCTTCGTCCCTGGCGGAATGAACCCTCTGCCTGGGTCATAACTGATGGTATTTGTCTCGTATTCTTGAATAAGCCAAGAAACAAACCCTGTTTTCTTGTGACGAGCAATGATATACACCTCCACACGATTGCCCCAAAAGACGCTGGTATGCACATTAAAGGCACCAATAATCACACATTTTCGAGGAATCGTATCATTAAACATGGCACTTTCAACCAGTTCGTAATCCTCTGGAATAGACTTCATAAGTTGTGCGTCGTCTTTAATTTCATAAGCCAAAAACAAACTATATGGTTCCACAATAAAACTAAT
>JBOFWL010000137.1:0-5098 GCA_051653605.1 Brevinema sp.
TATATCTACTATGAAGCCCCCGAACATGAGCAGAACTTCACCACGCTGATTGAGTTTATCAATGCCAGTGAAGTCCGTGAGGACGATGAGGAGTTTAAGAACAATGTGGATTTGATGTTTGACAGGCTTGAGGAAAAAGACCCACAGCACTTTGCGGTAAGGCAGTATAAGAAGTACAAATTAGCCGCAGGTGTTGTATGCTCTAAAAGACTTCTTAATCAAGCGGTTGGGAAGTCTCTTAGAACACACAACCTAAAATCGAAGAAAGGAGCGTAAGCCATGAGAAGAAACGAAAAAATCACTGCTCTTTATGAGCGATTGAGCCGAGACGATGACCAGCAAGGCGAGAGCAACAGCATATCGAACCAGAAGAAGCTACTTGAAGAATATGCTGACCGTCAGGGCTTTTCCAATACAGTCCATTTTACTGATGACGGTATCAGTGGTACTTGCTTTGACCGTCCCGGATTTCTGGCAATGATGAAAGAAGTGGAAGCCGGGAATGTGGAATACCTTTGTATCAAGGACATGAGCCGACTGGGGCGTGACTATCTGAAAGTCGGTCAGATTATGGAGATACTGCGTCAGCGTGGTGTCCGTTTAATTGCCATCAATGACGGTGTGGACAGTGCCAGAGGGGACGATGATTTTACCCCATTCCGTAATATTATGAATGAGTATTATGCCAGAGATACCAGCCGCAAAATCCGTTCCACTTTCCAGTCCAAAGGCAAGTCCGGCAAGCACCTCACAGGTACAGTCATTTACGGCTACCTCTGGAATGAAAACAGAACCCAGTGGTTAGTTGATCCGGAAGCAGCCGAGGTGGTAAAGCGTATCTTTGCCATGACAATAGACGGTTTCGGACCATATCAGATTGCAAAGAAGCTGTCAGAGGAAAAAATCTTGATACCATCTGCTTACCTTGCACAGTTTGGAGAGGGTGTGAACAAAAACAAGACTTTCAAAGATGTGTACGGCTGGGGTGCTTCTTCCGTTGTAGAAATCCTTAAAAAGCGTGAGTATCTGGGGCATACGGTCAATTTCAAAACACGCAAGCATTTTAAGGACAAGAAAAGCCATTATGTGCCGGAGGACGAATGGACGATTTTTGAAAATACCCATGAGCCAATCATCGACCAGCCAACTTTTGACCTTGTGCAGAAAATCCGAGGAAATGTCAGACGCTACCCTAACGGCTGGGGCGAAGCTGCTCCCCTCACTGGCTTGCTTTATTGTGCCGACTGCGGTGGCAAGATGTATGTCCACCGTACCAACAACGGCAAGCGTATTTCTCAATATACTTGCTCCCAATACAGCAAAGTCCCTGTTGGAAAGCTCTGCACCACACAGCACCGTATCAATGAAGATGTGGTACTCTCCCTCATCTCTGATATGCTCAAAGCCATTGCCGAATATGCCAAGCATGACCGAGCCGAGTTTATCCGGGTGGTACAGGAAGCACAGTCCAGCCAGCAGACCGCAGAGGTCAGAAAACAGCGGACACGCCTTGCCACCGCCAAGCAGAGAGTTTCTGAGCTGGAAGTGCTGCTCTGTAAGATTTATGAGGACAATGCTCTGGGGAGACTGCCGGACAGCCGATATGAAATGCTGGACACTCAATATGCAAAGGAACAAAGTGAGCTGACTGCTGAAATTTCTGCTCTGGAAAAGGCAGTTAAGGGCTATGAAAAGCATGAAAAGGACGCTGACCGTTTTATCGCTCTGATTGATAGATACGAGAATTTTGACACGCTGACCGTTACCATACTCAATGAATTTGTTGAGAAAATCCTTGTCCATGAGCGTGACCGCAAAGGTAGCCGAGACACCACACAGGAGGTTGAGATTTACTTCAATTTTGTTGGGCGTTTCGTTCCCCCGGCATTTGGAGAAGTGGAGCTGACACCAGAGGAATTAGAGGAAATCCGTAAGAAAGAGGAACGCAAGGACAGGCTTCATCAGAACTATTTGAAGCGTAAAGCCAACGGCAAGCAGAAAGAATATGAGGAACGCACCAAAGCTAAGAAAAAGGCTGAAATCGAAGCCAGAAAAGCCGCTATCCGCACCGAGGATATTGCAAAGGGCGTATTTATCCCGGTGAGCAGTTTACCGCAGAGAGAACCGCAGAAAGGAACAAAGACCGCATGATATTGCCCTACACACAGCAAGGGGATTACCTATTCCTGATATTATGATTGGTATGTCAAGAAAATCACTTTGATATGTGTTTGCTTTTTATGTTACTAAACTGAAACAATGTAATTTGTTTATTTTGCCAACTTGAGTTTATTAAAATAGTTGTGTTATAATCAAAGTGTACAAGAAGATGTGCACTTTGAAATAAGAAAGTGGTGATTCCAATGAACATAGAGTTTTGTGGTTTTTTATAATTCAAAATCAAAGGAGGGCTTTTTAATGAATAGAAAGAAGATATTTAGCCGTAGCGTTGCGGCTTTGTTGACAATGATTTTTGCCTTTACTATGGGGTTCCTTCCGGTAAGTGCAAGTGCAAGTAACTTAAACACAAATAACGGATTTTATTTGGCAACTGAGGAAGTTCCTGATGGTGTGCTTACTTATGCACAAAATAATATTTATAAGTTTTTGCTTGCACGCTCAGAAGAAGAAAATGTTAATTTCAGCAGTATAACAATGGGAAGTCCATTTACTTTCGGAAGCAATACTTATGAAAGTACTGATGTGTTCTTCTTTCCTGTTTTTTCAGATGGGCAAATTATATACACATTCCGAGTATATATGGATGAAACGGGATATACAGGAATTCTTTCCCGTTATATGGCTAAAGAGCTGAATAATTATAGATATAGCACTTCACAAAGCGAACCTTTATATATTTATATGGAAGCAGGAAATGTATTAGCAAGGTTGAAAGATAATGTAACACTTCTGGAAAAACGACATCCGGGCTATGAACCAAGTGCAAGTGTAGCAAACGCAACTCCTATTACTGATAACAAAGTAGTAACAGATATTTCAACTCCAATTATGTTTGCTGAATCGCCACTTACCAGAGCAAGTGCTTCCAACACTTACTCTTGATATGAAAGAAACTCAATCAGATCAACAATGGTGTGCTGCTTTTGTTATGTCATCTATTTTGAGATATAAAGGAGCAGGAAGTTCTATTACTGCAGAAACTATTATGAAACATTTTTATCCAAATAGTTCAAATTTGAAGAATGAAAGTGTATCGAGAAGTCAGCTTGTTTCTTATGCAAAAGACAAAGGTTTTTCAAAGACAACCGAATCCTCATCCACTTTATCAAACAGTACTGTTGTTTCAGAAATCAACAATGATAGTCCATTTTATGCAGGATGTGCTGGTTCTGGCAGTTACAAAAAAGCAAGACACGCACTTGCAATTTGCGGCTTTAACAACAACGCTTCTACATATACTGTATGGAATCCATGGTATTCAGAGACTGAAACCATAAGCCAATCTTCAAAAACATATGTGATAAATTCTGAATCTTCATTTAAATGGGATTGCACTATCTATAAAGTAAGAAAATAAGAACGAATCTATGCGGTGGTAGTTAAACTACCACCGCTATACCAATTATTACTGATACTATTTATTAACAAAATAAAGGAGGAAAATCCATATGAAAAAAGTTATATATATTATGTTGTGTTTATTTCTAATTTTTAGTTTTTCCTCTTGTAAAAAAAGCGAAACGAATAAAAATGGAACAGATAGTGGGGCATATAAACCATCTCTTATGTATGATAATGTTGTTTATAGTTTATCCTCAGAAAAATCCGAAAACTTTATAGTAGATAAAGATTCCCTTGAATATGTAGGAACTATTAAAGATACAATTTCAGGCACAACTCTTCCTACTCAAAATTTTCAAGCTAGTGGAAATTCTGAGTTGCTTAATTGTGATATTTATTCTTCTAAAGATTATCCAGATCGTTTATTTGTGTTTTGTGAAGGCAATCATTATTATGTATATGATAAAGAATAATTTTGTAATTACTTTTTAATGCTACCATGACTTATGTCATTGACCAAAGCAGAATCCCTTTAGGAACTAAAGGGCGCACTTCTATACTCTCCTGTCGGGAGTATCGTGCGTCCTGCGGAGCTTCATTCTCTGTCAGCAGAAAAAGGCTGCATGACCGAGAATGTTTCGTCACTTCGTTCCGTCAAGGTGGCTACACCCCCTTGCACCGCTTATGCGGTTATCCCCTGTGTACTTGCCGTCCGCAGACGGTTTTGAGAACCGTCCGCCGCCAGCAAGTTGGCTTACATTAAATCAGAGTATTGAGAACAAAATTATGAGGTGAAAGAATATGTCAAGATTAGGTATGCTTTACGCATTGAATGAAGAAGAAGTTACAAAACTTCGCTCTACGCCGGAAGAAGAACGATATGATTATATGTTGGAAGAAATTGAAGAAGCTTTGATCGGAAGTCCACGCAGTTGTGAATTAGATAAAGCATGGGAAGGAATTCAGTATTGCTTAGGTGGTGGACAATGGAAAGAAGATAACTGCCTCCCTACCAATATTATTTTTGGTGGAGAAATCCTTATAGAAACAGATGATGAAATTATTACATTGAAAAATCATCAAGAAGTCAGTGATATTGTCGAATATCTTCGTCAAAATAATTTGCAAGAAATAATACAAAAGAATTTTTGGAATATTGAAGATGAAGATTTCATGCATAAAGACAATGACGGATTAGAACATACTTTAGGTTGGAGTGAAGATATTCTTGCTTTTTATGAGAACGCATTGAAAGAAAATTGCCAAGTCATTTTTACTGTCGATTTCTAATAGATTTCATTTGTAAATGCACCAAACAACTAAATACGAAAAAAAGACCGTTGACACACATCGTCATGTGAAAAAGTCGGCGGTCTTTTTTTATACCCATTTTTCAAAAAAGGAGGTCAAACAGAATGGAAAAACCGAAAACCCTTGAACAGCTTCGGGCTGAAAAAGAGCGAGCTGAAACAAGGCTTGCACAGGAGCAGCACAAGCTCAACCGCCTTGAGAACCGAAAGAAGTTTCTGGAACAGGGCGAGCGAAAGAAACGCACCCACCGCCTTTGTAATCTGGG
>JBOFWL010000138.1:0-4004 GCA_051653605.1 Brevinema sp.
GTACTTCGACTGTGGACATGAATTCTCCAAAACATAATTCCTGATGGTTACCGTAGTAGGAAGCCAAAAGCTTTGCATAGGCATCATCAGCGTCCGAAGAATGAATGATAATAGAATCTGTGTGTATGTTACTTTGAACAAGTGCCTTATGGCTATCTTTGGGCAGATGAAAAGCGGCAAGCGTGGGTAATTGATGATGATGCCGCCGCCATTGTACGACAGATTTTCAGCCTAACAATGGAGGGTTTCGGACCGTATCAGATTGCAGAGCTACTTACACAACAAAAGATTGAAATTCCCTCTGTCCACCTTGCAAGGCATGGCGAGGGTGTGAATAAGAGCAAGACTTTCAAAGACCCTTGCGGTTGGGGTTCGTCAACCATTGCCCATATCCTCAAAAAACGTGAATACTTAGGACATACCGTTAATTTCAAGACACGCAAGCACTTTAAGGACAAGAAAAGCCACTATGTAAATGAAAACGAATGGACAATTTTCGAGAATACCCATGAGCCGATTATCGACCAAGAAACCTTTGACAACGTGCAGCGTATCCGTTCCAATGTTCGCCGCTATCCCGATGGGTTTGGCGAATTACAGCCATTAACAGGACTGATGTACTGTGCCGATTGCGGCGGCAAGATGTATGTTCACCGCACGAGCAATGGAAAACGCACACCCCAATATACTTGCTCCCGATACAGTAAAGTGCCTGTTGGAACGCTTTGCCCCACACAACACCGTATCAAAGCCGAGGTGGTTATGGCATTGGTTGCCGATATGCTGAAAGCGATTGCGGATTACTCTAAGAGTGACCGAGCCGAGTTTATACGGACAGTGCAGGAAACACAAACCGCACAGCAGACTGCCCATATCAACAAGCAAAAGAAACGGCTTGTCATAGCAGAAAAACGAGCCGCAGAGCTTGAAAAGCTGATATGTAAAATCTATGAGGATAACGCTTTAGGCAAGCTCCCCGACAGCCGATATGCCGCCTTGGATGCCCAGTATGCCAAAGAACAGGGTGAGCTTGCAGACGAGATTACCGAGCTTGAAAGGGCAATCGGCGGCTTTGAGCAGAGCCAAAAATCAGCCAGTAAATTCATTGCTCTTATAGAGAAATACGAGAATTTCGACACCATGACAAACACCATGCTCAATGAGTTTGTAGAAAAAATACTTGTCCATGAGCGTGACCGCAAAGGCAGCCAAGACACCACACAAACGGTTGAAATCTACTTCAATTTCGTAGGCAGATACATACCGCCCCACTTTGGTGAGGTTGTTCTCACCGCCGAGGAACAAGAGGAATTACGCAAGAAAGAGGAACGCAAGGATAGGCTGCATCAAAACTATTTACGCCGCAAGGCAAACGGCAAACAGCGAGAATATGAGGAACGGACAAAATCCGAGAAACGCAAGAAAATGGAGGAAAAGAAAGCCGCCCTTCGTGCCGAGGACATGGCAAAGGGTGTGTATATCCTTACAGGCAGTTTGCCGCATTTGGAGCCACAATTAGCCACCATTCCGACCCGAACAGCTACCCTTTAAGGGAGCGAGAAAGGAACATCAACATGAACAATTTAGAGTATATCCGTAGCGGCGATTACTTTATTCCCAATTTGATATTGAGCAGACAACCGCAAACCCCTATCGGCAAGTATGGACGAATGCGAAAAACCTATTTACAGGAATACCGCCCTGCCCTGTATAGCCACCTGCTTTTATCCGAAAAGCTCTATGCCCATTTGCTTGAAGCAGACCGAGCCGCCAATGAACGACTGGCACAGCTCATGCCCCAAATGGCGAAAGCCGCAGGAGCTACGGAACAACTCAAAGCTACCGACCAAATGAGGTGGGTGGGCTTGATGAATACGGTTAAGGCTCAGGTAGAGGAAATTATTTTTGCAGAGTTGGTTTATATTTAATGTTTCAAATTGAGTACAAAAGATAAACTCTATCACGTGTTTTATGCTATAGCTAGACGAAAAGGAGATTAAAATGGAAACAAAAGAAATGATACAAATCGCAGCATTAAATTTATTTTCACAGAAAGGATTTAACGCAGCTTCAGTAAGAGATATTGCTTCAGCAATTGGAATTAAAGATAGCTCATTATATTTTCACTACAAAAACAAACAGGCAATCCTTGATTCACTAATGGACAAATTTATATCCATCTCTGAGGAAATGATGGTCTTTATGAAACATATGAGTGATAGCATTACAATGATAACTGATAATGATTTTTACAATGTGACAGAGCAGTATATTAAGAACTACTTAATGAATGAATTTGTCAGTAAATTTATTATGATAATGACACACGAACGTAGCCATAATGAACAATTGAGAAAAGAATATATTAGATGGTGCATTGAAAATCCTATAGAGTTTCAAATGACAATTATTAAAAAATTGCAAGACATTGGTTACTTGAAAAAGCTTGACACTCGGCATATTGCGTTGGAGTACTACTCACCAATATTTTTATATTTCAATCAATACATGACGTATGATTGTGGCGAAAAGAACAATACTTTATTCTTAAACTCAGCTATGGAAGCAACAAAAAATTTTTTAAGTATTTATAAAAAGGAGCGATAGCATGAATATATTAATTACGGGTGCAAATCAAGGCATAGGATATTATATGGTTATTGAGCTGTTGGAGCAAGGACACAATGTAACAGCGCTTGATATTGATATTAGCGAATTACTTAATTTAGCAAACAAATATCCCAACAAAGTTTTTCCAATCTTGTGTGATGTCCGAAACACAGAAAATATGCAGAAAAGCATAAAACAAAGTGTGAATACCTGTGGCACAATTGATATTGCTATCCATAATGCCTGCATATGTACATTTCAATCAATGGAGGATACTGATTACAGTATCTATGAAGATGTTTTGAATGTAAATTATCTTGGTGCGTTAAGGCTTGCGAAATGTGCCATACCTCATATGCAAAGCGGAAAAGTAATTTTTGTAAGCTCCGGTGTTGGGGTTACAGGATTTCATAATATTAGTCCATATGCTTCGTCAAAAGGTGCAATAGAATCTTTGGCTAAATGTTTAAGCCTTGAATATAAAGATAGAGGAATTAGTTTTCATATAATGCAACCTCCTCTTACGAGAACAAAATCGGCTGAACCACTTCCAATACCAAAAGATTTCTTAGCAAACCCACAAATAGTTGGTCGTGGTCTTGCTCGCCGGATACATAAAAATAGTTATTGTATTTGTCATTCTGTTATTCAGCAAGTTCAGACCAAATTGTGCTATCTTTTTCCTCTTAAAATGGGAGCAATGATGAGTAAAATGACAAAGAAATCGGAGGAATGATGGACAAAAAAAATTTATTTCACATAACAGAATGGCTACTATGCCCTGCTTGCGGTAGTAAAACTCGTGACAGAATTAGAAAAGACACCATTTTAATCAACTACCCTCTCTACTGCCCTAAATGTAAGCAGGAAAGCATTGTGAATGTTGAACAACTAAATACAACTGTTATCAAAGAGCCAGCCGCACAGACGCAGAGCCGATAACCCGAGAGAATGAAACTCGTGGTTGTCGGCTCTTTTTCGTAGGAGGATTTGCTATGCTAAAGGTGATTTCAAAAAGCACTAAACTGAAAAAGGATTACGCTATCACAATCCGCCTGTAATGCAGTAATTTTATGTTGCAACCAAATACAAAAACATAGCTATGCCCGATTGAGATTTTATGAATTTCAGTCGGGCATTTCTGCGTTCATAGACCCTCGTTGTCGCTCTCCACCTTCTCCATTCAGACCAAAAAAATCTGAATGGAGGAACGGTTATGGAGATTACCATACAAATAAACGGACAGGCTGTTTCTGCAACAGCTAACCCATCAAGCCGAGAAAATCAAGGCAAGGGACAGACAAGCAGAGCAGAAAAAACGCACCCGTAGGCTCATTGAAAAAGGTGCGATTTTAGAAAGTGTAGACCCTACTATGGCACAGCTTGAGGGAGAG
>JBOFWL010000139.1:0-290092 GCA_051653605.1 Brevinema sp.
TCTTCATAAGCTGCGTAGCGTATATTTCTTTCTATTAATCTCCTCTTTCTTAGCTGTAGCGAAGAAAGACTCCATCCCGCAAGGGGACGTAAACAGTCGGAGCATTATACCACAGGCACGCTACGCAGTCAAAAGGGCAGCCTTTTGCACTAAAAGATTGCTGGAACGTCCCGAATGCAGGGGTCGGATATTTTTCTCTTTACACGCTTCGCAGGTTTTCTATTAAATTAGAGGTATATGTAAAAAGCCGTTTTACGAAGTAATTACGGATTTTTTATCCTTGATCAGAATGTAATATAACACCTTTTTGAGGACGCTCTACAAAAATCGCATTGTCTAGAGCTTCTTTCAACATAGCGGTGGGAGATTTTTCCACCCTAAATGGCGCAAGCAGAGCATAACCTATAACTTTTCTGTTATATAAATCCAAAACACAAACTAAATAACATTATTAGAACTCTCTAACTTTAACGTATGTTATATCAGAGAGCCATACTCTGTCTACGCCCTGTCTAAGGGAAGGGTGGTTTTTCTCGGATGTCTTGAAATTTTGGCAAACAATGTTCGCCCTATGAATGTGCTCCCTGACTAGGGGCTTTGGATTGTCATTTGCAACTAGATTGAGACGTCGCATTATACGTCTAACACGCCTTAGAGATGTTCTAATGCTTTCTTCAGCTAATTTATTGTGAATCCTCCGCACACCATAGGTTCCTCGGTTTTTCTTCCCGCTCAGGGGATCTGCGAGAAATATACGTTCAATTTGTATTTCTAAGAGCTTTTCTCTATCCCTACCTTTGGGGGATGTAAACAATCTCTTTCTATGCTGGGCATGTGTTCCGCATTCCGGAACGTCCCCGCTGAAAGGAGAGGGATGCATAATAAAAGCTGGATGACTCTATCTGGCACGTCCCTAATTATGGGATTTGAACAACTTGCACATTTTTAAGGCGATCCGCTACGCAGTCTTTTTGGAGCCTTTTAAAGGTTTGTAAGGAGACTTTCCTGCCACGGTTATACTAAAGCACTGCCTTTGGCTTGTCAGGATTTATCGGCATAGTATTGGCACGTTCCTCTGAGGGTAGGGAATAGTTTTCCACTGTTGGATAGTCTTATCTGACCTAGTGCCCCGACCAAAGGGAGAGGGTAAATTTCATATCTACGAGCTAACTCTGCTACAGAAATTCCATCCGTAAGCAGAATTTGTGAAATAATAAGGTCTTTAAAGTCTTCGTGCTGTTCCACTATAGGTAGGGATTGAATACCGTTTCCTTACTTTCATTTCATACTCCTATCCCCTAAAGTGTAACCTTCCACGGTGCCAAAGGCACAACGGGTTGCTCCTGTTATTTTTTCTCCAGTTTTTTGGTGACCATTCCAATGAGATAATTTTAGAAAATTACCCTTATTGGAGGAGATAACGTCCCATCTTTGACTTATACTTTAAAATATTCTAAGTGGCGTTCTGATACTAGTGTGCTCTCAACAGACCAACGATCTAGGTGGGCTAACGTGATTGCTATAGCTAATGCCGGATCTTTATTAGTAATTGCAGTTAAAATTGCCTCATGTTCTTGAATAATACTAGGAGATTTAGTAAGATCTACCAATGCAAGATATCGAATACGCAAGTAGTCCCAATCGAAGACCTTTATCATATCCCATGCTCGACTCTTTCCACAAATCATATATAGTTGTCGATGAAAAAGCTCATCATAATAAAAATGCTCTTCAAAATCATCTTGAGGTATTTTTTTATGATCTTCTAAGATGCTAAAGCAATCCTCAATATCTTTTTGGGTAAAGTGCTGAATAGCTAACAACACTATTTTTTCCTCTAACGAACGCCGTACAAAACGGGCTTCTTCTACTAAGGAGAGGTCAATTTTGGAGACAAAAGTTCCTCGCTGAGGTTGTACATAGCATAGTCTCTCTTGAACAAGTCGAATAATCGCCTCCCTTACGGGGGTGCGCGAAATGTTTAGAAATTCAGATACCTCTACCTCAGAGATTTTTTGACCAGGTTTAAAATGGAGATTGAGAATGTTTGTCCTTAGTATCGTATATGCGTAGTCTCCAACATTTCGATAATCCTTAATATCTTTTTCTATGATCATTGAAACCTCCATACTACCATAACAGTTTATTATAGTTATTGATAAATAAGCCCTTTGGAGGCAATACACTTACATATATATTTATATATTTTATAAAGAGATAAAAATAAATTTTCCTGTAAATTATAGCCTAAGAGAAAAATCACCAAATACTCAGGTTTATATTCTATATCTAGGAGTAGTACTTTGTATAGGCTTGATAAGTCCTGTTATTTTATCATTCGATCTGATTATAACAGATTTTTGGTGCCTGTACAAGAATATTACAAGGAACTATAAATCTATTAATAGGGCATTAGAATTCGTTTACCTCATGGTTTATAATTTAACTATATAAAATAAAGATAGTTATGATGTATAAAAAAAATGTACTTTTTTTTGTAGACATTTTTATAAAATGCATTATGATAATACTAATATGCTAGTATTATCATATTAGTATTATAACATTTCCTAGGAGAAATCTTATGAAAAAATTAGTTATCTTTAGTTTAGTTGTTTTATTAGGAGCCAGAGGGTATGGTCAAGAAACAAGTGCAAATTCTGTCAAAGCACCAGCATCAAGTGCTGCCCCAAATAGATGGGGACCTGTATTTTCATTTTTTAATATCTATTTTGAATATGGGACGGGTGAATTATCTGCTCCCATAGGTCAACGAGGGATGTCTGCGCTAGACTCAAAGATGACCTATTCTCAAAACTTTAGCAGTGCTCGTTGGCTAACGATGGGATTTGTTGCTCAAGCTTTGTGGCTTCCAACTGCCCAACGACTACTTACACCAGGATTAACTAAACTTAGTAGTCCCTTTAGTATGGATCTTTCGGGAACGATAGGTGTCTTTAACATTTTAACCTTTTCGGTCTCAAGTCAGGGAACCATGGGACCTTTTATTTGGTGGAATTATAGACTTCCAAATTCCGGCCGGATGTATTCTCATACCTTTATCTTTATGTTAGATGCTAGATTCTATATTTTAGGAACTCAAACATCGGCTTCTACGATCACTCAAAGTGCATTTGACAGCTTAGAAATAAGAGTCGCCTACCAAATGAGATTTGTCAAGTGGTTTGCACTCCGTCCTGAGTTCCAGTTTGTTATTAATGGAACCATTATGGCTAGAACTACAGCTTTGGATGCTTTCCGCTTACGATTCAATCCTAGACTTCAGTTCTTCTGGGAAGAAGCAAGTTTCTTTATTGAACCCCGTTTCTTCTGGTTTGGCAATGGTCAAGTTGCAATCAATCGTTTTGCGGATGGTAAAAATTTCCAATGGGAAATTAAATTTGGCTTTGATATAACAAAGTTTGTTATACGTTAAATTATTAATAAACCAAAATATATAAGGAGAGGTTTTATATGCTCTATCCCATTATGACGGAAAGTCGACACGTGGTATCCCTAAACGGGGTATGGAAGTTTAAATTAGATGAAAATCAAAACTTAGAAGGAGTCGGATTTAAAAATAAATGGTTTGAAGCTCCCTTAGTGGGCACTATAAATATGATTGTGCCAGCATCATTTAATGATCTGCATGAAGGGACAGAATTTCGGGATCATGTTGGTTGGATGTGGTATGAAACAGAAACCACTCTACCAGAAAGCCTTCTAAAAGAGAGACTTATGCTTCGTTTGGATGCTGCAACACATACTGCTAAGGTATATATCAATGGTAAACTTGCAGTAGAACATAAGGGAGGGTTTCTCCCCTTTGAAGTAGAAGTACAAGATCTTATGGTTTCTGGAAAGAATAGAATAACAGTAGCTATTTCTAATTTGTTGGATTGGTCCACATTGCCTGCAGGTGGGTATAAAGATGTTGTTTTAGCAAATGGAACAACGGTCAAAGTCCCATCAGGAATGCCAGACTTTTTCAACTATGCAGGGCTTCAACGTTCTGTCCGTCTGTATTCTACTCCCAAACAATATATTAAAGATATTGAAATCAACACACAGATTGATGGCACTGTTGAATATTCTGTCTTAACCCAAGGCTCAGGTGATACTAATGTCGAAGTATTTGATCATGCAGGGAAATCGGTCGCTACAGGCTCTGGAGCAAAAGGAAGCGTAAAAGTTTCAAATCCTACTCTTTGGGAACCTGGTGCAGGATACCTCTATACGCTAAAAGTCACTTTTGGTAAAGATGTTTATGAAGAGTCCTTTGGTATTCGTACTGTAGAAGTTAAAAATGGCAAATTTCTTATCAATAATAAGCCTTTTTATTTCAAAGGCTTTGGGAAACACGAAGATGCCCACGTTAATGGTCGTGGTCTTAACGAAGCAATGTATCTCAAAGATTTTTCCCTAATGAAATGGATTAATGCCAACTCTTTCCGCACCTCTCACTATCCTTACTCCGAGGAAATGATGAGATTGGCAGATAAAGAAGGCATTGTAGTTATTAACGAATGTGCTGCCGTAGGTTTACATATGGCATTTGGGTTCTCTCTTATGGGAGGGGATGCTCCTAAACCCAATACATGGGAAAAAATTCAGACAATGCCCCAGCACCGTCAAGATATGCAAGAGCTAGTAGGCCGTGATAAAAATCACCCTTGTGTTGTAATGTGGAGTCTTTCTAACGAATCCGCTACCGAATACGTGGGAGCTAAAGAATATCACCAAGAACTCTTTGACCTTACCCGATCTCTCGATCCTCAAAAACGTCCCATTACTATTGTTACGCATATGTTTAGCACTCCTGATAGTTGCCAAGTTGCTGATATTGTTGATGTTCTGTGCCTCAATCGTTACTATGGTTGGTATTACTTGGGAGCGGAATTGGATCGTGTTGACGCTGCATTATCCGCCGAAATGGATGGATGGGTTAAACGTTGTCCTAATACCCCTATTATGTTCACAGAATATGGAGCAGATACCGTTGCAGGTATGCACGAGGCCACCCCAGTTATGTTTACAGAAGAATATCAGGTTGAATGTCTCAAAGTAAATCATGCAGTTCTTGATCGTTATCCTACTTTTATAGGGGAACAAATTTGGAACTTTGCAGATTTTGCCACATCCCAAGGAATATTTCGTGTTCAAGGAAATAAAAAAGGTGTATTTACAAGAGATCGTAAACCTAAGTTGGTAGCCCACCATATGAAGGATCGTTGGGCAAAAATTCCTAACTATGGTTATAAAAAATAAAAGGAGTCACAAAAATGATAGAAAAACCAAAATTTGGGTTTAGAGATCAATTGGGATATTTTTTTGGGGACTTTGCTAACGGCATGTTCTTTATGCTTACAGCTAGTTATCTGACGCTATTCTATGTAGATGTATTAGGACTCACTGCAGCCTCGGTGGGGATTCTCCTTCTTGTCGCACGTATTTGGGATGCCATTAATGATCCTATTATCGGAGGTTGGATTGATCGCCAACCAGCAGACCTCGTGAAAGGAAAATTTCGTCCATGGATTATCTATATGGCTATCCCAGTAGTTATCTTCGGGATTCTCACGTTCTTTGCGGTACCAGCTCTTATATCTGCACCAATTCATGTAAGGCTTATCTACGCTTATCTTACCTATATTGGTTTTGGTATGAGTTATACAGCAGTAAATATACCCTATGGATCACTAGCTTCAACAATGACAGATGTTGAAGCAGAAAGAGCAACACTTTCAATGTTTCGTTCCTATGGAGCTATTGCAGCTGCATTCTCCCTCAATACACTATTGCCTTTTGTTGTGTTTGATAGCAATAGACGACCTACGGCTACTGGCTTCATAAAGCTAACTGTTATTTTGGGTACAATTGCTATTATCAGCTATGCCCTTTGCAATAAGCTTACCACTGAACGTATTATAGTTCCCCAGAAACCAGGTCAACAAAGAAAAATGTCGGATACTCTGAAAGGTATTTCAAAAAATCGACCTTTAATTATTCAAATGTTAGTAGGTTTAATTGTTATTGTGCTGATGCTATTACAAGGTTCTTTAGCTCCTTATCTCTTTAAAGATTACTTCCAAAATACAGGTGCTATTGCTATTAATGGTTTGCTTATGCTTGTTGGGACCATTGTAGTTAGTCCATTTATGAAACCAGCGGTGGCAAAATTTGGCAAAAAAATGGTGTCCGTTGTGGGCTTATTAGTTTATATTGCCGCATGGATTGTCTATCTTGTTTTCCCTATAAAGGATGTTGTAACATTTTTTATTATTGCTGGTGTTGGACAGATCGGTCTTTCCTGCTTGAGTTTAATTACATGGGCCTTTATTCCCGACTGTATTGACTACCAAGAGTATGTCACTGGTATCAGAGAAGAAGGCACCATCTATGCCATCTACTCCTTTGCTCGTAAACTTGGACAAGCTGGAACGGGATTTTTAGGGGCTTATACTCTTATTTGGGTAGGATATGTTGCAGGACAAGAGGCTCAATCTCCAGAAACTCTAACAAATATTCGATTATATTATGGACTAATCCCTGTCATTATTGGCTCTGTGCTTACTGCGGTGCTCTATTTTGGATATAACCTAGATAAAGCCACCTTGGATAAAGTTACACAAATTCTAAGAGAAAAACGAGAGCAAAATACTTAACTTACTTTGATGCAATTAGCGAAAAGCTTCCACGCACATTTTTGGGTGTGGAAGCTTTTATTTTTATTACATAATAGAGAATAAACATAGATTGGAGTGGTACGGTTGGTTAGAGGGAAACGACAGGGGTTATATTAGTTTAAAGTCAGTGATTGATTATTACTCATAGTTGTGCTATACTAGTCTCTAGGTTGAGAAAAATTTAAGAGCAAGTATAATAACTTATTGGGCAAAAGGAGTGTTTTATGAAAAAAAATACTGCAGTATGTTTATGCACTATGTTTTTTTTGACAAATTGCGGAGCAACAGTTCGTAGCAGCCAAGGTGGATTTGTTCGTCAAACTGTTGTTGCAAGAGATTCTTCTAATAAAAAGTTAGAAGGTATTTCTGTATATGTAAATGGTTCTCTTATAGGGCAAACAGATGCTAAAGGCAATTTAAAGCATGAAATTGCAGCACCTATTAAAGGAGATAAGATAAAAGTTCGTTTAGAAAAAGAGGGATATATTCCTGTAGAAAAAGAAATTGTGGCTGTGGTTGATGGTGGTTTTATAACAGGTGATATTTTTCTTGGATTATTAGGTTTTATTCCATTAGCTATATCCCTTACCGTTGATGGAGTGACCGAAGGGTGGTTAGCATATCCTCGTACAGTGACTTTAACACTTCAGCCCAAATAGTAATACATGT
The DNA here is from genome assembly GCA_051653605.1 of Brevinema sp. Lineage (GTDB taxonomy): Bacteria > Spirochaetota > Brevinematia > Brevinematales > Brevinemataceae > JBOFWL01. The sequence goes on from JBOFWL010000139.1 coordinate 7,356, forward strand.
GAACAAAAAAATACTAGAATAGCTTTATAAGAAAAGCCCCCACTAAATGGTGGGGGCTTTTTTACTATGATATTTCTGAATGCAGTGATAAGAGTTGCATTGGGTATTCTTAATACTTAAGGTAAAATTAAGTTGGATAAATCGATAGGTGTAGTCATCATTTCTGCTTGGATTAAAAAGTTTTGAGTAGCCTGAATACTTAGACGATCTTCATCTGTAATGGTAGGATCGAAATCATAGGCAGTAAGAAAGTCGCTCACTTCATCTTCAGTGATACCAAGCTCTGTGGCTCCTGCAACGATAGTTTCTTCTAAATGGATGTTCATATAGTCAACAGAATCTTGATGTGCTTTTCTAAAAATAGCAACCAGTTTAGGATTTTTCTCTGCAAAATCTCCTCGAACTGCGGTAACAGTAGCCCCTTTGATATAGCCTTCCCCATCTAAAAGCACTCTTGCCCCGAGATCTTGACCAGCCTTTTTAACATTGCTTGGTAGAAGAGCTGCATCAACATTTCCTGTTCCTAATGCAGCGATTGCTTCTGGAAAACTCATCGAAACTATGGTAGTATCTTGTAAAGAAAGCCCCACAGAAGACAAGGCGGCAGCAAGAAGTTCATGTAAGACAGTACCTTTAGGTCCAGCAACTGTTTTCCCTTTAAGATCTGCTGCTGTTTTAATAGAGGGATCCTTTACCATAATAATATATGCTTTAGGGGCACGTCCAAAGATATTAAGAATCTTAACATCAGAGCCATTAGCAGCCGCTAAGAGAGCGGAAGTCCCTCCTAATACAGGAGAAAAATCGATAGAACCAGCGGCCATAGCCTCTGTTTGTTGAGCCCCTGAGTTAATCTCATGCCATTTAACGGTGATACCTTCTTGCTTAAAAGCATCTTCGAAAATTCCTTTTTGGTGCCCAATAATTAGAGGTAAGTTCAAAGGGGACTTAACATAGGTTAAATTAACTTCTGTTAATTTTGGTGTAGATGTACACGCGACACTTAGTAAAAAGGCTGCAGCTAACAGTTTTTTCATTATGTTCTCCTAATTTTCCACAAGGGAAAGAATTTCTTTTTTTAATTGGTTAGAATAGGTGCTATTTTCTTTTTCACCAAACGGGGCTTCGTTGACAAGATGGCTTTTAAGATGCCCATCTTCAAGGACAAATATTTCGTCCCCCAATAAAACCGCTTCATCAACTTGTTGTTTTATTCCAAAAACGGATATTTTCCTCGATATTAAGCCAAGACATTAGTCGATGCTCTTGAAAAACCATGTTAATAACTAAATTTTCTGGTTTAAGCACCCTTCCCTGAACAAGGATCTTCAATACCAGCAATCAATCGAAGCAATGTTGTCTTTCCAGCTCCACTTCGCCCTAAAATAACACTAATCTTGTGAAGGGGAAAAACAGTCGTTATATTTTTAATGGCAAAAAAAGGGGAATTGTCAATCTGATAACTACGAGATAATCCTTCTGTTTTTATCATGGCATTCTCCAAAGAGCTCTGGATGTTATCCACTTAAATACCATATCAATAATTGCGCCGACTACTCCAAGACAAATAATCCCAACCATTACAATATCAGGGCGAGATAGCTGTCGTGCATCTAAGATCATATACCCAATACCAGAAGAGGCAGCAACTAATTCTGCTCCAATTAGAGATCGCCAAGCGTAACTCAGCCCAATATTCATCCCTGTAACAATTTCAGGCATAGACGAAGGTACTGCAATACGGTGTAATATTTCAAAACGAGAAAACCCTCCAACAAGTCCAACTTCAATCAGCTTTCGATCGCAATGAATAATGCCACTTTCCATGCTCAATAATAATGGAAAAAAGGCTGCCATAAAGACAATCCCTACCTTAGGTGCTTCTCCAATTCCAAACCAAAGTACAAGCAATGATAGAACAGCTAGAGGGGGAATATGACGTAAAATATCAAGTAAGCCACTAAAATAAACACGTAAATTATCAAAAAAATAGAAAAATAAAGTGAGCAGTGAGGTTACTATTAAGGCCATGCCAAAGCCTAAAAATACTCGAATAAGGCTGGCTAAAATATGAGTGAAGATTTTACCTGAAAGACATAAATACCAAAAAGTTTGAGCAACTTTCTGTGGAGACGGAAGTAAATAGGGATTTACCCATCCCAATGAAGATATGATAAACCATACAAATAGAATAATAATCACTAGAGCTATTGACCTAAAAAAAAGATAAATAGAGCTAATCATATAATATCTAGCGAAGGACAACACAAAAGATATCTATCAAATAAAGGACTTAACATGACAAATTATACAACAAGAATAAAAAGGATTCAAGTTTTATTTAACATTATTATTAGTCTTTGATGCTAAGAAACTCGGAGATAAAATTTACTAACACAAAATAAATTACCTCGATACCAAGCTAAATTAAGTTAGTTGCTGATGAAATAGAAAGATCTTTAAAGTCTGTTAATACCGTTTTCTTACTTTCATTTCATATTACTTATACTTTTTTATATATCAAGAAGTCTCGTTAGAATTTCCTAGTCTTTTTGCAATCCTAGCGTCATCAACTATACAATTAGTAAGACAACGTGAGAAATAACCTTCTTCCATTCGTAGGTCTAGAATTTGAAGTACTAGCAGTTTATTTAAATAATAAAACTGGATTATTACCCTTAAATATTATATAATTAGCGATGAAAATCACTGGGGGATCAAATGCCAAATTTTCACGAGCTTTTACATAAATATCGAGAAGAGGCTCTCTCTCAGAGGAGCAAGGGTAACAAATTTGAAGCCTTAATGCAAAGATACCTGTTAACAGATCGTAAATATAACTTTACTAAGGTTTGGCTATGGGGAGAGTTTCCTTATCGTGGAGATTTTGGTGGCGTTGATATAGGAATAGACTTGGTTGCTCTTGACAATCAAGGTGCCTATTGGGCAATACAGTGCAAATTCTATGAAGATAGTACACCTATTCAAAAAGCTCATGTTGACACTTTCCTATCTGCTTCGGGAAAAAGCTTTAGTACAGATATAGATCCTAAAACTAAGTTTGCCCATCGTGTTTGGATTTCTACCAGTGGAAATTGGAGCATACACGCTGAGGAAGCCTTGCGTAATCAGGAGCCGGCTGTTATTAGCCTGAACACTTCAGATTTAGAAAATTCAGGGGTGGACTGGGAAAAATTAGATGATGGCCTCTACGGTAAAAAAGCTCTTTCCGAAAAGAAATTCTTACGAGATTATCAACGAGAAGCCATAGAAAAAGCCCATCACTATTTTCAAACAAAAGATAGGGGTAAACTTATCATGGCCTGCTGAACGGGGAAAACATTTACCTCTCTTCGTATTGCTGAAAAAGAAACCCAAGGGAAAGGTCTTGTTCTCTTTATGGTTCCATCCATTGCCTTGCTTGGGCAAACTCTTAATGAATGGAATGCTCAATCAGAAAAACCAATTAAAGCTTTGTGTATCTGCTCTGATGCTGAAGTTAGCAAGAAGAAAGTAGGAAATGATGATTCGACAACGAGTGTTGTTGATTTAGCTCCACCGGCAACGACACATGTTCCTACAATTACTCAACGTTTTGAGGAAGCTCTTAGTGATGAGGAAGGGATGACAGTAGTCTTTTCCACGTCGCAGTTATTAATCTTAAGAAATGGAATTGCAATACTAGCTACACATTCTCCAGTAGTGTTACAAGAAATCCCTAGTTCATGCGTATCTATTATAAATCGATCAGGACAGATTATTCAGGTTACTCGCCCCGAGATTGAAACATTTGCAGAAAATATTGGTATATTAACACAAGAAGTATTTAGATTTGAGGTTAGAAGAAGCGGATTCTATAAGTTACTTCAAAAAGAGGTAGAAGCAGGGCTTTCCTATGAAGAAATTCTCGATAAATTTAATCAAAAAATAGGACTTGAGGGCAAGGTTCAGCTCTCTGCCTTAATTAACGAAAGAGAACAAGAGAGCGGAAGAAATGATTTTAATTAGTCACCCTCATTCTTTTGATTCTACACCTCTACCAAATAGTATTTTTATCCCTACATCTGTTTCTATGGTCAAGGGACAGGAAAATTTATATGAAACAAATGGGCATTTAGGGATTACTTCTATATTTCAAGGCAATCAAGATCTTATAAAGCTCTATAGAAAATTTAGCAGAACAGGCGATTACAATAAAATTAAAATATCTTCTCAGAAATGCCCTTATTGCGAGGTTAATCTGTCAACTACGATAGACCATGTTCTTGCCAAAACAAATTATCCTGAATTTTCTATTTTTTGGCTTAACTTAGTCCCATGTTGTAGTGACTGTAATCATAATAAAGGTACTACTACCCAATTTTTCCATCCATATACTCAACACGCCTGTCCCAGTAACAATTGGCTGAAAGCTACGTTCCAATTTGATGACAAAAGTAAAAATATTTATTTTCGATTCTCTGTGATAAACAATCAGTCTCAATTTGCTCAATTTTTTGATAAACTCAAACTATCTCAGCTTTATGCTTCAGCAGCCGGTCAAATATATACTAACTGTATTAGAAGTTGGAAATTTTTGGCTCAAACTAATCTGGAAAATTTTAAAGAACATGTTGAACAGTGTTGCTTGACTCCTGCTGATATCGTTAGTAGAACTGTTCACCAAGCTCTACTTGAAGATTGGACCACTTTTATTAGTATATTGCCTCATTGTGCTTAAATTTAATATTTCTCTTGACTTCTCCCTGTATGGTAAGCAATACTGCTACAGGAGGAAGTCATGACAGAACAAATAATACTGAGCAAACTACGCAAAAAGAGAGTAGGAGATGGTCTTAATACCTTTACTTGCCAAAGATATCTTGAGTGGCATACACAGGCTACAGAAGAGAATATAAACTGGCAAAAACTAGAAGAGCTTTCGCTTGCTGGAGAAAGTAAGCCAACTAATGCGTTGCAAATAAGCTTTAAAAAGGGCACAAAGTTGCTTCGTAATTATCAAGGAAAGACATATCAAGTCCTCGCCGATGACGGGGGCTTTTTGTATGAAGGGGCTTTTAATAAAAGCCTAACAGCTATAGCCAATACTATCACTGGCAAGAAATGGAATGGCAATATATTTTTTAAGTGCCGACAACATCGAGTTTCGGAGGAGGGCAAATATGGACGATAAAAAGAATAAGGGTTCTATTAGGGCAGCTATATATACAAGAAAGTCTTCGGAAGAAGGGCTGGAACAGGAATTTAATTCTCTAGATGCACAGCGAGAGGCTTGCAGAGCTTATATTTCCTCTCAAAAACATGAGGGGTGGGCATTCGTGGAGGCACCTTAAACCGTCCTGCTATCCAAGAGCTGTTGGAAGATATAAAGACGGGTAACGTCAATATGATAGCCGAAGGTGCCCTTGGGTATGGTGTATAAGATAGACAGACTTACAAGAAGCCTGCATTATTTTTCTAAGTTGGTAGAAATCTTTGATAAGCATGAAGCAAGCTTTGTCAGTATTACCCAGCAATTTAATACGAGTACTAGTATGGGGCGTCTTACTTTAAATATGCTACTGAGTTTTGCCCAATTTGAACGAGAGCGAGTCCGAGATAAGAAGTTAGCTATGGCAATGCGTGGTATGTGGGTAAATGGGCGCCCTCCACATGGATATATGATTGAAGAAAAAAGATTGGTGCCTGACCCTAATCTGAGGGAACAAGCAGTAATGATCTTTGAAAATTCTCTACAGATAAATTTTAACTAAGGATTTTATCCTTTTTTAGGAGAAAAATTTAGTGATCTCTTTATCTAATTTTTCAAGTATGTTTTTGTGGTTGCTATTATATTTTACATAAGAATAAATATGATTTCTGGAAAAGTTAATTTCGTATTTTGCTTTCTCAAGAATACTTGTAAAAATATCTTCAAGTGCTTGTCTATACTTATCATGTATATGGTATAGTCCAATATAGGGCTTAAAAGGAGATGTATATTTATTATATCGATAAATAAGCTGTAGCCTCATGGGAATATCTTCAGAATTTTGGATATCATAAGATTTAGTGTAATAAACAAATCCATCTGAGATATTATGGTAGAATCTGTTAGGTAAAGTCGTATTTTTAATAAGTTTGTTTGCTGTTTCTTCGCCAATTAGCCTGTAAATATTGTATAGTTGTTTTCTAAGCTCATTATCTTTCGGACGACATATCTCATAAAAAGTCGTCCACTCTTGTTCAGAATTGATCTCTTTATTCTTGAAATACTTTAAGACCATCTTTTTTAATATCTCAGAATTTTTCTCCTGTTGGAGTAAATATTCTACGTTTTGGTGATATTGTTTAAGAAGGAATAACACCTCTTTATCAATACCTCTTTGTAGTTGTTCACAGTTTTTTAGCCATTTTTCAATATCATGATAAGACAATGTGTATGCAATATTCTCATTGCTGAGCTTTTTCCACTCTTTAGGTTCTATACTGAATTCAGATGGAGGATATCCATCTAAACTTAGGTAAATTATATAAGCCTTTTTCTTTTTTCCAGCTCTCTTTTTGATTTCTTTCCAGTAGTCCTTAAGTTGATTTTCTTGGTCTTCTGCAAAAATCTTATTTTCGATACAAACAATGGAATTATCTGTTTCTAAATAAATATCCATTCTTCTATTTTCTGTTGTTGTGACTTCGGTTTGAAATTTATTCTTCGTATCACATTCAAAATCTGATAATTTGAGAGAGAATAATTGGGCAAAAAATTTTTTTCTGTATGAAGGTACTTTCAATAAACGGCAAAGAATAGCATTGTAGCTATTTTCATCGTAGGATTTATTTATCAGGTATAGGATATTGGTATCACCAACCACTTCATATTTATTTATTTCCTTTATCTTATTATAAATATCTTGGTAATCCCTTTCCATAAATATTGTCCTCTTGTGATGATAAATAAGTCCTAACAAAAAAAGCTAACTGCTTACTAGAAACACTTAGCTTTTTTGTTTTATCCAGCCTCATATGGGACTCGAACCCATAACCCTCTGATTACAAATCAGATGCTCTACCAATTGAGCTAACGAGGCGACTGTTAGATATTATAATAAAAAAAAAACAATTTGTCAATACCTCTTCTTTGCAAATTATAAAAAATAATGTATAATAATTGTCGGAGGGAAATATGAAGATCCTATGTACGGCAGATTGGCATATTGGCAAGAAGTTGAGTGGTTTTTCACGGCTAGATGAACAGGTTAAAGTTCTTTCTGAAATCTGTACTATTGCAGAAACAGAACGCCCCGACGCAATCATTATTGCAGGAGACTGCTTTGATACAACTTCGCCAACGCCGGAGCAATATCGGCTTTTTGTTCGTACAATGGCGCAACTTACCCGTGGTGGGGAATGCCCTGTGCTGGCAATTGCAGGCAATCATGATTCGCCTCTTTTGCTTTCTTCAACAGAGGCATTTGCTTCTCAGGTGGGCGTGGTAATTTTAGGGCGCCCTCAGGATACACCAGTGCTGGAAAATGTGGATGTCTCTTCATGGAATGTAGAGCTATCAGATGTGGGCATGCTTCAGATTCACTTTAAAAATCATCAAAAGTCTGTTCGATTTCTCTTATCTCCTTACGCTGATGCTCGACGTCTTAAAAAAGATTTAGGAACAGAAGATACCGATATCAAGGCTTGGGAAATTCTTCAAAACCAATGGGAACGGCAAATTAATGCTGATGTATATAATGTTTTGATTGCCCATAGCACTGTTAGAGAAGAACAGAGTGATCAAGAGATAGAAGAAGATGAAGGCGAGAAAAAAATAGGGGGAATTAATGCAATTCCTCTTGAAAATTTGCCAAATGGCATTGATTTTTTGATTTTAGGGCATATTCACAGTGCTAAAAAGTTGAAATCATCTAAAATTGAAGCATTTTATACAGGAAGCCCCCTCATTTATTCTCAAAATGAGATAAAAAAACAGAAATCAGTCTTGATAATAGAGCTTAACGAAGAAAAATCTCACCGTTTTGTGCCATTATCCCCTGGTCGAGATATAAAAAAAGTTATGCTAGATTCGATGGAGAATGCTCAAGCTAAATTGGCAGAAGTCAAAGATCACTTTGTTGAAATTATATGGACAGCCCCTCGCTTTTTGGAAGGCTTTGAACGACGACAACTGGAAGAGTCTCACCCTTACATCTTAAATATTATTTCTTCTCAATATTTACCCTCAAATTTCCAAGAAATGCCAGCTCAAACATACGATGACTCTCCTATTACATTGTTTAAAGACTATTTTTCTTATTCACAAAAGGGAAGAGAGGCTCCGGATAGCATATTAAAGCTCTTTAATCAATTCTCTACGGGTGTTTCTGATGAAAAAAACTCTAAAAAACGGGGTTTTTCTCCCAAAACACTCTCTATAGAAGGTTTTTTCTCTTATAAAAATCGTGTTTCTATTGATTTTTCAAATTTTGGCTCGGAAGGGGTTTTTGGCATTTTTGGAGAAGTTGGTAGTGGAAAATCGGCTCTAATTGAGGCAATTATCCTTGCAATTTACTCCGTTACAGAGAGAGTTCCTCGTAAAAAAACGGATGCTCAAAGCTTTCCCCCAGGCTATAATATTATGAATCTTGACTCAGATAGCCTTTATATTGAATTCTCTTTTGAAATTATTGGAGAAAAGGGGCTGGAAACTTATAAAATTACTCTGTCTGGAAAACGTGGAAAAAAATCAGAGGATGCCCTCAAGATTAGTCGGCAAGTTTTTATAGATGAAGATGGAGAATGGATCCCTCTCGACACAAATATAGATGGAGAAACCTTATTGGGAATTTCATATAATGATTTTCGTAAAACAATAATTCTTCAGCAACGTGATTTTATGGGCTTTATTGAAGCGAAACCTACGGAAAATGCAGAGATGTTGCAACGGCTTTTTCGACTCGATCGCTACGATCTTTCCCCCAAAATTAAAGAATATTCTGCAGGTATTATTACCGAAAAAAATAAACTTAATGAACAGTTTGAACAACTCGAACATATTACTCCTGAGACAAAAATTTCTCTAGAAAAAGAGGAAGTTGAGCTACAAAAACAAATTGAAGAACTTCAAAATACGATTCAGACTCTTCGTATTATTGATCAAAATCGTCTTGCTAGAGTCGAGCAAGCTAAAAATCGTAAAGAGGCTTTAGATAAACAACAGAAGCTTATAGAAGATATTTCAAAAATTGAAGCAGATATTAGCGTATTTTTATCTAAATTAGAAGAGATTTCTCCCAAAATTGAGGAAGTAAACCAAAATATTACCCACATTGATGCAAGTATAGCGCAACTTCAACCCTTATCCGATGCGGAAAATAGTAATATAAAACGAAATATTATCCAATTAGAAGGTAAAATATCTCGAATTAAGAAGTATAAAGAAGAAATTGCAACCCTTTTTCAGCAAAGTGGATTCACAACTCTTGAAGAATTTAAATCGTATGGAGAAAAATTAAAGCTAGAGAAAGAAAATCTTATAGCCATGCTCAGTGTTGAAAAAGGCGTTGAGCTTCTCAAAGATGGGAGCCCTTGCCCCCTTTGCGGTAGCCTCGATCACCCTAAACCCTGCCCTGTCGACCCAGAACGACAGCATAAATTGGTCAAAATAGAGGAAGAACTTTTAGAAAAAAGAGAGCAATATAAAGCTATTCAGACAATGCAAAAAAATATTGCAAGTGAGCAGGAAGGATACACAGAAGAAACTTTAAATACAGAATATCAACGATTTAAAATTATTGATATTGAACAGGATGAATTGAAAAGTAAGCTAAAATCTTTTGAAAATTCAAAAAAAGAATACCAAAATTCATTATCTCGCCTAGAAAAAGAGCAGATGGAGCAATCTAATCAACTCTCAATATGCCAAACAAGAATAGAAATTTTTAATAAAGAGTTACAAGATATCACAGAAAAACTTGCAAAGATGCCTATTGTTTCGGATCAAGATGAGGATCCTGATTTAGAAGAAAATATCTCTAAATCTGAAAAGCGTGAAAAAGAGCTTCTAAACCGCCAAGGGTCTCTTCGAACAGAGAAATCATTGGTTAATGAACAGCTAGAACGCAAACAAACCCTAGTAAAACGCTTAGAAGAGATTCAATTACTTCTAGATGAGGTTAATATCATGGAAAATCTCTTTTGGGCAAAGGGATTTGTTAAGTTTGTAGCACATAAACACCTTGCTCGACTTTGTTATTCTGCAAATAAGAGGTTTTCAGCCTTTACTAGGGGGAGATTCCTTCTTCAAGAACCAGATAGCCCTGATAAAGGCCTAGTGCTTATTGATCTTCTTAATGGCGGCCGCAAGCGAGACCTTACAACGCTATCCGGAGGGCAGAGTTTTCAGGCTGCATTAGCACTTTCAGCCTCTCTAGCAGACGAAAGTGGGGCTGGAGGCAAGTTTTTCTTTATAGATGAAGGGTTTGGCTCGCTGGATGAAGCCAGTTTAGACGCTGTAATGGATACTTTAGTTCATCTAGTTCATGAAAATCACCGATTGATAGGGCTTATTTCCCACGTTGGAGTCTTCCAAGAACGTCTTGACTCTTACATTAATGTGACATTAAGCCCAAAAGATGGTTCTTCAATCGAAGTTGTTCTGCCTCAGTAGCTCTTAATTTATTATTAGGTGAAAAATTGAAGCAAATAAAGGAATGCTTAGCCCAATAAGTATCTCCCAATGATAGGTGCGAAATCTTTCTTTAAGTGATAGGTTGAGATTATCCTTGCTAATATGAAAAAATGAGCCATGAGGAGTATGATCTAACGCAACAGCGCCAGCACTAACTAGAGATGCCCCTGCTAGGGGAGGAACACCTTCTTGTAAAAGAAATTCAGAAAAGCTTATACTAGAAATAATAGCTCCGGCTGTAGCAGAACCTGTTGCTGAAGAAAATATAATACCACTTAGTGGAGCGATCACAATTGGAGATATGTTCATACTGTGCATGAAATTAATGTTTGATCTTGCAATGTCGGATGCGCTGATAACACCAACGAAAGCTCCAATACCCAGTAAAAGCACCACCACGCCAGAAACGCGTTCTAGACCTATACGGGTAATCGACGCTACTTCTCCTATCTTCCCCATAGCCATAAGCCCAACAAAACCCCCTATAGGTAAAGCAATTAGTGGGTCGAGGGCAGGTAAAACAGAGCTTGGAATAAGCAATATAATTGCTGTAATGGGGCCAATAACACTTGCCCACAGGCGAGGTAGGTGATGATGGTCGATTTCAGGGGCTTCGGTTGTGACTAAGGCACCAATATTTGCGTATCTTTTAGCAATCAGAATAGCCAAAATGAGCGAAAATACTCCTGGAATGAAGTTAAATGCCATTACTTTGGGGATAGATACCCCAAAACTCTCCGAAACAGCGATGATTGGTGGGTTAGGTGAGACGAAATTGCCCACTTTACACCCTCCACCTAGCGCTAGAAGAACAGATATTTTAGAAATTTTGAGCTTTTTTGCCATGGAAAGGGCAATTGGTGCCAATGTAATAAAGGCAACGTCCATAAAAATACCAATTCCGGTGAGTAATGCCGATGAAATCCCCAATGCCACAAAAATATGTTTTACTCCTAGCGTGTCGATGATGGAGTCGGCGATGCGAACAGCTGCCCCAGTAGAAATGAGGGTTCCAACAAGTACTCCGGCTGTCATTACCCGAATAATGGCGGGTGCCATATTTTGGATACCAGCAATCATTGCGCTTGTGGTTGTGTGTAGGCTTCCTCCCCCTAAAATCGCACCGATAAATGCCCCCGTGATGAGAGCATATGCCCCATGCCATTTTCTAAGCACCAAAATAATTGAGATTAATAAGCCTACTAATATACCCGTTATACTCATTCCTACCGCCTCAGAAATTATAAAATATTCCCCTATTATAAATTAACGCTTGTAGAAAAGCAACAATATTATATAGATTTTTCGCTTAATTTGAGGGTGGTGTTGGTTTTACAGGTTGTAATACACTGGGTTTATTGATTTCAGGCTTAAGGGGCGTCGAGGTAGGGGTAGGCTTAGAGGGAGACTCTGCTGGATTTTGAGTTTTTTTAGGATTTTCTGCCTTATTTTCGATAAGAGACAGATTAGTTTTTTCTAACTCAGAGGGGTGAAGTACCGCAATAGAAGCCCGTTCGCTTTCGGAGTATCCTCTACTTATACTGCTGATTTGATAAATATATCCATTCTTTGCAGGGTAAGATAATGTTTTTTTATCTAGAATATCAACTAAGACAGTATTTCCTTCGTTATCTAGGGTATAAATAGCGTATCTGAATGCATTTTCAACGGCTTTCCAAGACAAAATCTCGTTATTAAGCGATACTTTTGGTTTTTGAATCGATATTTTATCATATTGAGGCAGCAATGCAGGCGTTGAAAACATAGTTTTCAATAATCCCTGAATGTTTTTCGTGTTGTTTTGAATCCATTTGGCACTAAACATTGCCATTCCTTGCATTTTAGGCTCTTTACGGATATATTCTATCTGTCGTCGGAGGCCTTCAATATTCCAATTTTCTCCAAGTCGGTAGATGCCAAGCCCTGCATAAAGTTTGGTTTTCCCTCCAACATGCTCACTCCACCAGTCGGAGACAACCCCAAAAGGTGCTGCCACAGTTTCAAAATCCCAATAAATTTGAGGGATAAGCTCATCTATAAATCCTTTGTCAACCCAAGATAATATATCAGCGTAGAGGTCATCATAATTTGTTTGCCCAGCTTTGGTATTAGAACCTTTTGGATCGACGCTTTTATTACGCCAGACACCAAACGGGCTAATTGCAAGCCGCACATGAGCTTTAGTCTTTCTGATTTCAGTAGATATCTTTTTAATAAAATCTTCGGTGTTACTTCTTCGCCAATCGTCAACGGTTAGGCCTCTGCCATATTTTTGGAAAGAAGCATCGTCAGGGAAAGCAAGATTGCCAATGCGATAGGGATAAAAATAATCGTCCATATGGAGAACATCGATATCATAATTCTTTACTATTTCGATAATTTCTTCGATAATTCGGGCTCGCACTTCGGGTATACCTGGGTTAAAGTAGAAACGTCCTCCATATTCAATAATCCATTCAGGATTAGAACGAGCAATATGTGTAGATGAAAGATTTTCCAGTTTTTCGCCAGCAGTTAGCCTAAATGGATTGATCCACGCATGGACTTCTAATTGACGCTTGCGGGCTTCATTAATAGCGAAATCGAGAGGGTCGTATCCTGGGTCTTTTCCTTGTGTGCCAGAAAGATAACGGCTCCAAGGTGATAGTTTTGATTTATATAAGGCATCAGCAGAAGGTTTTACTTGTAAAATAACAGCGTTAAAGTTTAATCTACCCAAGGTGTCGAATAACGAGGTAAGCTCGGCCTGTTGCTGCTCTTTCTCTAAGCTTGAGCGAGAAGGCCAGTCAATATTAAAGACAGTTGCAACCCATGCCCCTCGAAATTCCCGTTCTTGGGCATGAATGCCAGCCACAAGTAGCAGCCAGATGATAAAAAGACGATACATGAAATAACTCCTAGAAAGTTTAACGGCATTTATTGTAAAATCTTGATATATTAACTTTGCTCTGCTATAATAGTGTAATTCGATTATACCGTGAGGATCCCATGCTCGACCCAAAATCTATAAAAGCTATCGCTGTTGATTGCGATGGAACATTAATTAATTCTCGGGAAGAGCTTTCTTCCAGAACAAAGGCCGCCTTAAAAGCTGTTCTGGAAACAGGTCGGCATGTCTATATGGCAACGGGGCGAAGTGTCGAGGCGGCAAAGGCAATAGCTTTAGATGCTGGAATAAATCGTTATATGGTCAATTATAACGGTGCGGTTCTTTGGAATTTTCAAACTAATTCAATCGATAGAGAAATTTTAATTGATTCTCAAATTTGTTTAGGTGTATACAACTTGCTTCGAGATGCAAAAATAGATTTTCTTTTCTATGAAAAAGGTCAGGCAAGCTATGAATTTGAAGGCGTTTTCATGGAAGTGTATCTCAATCGCTTGAAGCAACTTGGGGTTCGGACTGAGGCGGTATCTTTTGCCAATAGTTCTTTTTCTAATACCCAAAAAATCATGGTTTTCGCAAAAGATGATGTTATTTTGAATACTGTAAAATCTATTCAACATCTCTATGGAGATAAATTGAATCTACTCGTATCACGTCCTTATGCGCATAATAAAGTTGTTGATATCGAATGTACTTTTTTAGAAATTGTGTCCCTAAAGACAGATAAAGCAGTAATGCTTGAAGAATTAGCTACAATAGAGGGCTTTACTCTCGATAATATTATGACTTTTGGAGATGAATTCAACGATATACGAATGCTTCAGAATACGGGCTGGGGAGTGGCAATGGGAAATGCTCCTAAAGAGGTTCAAAATGTTGCCAACGATGTAACTTTATGGCATGATGAAGATGGAATTGCTGTCTATCTCGAAAAACACTTACTTTAAACGATAGAGTTGCCACCTAATAGCGTGGCACTTTTCTTTAGAGCTTGTTTTATCAGAGATAAATTTTCTTCTATCTCACTGGCTAACAAATAAATAGATTTCTCATGATCGAAGCTGGGGCTATTTGCTTCTAAGGCTTGCCACACACTATCTTGCATCCCAACTTCTACTAATCGCGCACAAACAGGGTTTTTACTAAGCTCCTCTTGCAATTGCTGAGGAGCTTTTCCTTTTGGATTGATCTTTGCCTTCTGGGCAAGAGTAAGTAAATAGGTGCAGCTATCGATAAGTTGATTAATATAATGAATTAAGTTGTTTTCTGGTTGGTGGGGAAGAGGAAGAACTTGAGGCTTTTCAATAGCATTGGGGATAAGTGCAAAGGCCTCTGCTGTGGGTAAGGCTGTTGCTCCTTCGATGGCGGCCCCCTCCATGCTCACCAAAAACACCTGAGACTTAGTTTTGGGCACTTCTTCGTTAAACCAAGCTACAAACGATGCCAAACGCGCATCCGCAACCACAGGGGCTCCCGTTCGCCCTGCGATACTAAGAGAATGCTCGGAGTAGGTGCTTTTTGCCTGCTTCCCGCTATATGGAGCAAAGCGACTGGCTTCAACTCTCCCCATATTCCACAGTACGTTTCCTAGACCGTGAGTCTTTCTTTTTGAAAATGATAAATCCTGACCAGCTAACAAGATAATATTGCATCCTAGTATCCTTGCAAAATCGAAAGCACTGGTGGAAACCGAGCCTCCCGAGGCCAAAATACCTCGTTTGCCTAAATAAGGCTCGAAATAGGGGTAGAAGGGAAATGCCGCACCGCACATTACTAGGCGATTTTGACGATTTTCTAATGCAGAAGGGTGAACTCCTGGGTCGGCGATGAGATAAGGGCTTGTTTTTTGAGCCATACGCAGATAAAATGCATTTATTTCTTGAGGATCGACAGTAACCACGAAATCTGGGGTGATACCCGCATTTTCCAGCATTGGCAGAGCCGTATCAACCGCTATAAGAATGGCATTGCTTTGATTTTTCTTGATGAGTGGCAGGCTTTCATCAAGAGAGGGGCCTGCACCGATGACAATAGCCGGTTTATTAAGCCCAGCATCGATAAATTGATTAGGAGAAAGGCTTTTTTGACAATAAGGAAGGTTTCGGAGAAAGTTTTTTACCCAAATTTTACCAAAACGGATGAGCGTATTGCGACTAATTTCTTTTCGAGTGAGTGATGAGGCGAAAATTTGGTGACATTGCTCGATTTCAGTGCTAAAAAGCTCGTAATAGCTTCGAAGTGCTACAAAAGATAGCTCGCTAAAGGGGTTTTCTCTTATAATTTTGGGTAAATCTTGTAAATTGCTAAAGTAAATTACGCGTGAATTAGCCTTTAATAGCTTTAGTTCAGAGCGTTCTTCTAGGTAGAGCGAAACTAATTCGGGGTTTGGTTCGTATACAAAGATGTTTTTAAGCGTTTTAATCGTCAAGGCATGCTCGATGAGGTAGCCTAAGCCCGCTCCACAAATAAGAAGAGAATCTGCTTGAGGAGAAATATCTGCAAGAAGCCTCTCTGCCTCGGCTTGTGGGCGAGATGAGTGAATACGAAGCGTTCTACCATTTTTTTCAACCGAAATACCAGAGGAAGTTCGATGAAAGATCACGAATCGGATTCTCCACCAGCAACTCCAACAGAGACAATCAAGGCGATCGCTTGATCCACAGGGATGTCTAGCATAATCATTTTTGATCGGTCAACGTTAATGAACCAGCCCGTAGTAGGAATAGGAGATGTCGGTAAAAAAATAGGCACAAAGTCGTCGCCGCCCTCAAAAATATGTGTAGAATTAGTGTGAGTAATAAAACCAACTGCTAGCACTTTTTCGTGTGGAAACTGCACCAAAACAGCCTTGCTGAAGAAGGGGTTTTCATTAGGGCCTTTCGTAAAAATATCTGTAATAGAACTGGCCGCTTCGTAAACGGTATTAAAGATAGGGATACGCTTCGTTAAAGAGCTAAACCCTGCTTGAAATGCTTTACCCATCGCACTTTCACCCAATAGCCCTAGGAGAAAAATCATCAATATAAGAAAAATAATAATTCCTGTATTTGCGATAAGCCCGTAGTAATCTTCGGGAATGATGTTGTTAAGGTAACTAGGAATAATAATTCTCATTGTATGAACGTGCTTTAATACAAAGTTAAACGCCCACATAACCAAGCTAAATGTTGCAAGTATCGGCGTGAAAAATAGGAGCCCGTTTAGAAAATACTTTTTGATAGGAGCCCATTTAGGTTTTTTCGTTTCAACTTTTTTGAGCCCCCCACTAGTTTGAACAGAACCCGCAGAAAGCAAAATTGCCATTGCTTGGGCGGCATCTTTAGAGCAGGGGCGGATATCCTCTTTTTTGAAGATTAGATAATACCCAGAAGAAACAATTGGGGATGAAGGCACATAGACTGTGAGATATTCAGAGCCTTTTTCTTTTCCGAAGATGTGGTCGGCATTAGTGCGAGTGACAAATCCAAATGACCACGAATCAACCGAAGGGTAGGGCACCATCACTGCTTCTGTAAGTTTATTTTGAATATCATCTTCCTCTTTTTGTGAGGAAAATAAAACTCCTGCCATTTTTTTTAGACCATTGTAAATAGGGTGAATAAGAGGTGAAATACTAAGTAATTTATCGAAAAGATCGTAAAATAGACGCCCTAAAAAGCTTGTAACGACAAATCCAGCGATGAAAATCGTTAATAATAGAATAATCACAAAAGAAATATTCACCCAAAGATCAAAATAAGGAAAACTTTGCCATTTATCAGAGAAAAAACGAGTAAAGTTGGGTAATAAATCGGAAATCATGCCCCAAAGCCATTGAATAATTGAAATTGTTGCCCATAATGGCACAATTAAGAGAACACCATCTTTGAGAATATGAAAAAATTTGTTTTTAGGTTGAAGACTTACTTTTATAGACTTTTCTGATTTCATGAAATTCCCCAATATGTTTATGGATTTCTCCGCGTTGGTAAGTATACTATTTTTTTAGAGATATTTCAAGTTAGGGCTTACGTGAAGCTATTAAAATACGACGCGTGATTTCAGAGAAAAGAGGAGCACTTACTCCGCCTCCAGAGCGAGTAGAGCCTTGAGGATTATGAAGAGCCACAACTACAGCAATTTCAGGCTGCTCGACAGGGAAAAATCCAATGAAAACAGTATTATTTTTACCAACTCCATAACCTTGAGAGCCTGCAATCATACCCGTTCCTGTTTTTCCAGCTACTCGTACCCCTTCAACTGCGGCTTTTGTTCCAGTTCCACCAGGTTTGACGGTGTTTTCAAGCGCATAAATAAGCTCTCGAGCTTTCTGAGGGTGCATGAGACGGGTTCTTTCTCGCTCGAAAGAGAGTTTTTCCTCTCCCTTATGACCTCTAACCGACGAAATAAGCACAGAGGGCATCGCTTCCCCCCCTCCTCCTATAACAGAAGCAGCAATAGCTAGTTGCAAGGTTGTGACGCCTATTTCTTGCCCAATGGCAATCATTGGTTTGGATAAAGAACTCCATTTTGAGGGAGGATGAAGGATTCCACGTTCTAAGCCGGTAAGCGGTAATTGAGGACGTTGCCCAAACCCAAGCTGACTCAACCACGTGAAATAATCAGACGATCCAAACTGCGATGCAAGCCGTGCAAAACTGATGTTTGCTGATTTCTGAAGCATAATACTAAGAGGAATCATCCCGTAGGCAGGCCGAGCAAAAGTGTAATCTCCAATTCGGTAGGGGTCTCTGTCGTTGAATAAAGGCTCGGATGTAGAGGCAATACCTGTTTCCATCGCAAAGGCTGATGTAAATATTTTCATGACTGATCCAGGCTCGTAGATGTAACCTGTTGCGTAAGCAGAACTTCCTTGAGTTTGAACCAAAGTAAGTAAGGCTCGATTTTCGATATCCATGATGGCAACGCTACCGCCTTCTGCCTCGGCAAGCCGCACCCCTTTGAGTAATTCTTCACTAGCGATACGCGAATATTCGGCATCTATAGTAAGCGTAATGGTATCCCCCGATTTGAGTGAATCATTCATCGAAAATTCAACCCCAGAAATACCAACACCATCTCTATTGATGTTTCCAACCACTGGCGATAAAAAAGGATAGGGGTAAAAACGAGACTCTTCTGTTTCAAGCCCAACGCCCTCACCTTGCATCCACCCATTTTTTTTAATTTCATTCAACATGGCAATAATAGGCTCGGTTACAGATGGAGGAAGCCCTCGTTTTATGTAGGCAAAATTGCTATCATCACGAGAAAGAGCTTTGAGTTCGTTATCAGAAAAATAGCCCGTATTTTTAAGAAAGGAGCGGAGATAATTTTTTAGCTCTGGGCTAAGGCGTGAGGGACGGACAAAAAGGCTCTTCGTAGAGCTTGCCCCTGCAATGAGGCGACCTTTTCTATCGTAGATATTTCCTCGACGTACCGAAGTAACACGCGTATCCCCAGAACGAAGCCGTTCATCGGGAATAAGTGCAGCTTGGGCAAGTTTAAGAGCAGTGATTCCAAAGAGAAGAAAAATAGCACCACAAAGGATTTTAAAACGAAGATCATCTTTCATAGAAATATTCCGAATAAGTCATAGCTGTTTTTCGGAATAAATATGGGATTCTCAAGCTTGCAGTATGAAAAAAAATCAGTTATAATAATAAACAATAAAGATATTTCGGAGAATGTATCATGAATAAGCTAATGCTTACAGCAATGCTTCTTTTAGGAGGAACTATGTCTCTTGCTCAGGAAGGGGCGATTCAGCCCATAAATCCCAAAAATCCCACGGCGTTGATCAAAACAACGATGGGTGATGTTCAGATTGAACTATTTGTCGATAAGGCACCTCTTACTGCAAGTAATTTTATCACACTTGCAAAAAAAGGCTACTTTAATGGCATTATTTTCCACCGTGTTATCCCCGATTTTATGGTGCAAACAGGTGATCCTACCGGAACAGGCACAGGCGGCCCCGGATATAACATTAAGGATGAATTCAACCTTACCTTGAAACATAGCAAACCTGGAGTGCTTTCCATGGCAAACGCAGGGCCTAATACTGGAGGGTCTCAATTCTTCATTACGGTTGCAGCAACTCCATGGCTCGACAACAAACACGCTATCTTTGGACAAGTAATTAAAGGTATGGATGTTGTGAATAAAATTTCAGTAACACCACGCAATGCTCAAGATCGTCCTCGCACCGAAGTTAAAATGACCAGCGTAACAGTAACCCCATAATTATTAATTAATCCTTAATAAAAGGCACACGAGAGTGTGCCTTTTTTAGATAAAATCTTGTAAAATCAGAAAAAAAAAGATATAATAAATGAATATTAGTTTGAGAGTTTTTTATGGAAACGGTAAGGCATCAAGCGATTCAACCTCATGTTCATTGGTATGGAGTTCTGCATAATCATCCGCATACCACGCAATCTTTTTTTGAAGCAGCCCACGGATCTACATGTAATACATACTTAGTGCGTGGAGAAAAATCGACAGCTCTATTTGACGTTGTAGCATTTCGCTACGTTAATGATTTTATTTCACTGCTTAAAGATACGCTTAAAGAGAATCTACGACAGATCGACTACATTATTCTCAATCGAACCGACCCAGAGCACAGTGCCACTGTTGAAAAATTACTGCATCTTGTTCCTAAAATTAAAATTGTTGGCACAGAAAAAGCTATTAGGCTCTTACGACGAACCACGACAACAGACTTCGAATCTATCATCGTTGATACGGGGTCGGCGATTGATCTGGGCGGAAAAACGCTTAAATTTTATCACGTGCCTTTTCACCATAAACAAGAGGTGATGCTCAGCTACCTTATAGAAGATAGAATGTTGTTTACATACGAAGCTTTTAGCGCTCATTTTTGCCCAAAAGACATTCTTCTTTCCCAGCTATCTAGCACTGATATAAGCAATTACCAACTCGCAGTAGAAACCTACTACCGTGTTTCATTTGGAATTTCACGCTCTTACGCAAAGCAATTGCTAAGCTTACTTAATCCTGTTACGTTGGATGTAATTTGTCCTTCTCACGGGCCTGTTATTGACAAGGGCGCCGAAGACTTGCGCCAACACTATCTCACATGGAATAATCATACGGCATTATCAAGCACACCTCAAGTGGTAATTCCCTATATGGGCGGGAACGAGTATGCAGAAGCGATTCTTAATTCTGTGGTGCAAGGCTTGAAAGATATCAATAGCGATCTTACTATTAAGATTCTCCCCATTGATAACAACGATTATGCTTCTCAAAAAGAAGATTTATTGAAAATAATGCAAGAATCTCAGGGAATTCTTTTTGGTGTCCCAACAATTAATGCGGATGCCCCAGCTCCTATCTTGGATCTTATCGCATCAATGAATCCTATTGTATTCTCTGGAAAGTACTTATCTGCTTTTGGTGTCTATGCTTGGTCTGGCGAAGGGGTAAGAAACGTGCTTGCTCGCCTCGATCAACTCAATAGCCTTGTGATGGATGGCATCTCAATGCCCTTTCATTCCTTATCTCGAGATAATAAAGGGGCTTATACCTTTGGAAAAACTTTTGCAACCCTATTAGTAGAAGAAAAAGTGCCTCCTCGACGCAACTTGGGTATCGACGCCAATGGCAACGACTTTAGCCCTATCGAAGACACCAGTGCTTACATCTGGACTTGTGGTATCTGTACTTTTCGATATAGAAAAGAGACGATGCCTCCTCCTGTCTGCCCTGCATGTGGAGCATCAGCAGACCTCTTTACAAAGGATCCATATCCAACTACCGATTTTCAATCTCAAACCCCGTTAAGATTGGTTATCATAGGAAATGGAGCAGCCTCGATTACGGCAGCTTCTGAGGCTCGTCGACGAAACTCTCAAGCAGAAATCATTATCATCAGCGAAGAAGCCGAACACACCTATTTTAGGGCTGAACTAGCTAAAAAAATGGCTGTCGGAATCGATCCAAAGCAATTTTATGTGCGAAATGATCAATGGTATCAAGATAAAAACATCACCATGATGACTAACACACGTGCAACACGTATTGATAGCCGTGCTAAAGAGGTTCTAATTGCAGGTGGTGGCAGCGTCAAGTATGATAAACTCATTATTGCTACGGGAAGTAGCTCTTATATGCCCCCAATTCGCGACGCAAGCGTTAAGCAAGGTGTCTTTACTCTTCATCATAAAGGAGACCTTAACGATATTCGTGCATATGCCAAAAAATGTACCAAAGCATTGGTTGTTGGCTCAGGCAATTTGGGAGTAATCACAGCCCTCCAGCTGAAAAGAATGGGCTTAGATGTTGAAATTATTGAGAAAGCACCCCGTATTCTTATGAAATATATGGACACAAAGGGGGGCGATCTCCTCGAAAAAGGCTTGCAGAAAATGGGTATTCGCCTACGAACAAGTTGCGATATCAAAGCTGTAACCGGAGAAGGCTTAAAAGTTACAGGGATCGAACTCGAATTTGGGCATCAGATTCGTGGAGATATGATTATCTTCTGTACGGGCGTAAAACCCAACACCGAAATCGTAAAAGGTCTGCCGCTGAAAGTTAATAAGGGGCTAGATGTCAACGAAAATATGAAAACACTTGATAATAATATCTATGCCTGCGGTGATGTTGCCGAATATAAAGGCTCTGTACAAGGGCTTTGGGCTGCAGCGGTTGCTCAAGGTCGTGTTGCAGGGGCTAATGCTGTGGGGGATAATCTTGTTTATCGTCATAATGTGCAGCCAATTATCTTTAATATGCCTGTGGTTAACGCAGATTACCCCGATTTAGATATAAATCTTAGCCTTTTTTCCATTGGATACGTAGAAAACATTGATGGATCTCGAGCAAATGAGTATCCCTCTTTAGAATATATAGATAATGATAATTTTATTTATCATAAATTTTACTTTGATGCAGGACATGTTGTTGCTGCAATTTTGATCGGAGATGTTTCTAAGTCTGGCTTGGCTTTTAGAGCTGTGACAAACGAAATGTCTCAAGAAGAATTTTTACACGACTATTATCGATAGGAGATTTCATGCACTACTTAGATTTTGAGCAGTCTTTCAAAGATTATGACTCACTTATTGAACACTTAAAAGCTGCGGATCAACCTGATCAGCCTAAAATTGATGTCCTCGAAAAAAAACGTGATGCCAAAATGCATCAAATTTTTGATAACCTTACTCCTTGGCAAATAACTCAAGTATCAAGGCACCCAGAGCGCCCTGGTTTTGATGACTACCTCAAGCATATGTTCACCGATTTTTTAGAATTTCATGGAGATCGTTATTTTGGCGATGATGCGGCTATTATCACTGGTTGGGCAACTCTTCGAGGCGAACGATGCGTTGTTATTGGGCAAGAAAAAGGAAAGGATATCACCTCTCGTATCAAACATAATTTTGGGATGCCTAATCCCGAGGGATACCGAAAAGCTCTTCGTGCAGTAAAGCTTGCAGAAAAATTTAAAAAGCCTGTTCTCACATTTGTTGATACGGCAGGCGCTTACCCTGGGCTTGGTGCAGAAGAAAGAGGTCAAGGTGAGGCAATTGCCCGAAATATTATGGAATTTTTTGGGATTAAAGTGCCTATTATCAGTACTGTTATTGGAGAAGGCGGAAGTGGTGGAGCATTAGGCATAGCCGTTGCCGACCGCGTTTTAACGCTTGAATATTCTATCTACTCTGTTATCTCTCCAGAATCTTGTGCATCTATATTATGGCACGACGCCACTAAAAATAAACAAGCTGCAGATGCACTCTGCTATACGGCGCCCCACCTGCTTAAATTTGGCATCGTTGATGAAATCGTCAAAGAGCCTCTGGGCGGGGCTCATAGAAATCATGATTTAACAATGAAAACGTTAGCCGATGCACTCATGACGAATTTAGATATGCTAAAGAAACGTGCTCCAGCTCGATTAGTCCAGCAACGTTATGAACGTTTCCGTAAAATTGGATTTTTTAACGAATAATATCATTATCATTTAATTAAGGAGTATCGCCGTGAGCAATCTTCAATCATTTCTCGAAGGGATGGAAAAACATCATTCCCCTTTTGAAAATTTTATCCGAAAAATGCCTGTGCCTGTTATTAAAGGGTTCACCCAATCAGGAGCTATCAGCCCTGTCGGCTTTGTGCAAAGTGCTCAGGTAGTCGCTACCAAAGATGCTACTGCTGTTTCTCAAAAATTTCCTCTTAGCGTAGCTAGAAGTGGGAATAAAATGCTTTCTGCCGACGGTACTATAACTGTTTCGGGAAAACGGATTGCAGTGTTGTTTTCTGGAGGGCCTGCTTCCGGAGGACATAATGTTGTAGTTGGAATTAAAAAGGCCGTAGGATCAGCTAACACATTATTAGGAACCATTGCAGGGCCTAAAGGCTTACTCGAAGGAAACTTTTTTGAAATTACTGATAAAATGGTTGACGATATCACCAATACTGGTGGCTTCGATTTTCTAGGTTCAGATCGTACTAAAATCAAGACGGATGAGCAATTTGCAACAGTTAAAGACGTTGTAGCTAAGCATAAAATTGACGCTATTATTATCGTTGGAGGAGATGACTCCAATACTAACGCTGCTATTTTGGCAGAGTTACTTGCTCCTCAAGGGGTTTGTGTTGTTGGAGTGCCTAAAACAATCGATGGCGATCTTCAACTTGGTGATCTTCTTCCTATCTCTTTTGGATTTGATACTGCTACAAAAACCTATGCTGAAATGGTTGGAAATATCCTACAAGATACGGCTTCATCTCTTAAATATTGGCATTTTGTTCGAATTATGGGGCGAGCTGCTTCTCACGTAGCCCTTGAAACAGCATTACAAACACGCCCTGCATATACGATTATCTCCGAAGAAGTGCTTGATAAAAAGCTTTCGCTTAAACAAGTTATTGAAGATATTGCACAAACAGTGTGTGCTCGTGCTGAAAAAGGGATTAAACACGGTTTAGTTTTGATCCCCGAAGGTGTGATAGAATTTATTCCAGAAATGCGTTCAATGCTTGCAGAGATGGATGACCTTATTGGGCATAATATGGAAAAGTATCAAGCAATGGACAAAGCAGCTAAGATTAAGTTTGTTATGGAGTCTCTCAAAGCTGATCATCTTGCGTTGTTTAATAGTATTCCATCTTTAGTGCAAGAAATGCTCCTGCTGGATAGAGATTCTCACGGGAATCTTCCTCTTTCTCAAATCCCTTCTGAAATTCTTATTATTGAAATGACAGCGGCTCGTGTTGCAGAAATTTGCAAATCTAACTCAAAACTAGCTAGCTTCAAATTTAATAGTTTAAATCACTTCTTTGGCTATGAAGGACGCTGTGGAGCCCCCACATTATTTGATGCTGCATATTGTCTTAATCTTGGTTTGGTTGCTGGATCTTTAGCGTTGGGCGGACATACTGGCTATATGGCTTCTATTACAGATTTGCAGCATGGTGGAAAAATTCAAGCAGTTCCTCTTACAGGGCTTCTTAATATTGAGCGCCGGCATGGTCAAGATGAATTTGTTATTGAAAAAGCACTTGTAAAATTAGATAGCCCCGCATTTAAGTTCTTTGCCGCTCGCCGAAAGACTTGGGCTTCAGATGATTATTTTTCTTCACCTGGGCCTCGACAACTTTCTGGGCCAACAGCAAAACAGCTTCCTATCAGTGTAGCGCTCAATCGTGATTTCAAAGATACTAGCTTTGATCTTGGCCCCGATACTATTTTATAAAAGAGAGGGGCGTTATGGCTCAAAAAGTGCTTTTGCAATTTCCTGGAACTAATAAACTTAAACCGACTGCTGTTGGTTTTTCATGGACGACTGTGTGTTTTCAAAATCTTGTGCCGCTTTTTCGTGGAGACTGGAAGATGTTTTTCGGTATCCTTGCTATCACATGCATTATTGTTGCACCTACAGCAAATATGACTTACTATTCAATAATGCAGGGGTCTCAAAACTCATTTACGATGACCTCTGTAGCAGGAAATATCTGGTATATTTTCCAAACTATTTGGGGATTTGTTCTTTCTATTGGAGGAGGATTCTTCTACAATAAATTATATACTCAAGCTCTTATTAAAAAAGGGTGGAGGCCTCTCAGAGAAGCGGATGAACAGTTATTGCGTCAATATAACATCAAAGTCCCCTCCGATTATGAGTTTTATACACCAAGCCACCATTAAGAATCATTATTGTGAAAACTAAAAAGCCCCCATTTAGGGGGCTTTTTTATTGCTGTCTTGAAGAATTGCTGTTTGAAGCAGTTGAAGATGGCGATTGAGGACGAATCTGCACATCAACAGGAATTGGCTTAGATTCGATAATATTGATTGCGATGCTAGCCGAACCTGAAAGAGGCCTGTCTAGTATGAGATCTTGCAGAGTGACTTTTGGGCTGGTAACAGGGCGATTGAAAGCTCCTTGATTTCGAAATAAAGAACGCCGAGCTAAGGGAATATTTTCTAAAAACTGCGTGCCAGAAACACTTCCGGATTTAGGTTCGATAAGAGCCGTTCGTAATATTTGGGTATCAATAGGTTTTTGAAGCTCTCGTAAAATATCAGTTTCAGAACGCCAAGCCTTGGCATCAATATAAGCTAGAAAAAGTTCTGCATCCAATCGGGCAGGGCTACCCATATAGAGAATATACTGACCTTGAGGAATATTTTTGGGTATATTAAATGTAATATTTGTGGTGATAACTCCTTCTTGTGGGCGATTAAGTGCTACTCGAAGGGTAATCGATTCTCCAGCAAAGAAATCTGTGCGATCGGCTCGAATGCTTTGAAGTACATAATTAGCATAAGGGGAATCACTGATATCAATATTAAACTCAATATTTTCGGGAACAAGTGCTGCAATAGGGTTGTCCCAGATGGTTCCTAGATATTGACTCCAAAATTCTTGAATATTTTCAGGGTCATACTCGGCACCTTTGGTCCACATCACGCTATTCGAAACTTGTTCACCATTGGTAAAATTAATTTTCCATGACATAACGATATTCCGCTCGATGCTTTTCCCTAACTCTTTACTAATCAATGAATTCATTGAGGCACCAATCAGGTTGGGAAGGTATCGCGCTGATCGAACTACGGAAAAATTATAAGCTCTATTAATATCTCCTTGGCGGAAATTCATTTTTATGGGAGTCATGAGGGCATCTCTATCGGTTCGCCCATAAACCGCGGCAGATCCATCAAATACGGTTGCTCCAACCGTTTCAGTGGCGGACCCCATCTTAAATGAAATATCGGTGCTTGCAATAATTGTATAGATACGCGCCTTTGACAAAGGAAGGGTTATAGAACCTGCTTGATTCATAGGATGTCCATAAATATAGACATTATCACCATTAACGTAGGTGACTGTTCCGATAGAAGCAACAGAAATATCGCCTTCAATGAGCTTAATAGCAACGGCATCACCAGGACGAAAAGGGCTGATTCCATTAGAAATACGAGAGTTAGCTGGAATACTTGGCTCGAGGCCAACAGAGCGTCGAGGAGGCCCACTACGAAGCCGCTGGATGAATTCTCCATCATCAATCCCTGTAATACTCCATGCTGTTTGTATGGGAGTAACTTCTGGCGAGGCAAAGGGAAGGAGCCCACCGCGTTCTCCGTCACTAATCATATCTTGAATAAGAGTTACCCCTGCCATAAGTTCACGGGCGTTTGCCCATGTGTATGCTAAGGCGCCTATAAGTTTATTGTCGATGTATACGGGGCTACCACTCATACCTGCAGCAACTCGAGATTGTTCAACGTTAGGCCCGTTTAGTTTGATGAGGAGCATGCCTAGGGCATTGAGACGAGGGGGGAGGTAGTCGACAACCTCAAGCTCCATTCGTTCAGGTTCGGTACCTTTAAATACCGTCATGGCATAGCCTTTTGTCCCCGGCTTGAGATTTTCAAAATCTGTGAAAAACTCCTGACCAAAGAGAGGATAATATACTAAAAGAGTTAAAAAAATCAGTTTTTTCATCGAATTTCTCCACAATTTAAAAACGTACTTGGATACCACCGCGTACTTGGAATCCGCCAAAAGGAACCCCAGCCCACTCATATATATCAGTATTTAAAATATTTAAGAATTCTAAAATTAAGGACGCCTCTCGGTAAATACGCTGGCTAAATATCAAATCCAGAGGTGTGGTAAATCGATTTGACCCATCACCGAATTTTTTAAGGCTTTCAAAGCGAAATCGGGTTTCCATTCTAAAGCCTGCAGATAGGCTTTCAAATCCTAATATTACCCCTAACTTGTGTTCTGCTCTTAATAGAAATGTCGAAGGGATAGATTCGTAGTCGTAACTAATTGTAAAATCAATAATTCCACCGTAGGATGTTTTGAGGTTTAACCCAGCGCCTATTGTGGTACTTGCTCCAGCATCGATGAGAGTATAGAAATTATCCTCATACTGATAAGCTCGTTGATTATTCCATAAATTAACCTGAGCATAGGTGCTCCATTGCAGAAAGGGGGTTGATCCATCTGCAGAAACACGAAAAATCCAGCGGGCATTGATGGGAGCTGTAGATGTTAATACTTGAATATTAGAAAAGGCGTTATCGGCAGTATAGAGATCGTAGTCTCCGCTTACACTAAAATTAAGGCGGATATTTTCGCCATTTTGCCAGCGAATAGCTAATTCTGGCCAGCCATAAAACTGTTGCTTAGGAATCAAGACCATTCCTGCAGTTAGAAAAACTCCACGACCGACGTTGAATTCGGAAAGAATACCAATACGCGTCGCATGGTCTAGAGGGCTAAACGATGCTGCACTAAGTGTTGTTGCTAATTCAATTCGAAAATGGTTCCACGGGACAAAACTTCCATCATAAGCAAGTCCAAAACTTCCTCCTCCTACCATTTGAGTTTGTGCACCCACATTATTTTGTTGAATATCCTGGATAAAAAATTGTCCAGAAGCATCGGTGAGAAGGAAAGAGTTTGTGTTAATCCAGTATTTTGATGAAAATTGAATAGGAATAAAGTGAGATGACCGCTCTGAACCAGAGGAGAAACCAATTTGATCTTGTTTGTAGCCGATTCTACCCGCGAGTTTTGCTTTTGATGAGGAACCTTCTACTGTAATATCAACAAAATTTGTGGTCATATCGTTTTGAGGGCTAAAACCAGCACTATCTAGGGCGTATTGGCGAGAAAATCCATTGTAGAGGATATCCCAATTAAGCTTGCCCGAGCGGCGACGTAAGCGAATATATGCGTCTAGTTGGTGGTAATATCCATATAAAAATCGAAAAGCAGAGATGTCCTGCACTCGTGGGGCAATATATTTATAGCTGATATTGGTGTTTTGAATAAGAAGCCGCCGAGAAGGATTGAGTTCTTCTAAGTAGACTTGCTCAAAGAGAGGATTTCGATCTTTAAGGAGAGCCTCGGAGACGCTAGATGTAGAAATAGAACTCTGATCGCCAATAGAAAGCTGGACATCTGGTAAGACAACATTGTCTTGAGGGTAAATTGTTGTGCCATAAGTGAATAAGGCAATCCCGGAAAGGAAAATAATTTGGCGAACATTCATAATGCTCATTGTAGCACGAATTCTCAAAAAATTCAAATGTTTAATCCTTATCCGAGTGCAATTTTAAAGATAATTTTTTTTACTTCGCTAGTTTGAGGTAAAATTCTATGGGCATCTTCGGGGTAGAGTAGAACGAAATCCCCTTTTTCAAGGTGGACAGTCCCTTTGGCTTTTGCAGGATGATAGAGGGCATGATTATTTTCGTGGTCATTTGAGAGAGGAGTAAGGTGTTTAATATCGGTAAATTCGATGGTTTGCATTCCCTCTACAACAAGATGAAGCTGAATATTTCTAAACTGAGAAGTCCACATAGCACAATCATCACTAGGAGTATGAGTTTCTATAAAAAATTCAAACTGACTATGATCTTTAATAACAGAGGGCGATTCATTTATAATATCATGATAATAATTTTCTAGAAAAGCAAAAGCTTCTTGCGTATTTCCGGTATATTCATCTAAAATAAGCCGTTCTAAATTGCTGACAACCATAGAGTCCCCATTATTTTGTTGTTTTTTCGATTTTTTTCTGTAGGCGTTGAATTTCATCTCGAAATAGAGCTGCTTCAACAAATAAAAGTCGTTCCGAGTAGTCGAGCATTCTTTCTTCTAGTCGTATCATTTTTTGTTGGTCGCTATCGTTCGATTTAACAACTTCTTTTATCTCTTTTCGGATTGCTTTTTTAGTATCATTAGGATCTATCTTACGTTCTAGAATTTCTTTTATTTCTTTTCGTATAGTTTTGGGCGTAATACCATGTTGCTTATTGTGTTCAATCTGGAGTTTACGCCGCCGCGAGGTTTCTCTCATAGCTTCTTTCATGGCAGAACTTACAACATCGGCGTACATAAATACCATCCCATCATCATTACGGGCACTACGCCCGATGATTTGAATAAGAGAGCGAGTAGAGCGGAGGAACCCAATTTTATCGGCATCGAGAATACATACGAGGGAGACCTCGGGGAGATCGATACCCTCTCTAAGAAGGTTTATTCCTACAATAACATCAAAAATGCCTTGACGAAGTTCTCGAAGAATTTCAGTGCGTCGAATTGTATCTACATCACTATGAATATATGCCACTTTTAGCCCAGCTTCGATGAGGTGTTCGGTGAGATTTTCGGCCATTTTTTTTGTGAGAGTTGTAACAATAACGCGTTCATTTTTGGTAACTCTTAAGCGAGATTCCGCAATGACGTCGGCAATTTGCCCTTCACTGGGGCGAACTTCTACAATAGGGTCTAGCAATCCTGTTGGGCGAATAATTTGCTCGATAACAGCCTCACTTCTTTCGATTTCAAAATCGGCTGGGGTAGCGGAGACAAATAAGATTCTATCACTAATATTGAAAAATTCTTCACTTTTGAGAGGGCGATGATCCAATGCCGAGGGCAACCGAAAGCCAAATTCTACTAAGGTGCGTTTTCGGTTATGATCGCCTGTATACATGGCCCCCAGCTGAGGGATAGCAATGTGGCTTTCATCAAAAATAGTAAGATAATTATCGGGGAAGTAGTCGAGTAGGGTGAAAGGACGCTCTCCAGGCTTGCGGAATGTGAGGTGTCGGGAGTAATTTTCCATGCCATTGCAGTATCCAGCGGTACTCATCATATCTAAATCAAATCGAACGCGGCTTTCTAAGCGCTCGGCCTCCTCTGTTTTCCCTGCCGCACGCAATTCTTGAAGGCGTTCAATAAGCTCGATTTCGATATTTTCGAGGGCTAATTCAATCTTATTATCGGTAGTCATAAATAGTTTTGCAGGATAAATGACAATTCTATCCATTTCTTCAAGTATCGTACCAGTTGTGAACTGCATATTCTTAATAGAAGTGACTTTATCATTTATAATTTCAACACGGATCATATCTTTAGAGTAGGCGGCATGAATATCGATACAAGAGTCGTGGTAGCGAAAAGAAGCTCGCTCTAATGTGAAATCGCGTTCTTCATAAAGAATCCGAATAAGATGTTGGGATACTTTGCGAACATCAATATCCATCCCAACGGTTAGGAGCAAGACAAGGTCTTTATAGTCGGTAGGAGCTCCAAGACCATAAATGCATGATACAGAAGAAATTACAATCACATCCTCTCGCTGCATGAGAGATGCTACGGTGGATACCCGCATTCTATCCAATTCATCATTAACGCGGGATTCTTTTTCTATATAGAGATTGCGTTGAGGAACATAGGCTTCGGGCTGATAATAATTAAAGTAAGAAACAAAATATTCGACAGCGTTTTCAGGAAAAAACTCTTTAAATTCGCGGAAGAGTTGAGCGGCTAAAGTCTTGTTGGGGCATAAAATAAGAGCAGGAACTTGCAGGTTTTGAATAACTCCTGCCATTGTGTAAGTTTTACCACTTCCGGTTACACCTAATAAGGTTTGACTACGCATGCCGCGTAAATAGTTATTTGTGAGGTCTTCAATGGCTTTGGGCTGATCACCGGAGGGGGAAAAGGGCGCATGAAGGGTTAGTTTATTCATAAAATGGTATCTCTTTAATAGGTATTTAGTTTTCTAAAACTAATTATACACCTTATCAATAATTCTTTTCAAGGGCTATCTTAAGATTTCTCTTTTTTATTCCGATAAAAGACTAAACAATGGGATTGAATTTAGAGGTTACCATGGCTGAAAGTTTTTCTAGCAAAAAAAAACAAGGTATAATGAGAAGTTTAAAGGTTCGTCTATTTATAGTGGTGCTGGGAGTATCTGTTCTTATTACACTCATTGTATCATCACAGGGTAGAACTTTAAGAAGTACATTGAGAAGTCAGGCTCAGTTGTCTTATATCTATAAGACAAGAGGGCTTATTCAAGAAATCTATATTGGTTCTAGAGATAAAGTGACATCTCAGAAGGATGCCCTTAATCGCGCTAAATCGGTGATCGATAATAGCCCTTTTCTTGATTTTACTTTTAGCAATATCGACTCAAACAATCCTATAAAAGTAGAAATGCGTGCGTTACAGAAATTAATTCAACAAGCAGTGCTCGCTGAGAGTGATCCGGTTCGTCTTGAGCAAATCTTCCATCAATCAATGCAGTACCCCTCTTCTGAAGTCTATTATACTCTTGAAAATAAAGGGCAGAAAGATACTTCTAATCTTATTCGTAATATTTTTATTGTTGGGGGAGTTATCTTCTCTGCAATGTTGGTTCTTTTTGTGGTGCTTCAAATTTTAGCTAGAGGAATTGGGATGATCGCAGGGGCTGCCAGAAAAATATCAGCAGATGCAGATTCTGGAGTTATGGATGTATCAAAACGAGTTCATCTTACCCTCAATGATGAGACAAGAGATATTACCGATGGATTAAACCACTTTTTTGAAGTGCTAGAGTTTAAAGTAGCAGAGATTCGCTTGCAAATTGATCGTGCTTACTACCAAGCCAAGCGTATGTCTGGGGAATCAGAAGGTTCATCTCTTGAGATCCAAGTAATTAATAGCTCTGTTGATCGAATGAATCGTCAAATTCGATCTCAAATTTCTAGCGTGACAGAAGCTGTTGCGGCTCTAGAACAAATGGAGCGTACGCTAGATGTTATTTTTGGCAATATTAGTCGACAATCATCAGCGATGACTCAATCAGCGGCTACTCTAGAAGAAATGGGGCGGCAGATTGAAGGAATTGCAAATATTTCTAATAATACCTCAGATTTGGCGAAAAATCTTACTCATGCGGCGAATAAAGGCAGCTTAGCTGTTGAATCGTCAGTTCTTTCTATCAGAGATGTTGCCGAATATTCGGGTCAGATTATCAAGCTTCTGAAATTAATCACAGATATTGCAAAGCAAACAAATCTTCTTGCTATGAATGCTTCTATAGAAGCTGCGCACGCTGGAGAGGCAGGTCGAGGATTTGCCATTGTTGCAGAGGAAATTCGACGCCTTTCTGAAACAACTAATAAGAATGCTAAGGAAATCAGAACTGTTGTTGATACAATGGTGGAAAAAATTGAAAATTCAGTTGCACAAGCGCAGACAGCGGGTGAAGATTTAGGTCAAATCACACAGTTTGCAGGAGATGTAGAAGATAGAGTTGCTCAGCTAAACCAGATGCTTCAAGAGCAAAATGTTGCTACACAAGAAACTATCCAAACCATTGAAAGCTTAGTGACGCTTTCTCAAGAAATTAAGCTTTCTATGGAAGAACAGCAATATGCTCTCAACGAATATGGCTCCACAATGAGTGATCTCTCTGAAAA
This sequence comes from Brevinema sp., assembly GCA_051653605.1. Lineage (GTDB taxonomy): Bacteria > Spirochaetota > Brevinematia > Brevinematales > Brevinemataceae > JBOFWL01. The sequence continues at coordinate 40,650 of JBOFWL010000139.1, forward strand.
TTTCAACGATACAGAAAGCACGCTTAACTCTCATACTTCTTCGGTAGACAATCTTCTTCAAATTATGATAGGTACGAGGCGTAGAATTGCGATTAACCAAGATTGTATGGATTCTGCAATGAAGGTATTAGATGAATTTATACTTACGCCAGAGCTTCGTCATGGGGCTGCAGAGATTTCAGAAGAACAAGATAGACGATTTAAAGAAGAAGTTACGATAGACTTAAAGCAACGGTTCTCACTTCAAGAGTAATTCTTTAGAAATTACGATCCTTGAAAACTCCGTCATTATATCCCTGAATACGGGTATCTGTCTCGGCTAGGATCAGCCGACGTCGAGCAATGGCTGCATAATAGGGGTTAATTTCACTCCCTATGAAGCGTCGATTTAGTTTTTTTGCGGTTACGAGGCTTGTTCCAGAGCCTGAAAAAGGGTCTAAAATAGTGTCGCCCTCATTACTCGATGCAAGGATGAGCTTTGCCAGTAGTTTTTCAGGTTTTTGCGTAGGATGGGGTGTGTTTTCTGGCATACTCCAGTAAGGTACCGTAAGATCCGTCCAAAGATTAGACGCGGATGTTAATCTATATTTTTCCCCATTTTCTTCTTTCCAATCTTTTGCTTCGCCTTTTGCATTCGTATAAGGTGCAATTACTTTTTTCTTTATTTTTACGGCATCAGCATTGAAGGTATATTTTTTCCCAAGGGAAGCAAACCAAATATCTTCGCTGGTGTTTTTCCAATTATTCAAAGAACCACGTCCTTTTTCTCGTTCCCAAGTGATGCGATTGTGAATGTTAAAGTATTGTGATATAACATGATAAATGGCAGCAGAATTTTTCCAATCGCAACAAATATAGATGGAGGCAGTTTCTTTTAATGCAGGGAGAATTGTGAGTAGCCACTCCTCGGTGTAGCGAATATGTTCATCTTCGCTTTGTTTTTTGAAAGAAAATCCTTGAAAATTTTTATTCATATTATAGGGTGGGTCGGCAATTAGTAGATCGATAGAATTTGGAGTAAGAGAAAGATCCTGCCAACCGTGAGCATAAAGAGAACCAGATAAATCATGGTAGGATAGTTGTTGTTCAAAGTGGAGAATATCTTCTTGCAGCGGTTCGATTGTTTTATTACGTGGAGATTTTTGATTCATAAGAAATTATACAGAAAATATATTTTTTTGTCAAAAAGAAACCCCTCCGTTGCAGGAGGGGTTTGAATTTATTATTCTAGATGGCATTTCGACCGGGTTTATCCCAGAGAATCCCTAGTCCGATAGCGTTCATTCCTACGTTAGGAATCATTGCTGGAGTTGCATAGTTGACACTCCAAGGCTCGATTTCGAGTAAGTAAGAAATACGTCGGATGTAAGAATCGAGAATCTCTTTAGCTTTGGGGTCATCGATGATAAGGTGAGAACAGACAAAACCTAGAGGCTTACGACCTTCTTCAAGATGTTTTTTAATTATTTTAAGTGATTTTTTGACAGAACGCTCAAAACTAAAAGTTGCACCAACAACTTTAGCTTTACGACCTACTAAGGTGATGAGAGGGCTTAATTTAAATAGTTTTAAAATATGTCCTGCATAAGGTCCAAGTCGACCACTACGGATCATATGATCAATACCTTGAAAGTTAACATAAGCTTCTGTATTGTTAGCATACTCTTTGGCACACTCAATAATCTCATCTTGAGATAGACCTGCTTTGATATCTTGAGCTATTTTGTGAGCAATTACACCAGCGGATCCAGATAAACCACCACTGTCTATAACGTCAATACGGAAATCGGCATGAGCCAGTTTAGCCAAACGAAGAGCTTGTACTGCACTATTGTAGGTACCACTTACTCCAGAACTGGTTGTAAGCACGATAGCAGAATCATAGTAGTGAGAGACATAATTATAAACGTCAGCAAAAGACTTTGGAGATGGTTGAGAAGATTTTCCTTCAGCCCCTTCGGAGTTAATTCGGTTGTTAGCAGTTTCAAGGGTGATAGTTCTACCATCAAGGTAGGTGCCTTCAGGAAATTCTATTGTGAGAGGCACAATATGCACTTGCTCTTGTTCAGCAAAATCGAAGCCTAAAGCAACGCCTGTATCTACGATAAGAGCAATTTTATTTGCCCGATGATGTGTTACATTGTATTGTTGACGCATATCTTCCACTTTTTGGAATGAAAAACGACCATGTTTGCGTAATTCATTCATTACTTCAGCGGGGCTATTCGTGTGGAAGTGAACACGTAATTTTGTTTCACCGCCAGCAACAACGATAGAATCACTTTGTTTTTCAAGTACTTTAAGAACTTCTTCTTTATTAATGCTTGTGCCGATAAGGCAAGCTTCGGTGCAGAAACGGTTATGAAGAGATTCTTCGGTTAATGTTTCTGCTTCAGCGATAGGCATATCAATATCCATAGATAAAAGATGTTCCATATCGTGATCTTCTCTTGTAAATGCACGACGATTCAAAGCTTCTTTCATCCCTTGAATGAAAATAACAAAGCCTTTAGCTCCAGCATCGACAACCTTCGCGAGACGCATTGCCTCGAGCTGACGAGCTGTTTTTTCCAAAGCTTCTTGAGCCTTAACCTCAGCTTTCATGAAGAGGTCTTCGAAGTCTGAAGTGTGGGTAGAGTTGTGGGTGATATTGTCTGCCCATTCGCGAATAACAGTGAGAATGGTTCCTTCTTGTGGATGAGGAACAGCATCGTACACGTACTTAGAAGCTTTACCAACAATATCTGCAAAGTGAGAAATTGTTAGTGTAGAATTTTCTTTCATTTCTTTTCCAAGAACATATAAGAACTGTGCAAAGATAACGCCACTATTGCCTCTAGCTCCGTCTAATGCTGCATTTCCAATACTTTCGGCAACTTCTTTAATAGAACCTTCTTCTGTAGAGTTGTAGATAACTGAAGATGCTGTTGCGGCCATGTTTGAGCCTGTGTCGGCATCGGGGACAGGGAAAACATTGATCTTATTTATTTCTTCTTGATGCTCAATGAGTTTTTTTCCGCCTGATAAAACAGACCAATAGAACTCTTTAGCAGTTAAAGATGTTAAAGTGGACACTATAGTCCTCCTCAAAAGGTAGTAGGTGTTTCTCGGAATAAATCCAATATAACGTGAGTATACATTATTTTTCAATAAAAATCAATAACCCTTATAAAAATAAATAAGGGCTCCAACTGGAGCCCTTAGGTGCTTATTTAGATTGGATTATGAAGTCGAATAATTTTATTCCCCGAAATTTCCGGTATATAAAGCCATTCATCTTCCGACATTCCAAAGTCGCCTAGAGCGGTACGCCCACCGGTTGACATGATTTGTCGTTTTGATGATTCCTCAAAAGCATAGAAATTTGCTTTTCCTTTACGCCCATTTGCGTAGTCACCAACAAGGATTTTTGGCCCTTTTACATAGATACCGCTAAGGTGTCCACCTCCGATGGGGGAATCTGTTAGCGCTGGGGAAAGAGTTGCTGATGTCATATCTCGGTTTAATGTTGCTGTGTGAATAGAACCACTAGCAGCAGGATTTACCTTTTGAGATGTCACAAGGTAAAGTTTGCTATTGGTGTAGTAGAGGCTATCTACGCCGGCAACGGTTCCATCAAGCCCTGTAATAGGTGTTGCAGTGAGAGATGAACCACTCAAACGAACTAGATAGATGCTGCCTTTAGCACTATCAGAAACAAAAGCAGTAGTGCTATTGATGATAGCAACATCATCTAGAAGACCTGCTCCAGGAACAGCAACTTCTGCAACAACGCGAGAATTTTGAGGATCTATTACTTTTAAATGAGGATTATCAGTAACAAGCATTAAACTGTCAGAGAAAAACCCTATTCCTCGGGGATTTGATAACAAATCTTGAGAAATCTTTTTAGAACCTGCACCATTGGTGTCAGAAACTGTAATAAACCCTTTTCCTTTGCCCATGTTAGCAACATAAAGCATTCCTTTTCGAACAGTGACACTTGCAGGTTGGGATAATCCTGCAACACGGATGTCAACCCCTTCCAATCCTGGTGCTTCTTTGGGCGCTTTTTCACTTGGTAAAAAAACGATTGATGTAGGACCTGAATTGATGTCAGGGCGTTTTTGTGCGAATGATGCAGTGGAAACTACCACGGTTAACAATAAAAATAGATACATAACTATACTCCTATCTATGGAAATAAAAATAAAACTCAAACTGAGATTAAATCCCAATTTGAGTTTATCCTTTTTACATGTGTTTATGTTTTTTAGTCTTTTTTGTAGATGTAGAATTGTTTCCAATTTCACGTGCTAGTTCTAGAGGTAGGGATGATAGAGTTTGAGCGTAATCCAAACCATAAACTCCAGCATTAAAACCGTCAGATGCTTTCATTTGGACAGGTGCTCTCACCATATCATTTTCTTGTGTTGCCTCTGATCGGCTTGCCACAAATGTATCACCGACAATGGTAATAGCTAATTCATAAGGTAGGGCAGAAATTGCAGCAGCGTAGGCAGCTCCTGAACGAGTATTTTTGCCTTTCACCTGTTTTTTTGCTATAGAAGTGCCTGCCACAGACACTTCTTGCGTTGACTTAAGGGTATTTATATTGAAAAAAACCCCGAACGAACTTTCACTAGCAGTATTTTGCGCGAAAATATTGCTAGAAAGAGCCAATACGGCAACCATGATCATTGTTTTCATGACTTTCTCCTTGATTTAAGACTTATTGTCTTACTATGTACTTAATTATTGCAAACTAAGATGGGTGAAATCAAGTTTTTTATCAAAAAAAAAGAAGAAAGTTGCCATTTTAAATTATTTTTGCTCTTTAATCCATTGAACGGTGTCAGCAACAGTTTGTTCAAAAGGTACCACAGACCATCCTAATTCCTTAATTGCTTTTTCGTTTCGCAAATCTGCATTAGAATAAAGAATATCAAGAGATTCGTGAGTAAGAATAGGTTTAATCTTTAATGGGCCATAGAGAGGTTCTGCAATAAAGGCCGCAAGACGCACCAAAAATTTAGGCATTGCAATATACCAGTGAGAACGTTGCATCGCTTTGTCTACATAACTCTTTATCTGGCCAATGGATACAATATGCCCAGATAAGATATATCGCTCGCCAATTTTTCCCTTACTGTCCGCAAGAATAATACCTTTGACGATATCTCGAACATCAACAAAGTTGTAAACGCCGTTCATTCCTACAAACATCCAAGACATCATGGCGTTGATGAGCCAGCCCATTTGAGAAGGATGATAATCGTGTCTACCAACAACTCCAGCTGGGTGAACAATAACACACTGTAAGCCCTTATTCTTAATAAGATCCAATAAGGATAGAGTGGCTAAAGCTTTTGTTTGTCCATACTTACCCAATGCTTTTTGTGGGTCGATAGTTGCTTCTTCTGTAATAGGTTGACCATGAGGAAGATCGGGTAGGGCATGAACAGAGCTAGTATAAATCATTTTAATATTCTTTTCTATACAAAGCTCGGCGACATTTTTTGTGCCTTCGATGTTTACTAAGGCGAGATCTTTATCTAATTGAGGCAAAATAGAAATAATAGCTGCAAGGTGGAAAACTTTCTCAACACCTTCAAATGCTTTTCGGAGGCTTTCTTTATCGGTGATATCACCAATGATGCGCTCTACATTTAACCCTTTTATAGGGAGATCCATAGAATTTGGTCGGATCAACACACGGACATTTTCGCCTTTTTCAATAAGAGAACGCACCAAATTATTTCCAATGTGCCCAGTTGCACCTGTTACTAAAACCATAAATATGACCTCTTCATGTAATATTGATCCATTATACATATTACAAAATAAAAAATCAATTTTATTACCAATGATGAAACTTGATATCTTATTAGAAACATTATATAATTACATATTGTGAGGTGGGTGTGAACTATCGCTTATTGAGATTCTTCTTTATTATACTGTGCTTAAAAGTGTCTTTTATCTCTGCGCAGACAACAACAAATACGCAGGCAACCAATAAACTCTCTCCTAGGGAAGAAAAAATTCAACAAGAGATAGAGGCTGATAATTTGCCCCCGTTACCTGGCGATGCCCAAGGAGGAACGCGTTCTTCCGACATCCCTAGAGAGCTTAACATTAACTCTGATGCTGTTGTGCGCACTCAACGACAAATTCCTAATGAAGGTCGCCCTTATTTTACGATATCAGGAGGGTTAGCACCCTTTCAGGCTAGCTTAGGTATTTTGAAGTATTTTATTGCAGAATGGTGGGGGCAAGCCGAGCTTGGAGTGTATTTTTTTCCCCAATCCCCCGCTGATAATTATTTTCTTGCCGCAGTTAGAAATGATATTAGCCCATTTGTTGGGTTTAAAGTTAATACAGGTTACGCTTTTTATACCTTTCGCGATTTTGAAATGTCACTTTTCATTAATATGGGCTTTGCTTTTATAAATACAACAGATATTCCGATTATTTTCGGGTTAGGGTTTAGATTTCAATATAAATTTTTCTTGATAGATATAGGGGCTCTTTATAGCATTACGGCTGGGGGATCTCAATCGCCCGTATTCAACGGATTCCAACCTATTGTTATTGCTGGATTTAAGTTCTAAATTAGTGCTTGCTTGATTCTTTTAATAAATTATGCTATAATCTCTCAGTTTTTCCCTATAATTCAGGAGTATTTATGAGGCTATTTATTTTCAATATGTATACAGAGGTGTTTTACTGGAATGCGTTTACTGTTTTTCTATGGATGCCTTTTATTGTCTTTTTTTGCCTATATATCCTTAAAATACGTGCTCCATACGGGCGTTTTACTTCTAATATCTGGGGCAAGGCGGCAATTCCAGCCAGATTAGGGTGGATCTTGATGGAGTCTCCCTCTAGTTTAATCTTTATTGCTTACTTTATAATGTTTATCATGAATGGTAAATTAACATTGATGCAAGGTGTATTCTTTGTTATTTGGCAGTTTCATTATGCGTACCGTAGCTTTATTTATCCAAATATTGCTCGACTTAGTAAGCCAATGCCGATTTCAACAATGTTAGCTAGCTTTTCGTTTCAAATGTTTAATACTTTTTTCCAAGTAAGATGGATATTCGACTACGCGTCTTCCGATACCTACCCTAATACATACTGGTATTCCCCTTTCTTTATTATTGGCTTGATTCTCTTTCTTGGAGGAAGTTTTCTTAATCGCTCGTCTGATAATATTTTACGTTCTCTTCGTTCTGAAGGAGAAACCGAATATAAAATCCCCTATGGTGGGGCATACCGATGGGTATCTTGTCCTAATTATCTAGGCGAGATTGTTCTTTGGTTGGGTTGGGCAATTATGCTCAAACATTGGGTTGGTTTTTCATTCTTTTTCTGGACGGTTGCAAACTTAGCCCCCAGAGCACTCTCAACGCATGCATGGTATCAAGAAAAATTCCCTGGCGACTATCCTAAAGATAGAAAAGCATTGTTGCCATTTATTGTGTAACTAATAGAAGGTATTTATAATGAAGTGTATTGCATTTATACCTCTTCGTGGTGGTAGTAAGTCTATACCTCTAAAGAATATAATGCCTATCAATGGTCGCCCTATGGCGTATTATGCCTTAGATGCTGCAAATGCCTGCCCTGAAATTGATACTATAGTTGTTTCTACGGATAGCCCAGAAATTCGAGACACCATTTTGAAATATCCTTCGTCTAAAATAAAAGTTGTAGCTCGCTCAGAAGAAGTCTCTACGGATAGTGCTACATCGGTTTCGGTGCTTCTAGAATTTGCCGAACCCAATACTTGCGAGACGATTGTCTTGATGCAAGCCACAAGCCCCTTAGTTAAAGCAGAGCATGTCTCTGCTGGCTTGAAAAAATATTCAGAAGGCTTTGATAGCGTCATCAGTGTGGTGCGAAGCCATATATTTTTATGGGGAGAAGATGGAACTCCATTAAATCATAACCCATGCCAGCGCCTTAGACGCCAAGAATGGAATGGGGTGATGGTCGAAAATGGAGCAATCTATATTACTAGTAGAGACTCCCTTCTTAAAACTCGGTGCTTAATGGGGGGAAATCGAGGCGTTTTTGAAATGCCCAAAGAAACTTCTGTTGAAGTAGATGAACCAAGTGATTTTCTCTTTATTGAAAATATATTGAAAACAAAAATATAAGGGGGAACCCATGAAGCAACTATTACCCTCTATTTTTGCAGCAGATTTCTCCGATATAAAATCTGCACTTGATAAAATATCTGCAGCTGGAGTAAAAACTATCCACTATGATGTGATGGATAATCACTTTGTCCCTAATTTATCATTTGGAATTCAGTTTATTGAACAAGTAATGCAGGCATCGTCGCCTATAGAAGCTGATATTCACTTAATGATCTCCCCCGTAAATAATTACGAGCCCTTTTTAGAGCTTATGCCAACGGTTTTAACGATACATTATGAGGCAGATGGCGATATACGAGGGATTCTTCGGGAAATCCGTAAAAAAGGGGTTAAGGCAGGGATTTCTCTCAAACCTTCAACGCCTGTTTCGGTTTTAAAAGGCTGGGAAGATGATATAGACCTGCTCCTATTGATGAGTGTTGAGCCAGGGTTTTCATTCCAAACATTTATACCAGAAACATTTAATCGAATTAAAGAAGCTCGAATGCTCTTAGGGCCTTCCGTAATCATTGAGGCTGATGGTGGGATTAATCGAGAGAATATACTAGCCCTACTTGAGGCAGGCCTCGACTGGTTTGTCATGGGCGGGGGCTTTTTCCGAGATGAAGACCCTCTATCTCTCATTAAAATATTTTCATAATTTCAAAGACGCTTATAACAGCGTCTTTTTTTATTGCGAATACCTTCTTATTATTGATACACATGTATTTAAATTTGGTTGCCTTTAACAGTTCTTGACATTATTGCAATAATATGATAAGATGTCCTCTGATTCTATATATTTTTATATAGTGTTTAATACAATAAGAAGGAGAGACATATGACCTATATGGATATGTCAAAACGATGGACTAAAGCACTCGCTCTAGCTGCTGTAGTTTTTACTGTGTCAGCTTGTGCTGTTTCAGAAGGAGTAGAACCGTACTCACAAGATCAAAGCGAATTTTCAGTGGAAAGTTCCGCGAAAAGTTCTGCCAGATCTTCATACATGTATCCTATTGAGCAAACTATTTATCGTAGTAATGTATCTGGTATTGACTGGCGTACTCAAATTGGTAAAACAATTACTGATAAAGACTTATATGGATATGTTATTCAAGATCACCAACATCGAAAATTCAATTTTTATACAGAAACAAATGGTAATCGTCATTGGATGAACTATACTTTTTTCTGGAATCGTAAAGATGTATGGTACAATATCGTTTCTGAAAAAGAGGGTATCCTTCAATCAGGATGGACAACTGTTTCGTTATCTCAACAAGATATTGGTGGACGTAACGTCATGTATATTGATTGGGATGTTACATTCGAGCCTTACACTAGAATGCCTCAGAAATTAGCTGTTTTTCTTTCTGGTTCAGAACATAGAGGTGTTGTTACTAATAGAAAATTAACATCAAACCCTGGTAGAGGACATTTTGGTATTCGGGACGGGCATCAACATGGTAGTGCTTTCTCAAATACAAACATTGACCATACAATCACAAGAGACACAAATTCTGGTCGTCACTGGGAAAAACAACTTGTTAATAGCGGATTTACCAATACCAAGTTAACAAATGCAGTGTTTTCATATAATAACCCTCGCCAATTTCATTACTATAACACTCCTGATGGCGATAAATATTGGTTAACACTAACTTTCTTTAGAGGAAGTCCATTAGTTGCCTACGGGTTTATTTCTGATAAAAAAGGTGGCTTGCAACATGGTTGGACAACATTAGATGTTGTTCGAGCAGTGAGATCAAATCAAGAAGTTGTTCGCCTTGATATAGATGTTAGCCCGCACCCAAGTCTTAACATGCAAAAACATATCTATATATGGCTCAATAGTAAAGATCAACTTCGTGGTAGTATCACAAATAGTTCACTGGTAATTCCTAACTTTGATAAAGGAAACTTTGGAGTTGATTATTACGGCAAATTATTCCAACCATTCTAAAGATATTTGTTACCGATAGAAATAAAAAACACCCCTATTTCAGGGGTGTTTTTCTTTATAATAAAAGAGATTTATAATGCTGTAAAATCTGATACATCAGCAGAAACATCAGCATCTTTTGAATTATAAGCTTCAACATTGAGTGTTCCAAATTCTTTATCTACTGCCAATGCGGAGATCATAGCACCGTTAACGTTAATCATTGTTCGCCCCATATCGATAAGAGGATCGATGGCTAACACCACGGCAAGAAGATGAAAGTGTTGATTCAAGCCAATACCTGCTAGCATAATAGAAGCCGCCATTGTCGCCGACCCGGGGATACCAGCAATACCAAGAGAACCAAGCATACCAACAATAATAACCATAATGATAAAGCTTGCATCAATAGGGGTGCCTGTCATTGTTGCAACCATAATCGCAACAAGCCCAGGGAAGTATCCAGCACAACCATTCATCCCCATTGTTGAACCAAGGGATGATACCAAGTTAGCAGTTCCACCACTAACTCCAAGGCGATCTTTTAGGGTTGAAATGGTTACGGGAAGAGTTCCGACAGATGATCTACTAGAAAATGCCATTGTCAATGCGGGTAAAGCTTTACGATAGAATGTTATAGGATTCAAACCATGAAGTAAAAGAATGACAGCATACACAGCAATCATGATAAATGATGCGAGATATACTAAACCAATGAACAAGAGGGCACTTTGAATGGCTTGTAGCCCATGAGACATCAGCGTGCTTGCAAGTAGGGAAACCACGGCATAAGGCATATATTTAATGATGGTCATAGCCATAGACATAACAATGCGGTAGGAAGCATCTACAAACTGAGCAAATACTCCTATAGCAGGGGCATATTTTTCTTTAGAACCCATAATTCGAGCTGAAGTAGCAATCATTGCTGCAAAAATCACAACAGCAATAACGTTATCTCTACTCATTGCGAGGATAGGGTTAGAAGGAATAATTCCTAGAATAATCCCCGATAGATCGATAACATTTCGGGCTGAAGCCGTACTGCTGATTGTGGCAATATTGCTGCCTAATCGAGTTCCTAAGGCCAATACAATACCGATAGCAACAGCTACTCCGGTTGTAATCATCAACCAAAATATGGATCGACGGGTTAAAGAAGCAAGACTAATCGAACTTTTAAAGTTGATAATCGTATAAATAAGGGAAGACATAATGATGGGCACAACAAGCATTCGAATGAACCCAACAAAAACAGAACCAGTAAAAGAAAACCACGTAATTGATTGCTGAATCCACGTAGTGTTTTTAATTAATTCTGGAGATGGAAAACCAGCAATTGCTTGTAGCCCAACACCTAGAAGTAATCCTAGCCCAAGGCCAATGAGCATACGCATTGAAAATGATATTTTTTTCTTTTCAAACTGATATAAGATAACAAAGGATCCAACCAAAAGAGCCAGTGCTAAGAGGGTCATTGGGTGGGACACTTTGAAAAAATCAGTAAATAAAGGTGTACTAAACATATATATTACCTCAACAAATATAAATTAACTAACTATCACAGACGAAGGGAGTAATAAGTATTAAGTGAATAGACAAATCATGAATTGACCTCCTACCAATTGTAGCTTGAGATCAGGAAACAGCCCGAAAATTAGACTATTTTCTAAAGTCAAGGGATACAGCATTGACATACTAACTTATTATACACGATTTTTATATTTTAATTCAAATTTCTTCAAGTAAACATTAAATAATAAAAGGAATAATAGGATTTATTCCTTTTATTATTCTGTTAAAATTATACTATTTTTTTTAATTCTGCAGCAACAAATTGAACGCTAGGCCCAACAATTACATGAACACTTGTTTTTGAAACCTTAATAACGCCAGAAGTAATACATTTAATACCAGCCTCATCGATGCGATTGCTATCTTCAACGGTTAGACGAAGACGAGTAGCGCAATAGAATATTTCCTTAATATTCGATTTTCCGCCAAGGGCTGGGAGGAGCTCATAGGCAATATCTTCATATTTATTTTTGCTTTTTTCTTGGGCGACAATAGTGTTAGTCTGCCCACTGCTCTCTCTTCCTAATGTTTTAAGATTGAGTTTAAGGATGATAATTTTAAACAAAAAGTAGTAGATAAAAAAGAATATTAGTCCTTGTAAAATAAGCATATAAGGCTTATTTGCTAAAGGCAGTCGAGATGATAAAATGAAGTCGACTAAGCCTGCGGAGAACCCAAAACCAGCGGTAAACTGAAGTGAGGATGCAATAAATAAAGATAACCCGGTTAATAAAGCGTGAATAACATAAAGTGCTGGGGCTAAAAACATGAAAGAAAATTCAATAGGCTCTGTGATACCAGTGAAAAAGCTAGCAAAGGCAGCTGATAGAAGAATAGACTTAACTTTAGTTTTATTTTCAGGTTTTGCCGTGTTAATAAAAGCACATACAGCGCCGACAAGCCCAAACATCATAATAGGGAAAAACCCCGCCTGATACATCCCAGTGACACCCTTAACGCCGGTGCTGCCCCAGAAATTACCAATATCATTGATGCCAGCAACGTTAAACCAAAATACAGAATTTAAGGCGTGATGCATTCCAACAGGGATAAGTAAACGATTGAGAGTGCCAAAAATCCCAGCGCCCAGAGGGCCTAATCTTGAAATACTAATACCGATAGCAACCAGTCCGTCATAGATAATGGGCCAGATATACATCAATACTGATGAAATCAAAAGCATAGCGAACGCTGTCAAAATGGGGACGAGGCGTTTTCCAGAGAAAAATGCGAGATAAGAAGGTAGCTCGGTGTTATGGAAGCGGTTGTAAACTTCGGCAGCAACGATACCACAGAGGATACCAATAAATTGATTGTTAATCTTTCCAAAGGCTGGAGATATGAGGGTTGGATCAATCCCCCGAAGTGACGCAACAGATTCTGGAGAAAGTAGCGTAGTGATTACAAGCCAAGCCGTCAATCCAGATAAAGCTGCAGGCCCATCTTGCTCTCGTGTTAGCCCAAAAGCAACGCCAACAGCAAAGAGAATACCCATATTATCTATGAGCGCCGAACCAGATTTAATAAAAAATGCAGCATAAATATTTTCAGCCCCCCAACCGGAAGGGTCGATCCAATATCCGATCCCCATTAATATTGCGGCAACGGGTAGGATGGATACGGGCATCATTAAGGCTTTACCGATTCTTTGTAAATAGGTAATCATGCTAAGTCTCCTAATAAATATTACTTAATAAGTAATCAGATTTGATAAATGTAGTCAAATAAAGAGTGAAAAATGATTAATCTTTTACAATAATATCATACGTATTAAAAGAATGCTTAGCTGATTTGATGAAAGCATTCTCGTCTGAGTTTTTAATTACTTCAGTGGGTTCAAATTCTCCATCTTCATTTTTTAGGAAGAGTTGAAACTCGCTATCGTCAATTTTGAGAAAGTCTGGGCCAATATAAACGTGGGGTTTTCCGGAATAGATGCTATTGTATACCTTAATATGGGAAAATTCTCCCTCAGTAGCAACGATCATTCCCATAAGCGTGCGTCCTTTTTGCTGCGGCTTTAATGTTGGAGTAATAGAAGGGCTTTGATGCTGCCCCTTTAAGAAGAATCCTGTATCACTTTCTCTTTTAGTAATAGAATTGAGTTCTTCGAGATAGCCTGCAGCAGGTTGCTTGAATAGAGCATCGGGATAGGCGTTAATTCCTTCTTTTTCAAGAACATCTAGGAGAGCGCGGTAAACACGCACAACGCCTGCAGCATAGTAGATACTCTTCATACGGCCTTCGATTTTAAGAGAATCAACGCCAGCTTCTTTTAGAAGATGAAGGTGTTCTGCCATTTGTAAGTCTTTGGCGCTGAGGATGGTGGTATGTTTTTGACCTTCCTCAACAGGGAGATAGACCCCAGGGCGTGAGGCTTCTTCGATATAAACGTTATAATTCCAGCGACAATTTTGAGAACAGTCGCCCTTGTTGGCGTCTCTGCCCGTCATAGAGTTAGAAAGAAGACATCTACCAGAGTAGGCCATACAAACGGCTCCATGTACAAAAACTTCTAGCTCGATATCGACGGCATCTTTAATTCTTTTGATCTCATCTAAAGAAAGCTCTCGCGCTAGAACGATGCGAGAAGCCCCTAGACTTTTCCAAAGCTTGCAAGCAGCGCTATTTGTAACATTAGCTTGGGTGCTGATGTGAATTTCGGCATCAGGGCGATGTTCTTTTACAAGAGAAAACACACCGATATCGGCAATAATAAAGGCATCAAGAGGGATATCAGAGAGTTCCTTGAGATAGGCAACGAGTTCTTGTTGCTCAAACTCGTGTAAAGATGCATTAAGCGTGAGAAAAACCCTCTTATTGAGTTTATGAGCAAATTCAACCCCCTCTCGAAGGCTGTCGAGGGTGAAATTTGCGCTCTGATTACGAAGATTAAACTGCGTGCCACCAATATAGGCAGCATCGGCACCATATGTGAGAGATATTTTTAATTTTTCTAGATTTCCTGCAGGAGCAAGTAATTCCATAGTAGTCCAACTTTATTTAAAGATTGTGTTTAACGTATTTTATAATGAATATAAAGATTTGTCAAGGTTATAAAACAGATCCTAGCAATAAATTGTTTTAGAATATATTTGCAAAAATAAGATTTTTTTATTAAAATATGATGAGTATAAATTTATATGATAAATAATATTTGATATAGATAAGAGGATACCATGAATGTTGTCGAGCTAAATCATCCGTTAATCCAACACAAACTCTCTATTTTACGCGATAAAAACACGGATACGAAGTCATTTCGAGAAAATCTTAATGAGATTGCCAAGCTAATGACGTATGAGGCAACTAAAAACTTAAAGCTCAATGCTGTAACGGTTACAACCCCACTAGGTGAGGCAGCAGGATTTATGTTAACAGACAAAGCTATTGCCATTGTGCCTATTATGCGTGCAGGAATGGGGATGTTAGATGGAATACTCTCACTAATTCCTACGGCAAAGGTGGGGCATATTGGCGTCTACCGCAACGAAGAAACATTCGAGCCTATCGACTATTACTGTAAGCTTCCAATAGATATTGCAGAGCGAAAAGTTCTTTTGATCGACCCAATGCTTGCAACGGGGCGATCTGTGGTGTACGCTATTGACTATCTAAAGAAAAATGGAGTGAAAGATATCGTCTTTATGGGGATTATTGCTGCGCCGGAAGGCATAGCCTATATGCAAAAACTCCACCCAGATGTAGAAATCTATATCACTAAAATTGATGAAAAACTCGACGAAAACTCCTTTATCTATCCAGGTTTGGGGGATTGTGGAGACAGAATCTTTGGTACAAAATAATAAAAGGCACTCTTCTGAGTGCTTTTTTAGTAAAATAACGATATATTAAGCTATAAACGTCTCTAATATCGATGTAAATTGCAGGAAAGTCGAAAAAATGCTAAATATAGGCATTGATACGGTAGATTTTATCCTTTTGGGTGATGTTACTCTTGAATAACTCTCCCACGCCAAGCGGAATTTTCAAAACTTGCGTAGCTAATGGGCGTGAAAGCTCTCATAAAGGCTGGCTTTGATACACTGAGAGAAGCTGGTTATTAAAAATTACTCAAAAATTAAGGAAAAGCCCCTTACTATCAGTTAGGGGCTTTTTTATTAAGGGAGTTTCCAAGAGGTAATAGTATCTTTACGTAGGTAAAGGGTGTAGAGATCGTCGGTGACTTTCTGATAATTAGTCAATACTGGGGCATAACGCGCTTGATTAGTTATAAAATCAGGTGAATTTATCATTAATAATGCCTCGGGGTTTTGGGCAGCAATGACTTCTTCATAGGTTGATCGATAATTTTCATGTTGATTATAATAGGTTAACTTCCATTTGGTAGAATAGCTATATCCCCAAGGGAAAACCAGTACTGAAGGGGTTTTATCAGGATTGGCGCGTACAATTGCTCGAACTTGCTGAGAATAACTGTTAACTCTTTCAATCGGAAAAATGTTTAGAATGAAGAGATAAACAACAGCCACTCCATAAGACATAAAGAAAATAACCTTCTGAATCTTTGCAAAATTTGCAGAAGATACGCTGATAATAAAAGGTAACCACAGTATCCATAAGGCGTACATGTTGTAGGAATCACCGCCAGACCCTTTTGATAGTAAGAAACGCGCTGCCAACGTTGTGATTCCCAATACAAAAAGAGGAAAAGGAGGATAGTTTTTTCGCACTAATGCAAAAATAGATGCACAGAAAATAACGGCAACAAGATAATGATGGTAAATCGATGTTGGCGTATGGAGAACTAAGTAATTCACGCCTGTAAAAAAAGATAGTAGGACTGTTGCAGGCTTAGCAATAAAACTAGGTAGAGGGATATCTACAGGAGTTAAAAACAATCTTAATAAAAGATTAGATGATAGTTTTGCTTTTTCAAAGCCCTCATAATCGAAGCTTGAAAGACTAGGAAGAACCATCAAAAATAAAACTACAGGAACAATAAAGCAAGAAAGATAAATCAAAATTGCTTTACGAACAACGTTTTTTGTCTTTGAAAGAAAGGGTAGGGCAAGGAAGGGTGTAATTTGAAATCCAGACAACACAAAGAGATAAGCATGGGAAAGATAAATGTGTTGAGGATAATAGAAATTAAAAAACCACCAATCTTCCAGTGCGTTTCGGCTAATATAATAGACGAAAAACGGTACAAGCCCTAGAATAAATCCTAAAAATGCAAACACTCCTCGAAGAATAAATCGATCCCAGCGCTTTTCCTGCTTATACCGGTAAAACGCAAAAATAGGAACGAGCAAAGCAAGAATAATATAAGGCGTAGATAAAAGAAAACAAAAAGCAATAAGAACGCCATAAATAGTATGATGCCAGAACTTCTGAGATGCATAGGTATGAACAATAAATAAGGATAATATCAGCATAATCATAAGAGTTGCTTGAGGTTGATTGAAAAATAATGAGTGACGATTCCCTAAATTAAAAAGATGAAACGCCAAAGCCGAAAATAAACAGAGCCTTTCATGATAAAAAGGTTTGAGAATATTATAAATAAGAGCAGATAATCCAAAATACCAAAAAAGCGTGACTACAGCATGCCAAACATGTAGAAATTCTGTAGTTGCAAAAAAGGATGCATAGGGAAGATAAATTAGATAATAATATATAAAGAAGAAACCTGTATTTTTGGTATCAATAGCCGTTTGATATAAAGTGCCACCATGGAAAAGATTTTGGCTCATACCGGTGTATACAGCGTAATCCCCAACGAATGTTATCCCAATTCCATGAGCCATCGACAAAAAGAAAAGAATAAATGTGCTTATGAAAAGAGTCTGATAGGGATGAGCCTCAATATATTTTTTAATGTGTGAAATCATGATCTATCCTAATGATGTTTATTTATATAAATTTAGCGTATACAGCTGCTAAGCAAGCAACTCTAAGTATATAAATATTTTATTATTTTGTCAATAGCATCTTGAGTAAACTAATCTATATAAACGTTCTTGCTTTTGATGAAAATATTGCTCTAATTACTTGACAAAACAATGAAAAATATGATAGTATAACATGAATGATCTTGTAAAGTAGGAGGTTTTCTATGTTTCAAATCATAAAACTATCTTGGAGGGGGCTTCGCAGCCTCTAAGCACAGTTCTTGTGTGATGCTATCGTCTTGTGATGGTTATTTTCTCTGCCTATTTTCTAAGTTTTGTATCCCATTTTGCGTTATTCTCATACTTAATAGTTTTTTTCTTTGTTTGCACACTTTTTTTGTCTTAAAAGTTTTTGGAAATTACCTCCGTTGTCTTTAGCATCGACAAAAGGAGCGTAATGCTTTTCCTTTTTATCATCTTAATAACTTTAAAATCATATTTAAAGTATTATATGTCAATGTATTAAAAAATAAAGGAATATTTTATGTCTAAAATAGTTAATTCTTGGAATGATTTCGATCCCCTCAAACATGTCATCTTGGGTAGCGCAGATAACACTTGTATCCCCCCATCAGAGCCTGCATCTAAGGCGAAAGTGCCGCTTGATAGCCCCATGCGAGGCATGACAGGCCCCCGAAAGCTTGATACCGTCGAAAAAGCTAACGCCCAGCTGGATAATTTTGCAAAAGTTCTCACAGGTTTAGGGATTAAAGTCGATCGACCCACCCCTATTCAGTGGAATATGGCTGTTATAACGCCCCATTTTATGACGGGTAGTATGTTTGGATGCATGCCACCAAGAGATGTTCTTCTTACAGTGGGGAGTGAAATTGTCTGTGCCCCAATGAGCTTTAGAAGTCGATATTTTGAGTATTTAGCATACTCACCTCTATTAAGAAAATATTTTGATGAAGATAAGCAGTTCAAATGGACGCACGCCCCTCGACCCGAATTAGGAGACGCTAGCTATGATATGCACTATTATGACGGCGATATCACCGAAGACGTCCTCCTCGAACGAACAGCAAACTTACAAATGGTAACCACAGAACATGAGGTGCTGTTTGATGCAGCGGATATCCTTCGATTAGGGAAGGATCTCTTTTGCCAGCATGGACTTACAACAAATCGAAAGGCAATGGAATGGCTGCGACGGCACTTCGCCGATCATCGAATCCATGCGGTTAATTTTCCTGGAGATCCATATCCCATTCATATCGATGCAACCTTTGTTCCGCTGAGACCTGGTTTAATTTTGAATAACCCTCAACGACGCCTCCCTGATAGCCAGCGGAAAATATTTGAAGCCAACGATTGGCAAATAATTGATGCTGCTCAACCTGCCCATGCAGAGCCGCCAGCTTTGTGCTATTCTAGCGTTTGGCTTTCGATGAATTGCTTGGTGATCGACCATAAAACAGTTGTCGTTGAAGCAAGCGAAGTGTATCAGATGGAGCAAATGGATAAGTTAGGAATGAATGTAATCCCAGTGCCATTCCGAGATGCTTATGCGTTTGGAGGTGGCTTGCATTGTGCTACAGCGGATGTTTATCGAGAAGGTAGCTGCGAAGACTACTTCCCCAATCAGGTTCCCGGCACGAGAATCGACCTTTAGGAGGGGCATTATGACGCAGTCATGGGTAATTAATCATTGTATTATTATTTCGATATGTATGATTTTATTTTCATTTGTAATATATAGTTACGGTGAATTTTCTCTTAAAAAAAGAGAGGGTAGAGATGTATAATTGGCTCATACTTATTGGGGCTATAGCGGTGATGATTTTTGTTGGATATATCTCGAATCAACACTCTAAAACAACAGATAGTAATGCATCTTTTTTAGTTGGAAACAACAAGATAGGTGTATTTGTTGGAGCTTTATCAATTCTTGCCACGGGTTTTAGTGGCTGGGGTTTTGTGGGTTCTCCTGGTGTGGCATATCAGTTTGGGAGTATCGAAGTTTTGGGCAATCTGATGTTTGCGCCGGCTATTGTAATAGGAACATATTTTTCGATGATGCTCCTTCAAAAAAGAGCAAAAGAAATGAATGGCTATACGATACCTGAGTTTATCGCCAATTCTCATGAGGGCAGTAAGTTTCTTAAAAAAACGATACATCTTATAGCAGCATTAGCAACGATTGTTTTTCTCAACGTATATTTGATGGGGCAGATAAAAGCGGTTAGCCTGCTAGCATCGACGTGGCTTAAAATTTCGCCGGTGGTTGCGGCTATAGTGTTGATGCTGGTTTTGGTGTTGTTTACAGCGCAGGGGGGGCTTTTAGCAGTAGCGCGAACAGATATGATAATGTGCCTTGGGATGTTGGCATCGGCATTGATTATCGCTTGGGTAATTTTTCAAGATGTCTCCCTGGGGGAAATGATTTCCTCACTTAATCAGCAAAATCCAATTCTTGTAAATCCTACTAGTTCTAATCCATATGGTGGCAAAAAATATAGCGTGTATCTTATATTCTGTTATGCTTTTTTATTTACAACAACGCTTCCCTATATGAGTTCACGCTTTTTATCCTTTAAGGGCGACCTAAAACCCCACCGTCTTGTGCCAATTATGGTGCTTGGATCGCTTATTTTGAGCATAGTGCCTCTGGTTGGGCTATATTTGAGGATGAAAAGCCCCTCACTTCTTGATGCCGATAAAGCAATGTTGCTCTTTTTGGAGTATTTCATGCCGGAACACTTAGCAGGGCTTATCAATTTGTTCATTTTATTTGCAATGTTATCAACAATTAGTTCGGTGTTGCACTCTGTGGCGTCGTCTCTAGCTTATGATATCAGAAAAGCTCTAGGATGGAGGATGAGCCATAGCTCTATCTGGAATACAGGGGCAGTTGTCGTGTCTGCAGTGGTTGGCATTATTATGTCGTTTAATTCTCCTCCAATGATGCTTAACCAAATCGCCATTATCGGTACAGGTGGGCTGATATCTCTCTTGGCTGGACCAATCTTTGTGCGATTTTTCCTGCCATCTACAGCAGTAGCGGCATTTGTTTCGATGATCCTTGGCTTAAGTGCTAATATATTCAGTATTTATATTATAAAATCGGGGTGGGTGGAAGCTCCTATCATCGGGGCACTTGTAGGAGGGCTTACTTATATTATTGTAGGAAAAATTACAATAATGATAAAAAAATCCGAAATGATGAAAGAAAACAAAATAAAGGTCATTATTGATGAAAATAGGGGCTAGAGATTTTATTTTAGTGTTTAGGAAAGGTGATCTTAAAAATATCTCAACTTACCGAAAGAATAACCACGAAATCTCAATAAAATCTAGAATAAATCCTTCCTACAAAATTTGTAATGCTACTTATATAATGGATGTTTGCTGAAAGCCTTTTGAAAATAGTTTTGTTTTAATATTGACTTATACTTTGATTGTACTATATAATGGAATTATTATGCTTTGTTAGATTATGGAGAGATATATGAAATTTTTTATTGTTGTGCTATTCATTTTTATAAATGGTTGTGCTGTAACTCCCATAGATATTGGTCAGAATTTAGAAAATATATCTTCTGATCCAGAAGTTAATATGCAAGATCCAACTATTGGAACAGGAAAACTAACGATTCAAGACAAAGAAAGATTGTATCCCTATTTTGCTATTACACTGGATGGTTTTTCACAAACTGATGGTATAGAGTTTTCAAAAGCTGAGAAAATCAGATTTTTAGAAGGATTAGATCAGATTAAATTTGTTCTTAGTAGCCCAGAGTTTAGAGAATCTCTAGAAGCGAAAAATCTGCGTGGCGATTTTGATGCAGTTGGAAGCACTGGTATAGAAATGAAATACGATGAGCCTATTGATACAACACGTTTGACAGATGCTGTAAGACGTTTTGGCTATGGGCTTACCCTTATAAAGTGTCTAGCTACAGCACCTCAGTTAGCTGCTGCTGCAGGGGTATCTTATTACCCTGAATACGCTTATCCTCACCCCCTCTATAGACAAGTCCCTCATTTTTATGTTATCGATTTAGATAATATAGAGCCTATGAAAGGAAGCGTTTACATTAATGGAAGCCTAGATTACACCCATATTAGCCATTATATGTCTTACTCATCTTTATTACTCCATGAAATGCTTCATAATATGGGCGGTATGCATAATATCGATCGTAGATTTGAAATTGTTGATGGTGTTGAGCTTGCTTATAGAGAAATTGAGTATGAAGTGCTTACCAAGTATGCTGAAAAGTGGGAAGCATTTAAAGGATACTATCTAGATAAATATGGTCATCTTCTTTAGTAGAATTTTCCTTGAAATTAATAATAAAAAGAGTAGCTTTTATAGCTACTCTTTTTTGATTTTAGAACTCGTAAGGGGGATTTCCTGAAAAATCAGAAATGCTTCCATGGGGATTTTCAATATAAAAAACCTTGAAAATAGGGTTGTCAGCAGTTTGATAGAGTTGCTTAATAAGAGGGTTTTTAAGAGTTTCTTCTTTTATAGAGGTATTATTTTCAAATACAGCTTTTCCATGCAAACGAATCCACTCATATTTAGGAGAACAAGTTGTAACCTCGATTTGAGGATTTTCTTCCATATCTTTATAGACATCTTTGGTATTATTGGTGCAAAACCATAATTTTCCATCTTGTTCAAAGCTAAACATAAAGGGACGGCATTTTGCTTTACCATCGCGCCCAACTGTTGCTAGATATTGTACAGGATTCTCCTGCAAAAATGTAACGACTTTCTTCATTATATATCTCCATTTATGATCATAAAGAATCTGGCCACAATTCTTTATCCCACTGTTGTAATTTTTATTATTACAACAATTGTAGCACAGGTTTGTTGTAATGTCAATGATTACAACGAGATTTTATAGGAATTATCTTAAAATAGAAAGGGCATCTTATTTTGGAGAGCTATATTTTGCCATATCATTAATGATATTTTGCATTGTGATGTGTTTAAGCTGATTTTCCATTGCTTGCTGGACGGAGGATAATCTATCATCAAGTATATTATGAATATTTTCTCCAACAGGGCAATGCATATTGGGATTTTCATGATAATGAAACAATTTTCCATTATCAATGCTGTTTACTGCATAAAAAATATCAAAAAGAGATATTTCGTTGAGGGGTTTGGCAATAATTGCTCCACCACTACCTCGAAAAACGCAGATGAGCCCTTTATTTTTCAATTGTTGTAAAATTCTTCTTATGATTACGGGGTTGACATTTATACTAGTGGCTAAAAAATCGCTAGTAATCTTGTGTTCATCTTTAAAAAGACTAATGCAGGTAAAAATATGGATGGCAATAGTAAATCTACTGGATATTTGCATGGCAATTCCCCTTGGCTCTACATTATATACTAAAAAATTGAGTTTTTACAATATTTTAATAGATTAATTGGAATAATATAAAGCTAGAGCGAGCTAGAGAAAAATAGATTGACATAGCACGCTATTTCATATACCATCTAATACTAATTTTTTATTATAACTGTAAAATACATCAAAAAAGATAGGGATAATGCCAGAATATCTCTTTAAAAAGGAGTTTTTATGACATATACGATCAGTGAAGTGTCGGATATTATGGATATTTCCATTTATACTCTGCGATATTATGATAAAGAAGGTCTCTTTCCTCATTTAAATCGCTCTGTAGGCGGAAGCAGACTGTTTTCAAACGAAGATTTATCTTGGTTAGGGATGATAAAATGCCTTAAAGCCTCTGGATTGCCTATCAAAGATATAAAAACATTTTTGGAGCTATATCAATCTGGAGATTCCACCTTACCTCAACGTTTTGAGATGTTTAAAGAACGTCGCACGGTGATTATGGAGCAGATTCAAGAGCTGGAAAAAATTCTTGAAACCATAGACTATAAATATTGGTATTATCAAACCGCAATCGAAGCAGGAAGTGAGGACGTTCATCACACACTTAAAGACCCTCGGGTAAAACCTCCTATTTATGGTCTTCGAAAAGTTGAAGCATTATCTAAATAATTCATTAAAACCCTACCATATAAGGTAGGGTTTTACGATTTCTATTAAAAATTAGTTGTTAAGCATGAAATTTTTTGCATCAACCTTAGGAGGTGCCCCAAACATGCGCTTGTATTCCTTATGAAACTGGGTTGAACTCTCATAGCCCACCTGATACGCTGCACTTATCACATCTTCTCCCCCTAAAATGAGGCGTCTTGCTTCGTATAAACGTATCTGCTTCTGGTATTTAATAGGGCTAACGCTTGTTACCTTATTAAAATTACGATAAAATGATGAGGGAGCCATAAAAACTTTCGCAGCAAGATCCTCTACCTTAAAACTTTCAGCAAAATGTTCTCTAATCCATGAAGCAGCTTTTGCAATACGATTACTTGTGCAGCCATTCGTGTGGAGCATTCGAAGTTGCTCGCCAAGTTCACCGGTGAGTAGACGAAAGTGTATTTCTCTAATTATCATTGGTGCAAGCACTTTTTGCTGATCTTCTGGTAGAGAGAGTAGGTCGATCAGGCGAGAGTAAGCATCGATAATATTACTATCCGATTGAGAAACCGCCATACTTTGTTGAATAGGATTTTTAATTTCAGGAAAGTTAACTTCCTGCATTAATTCCCCGATACTAGAGTAGTCTAACTCTAAAGTAATGGCTAAATAAGGGTTTTCAGGGCTTGCTTCGTCGATACGGCTGGAACAAATCATATCGATACCTGTTACCATTGTTTGATTTTTTCCATAACTTAATTTTTTAGAGCCTAAAATAGATTGCTTATAGCCGTCTAAAATACTAATGGTAATCGCTTTCGAGATAAATTTAATGGAACCTTCAGCGCTTTCATTTCTTCTAATTATTGTAAAGCCAGGAATGCCGGTTTCTTTTATTTCAGAATAAGGAAGATAAGCCTTTATTTTTTGACGAAGAAGTTCGCTACTATGTTCTAGCCTTTCCAGCTCAGTATTCATCATGCCCCCTCAACTAATAAATAAATTATAGTTGAATCCTCTCAAAAATACAAAAATATAAAGAATAAATGAGAAAATCTGATATTGTGGGTATTTGTATTTTTAGCCTATAAATGTAAATTGAATTGCTGTAAACATCTTTAATTTGTATTATATTTTTAAAAATATGACAAAATGAATTTTAATCTCTGCGATAGAGAGGACGTTACTTACTTAAAAATATAGATAAAACAATAAAATCTCTTTTACATAGATGTTAATTATAATTTGTTCTAAAAAATATTGACAATTGAAATTAAATAGTATATAATTGAAGTTAAAACAAATAAAAATCTTATCATAAGGAGAGTGCAATATGGTAAAGAATAAAGCTGTCTTGTGGCTTTTTACAGCCCTTTTTGCTTTTACAGCATGTTCATTACAACGACTTAACGTCGATGGTGCAAACAAAGTTGAGGCTTTTGATTCCAGTGTTGTTTACCAACGTGGTGCAGTTGTTTCCCAAAACGGGGGAACATACCGTGCTTTGACAACAGTTCGAGGTGTTGATCCATCAACACACGTTGCGACATCTACTAATCCAAGAAATCCTTGGGCTCGTTCAGTAGGTTCAGATGTAACATCTACATCTACTCAAACCGTTCCTCTTTGGGATGCAGAGTCAATCTATTTGGCTGATGCAGTAGTTTTGAGAAACGGCGAGTATTTCAAGTCTTTCTGGTGGAACCAAGGAACAGATCCTTCTCTTGTTGAAAATCAAAACAATGTCACGAAAGATGGTGTTACTCATTGGGGGCCATGGCTTCCTATCACTCGTGATCAAGCAGAAGCTTTACTTCCTGGATCCTCTACAACAACTACCAATGATGGTGGTTCTACAGATGTAGGCGGCGGATCTACAGATACTACAACACCTAGTGTTGGAACAAACACTCCTCCTACCCATGTTGACTCTGAAATCGCTCAGCAATATGGATGGAACAACGCAACTGTTTACTTTGAAAACAACGTAGCAGTTCACAACAACCAATATTTCCGTGCTAAATGGTGGACTCAAGGCAATGAGCCTTTAGCAAACCCTGCACAACCTTGGGATACTCCTTGGGAAGTTGTCACAGAAGAAGTTTTCTTAGCTCTCTTGGCTGGAACACCTCCTCCCACAACAATCCCTCCTACAGGTAGCACAGGCGGAGGCACTGATAGTGGAAATACTGATAGTGGAAACGGAAGCACAGGTGGTACAGCAACACCTCCTTCTGCTGCATACGAATTCCTCTATGAAAACGGTTATATCCAAGAATGGGATTGGAATGATGCAGACGTTCCTGCAAGTCTGAAAGCAGCTATTTTGGCTGTTCGCAACTCTTCCTCTAGTTCTACTGCAGAGTCCTTCTTTACTGGACGCTTGAATAAAGCTCAGTGGGAACAACTCTTCCCACGTCGTCGTGGAACAGCTGCATGGACTGCTGTAAGTGGACAAACTGCTCCTGATTACTACTCTTACGATAACTTCCGTGCTGCTCTTCAAATTTTGGGTAACTATGTATACTTCATTGAATCAGCAGTAGATCCTGCTACTCAGAAAGCATCTTTCTTTGAAAGAAACTATATCTACCACCGCGTTACAGGAAAACTTCGCTTGATCAATCAAAGTGAAGACTACTTTAAAGCAAACAATGATTGGCTCGTAAGTCGCCCTCATATCGTTAAAACTGTTGACTATAATTCTTTTGGTACTGAAGGTACTGAAAACGACAAAATTCGTGCTATTGCAGGCTTCTTGGCTCACGCATCTCACGAAACAAGTGGATCATGGGCAGTAGCTCCTGGATTTGATTTTAATCCTTCTTTATTCCCTGGCGAACTTCCTTCTTATATTGGAACAACATTGCCTGGTGAATTAGCATGGTCTCTCTACTTTAACGAAGAAGTTGCCTTCAGTGGTGCAACATCTTCTCACTACGAAAATTCTTACGATAAGACTTTCCCTCCAACCAGTGGGCAATCTTACCATGGTCGTGGTGCATTCCAACTTTCTTGGAACTACAACTACGGCTTGGCATCTGCTATCTTCTTCGGAACATCTAAAGTTCTTTTAGACGATGCTAACATGATCATCAATGGTGGAACAGCTCCTGGAACATGGATCAGCGCTAGAATCGAGGGAGGCACATTGGCTTTCTTGACTTCATTGATGTTCTGGTTAACACCTCAAGGTGCTAAACCATCACAACAAGATACCATGATTTTGAATCGTAACGATGGACGTTATGTTGAAGGTACTGCCAAACTCTCAGCTGCTCCTGGATTAGGCGCTCCTGGTTATGGTTGGACAATCAACATCATGAACGGTGGCTTCGAAGCTAACAAGTCATGGGAAGAAGGTAAATCTAACTATGATGCTAAAGTTGCTCGTCGTGTAAAACACTACATCTTCTTTACTCAAGCTCTTGGTGGAAACAACGAGGGAGAAATCTTGGATACCTCTGGTAACCACTCTTACTAATATTTTAGTCATTTAGATTAATTTCTTAAGGCTCCTGCTAATTAGCAGGAGCCTTTTTTTATAGTCAGAATATTTCAGATTCTGACTATAAAATTTATTTGTGTTGACAAAAAATTCAAGCCAATATATAATTTATTTAAATATACAATAAGTATTTAAATAAAGGAGCAAACAATGAAATTATTAGTACTACTACTTTCATTATCTGTGGCAGCGTGCAGTTCTCAGGATAAATTTACAGTTCCTGTTTCAGCTCAACAATGGGAAGAATTTTTTCCTCAACGTTGGGGATATGGGCCAGCTTGGAATGAAGCATACCAATCTCTAGATATTTATTACCCTTCAATGAAAGTTGATTATTATGCTTACACAAACTTTGTTAATGCTCTTCAAGAATTACGTAAAATTAAGCTCCGAGAAGTAGCTAAAGATGGAATGATCACCGTTTATCGAATGGATATCACCAAAGATAAAGAGTGGAAAGAGATGTATAGCTATCCTGGCTCAGGTAATTTCACTAAGGAAATCGATTTTTCTCATTTTGCAAACCGCCCTGGAGCTACAAAAGAAGATCAAAATCGAGAATTAGCTGCGTTTTTGGCAAATATTTCTCATGAAGTAGGAGAAGGGCAGGGAGAAAACGCCTATGCTCTTTTCTATAGAGAGGAATTATTTTTTGAACGATTCCCAGATTGGGGAACACCTGGTCACTTCTATCAAGATACAAATTTCCCTTGGTTTCCTCCTAACCCAGAGCCACTTCTTTACCCAGAAGGTTCTCAAAAGGCTGGAGAAGTTCGTTTTCCTGTAACATCTTATCATGGACGTGGCCCCATTCAGCTTAGTTGGAATTTCAACTATGGTGCTTTTAGTGCAGCAGTATTTGGAGATAAAAATGTTCTCCTCAAAGATCCAGATATGGTTCTTCGTGATGGAAAACTGGGTATTATGGCTGCTATTTGGTTTTGGATGATGCCCCAAGCTCCCAAGCCATCCATTCATGAAGTTATGTATAAAGATGCTTTCCAAGCTACTCATATTGATAAATGGGGCTTTGGGCATTCAATTGTTCTGATTAACGGTTTCCACGAATCCGGGGCTGTTGAGGGTGGTCAAGAAAATAAAGATAAAACAGTTAGTCGTCGTATTATGTTTTATCGCCGATATGCAGAAGCTCTTAATATCTCAATTGGAGAAAATGGAGAACAGCTTGATACTCAAAACATGACTCAATACAGCTTTTAGTATTTACAAAATCAAAAAAGCCCTCTTTATCGGGGGCTTTTTTCTTTATAAATAGAGTTTTTTATCCCAAATATAAAAAGTGGGTTCGTTGCTATTTTTAGAATGAATATTTTCAATTTATGCTATATAAAATTATTGTGATTGCAAATTTTTTATATATTGGTTATAATTATATTGATTTGTGATACCCGCAGAAAATCATCTTAATTATCGCTTATAAAAGGATAATATAGAGACATTCTCTGTAATGTGAATTATTTTTATGATATAAACATTATTTTAAGGAGTGAGTTGATGAACGACTTCAACAAAAAAGTCAGACAAGATATTATCCGAATAATTAGTAAAGCTCAATCAGGTCATCCAGGGGGATCGTTATCTATTGTAGAAATTTTATCTGTTTTATATAATAAGGTAATGAACATCGACCCTAGTAATCCTAAAAAGAGTGATAGAGATATTTTTATCCTTTCAAAGGGTCATGCAGCTCCGGCTCTTTATGCAGTTCTTGCCCATAAAAATTATTTTCCCCTTACTCAACTAGATAACTTACGCCAATTAAAAAGCCCTCTTCAAGGGCACCCTGATCGTAAAAAACTTGTAGGAGTTGAGGCTTCCACAGGATCCTTAGGGCAGGGGATTTCAATGGCTACAGGCATGGCATTGGGTTTTAAATCAAAAAACCAACCTAATAAAGTCTATGCTTTGGTTGGAGATGGAGAAATGCAAGAAGGTATCGTTTGGGAAGCATCGATGTCCGCAGCTCACTATAAACTTGACAATCTTACTATTATTGTAGACTATAATCAACTTCAAATTGATGGAGCCGTTGCCGACGTGATGTCATTAGGGCTTCTTAAAGACAAACTTATCGCTTTTGGCTACCATGTTATCGAGGTAGACGGGCATAACGAAGACGAACTTCTTAAAGCATTTCAAACAGAAGTCAAAGCGAAGCCTAAATTTATTATTGCTCATACGGTTAAAGGTAAGGGCGTCTCCTTTATGGAAAATCAGTCTGGGTGGCACGGAAAGGCCCCCGATTCTGATCAAACCGCAACAGCTTTGAAAGAGTTGCAATAGTTATAAGAAAAAGGAGAAATAAAATATGGAAAAAAAATCAATGCGTGTTGCATATGGTGAAGCGCTCATTAAAATGGGGCATAAATATGAAAATGTTGTTGTCCTAGATGCCGATTTAGCCCATGCTACTATGACTAGTTTATTTCAATCAGAGTTCCCTGATCGCTTTTTTAATGTTGGTATTGCAGAACAAAATTTAATGGGAATGGCTGCAGGCTTTGCCTTGGCTGGGAATATCCCCTTTGCATCAACTTTTGCTCTTTTTGGAGCAGGTAGAGCTTATGAAATCATTCGAAATAGTATTTGCTACGGAAATCTTAATGTTAAAATTGCACTAACTCACTCTGGATTATCTGTAGGCGAAGATGGAGGAACTCACCAAGCTATTGAGGATATTTCTTTAATGAGAACAATTCCTGGCATGGTTGTTTTAGTTCCAAGCGACGCTACTGAAACAGAAAAAGCCGTTGAAGCTGCTATTCAGCATGAAGGCCCTGTCTATATCAGAATTGGTCGCCCCGTTGTTCCTACATATACCAATGAAGCCACACCTTTTAAGATTGGAAAGGCGAATATTCTCAAAGAAGGAAACAAGGTTTGTATTTTTTCAATGGGATTGTTAACTTATCCTGCTTTACAAGTTGCAGAAGAGCTTGAAAAACAAGGAGTTAGCACAACTGTTGTGAATATGCATACTATAAAACCTATTGATGCTGAATGTATTCTGAAAATGGCTAAAACTCATGAACATCTTTTCTCGTTAGAAGAGCATTCGGTTATTGGTGGCTTAGGCAGCTCTATTGCCGAAGTGCTTGTTAAAGAATATCCTAAAAAATTATCTATGCTGGGTGTTCAAGATGTATTTGGAGAGAGTGGAAAACCAGATGATCTGTTAGATTATCATCAACTTACAGCGCCTAAAATCCTTGCTAATATTCTTGCTCAGATTAAATAGACATAAAATTTTATAAAATAGCCTCTCAGAATTTTGAGAGGCTATTTTGATTTATTAGATATTTGAGATTCTTTTATAAACTTCTTCTACTAGGGCAGCTTCTTGCTCGAACATATCCTCCGAGCCTTCTTCGGCCCCCGATGCACGGCGAATAGCTTTTAATGGGAGCATATCTACTAGAGATACCAAGGGGATAAAACTTGCGTAATCGTTATTGTTAACGGATAAATCCCACTCGGAGAGTTTGTCGTTTCTAATGTACATGGTGGGTGAAACTTTTTGATAACTCTCTTTTAAAATAGGATAATATTCGGGGATATCTAGAATAATTTCTTTTCCATGGTCGAGCGTGGCCTTCATTAAGGGGTATTTATCGGTTCCTTTCGTCCCTCTAATATGCGAGTCAATAATACACACTTCTGGTAAAAGCGTTGCAATCGTTGCATTATTGTCTCTAGGGCCAGGTGAATTTGTTTCGGGAAAGGCAAAGGCATTATAATATGTATAAACCCATTTTGTTGAGTATACATAGGTGCTAGGAGTTGGAGTGACATACACCAGTGGGCGTTTATTAGGGTTTTTCAATGTTATGTAGGCAGCTTTTTTATCGTAGTCCCAACGCAAAAAGCTATTACGGTAGGCGAGAATCCCCCCAGAGTTCTCGCTGGGAAACCTCAACACCAGTATCGCCCAAAGAATCCAAAATAGGATGAAGGCTCGACTAGGTGTTTTCTTTTCTATCCATAAACAGAACAAAACCACAATTGCCGGTAATACATAAAGAGTGTACCAAGAAAAAGTATTCTGTAAAAAGATCATCCGAGATAGAGCAGAAAGACATACTAGCACGAATATCGGAGATAGGGTGAGCTTCTCTCTTAAATAAAAAAAGTAAATGCCTCCAGCAACCACAGGCACCGTTGCAAGAAGACGCGTAATTGTATTACCACCATTACTGGTTGCTAGAGGTAACCATTGTAAAATAGATAATAATCTACCCCAACGAGGCGCAGTATACAACTGAGGAAACTCAACCTGCCACAGCCACCAAGCATTCAACGCATCATGAAAATAAAAATATAGAAAATAGGGCAGCAGACCTAAGAGAAATCCCCCAAAAGAAACGCTTCCTTTAAAGAGTATTTCTGTTATATACTGCCGAATAGTGATGCCCTTATGCCATACCAAAAACGGTACAAGTAGTGTTAGAAGAATATAGGGCGCATTGCCAGCAACATTAAGCCCCAATAAAAAACCAATGACAAGGTAATCCCACCAGCGGTAAAAACTTCGATAGGCAATATATAGCCCCAATAAGAGAAACGTTAACAGTGCATATTGAGGTTGATTAAAATTAAGGTGATTTCCCATCAATGAAAAATACAAGATGAATAAGGTGGCTCCCCAAAAGGCAGTGGTTTTATGAAATATCTTCTGCAAAATTTGGTACATCATTACAGTAATGCTATAGTAAAAGCCGATAAGAAGAATGTTCATATAAAGAACAAAGTATGTCATCACTGGAAAAAGTAAGGCGTAGGGTTTGTAGATCCAATACATGAAAAATAAAAAGCCTGCATTTTTTGTATCAACAACTTCTTTATATAGTACATTGCCGCTATCGATCGCTTGAGATATTGCAATATACATCGAGATATCGCCTAAATTTTCAACATCATTTGCAAGAAGGCGAAACCCAATCGAGGCCATTGTAATAAAAAATAACAGCCAATAGGTCGAACGGGAGTGCTGTGAGAAAAATGATAGAGGCATAAACTATCCTTAAAATTAAATATTAACAACATAAATTACCAATTATTGTATTTAACTAGAACCAAAAAGTCAATAGAGATAGAGAGATAGTTGAAACACTTTTAGTTTTTTTCGAAAACATGCTGGACTATTTTTTTGATAAATTCTATAGGTAATTCTTTATTATGAGGGAGTTGAATAGCTCCTTTAGAATATTTTAATTTATTTAGAGTGCACTCTTCTGCGAAATCTTCTACAACGCGTGAACCAGGGTAGATTCCTATATGGTTTTTGGCATATGAGAAATGTAACTGCTTTTTCTCAATGAAAAATGTTGGCATTTGATAGGAAATCTTTTCTTGAACCTCGGGAACAAGCGTTTTTATAAGAGATTTGATTGCTTGGAGCCTTTGTTTTCCTTCTTCGGGGCAGTTATTTAGGTATTTATCTATAGTTAGCATGTATACCTCTTAATAAATATTCCACGATATTATATTATAGATAAAATGAATTGTAAAATTTTGACTCTGCGGACATCACCCAATATATATATTAATTTTTAGAAGATAAATATGCATATGAATGATTGACATTAGGATACTATATGATGTATAATGAACTTGTTTTTTTTAAGTTATGTATGTCACTTTATATAAGTGTATATAGTAGTTTAGTATAAGGGATTTCAAAATGAAGAAACACGCTTTTATTTATAGTATTTTATTTTTATTTGCTAGCTGTACAGAGTCTGCAAAGTTTTCTGCAATTGATAAAGATGCTTTGGATCGTGGTTCAAGCCTTGGAGATTCGGGTGAACTTACAATTGTTACAAATTATATTACTAATATTGTGACTAATAATATTACCAATACGGTGTCTATTCCTGCCAATCAAGTTATTCCTCCAGGGGATGCAACGGTGGCTAATGGTGTTGTTGTAAGTTCTGGCAGTTTTTTGTCTATACCTTCTGATATTACATCATTTATTGCTAATCTTGAAAATACGGGTACATATACTATATATTATGGTTCAGAAGAAATTACATCTCTGACCGTTCAAAACGGTGTTGTGACACAGCAAACCCCCTATACTTTTACTAACTTGGGAAGCTCACATACTAGAGTTCGGCCTTTTGCTGATAATCGATGGGTAATTAATAGAAGGCCTAAATATGCTGTTGCATCATCGTTTTTAGAATTTGAAGCTTTCTTTGGTAAGAGCTCTTTCTATCTTTCAGAAGCTCGTTTAGGATCTTACCTGTTTAAAGAAATTAATCCTTCTTCTAATAGGCTAGGGGCATTATCAATATTTATGATTATTAATAACTATTCTGATAAACTTGATTTTCGAGGAATATTAGTATCATCTTTTTCAGACTTTTTTGATCATGAGCTCTCCTATGATGCTCAAGAAAGAATGCATACCCCTTATTATATTATGGGGCAATCTGGTGGTAAATATATCCATGCTATCCTGTTTAATAGAGGGTAACTAGCTTTTTAATTTTTAACTCAGAACAATGTTTGGCGTTTTTATCTATATTAATAAGAATAAATACTTGACTTATTAATATATTTTTCTTTTGAAATTGATTGACATCATGGATATAGATGGTGTATAATAAGGCAAACCACCCTTTTTTTTGGGAGGTAGAGTTTTAGGGAAGTTGTATACTTTAAGGAAGTTGCGTATGAAAAAATTAACTTTATTCTTTGGCTGCTTATTTCTGTTCGCTAGTTGTTCAGAAATTAGTAGATTGGCTATACTGTCAACAGATATAGAACAAGGTCCTATTGAAGAAATTGTTGTGCCACAAGCAATCCCTGCAGAATTGTTTGAACCTGCTTACTCAGATTTTGCGGAAGGGACGGTAAGTCTCGTTGATCCTTCGTCATTCAGGGTTCTTCCTTTCTTTTTTGCATCAAACCCTCCTGCATGGGATCTAAATATATCAGGGTTTGGCGACTACTACAAATACTTGCAAGCATCTATCAAACCTTTTGCTAATATATATAGCTCTTCTCTAAATAAATATACTGGATCTTTGAGTGAAGATGGTTCTAATATGACAATCACTTTTCTTAGTGGAAAAAGAACTTTTTATAATAAAAGTATGGTCAGAAGCGGTGGTAAGGATGTATATCTCTTTAAAGAAGTAAATCCTGATACACTTAGAGAAGGTACACTGGCACTTGTTACTATAAACCCTGTTACGGACTCTATATCATCTATCTATAGACTGTTCCCAGAATTAGATGTTACTCCTCAATGGGCTAAGGATAGAATTGCTAAAAGCGTTATTCGATTTTCCTACCCAGTATCTTCCGGTATGGTTCATTTTATAATAATAAATACAGATCCAAATGCCACAGATGATACCGATTATGCAGAAAATCTTGAGTTTGATACATCAACTGCTTCAGGACCTTTTGTTGATGTAACAACCTTGCCTCTTAAAACACCAACAGCTTTTGTAGACTTTTTTGATACTGCCGAACGAAACTCTACACAAGAGATATTTGTAGGTGGAGAAATGTTTACCAGAGCAGTGTATGATAACCGCCTTGTTTCTTCAATGACAAATCTTCTCTTTAAAAATTATGCAGATTTACAACCTAGAGTTCGTGCCTATATCTGGGCTGGGGCGCCTACTAGAACAAACCCTTTCTTTTCATCAGGTATCTTCTCCTCTGAATATCGAGCGTTTGGTGGAAGAGCAGGTTTCTATACTGTAGATCAAAAAGATGAGTTATACTTATTATCAGAGATAGATATAAATTTACGAACCCAAGGCACACTAGCTATGGTTGCTACTATAAATGATTCAAGTGATTTGTTGCCCCTCTCATCATCTATTAGAGATTCCTTCCCCTCATTTTATACCAGTCTGCCCACTGCTGTTAAAAGTAGACTTGACGGTGATTTTTCCACTTACTATATTCGTGTAAGAGCTGGCAGCTCATACTTCCATGCTATAATGTTCAACATCAACTAAATAGCTTTCTTTAAAAATATTAGCCTCCGAGCATTGTTCGGAGGCTTTTTTTTTTATCTATACACGTAGGATATTATTTAGGGTGATATAAACACTATATTTATCATGTTAGAGTAGAATATTTTCTCTTTGATATTTGTGTTAAAATCTTTTATGAGCTAATACTCTTTAAATCATATATTATGCTTTATAGGATCTTTTTGTTTAAAATTCCCCATATCTTTGGAGCTCTCTCTTTTCGAATTAATTAAATATGTCTAACTTGCTTAAAAATATATAGTTATATCTTTTTATAAATTGGCTTTAATTTTTATTAAGACGAGTTTAGAATATAAAATATTATCTTTAATATTGACATGACTTATTAATTGTGATATAATAAGCTTGACTTGATGAAAAACGCTTATATTATTTTATCGAATATGTTTATTTCTTTATATAATAAAACATACGTGTTTTTTGCCATAGTAAAAAAAAGTTTTAATATGCTTATTTAAGGGGGGTGTTTATGTTTAGTAGTTTTGTTAGACTATTTTTTATTCATTTATTCTTGTTGCAAATTAATCATGCTCAAGACTTATCCAAGTGGCGTGATGATTTACTTAAGATATACAATGGTACCATTGTGTATTCTCCTGCGGATTTCACTAGAATGTATGATAATTTAGACAAAAGCAGTCCTATTACTAGATCGCTTTGGGGAATGATGGTTATTCAAACATCTTTTGTAGACAGTAATGGAGAGTTTAATACTCCTCAAATCCAATCAAATCTTACAGAAATTTTTAAGGCTAACTTAAAGATGTCTGATCGAAAATCTTCTTCAGAAGATCTCTATTATGCAGGTCGCTTTGCATTTTATTTGTTAAGCTATTCTACATTTCATAAATTAAGCGTATCTTTTTATAGTATTTTTATGGAATTCAGAGCTTTGTTAACTGCTGTTATATCGAAAAGAGCTGGATTTCAGAATGAAGCTAGGGCAATGCTTGCCGATGGTCTAAGTCGGCCTGCCAATAAAAAAACAAATACTTGGAATAGTTATATTCTACAAACTGCTGGAATTTCTATTTTATCCACATTACCTCAGGATCTTCAATATAGAGTTTTACTTGCAAAGGCGCGTATTCTTATTCGTAAAGATAGAATAGTAGAGGCTCGCCAACTTATTGAAGAGGCAAAGCAAATGTTTCCTAATGGTGCTGCGGAAGCAAATATTTTAGAAATATCAATATTATAAAAGAGTTTATCAATGAAAAAAATATTATTACTATTGTGTTATGTTTTTTTAACAAATATGATGCATTCTCAAGATGTATATGAAAAAGTCTTTTATAGTCAAGAATATAATTATTATGGATTGCCTCAATTCTACCATGGGGGTTTTGGATATCAAAAAGATGATTTTCGTATGACTATCCCCTATGTGGGTTCTAGTTTTGATCCTATAAATGGTTATGGGGTAGATCTTTACTCGGGATTTACTTTTCATTATAGAGATTTTACATTTGATGCTCGGTTTGTACATCAGCTTGGCACTTGGCAAGATCGATATGGCTTGGGATATTTAGAAGCATTAAATAAATATGGAAGATTTTCCTTAAATTACAATTTCTTAACATCTAAAGTGAGTTTTACATTTGATGTTGGGGAATATAATATCACCAATAAAAACACTGCTTCAGAATTAGTTGGCTCTAGAGAGCTTGTTTTGAAATCTGATTTGAGTATCTCGGGTATTGCCTATGATAATCAAGTTACACGTATTGGCTATGAATCTAGCTTTGTTTTCCATGTAGTTCCCTCTTTGGATACGTCAACATTCCATTTTAGCACATATATTCCTATGAATTTTCATATTGCTAGTGGCTGGCTATCATTCAATATGATGCCTGGGGTAGAGTATAAAGAATTTATAGAAAGAGGTTCTTCATCCTATCAATTTACAAGCCCAACAAGAGTTTATCGATCATTATTATTCTTTAAAAACGACCCTCTTAACTACCAAATGCTAACCACATTTAGTACGGAATTACGATTTTATATGAAATTTCTTGAAGGAGTGTCGCCGGCACTTTCTCGACTATTTCTTAATATAATTGCAACAGTTGGCTATGCATCTACCTTTGAACAAGCTACTGATAACGGCAGTTTTATCTATTTATATGGTGGAGGAATTGGTTATTATCTGTTTGACTCAGCTGCATTTATCTTAAATGTTGGCTCGGATAACAGAAAAGAAATGTTTTTTAATCTATCTATTGTTAGTCCTTTGGAACTATCAATTTAATAAGTATTTTATGTTTTGTATTGGAGGTATCATATGATACGTATTTTTGTATTATTGTCGTTGGTAGTTACCACAAGCTCATTCGGTCAAGATTATCTGAATGCTCTTAATAATATCTATTTGTCAGGTGTTAATGCTAATGGATCACCTTTTGATTCTAAGCAAGCCTACACTACAGCTCTTTCTAATCAGATGAATGCAGATTTAGCAAAGTCTTCCCTTACCGAAGAACAAAAGCTTGTCTATAAAGCTCGTGCTGCCGAAATTTTTGCAGGAACTTTTGCAAATCCCAATAATAATACCATGACAGCTGATTCTGTAAAAAACATGAAAGCAGTTGAAATAGAAATGCTGGCATACGAATCAAAAAATAAAGTTGGAAAAGAATTTTATGCGGCTGCTGGAAGTATCGGCTCACGCACTATTCACTTTGAAAATCTTTCCAGCATGATTAGAATTTCTAAACGTAATATGGATTTCTATGAAAAAGCATTGAAAATTGACAGAAACTATGTCCCTGCATTAATTGGACGTGGTCAATGGTTCTTCTATGCCCCTAAAATTGGTGGTGGAGATACTAGAAAGGCTTTCAGAGATTTTGAAGCAGCATATAAAGCAGCTACTTCTAACAATCTTAAATATGAAGCCTTAATATGGATGTCTCAAGTATATTTTAGAGATAAAAAACCTGCACAAGCCGCAGAAGAATTAGCTAAAGCTGCAGCTATCTATCCTAATGGATATTTTCATACAACTGTCCAAGATGCTAACAAGCGTGGCACTTTCTTCCAGATGAAATAATTTAAAGCAGGTAAAATTATGTTAAAAATACAAAATGTATCAAAAACATATCCTAACAATACAACTAAAACTAATGATAACATTAGTTTAACTATTGAAAATGGGAATATGGTTTGGATCTCTGGGGCAACAGGTTCAGGTAAAACAACTCTTTTGAATATTCTTTCTGCCATCGATAATGCCGATGAAGGAAATGTATATTGGGATGAACACAATATCACTCGAATGACTGCCGCTGAAAAAGCTAATTTCCGCTTGAATCATATGGGAATTGTTTTCCAAGCTTTAGAATTAATTAAATCTCAAAATGCTTTTAACAATGTTGCTTTGCCTCTTCGCTATATTGGATTAAGCGAAAGGGAAGTTAAGCAATCTGTTGAAGAAATCTTTAATTACCTTAACATTGAAGAACTTATCTATAAGTTTCCTTTATATATGTCTGGTGGTCAACAACAAAGAGTTGCGTTAGCACGTTCTCTTGTGTATAAGCCCAAACATATTTTAGGAGATGAAATCTCCTCCGCCCTCGACTCTACCACAGCTCACTTCATCTATGAAAAAATATCAACCTATGTTAAAGAACATAATGCTGTTGCTGTATTGATTTCTCACGACGAAACAATCGGAGACTATGTTGATCAACATGTGAAAATGTTGGATGGAAAATTAGAAGGGGTGTTATAATGCGATCATGGTTATTAGCTTGGGATAATTTACGTTTTAATTTATCAAAAACAATGCTATCAGTGCTCCTTATTGCTTTGGCGACAACTGCGTTGATTACTTTTAGAGGCTTTGAAAATTTCACAGCAGAAGGTCTACGAAGAGGCTTCGTTGCAGAAGCTGGAGCATTTCAAATTGCACATAGATCTTTTTGGGCAAATGATTCAGAAACTCCAATTCTTCTAAAAACAGAAGATTACAATATCATTATGGATAAGGTAAATCAGATTGACGGAGTTACAGAGACTATGTCGATGCTTTCTTTCGTTGGTTTAATTGGTACTGATAAAAGAAGTACATCTGTTGTTGGTACTGCTTTTGAATTTTATCCTCAAGGTATCTATGAAAAAGTAGAAAAAGAGAGCTTTGGCCCTCTAAGTGAAGATGGAATTGTTTTAGGAAAAGGCTTAATCGAGTATCTTCAAGTAAAAGAAGACGATGTTCTAATTTTATTCGGACAAAATACTCATGGAGAAACAGCAATTAGTCCAGAACCAATGATCGGCGCAGTTGATCTTGGTGATAGAAATGCCAACAAGGTTATCGGGTTTTCATCCATACAAAATATTAGAGAATTCTATAATTATGAAGATGAATTTGATCGATTGAGAGTTAGTATTTCAGATGTTGATGATATTCCTGCTGCTTATAAGAAAATTAACGAATTACTTGCTGATACCCCTTACGAGGCAAAAGACTGGCTCTACTTGAATCCTTATTTCACAGAGGTGGAGACGTTTATTGGTAACAATGCTCTTTGGAATTCAGTTATTCTTATTATTCTCGTTGTTGTTGCTATTGTTCAAATGCTCCAAATGAGTTACTTACAACGTATGCGCGAGCTAGGAACATTACAAGCAATCGGCTTAACACCTAAGGCTGTATTCTCCCTCCTACAAAAAGAATCTTTTTTAATTTCTTTTATGAGTATTATTCTGGGGATCGGTATGGCATTTGCTATTAGATCTATCATTATTTTATCAGGGATGGTGTTCATACCACCTATGTCAACAATATCCTATCCCTTTATTTTAGTCTTCTATACCTCGGATATTATATTTATAAGTGTGGGTATTATTTTACTAACACTTGCTTCTTCCTTGTATCCTGCGTATAGAGCTGTTTCAAAACCTGTAGTGGAAGTGATGAAAAATGCGTAAAATTTTATTTTTAATTACACTTTTAGTGCCTGTCGCCTGGAATCATGCTAATGTTTTAGATCAATTTCTTTCATATCAAGAATTAATGTTTCAAGAAAAAGATTTATATGAAATTGATAACGTATTTAAAGCTACTTCAAAGCAAAGAGATGTAACTGCTTTAGCTAAAGTGTTTATGCAGAGAGGTTTACAGGCTTCTTATCTGGTTCAAAATGGTCGTCCTATCATATTTTTAACAACTAGAATTGGAACATGGGTGGTTCAAGAGAATCTTCCTAATCCATTGAAGGTTGGTGGGTCTTATGCAGCTTTTGGGGTTATGTCTATTGACGATATCTTAGGGATTGATTATAGAGTCGACTATGAGATCGTATCTAATGGAAATCCGATGCTCTTAAAATCTAAAAATAATAACTCTGCTTATGCTTATATC
Organism: Brevinema sp.; assembly: GCA_051653605.1. GTDB lineage: Bacteria > Spirochaetota > Brevinematia > Brevinematales > Brevinemataceae > JBOFWL01. Next base: position 81,116 of record JBOFWL010000139.1, read on the forward strand.
GAACTAAAGCAGATTACTCCAACTAATTTTGAATCCCGTCTTATGGATCGTAATCAACGTCCTATTAAATCGGGTGCCTACGAATTAGGTGTTGTAAATAGCATTAAGACTATCAAAAAAGCTGCATTCCAAGATTTAGTATTCGATACTAACAGAACCAGCTCTTTTGAAGTAACATCAATAAAGAAATCGGCTGTGCCTGCTCAACTTTTATCTCCAGAACGAATAAAACTGTTATTTAACCAAGTAAAACAATGAAAAAACATCTAGTATTTATTTTATTATTAAGCGTTGGGCCTATTTTTGCAAATACTCGCTTTGTTGGCGGAACAGAGACTACTCTTTCGTTAACTAATTTCGATGTGTCATCATTGCCTATAGAAGATACTTATATTAATTTAGATACACAGATATATGCAGGGTTTACAACGTCTAAATTTATAGGGTTTAACCAATTAACGATTTCTCTTAGCCCTGGAGTGAGAATTTCTCAACAATATGGGCCAACATCACTTCAAAAACCTATTTTAGATGCAAACTTTATGTTTTATGAAGCCTTTTTACGCTATGATGGGCTCAGTGTTTCATTTAACATTGGTAAGTCGCTATTAGGATGGGGGCAAGGCACCTCTCGCCAGTATGCATTTATTGTTAGTGATGCATTTCGTGATGGGGTAAACCGATTTTATAATGCTGAAATTCTTTATAGAAAAGGGCCTACGCTGCTTTCCATGGGTTTTGGTATGGATACGGACTCCATTGACCGCTTTGAAGATCCCGAATGGTTTTCACCATGGGTTTATGTAAAGCATGATCAAAGTTCTTACACCTTATTGGGTGGAGTCCTCGTAGAACATAACTTGGATGATGGAAACGATGTAAAAGCAGTTTTTGAATTCCAATATTTCTTACCTAAAAACTTTGAGATATATAGCACATTTGCATATCTTCTCTTAGAAGATGATAAGATTGGAAAAGAAGATCAGATTCAGTTTTTAGCTGGCTTAAAATATGAGCAACGTTTTGGTGGTAATATCACCCTGATTCCTCGCATTGAATATTTTGTTGAACAGAAAAATCACTTTATTTCTTTTGGGATAACGAGTCTATTATATCAACTAGAGTTGACGATATTCAATACTTTTTCATATCGTTTTGATGATACTTGGGATAATAATATTTTAACAAGATTAAAATGGAATGTTAGCCCTAATTTCAAAGTGTTGCTAGAACACAGAGCTTTCTTTTTTGAAGAAAAATCTCTTGTTACTATTCAACATATTGCGGAAATGAAGATGGAAATATTTTTCTAGCTCGTAGGATATTTTCATACTATTAAATTAATTTTTAATGGTGTGAAGACTAAAATGAGAGACTTTACCTTAGTAGAGTTTTGAAATCAACCAAATAACAGATTGACCCTTGAGGATTTATGCCTCAGGGGTCATTTTTATTTAAAAATTTTTAACAAATCACAGTAATAGAAGATAAACTCCTCTAAAAATACCCAATCTATACCTAAGAAAAATCACTCCAAAATTCTAAGTAAATTAAACTAATAGGCAAACCTCATAAAATAAACTTCACAGATCTTTTTCCTGAAAATGTTGTATTGACATATGACTATAAACTATAATTATACATATTATAAAATATTATTTTAAGGGGGCATTTTCTAATGCTAGTTTTATTAATAGCGTTATGTTTTTATCCGTCTATTTTTTATTCAAATTCAGGTGAGCACTCAAGCTTAGCAATTCAAAATGATATTGAAGTCTCAGGGCATAAAAAGCCCACGGATACTCTCAAACTTCAATGGCCTTCTGTTAAAGATGCTAAAATATATGTTGTTTCCGTTGCAACACTTAGTCATAAAAATATATCGGTAACTAATATTAAGCGTGATGATTTTCATAATGTAGGTTCATCGAAGAACACTCATTTTTCGTATTCTGCTAAAATTCCTATTCGTCGTTATGTCTTTCTTGTAGAAGCACTTGATAGTAAAGGCTTGCTTATCACCAATTATACTTCTCAAATTTCATATCGATATCCGAAAAATATTCGAGAATTTCTTATGGATGTTGATTTTACGATTGCCCATGCTCAGCGCCAAATTACAAATTTTGGGCTAGCAGGAAGTAAACAAAAGGTTAAAGGCAGAGCGCATGGTTTATATGATTATGCTGCTGATTTGCTAAATTCTCGAAATCTTTGGGATCAATACTCTAGTTTTGAAGTTGTTCTTAATGGGAATCCTAAAATTTCGATTGTTCCCTTTCCTATTGGAGCAGAAATGACAGGTTCGGTCGAGGTTTCTGGATTGTATGAAGGGGAAATTATTTATAATAAACTACAAGCTAAAAGTGGAGGACTTACTGTAGGCGGTTCTATTACGGCGCGTTATAGACATCCTGATAAAGGTCTTATTGAAGAATCATATAACTTTGACGAGGCTAGTGTATTTCTTAGGTCTATTGTTAAAAACTATAAGGATCTAAATCGTCAATTATATTTTACCTCAGGGGTAGAATAAACAGGTTTCATCTTAAGATTTTAAAGGAAGTACTATGTCGTATAAAATTATTGAATTTGCCATAAAAAACCAACGGTTTTTTAATAGTCTTTCGTTTCTTATTTTGATTGTGGGTATTTTTGTTTATATTCGAACTCCAAAAGATATTTTTCCCGAAGTGAAAGAATCCACGATTCAGGTTCAGATTATTTATCCTGGAGCATCTGCGGAGCGTGTACAGCAACAAATAGTTAATCTTGTCGAGTCTCGAGTTCTTGGTTTAACAGAAATCAAAAGTAGTTCTTCTATTTCACGAAAAAATGTTGCTATCTCTCGCTTTACTGTTAATCGAGATTATTATCGCCGTCTTAATGAAGTTCGACAACTCGTTCAGAATACTATCGAATCTATTTCATTTCCAGAAGGAGTGTTACCTCCTCAAATTTCATCAGAAACACTTAATGATAGCCCTTTCATTCAACTTTTTATCGAATCCGATAATAAAGAACAAGCATATATTCTTTCTAAGCAAATTGAAAAAGAGCTTGAATATATTGACGGAATGGATAGAGCCGCCATTTATGGACGGGAGGAATATCAGTATGAAATTAATGTTAACCCCAATAAAATTGCTAGAGAAGGCATTGGCTTAGGTGAAATTTACAATGCCATTGACCAATCTAAAACAGGGGCATTTGGTGGCGGGACTATCCTTAAAAATGGGGAGCACCACAGTATTTCGGTGTCGTCCATAGTGGATAATAAAGAACACTTTGAAAATATTGTTATCAGAGCAAATGAAATAGGAAACCTTGTTCTCGTTAAGGATATTGCCGAGGTATCGTTTGATTTTGCAGATGCGGATGCTTTCTACTTTCTTAACTCAAAAAGAGGCATCGTTTTTAACATTGTTAAAAAATCAAGCGGGGATATGACGGAGCTTCGAAAAAAACTTGATATATTAATTGAAAAATATCAAGCTAGTTATCCCGAAGTAAATATTAGTCTATTTTTTGATAACTCTCGTCGAATTTCAGACCGTATTGTTTTGCTTAATCAAAATCTCACCTTAGGGTTGATATTTGTTTTTCTTGTCCTAATTTTCTTTTTCAATTTTTCAACAGCACTCTGGACAACCTTTGGTGTGCCTATATCATTTTGTGTTGGTCTTATCATGACGGTAGCATTAGGCCAGAATATCAATACAATTGTGATGATTAGTTTTCTTCTTATTTTGGGAGTTGTTGTAGATGATGGAATTGTTTTTTCTGAAAATGCATACCGACACTTTGAAATGGGTAAAACTCCTCATCAAGCTGTTGTTGATGGCATGGGCGAAGTCTCTATGTCTGTTATTTTTGCTGCTTTAACGACAATCGCCTCTATTAGTACTCAATTTTTTCTTAGTGGCAAGATAGGGGACTTTGCCTTTCCTCTTCCCGTTGTTATTATCTGTACTCTTTTTGGCTCAATATTTGAATCAATGTTTGTTCTCCCAGGGCACCTACTGCATGCTTTTGAACATATTGATCGAACAAAAAAGAAACCCTCACTCAATATTAAGATTTTGGGTTATTTACAGGCTAAATATGAAAAAATGCTGCGATTCCTTATTTATCATCGAAAAAAATCACTTGCAGGCATTCTTATTCTTGTAAGTCTTCTTACAGGCATTCTCCTTATGCGAATTCCTTTTGTATTCTACGCGGGCCCCCCTAAAAATATTTTTGTCTTTTTTGATACCCCCGCTGGAAATACTCTTGAGCAAACACAGCTAGCTTCGGAGAGTATTACAGGATATTTGTCTGGAGTGAAGCAACTCGAAGATATTTTTACAATTACAGGCTTTCAAAATATGCCTAATAAGGTGATGATACAAGCTAATGTAAGTTCGTCTGTTCCCCCGCTTTTTAATTGGCTTAATATTAAGAAGGATCTTAAAAAGTATATTGAAAGAAATGAATTGCCTCTTAGTAACTATCGTTTTAATATTTTAGGAGAAGATAATTTTTATATTGATAAACTTGAAATTGCAGTGCGAGGGACGAATAAACAGTCTGTTACTTTACTTGCGAAAGAAGTTCAGTCATTTCTTCGAGATCAGAAAAATATAGAAAGCCCTCGGCTCAACACCTCCGAACCCTTGCTAAATCAAGAAGTAATTATTGATGCTGGAAAGGCAAAAGTTTATGGGATTACTCCTAAGGAAATATCTCAAAATATTGGAATGGCATTTCAAGGTGTTGTTGTGGGACAGATTAATCATACAAACTCTCAATATGATGTTAAACTTCAGTATGATAAGAGATATCAGACATTTGAATCCTTGCAAGATATGCGTATTCCTAATAAATTTGCTCGCTTTGTTAGCCTTTCAGAAATGGCAGATTTAAAAGATACTCTGGAAGAAACGGAAATATTTACAGAGAGTGGGCTTTATAGTATTAAGGTGCTTGATTCTCTACATGAAACCAGTATTCTTTCTAATAATTCTCTTGCTCTTATTAATAAAGTTAAAAAACATTTTGCTCCGTATAATAATAGTAATCTTGATGCTAGCCTTTATTTTGATAATGAAATATCAGAAGTTATTCAAGGGGTATCAGATGTTTCGATAGCCTTATTCATAGGTATTGCCGTGGTTCTTTTGATTTTACTCTATCTATTCAACTCCTTTGTTTCTTCGTTTTTGGCATTGGCTGGTATTCCATTTATTCTCTTTGGCTTAACTTTGGGGCTTCAAATTATGAATCTCCCTCTTAATAACATGGCTCTTTTAGGTCTTATCGCGCTCTTAGGGCTTGTCGTCAACGATGCTATTGTCCTTTTGGAGCATCTCTACGCCTCTCTTAAACGTGGGGATCTATTCTTAAATGGCCTAGTAAAACATGTTAGCACTCGTTTTCGCCCTATTATCATGACGCTAACCACGACGCTAGTTGGGGTTGCGCCTCTTGCCTTTGGCTTTTCAGGCAATGAATTTCTTCTTCAGCCTCTGGCTGTTGTGATTTTTTTTGGGGTTCTGGTTGTATCTCTTATCACGCTAGTTATTCTCCCACTTGTTATTAGTATTTTAGAAGTAGATGGCAAAGGGCTTTTCTTCAAATATTATCGAACGTCTATTTCTATATTTATGAAACATTTATGGAATCAACTGCGAGGAATGGGTAAGCGTCTCAAAATAAAGGAGGGTAAAAAATGAAACAGATCTTAAATATTTTACTTTGGATAGTATTTTTTAGTTCCTCTCTGTTTGCTCAAGAAGAAGCTGATGACATCAGTTATATCGTCTTAAATGAACAAGAATTTTTATCTCGATTTCTCGATAACTCGTACCAAAAGAAAGCGCTTCAGTATAGTTTTATTGCAAATCAACAAAAAGTAAAGATTGCGTTTGAGCCCTATATGGGGTCTATTTTTGCGGACGCCAGTGCAGGTTCGGGGACGACAACAAATATTCTTCCGTTTCATAATATTGCTACTAATGGTACTCCTGTTTCGACAGACTTCACCACGGTTAACTATACAAATCTTGCTATTTCTCTGGGTGGAGACATTACTGTTTATCCTATTGGAACCTATCTAAAAATTCAGGGAGGGACATCTGCTTATGATATTCGTTCTCAAACAATTGATATTACGACTCCAAATGTTAACAATATTAATATTAATGAGTATAGAGATCGATATAGTCGCCCTTATTTTAATATAACTCTTGTTCAGCCTTGGTTAAAAAATGGTTTTGCCTACAATTTTCACTCTCGGGTAATTAAAATATCATCGAATGATACAAAGATTGCTCAAAGTAAAAGCTTGCAGGAATTAGAAAACATAGTCTTTCAGGCTTTGTTGGAATATCATAAGCTTATTCTTCAGACTAAATTAATAGCTATTGCAAACCAGTCTCTTAATGATCTTAAAGAACTTTTTAATACGCAACGACGCTTGCAGAGAGCTGGGGCAAGGGCATCATTTGATGTTCAGCAAATTCAGCTTAAAATACATGATATTAGCTCGGCTCTTGCTCAAGAAGAAAACACTTTAGAACTCTCTCTCCAGCTTGTAGAAGAACAATTAGGCACTCCGTTAAATCGAAGTAATCTTAATTTGGTAGATCATTCTCTTTCTTTAGAAAATGAATACGATGTGACAAATATTTATCAACATTCTCTAACTCGCTCTCGAGATCTTCTTCAAACAGAATTACTGCTTAGTAATGTCGGGCATTCGGTGCGAGTTCTCAAAAATCAGCGTCTTCCCGAATTGAACACTATTTTTTCTTATGAAACAGCTCGCTCTCATTATCAAGATCACCCTTTTCTTAATAGAGACAATCAGCCTTTTTCTATTCCTCAGGATAATTTTTATGCGGGCTTGCAATTTAAAATGCCACTTATTCCGATTTCAGCAAAAGCTCGCATTACAGAAATTATAGCTCAGTCTAATCAAGTAGAATATAGTAAATCTTATCTTGTTGAAAAACTTCAGAGTGTTTCTCGAGAACGTTATTTAGAGTGGCACAACAATAAGATGAAAGTGGCAAATAGAAAAGAAAATGTTGAGATGAATCGAGCTATTGTCGTGGAAGCACTTCGTAGATATCGTATTTCTGAAATGTCAGTTATCGATTTTTTTGATTACGAAGAAAATTATCGTCAGAATCAACTTAAATTAGCAAGGGATGAATTTGATTATAAAATATCAGCGCTTGCTGTTGAACTTTTTCAAGGAACCTTATTGACAAATTATGGGATTACACTTGAGTAAATGGCTCCTATTTATAGCCGAAATTGAAATAGCATCGTTGTTCTCTTTCTATGGCAATGAGGGGGAGACTATCTCCAGCATATTGAGTATTTATAAAAAAACCCTCACGTAAACCGTGAGGGCTAGTATTTAATTGTATATTAACCAAGAATATTCAAGGCGTATGCAATAATCGAACAGGCGATTACTCCTAGGATAACAGTAGTAGATCGCACTTTTTTATTGCCAAATAAGCTATAAATAATTCCTACAATAATAGCAGGTAATAATGCTGGCATAATTTGGTTTAAAACATCTTGCAAGGATACAACAACTTCTCCAGTTTTAAATGTATAAAGCACGTTGGTTTTAACCACAGTGGGTATAAGCGCTCCAATCATTGTAATTCCTAAAATTGTTGCTGCATCAGTAAGGGCTGTAAGTTGCTTTGACATACCAACGAACAAGTTTGTTCCGTTTTTATAAGCAGGGTAAATAAATAGTAAACGGATAATAATTTGAGCAATATTGACAAGCAGCCAAATAAGCACACCGATTATATTCCCTTGAACAGCCATGTAAGCGGCGATAGCTCCAAAAATAGTTGTGATGAGAATAAATAAACTATCACCAATGCCTCCAAAAGAGCCCATTAGTCCAGCTTTAATTCCAGCTACAGCATCTTTTGCTTGATAGCCTTCTTTTTCCTCCATAGCAATATCAGCACCCAAAATGAGGGGCCCTAAATGGGGGCTTGTATTGTAGAATTGATTGTGATAACGCATCATTTCTTTTAACTCTTCGCCTTTGTAGAATTTCTGAAGGACAGGCAACATCGAATATAAATATCCTTGTGCTTGCATTTTTTCATAATTCCAACAAATTTGAGAACAAAATAACCATCTTACATTTACACGTGTTAAATCTTTTTTAGTAATAATATTAGTCTTCATATTCACCCTCCTCCATAATATTTTTCTCAACTGATGGTTCGGTAGAGGCTCCTGATAGACTAATTCTAGCTTGGAAATAACCAATAGCTATTGCTGCACCAAGAAGAGCTACCCCGAGAATAGGCATATTAAGGAAAGCAGTAAGAACGAAACCTATAAGTAACGCAGGGAAAAACTTTGGAACGGGAAGAAAACGAGCTAAAATTGCAAGCCCCACAGCAGGAAGAACGCCTCCTGCAACACGAAGACCACCAATAATGACATCTGGGACTATATTAATAAGATTTTCAATAAATTGAGATCCCAATGTAAGCATAATGAATACTGGAATGGCACGCGATAGCCCCCAAGGGAATATTCCATAGAGAACATTTCGCTCAACGGCTTTAATATCACCTCTTTCGATAGCTGCATCAACTCTTTTTTGAAAGAATACGTTTGTAAACCGTGCTAAAACATCAAGTTGGATCATAAGAAGCCCCACAGGTACTGCAAGACCTACAGCAATTTCAATGCCTCGCCCTGTTGTAATAGCAAAAACGGTTCCTATAATAGCCCCAGTGGTATAATCGGGGACAGAGCTTCCGCCTAATGCCCCAACACCAAGCACTAGTAATTGTAATGTTCCACCAACCATCAGCCCAGTGGTGACATCTCCCATAATCAATCCTGTAATCGTGCCTATAATGACAGGTTTTGTCCCGATAAATTGGGCTGCAAGTTCATCATAGATAGCAAAAAATGCTAGTAATGATAACAGAATAATCTGAATAATATTAATCTGCATTATTTTCTCCTTTTATTGTACTTTAGATAGTAATGGCTGCATCTTTTCTTCAGGATCAGCAGGGATCATCTGGGCATAGACATCTATCCCTTTATCAATAAGAAATTGTAAGTTGTCTGCATCTGATTTTAGTAAAAATACGGATGGACGCACCTGAACAGTATTGTCCCGCTGAGAGATATTGCCGACATTAATTCGATCGATCTCTAAGCCTTTCTCAACCATAAGGCGTAGCATATCTGGAGATTTTACAAGAATCATAACTTCTTGATCAGCGTATTTCCCCTCATTGATATTGGTGACAGCGCTGTCTACTCCCAGAATACTCAACTTTATGTTAGAGGGGGTTGAAAGCTTAAGAGCATTTTTTTCAATAGGATTATTAATGATTTCATTATCAACCACAATAATTCTATTTACCTTGGTGACAAATACCCATTTAGTAATAACTTGACCATGGACTAATCGCCCATCTATACGAACATGTTTGATTTCAGGCCGCATTTAATCCTCCTCTTCACCAGCTTTTAGGCTGGTATCAATTTCTGTAATGATTTTTAAGGCATTTGACATATTTTCAGTAATTTCTTCTAAGCCACTTTCTAAGATAGAGATAAGCATAACAAGAGATAATCCAGTGACAATTGTGAATTTACGATTGGGATATTCATATTTTAGTTCGATTAATACATTGAATGGAGTTCCACCAAAGAGATCGACGAGAAATATTAATTCTTCTCCCTCGTATTCATCCATTTTTTTAAGATAAAGTGCTTTTAAATCGTCTTTAGACATGTTTTCTAAAAAACAAATAAAGGGAATCGTATCTCCCGTGAGCATTTTTAGGGTATACACAGTGCTTTCTGCATAATTACCATGAGATGTTGCTATATATTTCATTAGTCTTCCAAAATAATTTCAATAACAGGGACAAGCATTTGAGGCTTTTTAACGGGTATTTCAATAATAATAGTTGTATCCTCAAGTTTTTCTTTAATATGCAATGCTTTTATCTCATTGTTGAGGTTTGTTTCAGCCTTGCGTTTTTGGTTAAGAACTCGCCCTTCAATAATATTGACTTCAGAGCCATCATGTAGAAACTGAGCAAATTTTACTTTTTTAGTAATATTTTTCAGGGTAATTGTGCGGTATGGCCATGAAAAAATATGAAGATATAGCCGATTCTTATTTTGAGTAATTCTGCAATCTGCAGGTGCCACAATATTACTCCCTTTGCAGGAAAAAATAGAGCGAGCATTTAGTCTTACCCATTCTCCGACTTCTGATAGAATTGCTTTAGATTTAGAATCCCATTCACCCCTAGCATTGGGGCCAACGTTAATAAGGATATTTCCATTGTTGGATACCGTATCGATGAGCATTTTAACGATCATATCAGGGCTTTTAAATTGATCATTGTCGCGGTGATATCCCCAGCTGCCATTAAGGGTTTGACAACCTTCCCAAAGAAGTTCTTCGTTATCTCCTGTTTTTGCACGTTGATATTGCTCGTGAGTAGTTACGCCTCTCTTGAGGTCTAGGCGATCGTTAAGAAGAACGTGAGGTTGAAGTTTGAGGACGAGCTTTTCAATGTCTTCGGAGCCCCAATCGTCTTTTCCTTTTCCTTGATAATTACCCCAATCTTTGTCTCGATAAGAGAAATCAAACCATAAATAGTCAATTTTTCCATAGTTTGTGAATAACTCTTCTAATTGATCGAGCATAAATTTTCGGTAACGAGCCATATCTTTTTTACTTTCAAGAGCTTGATTAGGGCTATTTCTATCTGGATGGTATCCATCTAGCGTAAAATCGGGATGATGCCAGTCTAAAAGTGAATAATACACGCCAATATGCAATCCTTCTGCACGAAATGCATCAATAAGTTCTTTAAGAAGATCTTTTTTATAAGGAGTATTGGTAACTTTAAAATCACTATGCTTTGTATCCCATAGCGAAAAGCCATCGTGATGTTTGGCTGTGATGACAACGTATTTCATCCCAGCTTTTTTTGCTTCTCTAGCCCAATCTGCTGGATCCAGTAGATCGGGATTAAACACATCAAAATAGCGTTGATAACTTTCGGCATTAATTTCTTCGAGTGTTTGAATCCATTCATGCCGTGCTGCAACAGAATAGAGACCAAAATGGATAAATAATCCAAATCTTGAATCAGCAAACCATTGAGTATCTCCATAAAAATCTGGGATATTTTGAAACTTCACTATTACCCCTCCTTATATTTATTTAAGTGGTAAATAATTTCTAGATTTAACATGATTATAGTTCATTAATAAGGTTTGTCAATAACTATATTTTTTATTCCTATTTATAATAAATAGTTAGATATAATCTATGAAAATACCCACAAAATATATGAGAATCGCCTCTATAGAGGGAGAATAAATTGATTTAGATAATTTGCAATAAAAAAATCCTCAAATTATACTGATATATTAAGGTAAAAGAGAGTATATTGCTTTTATATCATGATATTTCTACCAAAAAAGTTATCTAAAGATAATAGAAATTCCTAGCTTTTAAAGGAAGTATCAACCAATATCATCATTCCATATTAATCGTATAGCATAAAGGAAAAACAATGGCTGATAAAAAATATGACTTAATCATTATAGGTGCAGGGGCAAGCGGAATTATGGCAGCGGCATCTGCATTGAAGTGCAATAAAACTGTACTTGTGATTGATAATCAAGATGCCCCGCTTAGAAAAGTAAGGATATCAGGTGGCGGTAGATGTAATTTTACAAATCTTGATATGTCAGCTGATCATTATGTTTCAGACAATCCTCATTTTATTAAATCTGTAATTAAACAATTTAAAGTTTCTGATTTTCTTGCTGAAATGGATAAATACAATATTCCATATTATGAAAAAAAATTAGGACAAATATTCTGTAAAAATAAATCGAGTGATATTATTAAATATCTACTGGATCAATCGAAAGGTGCAGAATTCTTGTTTAGTACGGACATAACATCCTTGCAAAAAAATAATAATATATTTAGAATTAAAACAAGTAAGGGTAATTTTAATTCTTCATCTGTCATAATATCGACAGGGGGAATATCATACCCTAGTATAGGGGTTAGCAATTTTGCAGCAGAAACAGCAAAAAACTTTGGGTTGAATGTTATAGATTTTAGCCCTGCACTCGTTCCATTTAGATTACAAAAACCTTATACAGATCTTGCAGGAACATCTTTATATTGTAAAACAAGTATTGGTAAGAAGTGTTTTTATGATGATATGTTATTTACTCATAAAGGATTAAGTGGGCCAGCGATATTAAAGATTTCGTCATATTGGAGTAAGGGAATGTCTGTTAGCATAGACTTATTGCCAAATGAGAATGTGAAGACGCTTATTAATCAAGAGAGATCTTCTAAGAATAAACAAACTATACAGTCTTTCATGAAAAATTATTTTTCTGTGAAAGTTACCAATTGGATTTTAGATCAAACAAATATCGATAATAAAAATATTCAAGAATTATCCAATCATCAGATTGAATTACTGTATAATTTTATCCACTCCTTTACAGTAAAACCTGCAGCCGATATGGGGTATGAGCTTGCGGAAATAAGCAAAGGTGGCGTAGATACTAAAGAATTATCATCAAAAACCTTTGAAGCCAATAAAGTCCCTGGGCTTTATTTTATAGGCGAAGCCATAGATATAGCTGGTAATCTCGGAGGATACAATATATGGTTTGCATTTGCTAGCGGGTTTATAGCTGGAAAATGCCAGCCTTGAATTGCAAAAGTGCCGGTAAATTTATGAATTGGGCAGGGCGTAAAAAATAATTAGCCTTACAGAAAAGAAGCCCCCTTGTTTTAGGAGGGAGTCCACGCGGACGTCTAGTAGATTTTCCTCTTAACTTTATGATCAAGCTCTGTCATATTAGAAAATCTTCCTTGCAAAGGAGAATTCTCCAATTTTAGGTCTAAAACTGTGGCTCCATTTGGTAGCTTGAATACGAAATAATTCTGAACGCTAGTTTATCGTCATTAATGAAGTATACGGGTATCGTAGGAGTTAAAACGTCTATAATCTTAAATATAAAGGGGAAATACAGATATTTATCATCTAAATTATATTGATCTAGAGTAATATTGACGTCAATTATTTTTATAATGCATTGATAATACAAGAATTATATTTTTAAACATTTGAAAGTATAACTGTATCCTTTAGGGTATAAAAAATATATTCAGAATTAAAGAACGTTTGGAGTGGTACGATTGGTTGGAGGCTTTTTTCGAGGTGAAATCCACTTTTTTAGTTGACATTTTAATAAATTTTAGTAACAAGTTGACAAGCCTAGTAGATATGCTATAATAATTTAGTAATTAGGCCGTAGAAAAGGTGCTATGATACAAAATATATTCCCTTATTTAGGAGAGGTGTAGGTTGTTCTCTAAATATACTGTTAAAAAAGTTGTCAGTAAGATTTACATTTTAATTATTTTATGGGTATTGTTAGCGTTTAGCTTCAATGCCCTTTAAATTTATCCAGTAAAATTTGAGATATTTTAATATAAAAGACACTTGTTGAAAAAATATTTTGGAGGTACTGTATGTCAGTACAAGATTTTTTTGAGCAAAAAGTTATCCCTATAGTAGGGGCAATCGGTCAGCAACGCCATCTTGTGGCTATTCGTGATGGTATTGTTATAAATTTAGTGCCCAGTATGATTGGGTCTGTGTTTTTATTGATAGCTGCCCTGCCTATTCCTGGGTATGGTGATTTTATCAGAGCTAATGGAGTATTTGATGCTCTTCTCATTCCTATTGGAGCAACCTTAGATTTGATGGGGATGATTGCTGCGATTGCTATTGCCTACCGTTTAGCAGAGGGTTATAAAGTAGAACCTCTTGCTGCTGGTGTTATTTCTTTACTTTGTTTCTTTATGCTTACACCTTATCGTATGTCTCACGAGCTTGTTGCTGATGGTATCCAAGGTGTTATGCCTGTTATGTATTTAGGATCCCGATCCTTATTCACCGCTTTGTTGGTTTCGTTGATATCCTGTGAGATTTACGTAAAATCAATTAAAGCAAATCTTACTATTAAGATGCCCGAAGGCGTCCCCCCAGCTGTTGCAAAGTCTTTTCTGGCTTTGATACCTGGTGCTATCACTTTAACTGTTTTCTGGATTATCCGCCTTGTTATTGATCACTCCCCATTTGAAAACATTCACACTATCTTACAACAATTTGTTGCAGCACCTCTCACCGGTATTGGTGGAAGCCTGTTTGGCGCAATTCTGTTTATGTTCCTTGTTCACTTTTTCTGGTTTTTTGGAATTCATGGTCACTTAGTTGTTGGTGCTGTTCTCGATCCTATCTTTATGGTTTTACAAGATCAAAACCGCATGGCTTTTCAAGCTGGTTTGGAAATCCCTAATATCATTACTCGCTTTTGGTTCGACCTCTATGTAACACTTGGGGGATCTGGAGCGTCCTTATCTATCGTGATTGCATTAATCCTCTTTGCTAGAAGTCGTCACTTAAAACAAGTTGGACGCCTTTCCGTAGTCCCTGGTATATTTAATATCAATGAGCCTTTTATTTTTGGAATTCCTCTTGTATTTAACCCCATACTCTTTATCCCTTGGATTTTTGTGCCTATTATAAATATTCTCGTTGCTTATAGTGCGACGATTATTGGATTCCTTCCCCGTCATAATGGATTGATCTTGCCTTGGACGACTCCTATTATTATTAGTGGATTCCTTGTTTCAGGTATTAGAGGTGCTTTGATGCAGGTAGCACTTCTTCTGTTAGATGCACTTATTTGGCTTGCCTTTATGCAAAAATTAGATAGCATAAAGGCTCAGAAAGAGTTAGATGGATTAAAAGATCTATCTTAAGAACTTTATAGGAGAAAAATATGACATATAGTTTTGGTTCTGATTTCACATGGGGGGCAGCTTCTAGCGGGCCTCAACATGAAGGTGGAGCAAGTGAAGGAGGGCGAGAGCCTTCAATTTGGGATGCCTATTACGAGAAGGCTCCACATCGTTTCTTTAATGGAGTAGGGCCTAGTGTTTGTGGAGATTTTTATAATCGATACAAAGAAGATATATCTATTATGAAGGATTTAGGATTGCAATCCTATAGAACATCCATTCAGTGGTCACGTCTTCTTCCTTACGGCGCTCAAACCCCGGCTCCTGATGCAGTACGCTTCTATAATGATGTAATTGATACTCTCCTCTCAAATGGAATCACCCCCTATATAAACCTGCATCACTTCGACCTTCCTTGGAGCATCCAAGAGCAAGGAGGGTGGGAGAACAGAGATACCATTGAAAAATTCAATTTCTTTGCAAAAATTTGTTTTAAACTTTTTGGAGACCGTGTGCGCCATTGGTTTACCTTTAACGAACCCATAGTTGTGCCTTATATCGCTTATCTTGGGGGAGATGCTCTCTACCCGAATGTGATTGATATGCATCGGGGAATGACTGTTGCCTATCATACTGCTATTGCCCACGCAGAGGCTACACGCACATTTCGTCAAGAAGGCTACGAAGGAAAAATAGGAATTATCCTTAATATTGCTCCATCCTATCCTAGAAGTGAGCATCCTGAAGATGTTAAGGCCGCACGCCTTGCTGATTTATTCCATAATGAATCATTCAAGGATCCTGCTTTAAAAGGTGTATATTCTCAAGAGTTAATTAAGTTTATGGCTGATAATAAGATGCCTTTACCTATCATCAAAGGTGACGATGCTCTCATTGCTCAGGGAAAGGTTGATATTATGGGGATCAATTACTATGCTCCTCAACGAGTAAAGGTAAAAGAATCTCTTCCTAATCCTAAGGCTCCAATTTCACCTAGCACCTTTTTTGACCTCTATGAGATGCCTGGTCGCAAGATGAATCCTTACCGTGGTTGGGAAATCTATCCTCAAGGTATTTATGATACGCTCATTGATATTCGTGATAACTATAATAATATCGAGACATTCATTAGTGAAAACGGTATGGGCGTTGAAAATGAAGAACGTTTCCGAAATACCGAAGGCTACATTGAAGATAACTACCGAATCGAGTTCATTAAAGACCACCTATCGTTGGTTAATAAAGCTATATCTGAAGGATGTGCCTGTAAAGGATATCACTTATGGACATTTGTAGATAACTGGAGCTGGCAGAATGCTTATAAAAATCGTTACGGGTACGTGGAGCTAAATCTAGGGCAAAACAACAAGCGAATTATTAAAAAAAGTGGGCATTGGTTGAAAGAAACGATTAAAAATCGAAGTTTTGAATATTAATAAAACCACGATGATAACTTTATCAATTAAAATAAAATTCCGTGCTATTACAGCACGGAATTTTATT
Organism: Brevinema sp.; assembly: GCA_051653605.1. Taxonomy (GTDB): domain Bacteria; phylum Spirochaetota; class Brevinematia; order Brevinematales; family Brevinemataceae; genus JBOFWL01. Next base: position 97,494 of record JBOFWL010000139.1, read on the forward strand.
TTATAGTTCTTAACTTCAATTCATTCATTACGAGAAACCAAAATCCCTCTATCTCTGACTAAAAGTATTCTGAGTAATATAGAAAAGGATAATTTCTAAACTATTCCTAGCAAAGATTTCTTACCTGCGATTTTGGGAATAATTTTTTGAAATTAGGCAATTGTGATCACTAGTAGAAGCTTTGCTTCAGGAACCTAACACTTTTATGTAAGTTTTAATATTTTAAAATAGTAGGTATAAAATGTTTATACTAATTATTAATAGGGGCAGAAACGATGTTAACCCCAATTTTCTTCCAGTTAAGAAGTTCTTCAGCACTGAAAGATTTATCGGTAATGATATTTTTTATTTTCTCAGAGGCTAAACCCATCCAAGGCTCAAAAATTTCAAATTTAGAATGATCCGCTAAAATATAGTTTGTTTTAGCTCTTTCTGCCATGATGAGCTCATCTTGATCAGTTGGGGAAGCACTTTGCATGACACCTTTCTCAATATTGATCCCTACTGCTCCAAAAAAAGCGCGGTGAGGGAAAAGACCTTGGTAAATACTTGAAATATTTCCTGAAAAAGTATTAGTTCCGGGATTCCAATCGCCACCCATACAGATTATATGAATATTAGGCATTAGCAATAGCTTGTTAATCACGTAGATAGAGTTTGTAATCACCGTAAGATTTCTACATTTCTCCAGATAATCGAGCATGCATACTACGGTAGAACCTCCACCAATAAAGATAGTTTCCCCATCTTTAACAAAAGAGGCAGCCGCTTTACCTATTGCTTTTTTTTCTTCTTTACTTTCCCACATTCTCCAACCCAAAACAGTAGCGTAATTTTGGGGCATACGTTCGGCTCTCCCGCGAGAGAATACAAGCAATTTTTCTTCGTGCATAAGGACAAGATATTTTCGAGCTGTAGGTAGAGTCACACCACAATGATCGGCAATATCTTTTACAGAGGCTTCGCCCATATCTTGTAAATATTTAATAATGGCATCCATGTGGAAATGATTCATAATAGTTATCCCTCCTTCGTATTATACTAAAAAATAAAAAGTTTGTAAATAAAAAAAATTTGTTTTTTGCACATAAACTTATGATTATACGCCATAATTAGTTACTGATTTGAAAATTAATTTTCTATTGGTGTTGACAAAAAGAAAAAATATTTTATACTTAGAAAGTAAATTGATATAAAAGAAAATTTTTTATTAATTAAGGAGAATAAAATGACATTTATGGAGAAGTTTCAAGACATGGGTGGCCGTTTGGCTGCTCAACGTCATATGGGCGCCGTAAGAGATGGTATTATTACCAGCCTCCCAGCTACTCTTGCTGGTTCAGTTTTTCTAATTTTATGGTTTTTACCTATCCCAGGGTACCCTGAATTTATGACAAAAATATTTGGCTCTAACTGGAGCGATTTTTTTTCATGGGCTGTAGCTGCCACCTTTGATATGGTGGGCTTGATTGCTTGTTTGGGGATATCTTATCGCCTTGCAGAAAGCTATAAGGTAGACACTTTCGGTGCTGCTATTACGTCAATGTGTGGCTATTTTGTTTTAGTGCCATCCTTTATGGTGATGAAATCATCTGGAGTAGACCCTATTACTGTGGGAGGCGTGTGGAGTTTAGAGTACACTGGAGCCCGTAGCTTGTTTGTAATTTTGGTTACGGCTATTGTTTCTACCGAAATCTATCGTAAAATTATCCAAAAAAGAATCGTTATCACCTTACCTGATATGGTTCCTCCCAATGTATCTAACTCTTTTATTAACATTGTCCCTATGTTTATGGTACTTCTAACAATGTCTATTGTACGTTTACTGATAAACTTTACCCCCTTTGATACTATCCATCATCTGGTCAATGCTGTTATCACAAAACCTCTTTTAGGTTTTGGATCTAATATTTTTGGATATTCCTTTCTTATCTTTATCACCAACCTCTTTTGGACGATTGGGGTTCATGGGCCTAATGCGATTCAACCCATTCTTGTTCCTATCGAACAAGTTTTTCTAGATGCTAATCGTTTAGCTGCTCAAACGGGATCCCCTCTTCCCTATATTATCTCGGGCACCGTTTGGCGAGAAATTTTCCTCAATATCGGAGGTAGTGGAGGTACACTTGCCTTTGCTATTATGTGTCTTACGATGGGTAAAAGCGAGCAAGTTAAAAAAATAGGAAAGCTCTCTTTACTTCCAGCAATTTTCCAAATTAACGAGCCCATTATTTTTGGTATTCCGATTGTTCTTAACCCAATTATGATGCTTCCTTTCCTTGTAGCACCTGTTGTTAACTGTTTTGTCGCTTATTTCGCTATTGCTAGTGGGCTAGTAGCTCGACTGCCAGGGATTGCTGTGCCTTGGACAATGCCTACACTAGTAAACGGCTACTTAGCATCGGGAGGAAAGATATCCGTTGTTATTTTACAACTCGTTTTATTCCTTATATCAGCAGTAATTTATTTTCCATTCTTCAAGATGATTGATAACCAAGCATACAAACAAGAACAAAATATATCTTAGGAGTTTTATATGAGTAAACCAGTAAAGATTGTCACCATAGGTGGCGGCTCTAGTTATACCCCAGAATTTGCAGAGGGGCTTATTAAAAGGGCTACAACATTGCCTGTAAAAGAATGGCACCTTGTAGATATTCCTGAAGGTCAAGAAAAATTAAATATTGTTGGTAAACTTGCTCAGCGTATGTTTGAAAAAGCAGGACTACCCACAAAAGTGATCCTCACTCTAAACCGCCAAGAAGCTCTTAAGGATGCCGACTTTGTGACAACACAATTTCGTGTAGGATTATTACAGGCTCGTGCTAAAGATGAGCGTATTCCTCTTAAACACGGCTATATTGGCCAAGAGACTAATGGGGCAGGTGGTTTGTTCAAAGCATTGCGTACGATACCTGTTATTTTAAGTATTTGTGAAGATATGAAAAAGCTTTGCCCTAATGCTTGGCTAATCAACTTTACAAATCCTGCAGGGATGATCACTCAAACAGCTATTGAGCATGGAAAGTGGGCTAAGACTATTGGTCTTTGCAACGTGCCCATTGGAATGCATCGGAGTTCTGCCGAAATCCTTGGATGTGAAACCAATGATCTTTTCTTCCCTATGGTAGGATTGAATCACTTTATTTGGGCTCTTCACGCTTACCACAATGGGAAGGATCGACTCTCCGAAGTATTGGATTGTCTTATTAATAATCCTGATAAAGCTCCCGCTAATTTTTCTCAACAAAAATGGCCGCCGACTCTTCTTAAAACAATGAAAGCGCTCCCCTGTCCCTACCACCGCTACTACTTTACTACAGAGGATATGTTAGCAGAAGAAATTAAAGAATCTACAGAGAAGGGCACACGTGCAGAAGTGGTTCAAAAGGTAGAAACTGAACTTTTTGAGCTTTATAAAGACCTCAATCTTAAAGAAAAGCCTAAACAGCTAGAACAACGCGGGGGTGCTCATTATAGCGATGTTGCTTGTGGTGTTATTAATGCAATCCACAATGATACAGGAGAATATATGGCTTGCAATGTGCGTAATAATAGCACGATTCGGGCTCTTCCCCCTCATGCCGCTGTTGAAGCTACGTGTATTATCAATAAAACAGGAGCGCACCCTCTTTCAATTGAAGAACTTCCTTCATGGATGGATCACTGGTTCCAACTTGTCTTTGCTTATCAAAATCTCACCGTTGAAGCAGGTGTAAAAGGTAGCTATGAAGACTTGCTTCAAGCATTTTATATAAATCCCTTGACTCCTAAAGGGGAAAAGGCAGAAGCTCTTATTAAAGATCTAATGCTTGCCCACGAGCCCTATCTTCCTCAGTTTAAAAAACTGATTGCCTCTTATAAATAAAAAAAAAACCTCCTATTTAGGAGGTTTTTTGATAATAGAAGATTTATGATCTACTCTATTTGGGTATTTTAAAGTAGGATTTCTGCCTATGACCTTTTAGGTTAAGCAACTAATATTTCGAAATTTCATATTCCTCATACCTTTTTTATATGGGCTTAGAATACTTGTTTAGTAATGCTCCCGAAGCCAATAGATAGTTATGCTCGCTCTCATCCAGAGGGATTTTCCAAATTTTTTCGCTTTCCTCACAATGTAGGTTGGGTAAACCATAGATACTCTTTTACCTCAAACAAATCATATTGCGAAATTAGTAAACGCATTGTATAATATCCCAAGATTAAAAAGGTGAATATCTTAGTAAAGAAATTCTTAAATATGCCATTACAGAAGACAAACTTCAAAAGTTTCAAGAGGTATTAGAAGAGTATCGAAGAGCGTGCTCGTACTCGATTAATTAGAAAATTTTACAGAAAGTAGTGGTAAGCAATAAGGGGTTGGAGTTTACGATAGATCAGGATAATCTCAAGACGATAGCGGAACTAATCTTTAGAAGCTATGAATTACCCGAGGACAGGATGTCCGAAGTGTCCCGATTACACGGATGTAATAGAGGGACGGAGCTGGGAACACGTTGAGTTATACTAAGATATGTAAGATAGAGCAGGTAAGACATGGCAAGGGATTTATTATCGAGGGGCAGAGCCAAAGGAATGAAAGCTTAGTAAATGCTCTTAAGCAGGCTTGGGAGTGGAATGATTGGATAGTCGAAGGGAAATACAAATTATCAAGAGATATTGCAAAAGACCTAGGGTATGACACTCCTCGAAGGGTTGAAAATGTAATGAGACTGAGATATCTCTCACCAAAGATACAGCTAATGATATTGAAAGGAACCCAGCCAATTAGCTGGACGACACATACATCCATTAAGGTCTTACCATCAAATTGGGAAGAACAGAGTAGGGAATTAAGTTTATAATTATTAAGGAATAAGAGTTCCGCCACTAACTATTAGTGGCGGATATTTTTATGAATGGGATCGTCGTTTTAGTGTTTTGAGAGTCCATGCGGACGGCAACGATTTTACTATTAACTTCGACTCTCAATAGCTTGCACTCCTACTGAATACGGGGGTGACATGCCCGCAATTTTGCCCCACTGCGGGGGTCTTCGAGTACTATTGGGTAATAATAAAGCCGTAACTCGTTATATTATAATAAGTTACGGCTTACAGTCGGATATGCAAGTTATCAGCGAGTAATTCTCAAGCACAGGATGTGCGAAGTGTAGAATTTGCCATGGATGGCATAAAATTCTGCCTAATTCCCTGTATTTTCAAGATAAATTCCCTGGCATATAGTCCCCGAAACGAAGTAAGAGGGATAACAGGGGAAAATACAGGGAACGACTTGCCGTCGAGGCACAATATTTCTTGTTAATTATATATAAAATAATAGAATAGTGCCGAAACGCAGTTTCAAGAACAGGGAATTTAAAATCACTTATCAGGGAAAATATTTTCAAGAACAGGGATTTCTTTTTAATAAACAAGGATTCAAGTATAATCAAAAAATTCCCAAAATAGCCCCTCAAACTTGAGAGATTGTTCTAATTTCAAATATTTTTCAATTTATTTTTCCTGATAACCCTATGTTTTATAAGTAATTAGAAATTAAATCATCAACTATTTTTAATGATTTCAATATTTACGCATAAAAGTATGATATACTGCGTGTCAATTATTTACAATAATATCTTACTATATAGAATATTGTCAATAAATGAAATAAGGAAACACTTTGTCGGAATTGGCAGAGAGTTTTCAGAAGGCGTTTCCAACGCTAAGCAGGTTTTCACGTTCGAATATTGAGGACATGATCTTCAATGAAAATTCATCCAACGCCTTCAAAGACTGCAATAAGGATTTCCTTCTTGAAGGCAAAGATTTGGAATTAAATTTTATCCTTGAATCTCGAAGACGGGAGTTTAAATTCGATCATTCCGCAAAAGAATATGAGTTCACCGACGAGGATCGATTGGCATTCGCAATAAATGAAAGCGAGTTCTGGGAGTGCTTTATTAAGGCTGATAGAAATATCGGTGAGTATATGAAAGAAACATTTAGAAATATGCCCAGTTCAAGTTTACTGAAAAGTATGCCCATGCCGATGACTGCGAGTTCTTCATCTAGTGATGGTAACAGAAAATTAATGGAAGAAATTAAGAGAAATCTCAGTGGTCAAATGGTCACAACAAATCAAATAGCGGAATCGTTCTTTAAGATGATGGGTGATTCTTATACTTCTAGTCAAGTTCAAGATTTAGCAATTAAACTAGAGAAGGGAAACGGTACCTGTCGTTGTAGTGCGAATTGTCCTTGTGCTGTTCTAAGGGATAAGATAGTACAATTAAGTTGTAAATGTTTTGAGGAGTGTTATTGTGGGTAATAATGTATATATTGTTAATAAAATAGACAGTATCATGGGTTTAAAAAGATTAATAAAAAGAATAAAATACCCGTTTAAAGTGTTTTTAAATGCTAAGGAAATTAAAGGGTACGAACCTATTAAAGAAGGTGATAAAATAGTCAATATTGATAAAATAGAGGGAGAAGTTTATAAATTTCAATCAGGTGTTAGTTGGAATGGTGTGGATGGGACATTTAAGGTTAAATTAATTCAAGCAATGTGTGAGTTTTATTGTGATTATAAAATGAGAGGAAAGACTTGGACAATATTAGAAATATCAAGTGCTTACAGGGATGCCCAAAATCAAGCTAGAGTTATGATAGATACATATATCGATCAAGGGCGCCGTAAAATATCAGAGATATATAGTTCTGACTGGGATAATGCCGTTGATTTGATTTCTGATTTATATTATGATGGGAATCATTTAGGTTGTAAAGATATAGCTTGTAAACATGGTTCTGTGAGTTCTTGTAAAGTTGCAGAACAAAAAGCATTATTCAATCGTTTACTGGCCAATCAACAAGCTGTTTTTACAACAAATATTGAATTGAAAAACAATAAAGATCAAGCAAAAAAGGTTTTAGAAGCCTGGATTAATATATCAAATGTACTATCAAATCATACACAAAGGAAAGCTGTAGACTTCAGTAAGAGGAATTACGATCAGCATACTTATTTTGATAACATTTTAAAAGGTTATGATTTAAAAGTGGGTCTTGTGTATTCCGCAGGTAATTTCCATGTGGAGCCGAAGTAGTTATTTAATCATCAATATAACTCTAATCATAAAAATAAGGAGAGTTTATGTAGAACTAAAATAATTATCCATTGAATTCGTGTTCTGTTGGATAAACCTCTTTAATGATGAAATATGGTGCAAGGTCTATAAACATTTCTTCTAAAGATGTGTTCTCGTTTTTAATTTTCAACATTCCCATATCCATAGGATTGCGAATATATATATTCTCATTAGTATAGAGAATTGTTGCTGCAGGGTTGTCTATAGAATCATCGTGACTTGATAAAATAAAAACAACAGGAAATACTCGATTTATATTTTGATTTGTTTTAGGAGTTTGTTTATCGGTAAGGTAAAATAAATCATCAATAAGTGTAAGGCGTTTTAAATACGTTGAATTATCATTTGTATTAATGTAAACGCGTTCTAGAGGAGAAATGCTTCCTATATATAATAAAGGAATATCATTTATTATAAATTCTTTATATTGTTCAACAATAATAGGTTCTTGTTGAAAATTACTATCTTGAGAATATATCAATTTATTAGTATCTTTTTGTATAGAAGCATAATAGTAATGATGACTTTTTTTATCCCAATAAATTGATTTATCTACTAAGATAAGATCAAGCCCCTTATCATATCTGGCGATGAGAGAGTTGGGATTTTCGCGTTCCAATTGATCCATTTTATCGATATATTCTTGAGAAACAAACAGTGTTGTGGCTTCTTCAGTATTGATTATATTATCAGTCTCCAGTGCATTGGTGTTGTTTTCGATGATCATATTTCCAGCATCCGAATCAGATGAAGTTTGTTTCTCAGCACAGCCGCCGATTAATAAAATAATTAATAATAAGTAAAATTTCATGATAACTCCTAAAATAACCCCATTATATAATACTATAATGGGGTTATTATTTTGTCAACAATGATATCAAACAAATGTGACAAAGACCACACAGAGCAACTCAAGAAGGATAACAGCGAGGGGGTCTTAGAAAGTGATTTCCAAACGTATATCTTTTAGAAAAACCACCCGCAATTAAGTATAATAAAAAGAATTATTTCCATTAACGAGAATTAATCCAAGTAAAAGAACAGAAACGGAATACGAAACCACAAGAAATGGGTATCGCTTAGCAACGTCTGTTGGTGGGACTTTGACGGGACGTGGCGGGAATTTTATCATTATCGACGACCCAATCAAACCTCAGGACGCGTTATCGGACACCAAGCGGAAATCCATAAATCAATGGTATGCAAACACTTTATATAGCAGGCTTGACAACAAAAATACGGATGTGATCATTATTGTGATGCAACGAGTTCACACCGATGATTTATGTAGCTTTGTGCAAGAGAATGAAGATTGGGAAGTGTTGAATCTACCGGCGATAGCGACAAAAGATGAAGCATTTGAATTATCTAACGGGAAAACAATAACCAGAAGAATAGGAGAAATTTTAAATCCGCAGTTGGAGTCTCAATTTATCTTAGAAAATATTAAAAAGAACACGGGCTCGTATAATTTTGAGGCACACCTTCGGCCAGCAGAGCCCAATTCCTGTAGAGGGAGGCTATTATTTCCTGACTTAAAGCGCAAGGTTGTGGAGCTTTATGGAAGATATAGCCCTAAAGAGTTAGTGATAGAAAACAAGAGTTCAGGGATGGCGTTGATCCAGCAACTAGAGCAAGAGCACCAGATTTATCCGATAAAATATGAGCCAAAGTTATCTAAAAAAGATAGGATAATGACAAACTCTGGAGTATTGGAATCTGGGAGAATATTGCTGCCAAGAGGAGGAAGCTTTTTAGATGCATTGAGGACGGAGGTTGTCACTTTCCCCAATGGAAAGCATGATGACCAACTGGATGCCTTATCCCAGATATTGGATAGGGCTACGGACAGGTCTTCTTATGGTGAGGCATGTTTTGCTAGATCTGTAGGGTGGGGCTATGGCAGAGGTGGCGAAATACGGATTATCTAGACTAAATGCAAGGCTTCTTAGATAAGATACAAATCTAAGAAGCCTTGATTTATGTATTGTTAGGAAGAGTCCCTCAGTAAATTTAGTTTCAGTAGTGGGATAACAGGAGTTATTATCTAGCTGTTCTATTAAAAATAGGATTATTAGGATTGAGTAGATACCAAAAATATGCTATAGTACCTGTAATACTGAGGTATGTTTTTATTATTGAGTGATTCGAGGCAGCTACAAAGTTGTACAACGATCGTTATGGTTTCCGTTTATTTTAGGTATGTTTTTATTATTGAGTGATAAGACGTTACAGAATAGCGATACGTTAGATGTTATGGTTTCCGTTTATTTTAGGTATGTTTTTATTATTGAGTGATCACAAGCAAGGTAAGATTACCATGTCACAAGTTATGGTTTCCGTTTATTTTAGGTATGTTTTTATTATTGAGTGATTGTTAGCAGAGCTATTTTGGATTATTACTTGTTATGGTTTCCGTTTATTTTAGGTATGTTTTTATTATTGAGTGATTATAAAATATTTTCTGATGAATCGTATTATGTTATGGTTTCCGTTTATTTTAGGTATGTTTTTATTATTGAGTGATAAAACAAGTCAAGAGCTTGTAAAGTGGACAGTTATGGTTTCCGTTTATTTTAGGTATGTTTTTATTATTGAGTGATGTCAAGATTTAAATAAAATAGAGCCGGATTGTTATGGTTTCCGTTTATTTTAGGTATGTTTTTATTATTGAGTGATACAAAACTTCAATCCAAACGATGCATCTGTGTTATGGTTTCCGTTTATTTTAGGTATGTTTTTATTATTGAGTGATAAAGGGCTATCTAAAAACACCGACGGATTGGTTATGGTTTCCGTTTATTTTAGGTATGTTTTTATTATTGAGTGATTTAACAAGGTACGAATCGATGGGGTTTTAAGTTATGGTTTCCGTTTATTTTAGGTATGTTTTTATTATTGAGTGATTTAATAAATCTTACGTAAGGGAAGCGCTTGGTTATGGTTTCCGTTTATTTTAGGTATGTTTTTATTATTGAGTGATCCTCTATTTAATACGAATATTGCCAACACTGTTATGGTTTCCGTTTATTTTAGGTATGTTTTTATTATTGAGTGATTCGAATGCCATTCAATTAAATAAAGATAGGTTATGGTTTCCGTTTATTTTAGGTATGTTTTTATTATTGAGTGATTAGCGTTCATAAATTAACGAGCAGAAAATGGTTATGGTTTCCGTTTATTTTAGGTATGTTTTTATTATTGAGTGATTTAAGCGACCTTGAAGAGCAAGGAATACCCGTTATGGTTTCCGTTTATTTTAGGTATGTTTTTATTATTGAGTGATACCACTTTTTATTGATCTCTGGTGGCTCAAGTTATGGTTTCCGTTTATTTTAGGTATGTTTTTATTATTGAGTGATCTAAACTTCTAAAATTAAAGAATACAGGAAGTTATGGTTTCCGTTTATTTTAGGTATGTTTTTATTATTGAGTGATTTCAATAGTAAAGGGTTGAGGGGTTCCAGGGTTATGGTTTCCGTTTATTTTAGGTATGTTTTTATTATTGAGTGATCATTCAAAATAATGCAACATCGGGAGTTCTGTTATGGTTTCCGTTTATTTTAGGTATGTTTTTATTATTGAGTGATAAAACAAGCCGGCCCCCATGAGAATAGTTTGTTATGGTTTCCGTTTATTTTAGGTATGTTTTTATTATTGAGTGATTTTATATTGCCCACCTCCAGCTTTTTGTAAGTTATGGTTTCCGTTTATTTTAGGTATGTTTTTATTATTGAGTGATCTTTTCATTAATTTTATCTTTATTTTTATGGTTATGGTTTCCGTTTATTTTAGGTATGTTTTTATTATTGAGTGATAGTTCCTTTAGGTGATTGTTTCCATCTTTCGTTATGGTTTCCGTTTATTTTAGGTATGTTTTTATTATTGAGTGATAAGAGTCGAATCGCCTACGCCAAGAACGAGGTTATGGTTTCCGTTTATTTTAGGTATGTTTTTATTATTGAGTGATAGGCATTAGAATATGAATTAGAACTTGAGAGTTATGGTTTCCGTTTATTTTAGGTATGTTTTTATTATTGAGTGATTACTCCCTTGAGAGTATTGCTGAAAGAGCTGTTATGGTTTCCGTTTATTTTAGGTATGTTTTTATTATTGAGTGATGTTTGAAATATATACTATTATAATTATTATGTTATGGTTTCCGTTTATTTTAGGTATGTTTTTATTATTGAGTGATTTCAGTTCTTAAATTACCCCAAATTTTTTTGTTATGGTTTCCGTTTATTTTAGGTATGTTTTTATTATTGAGTGATTCAACACTTACAATATGGAGATAATAGATGGTTATGGTTTCCGTTTATTTTAGGTATGTTTTTATTATTGAGTGATATAAAACATGAGAGAACACCAATAAAATAAAGTTATGGTTTCCGTTTATTTTAGGTATGTTTTTATTATTGAGTGATGGCTTTTCAGTAGGATTCAAGAGAACGCCAGTTATGGTTTCCGTTTATTTTAGGTATGTTTTTATTATTGAGTGATACAACTGTTTTATTCGTATCTGAAATTGAAGTTATGGTTTCCGTTTATTTTAGGTATGTTTTTATTATTGAGTGATCAAACGCCGCGAATATGCAGATACTTTAATGTTATGGTTTCCGTTTATTTTAGGTATGTTTTTATTATTGAGTGATTCAAATTATAGAGATAGAAGATAACGAGGAGTTATGGTTTCCGTTTATTTTAGGTATGTTTTTATTATTGAGTGATTTACAGTTTCGGGGGGAAAAGAACGCCTCAGTTATGGTTTCCGTTTATTTTAGGTATGTTTTTATTATTGAGTGATTCCTTGGATATGATCTTGAATCTTTTTATAGTTATGGTTTCCGTTTATTTTAGGTATGTTTTTATTATTGAGTGATAAAGCACCCTGTATTTATTACAGAGGGGCAGTTATGGTTTCCGTTTATTTTAGGTATGTTTTTATTATTGAGTGATATATCAAGTTTGATTAGCGATGCAACCACAAGTTATGGTTTCCGTTTATTTTAGGTATGTTTTTATTATTGAGTGATATTACATCCCCTACCTTTCGAATCCAAGAGGTTATGGTTTCCGTTTATTTTAGGTATGTTTTTATTATTGAGTGATTCTCCTAAACTACTGATTTGAGTTGCCCCCGTTATGGTTTCCGTTTATTTTAGGTATGTTTTTATTATTGAGTGATTACAGAAATGTTACGTGCGTATATTATTCAGTTATGGTTTCCGTTTATTTTAGGTATGTTTTTATTATTGAGTGATTTATGCTCTTACCACTAGAAATAGTTTCTGGTTATGGTTTCCGTTTATTTTAGGTATGTTTTTATTATTGAGTGATAAACAATAGTAGCCGAATTAAAGAGCGCTCGTTATGGTTTCCGTTTATTTTAGGTATGTTTTTATTATTGAGTGATTGAATATATTGAGATGGTGCCAGGACAGGTTATGGTTTCCGTTTATTTTAGGTATGTTTTTATTATTGAGTGATAGACTTGCTCTAATTACTTCAATAATAAGGAAATCTTGCTAAATCATTCAAGAAAAAACGAGCTGAGTAGAGTGTTTTTATCTCTATCTTGGCTCGTTTTTTTTTTACTAACTATTAAAATAGGATTGATATTTATTAAAAATAAGTTATAATAAAAAAGCTCCCACAAAGGGAGCTAATTACGATACACATTATTATGGAATCGATTTATTTTAGGTATGTTAATCATACGCTAGTTCTCTAAAAATGTCAATAGAATTATAAAATTTTTATGAATAACAGGTGTTATAAGGAGTTTATTGGTGAAAAAAGAGTATGTATTAGGGCTAGATTTAGGGACAAATTCTATAGGGTGGGCTTGTGTTGATTTTATCAATCAACATATTATTTCTGGAGTGCGTATTTTTGATATTGCAGAAAATCCTAAAGATGGGAGATCTCTTGCAGAGCCTAGACGCATTGCAAGATTAACTCGCAGACGTTTGTATCGCCGATGGGTAAGATTGCAAAAAACCAAAGATCTTCTTATAAAACACGGCTTTATAAATCAGCAAGAAGATATTCAAAGCGCTTATCCTGCTAATATATGGGCATTGCGTGTAAAGGCTCTTGACGAATTATTAAGCAATCAAGAATTGTCTCGCGTTATTTATCATATAGTTAAAGCAAGAGGATTTAAATCATCACGTAAAGAAGCAGTAAGCGAGGATAAGGAATTAACAGCAGCAAATGCTGATATGAATAATTTAGTACTAGCATTTCAGGAATCAACGGGAAATAGAACCATTGCAGAATACCTATACAATACCTATGGATTGAAGCATAAAAATATTAGGAATAAGTTTGGTAGCTATACCCATCTTATTAAGCAAGATTTAAATGAAAATGAATTAAAATTAATCCTGAATACTCAAAAAGAAAAAGGGAATAAGATTATCACAGATGTATTTATAGAAGAGCTATTTGAGGTCTTTCATTATCGTAAGGGTTTGCCCTCTTTTGAAAGCAAAGTGGGTAGCTGTGAGCTTGAACCAAAGTATAAAAGAGCCCCCAAAGACAGCGTTAGTGCTTCTCTATTTCGAGCATGGAGTGATCTTAATAATTTAAGAATCTCTAGCGCTGATAATGAATTATCCCAGTCTGTATCCTTAGAAAAAAGAAAGGCTCTCATTGAATTAGCATTTGAAAAAGCTAATGAGGGCAAAAAAATTACAGAAACCCAAATTAAAAATATCCTTGAAGTTGCTATGATTGAACAAGGAGATTCTAAAGGTAAAAAATATCTGATGAATCTTGAAATGAAGAAAATTCTCCAGTCGCTTACGTTTTCTTCCTACATAAAACTAAAACCAGTATTAGAAGAGCTTAAAATATGGGATCAAGTAAAGGATAATATTCAAGTTCTTGATAGCATAATTTATGCTATTGCTTACTTAAAGGAATTTAAAAACTACTCCACGTTAGAAGATCCTATTATTAAGGAGCTTTTAGGTACTCTTAATTGGCATGAAAGTATTTGGGAAACCCTATTTGACACCTTATCATTTGATGGCACAATGGGGCATAGTTTACAAGCAATGTGGCATATCCAACCTTATCTTCAGCAAGAAGAGCTATGTACTTATGATAAAGCTTTAGAAGCTGCTTACCCAAATCATTTTAATAATAGAGATTCTGCAAATCATAATTATTTGCCAAAATTTGATGAAGAAAATTTCACCAATCCAGTAGTTAGAAGAACTCTCAACCAAGCACGTCTATTGATTAATAAAATTATTTCATTATACGGAAAGCCACAACAAATCAATATAGAATTGGCTCGTGGCTTAGGAAAAACCAAAGCAGATCGCAATAAGATAGAACAAGAGATGAAAGAAAATCAAGCTAAAAATGAGCAGTATCGTGCGATATGTGCAGAATTAAGAATTCCTGACCCTATTATATACCGCCTATGGAAAGAACAATTAGAGCAGTGTGTCTATTCAGGGAAAAATATAGGTATAGAGGATCTCCAATTTAATAGAGTAGAAATTGATCACATATTGCCTATTTCTCGTTCTGGAGATGATAGTCTGATGAATAAAGTATTAGTTTTTTCTTCTGAAAATCAGAATAAAGGCAATAAAACAGCATTTGAATACCTTGAGGCTAAAGGCAACGAGCAATTATTGGCTTACCAAATTAGAGTTAAAAATCTTAAAACAATGCGATACCCTAAAAAAGAGCGATTGCTTTTAGAAAATTTTGATGATCGAAAATCGCAAGAATATAAAAGTAGACATTTAAATGATACTCGGTATATTGCAAGAGCATTAACACAACATATTGATAAAAATATCCGTCCTGCAAATCAAAAATATGGCTATGTCCAAACTATCGCAGGGCGTGCTACAACAACTATTCGTAAGCTTTGGCAAATGGGAGAGAAAAATCGTCAAGAATCTCATAAACATCATGCCCTTGACGCTATATTAATTGCAGGAATGGGAAACAGTATTAAAAATTGGGAGAAGATGATCACAACAGCTTCTCATTACAAGAATAAAGATGTCATCCCTAGCGAAAATGTTGTACATAATATAAATAGGTTTGGATTCAACATTGACCAACCATGGAATACATTTAGTACAGATGCTAGAGATAGCGTAGAAAATATTTTTGTATCTCGTATGGGGAAACGTAAAATCTCAGGGGCTATGCATGCAGATACAATTAAATCAAGACGCCTAGATAATAATGTTATTAAAACTATTAAATTACACGAAATTGATAAAACAAAGTGGAATGAAGATTCTATTAGAAAGATTTTAGATAATATGATTGATAAAGAAAGAAATCAACGTGTTTATGATATTATTTTAAAGCATGCTCAACAATTAAATTGGAATATGTTTGAAGCTTTTAAGGATGACAATGCCCCTAATATGCCTACCAATAACAGCCCCAAAGCCGATGGATCAGAGAAAATTATTCCCAAAATAAGACGTATTAAAGTTTACGATTCTGCAAGTAGTAGTTTACAATTACCAAAGATAAGTTCAAATAAACGGATGGGAGCAGTTGACTCAGGAGATATTGTACGATTGGATCTATTTAAAACGGATTTAGGATTCTATTGTGAACCACTATATGCTTTTCATTATAATTCAACTATTGAAAATCTACCTAGTCCACCTAAAGAGATAAACGGTACATTTATTTTTTCTATATACAAGAATGATTACCTCTCTTTTGAATCAGATTTGGGATTTAAAATTAATAAGATTAGCTATACTAAATGTGAAGGATATTTTGTAACAAGAGGCCAATCTGCTGATCTAGTCGTTGATAAGAATACTGGTGTCAAAATTTCAGGAATTTGTAAAGATCTTATATTATTTCCCAACGATGCCAATAGCTCTCTACCAATACGTATAACTCCTATGAAAAAAATCACAAAATACTATGTAGATATATTGGGTAAAAAGCATTTTATTGCAAGCTCTGAAAAACCTGAGATGAAAAGATTGACGTTAAAAGAGGTTGAAGCATTATGGAAAATCCAACAAGATAAATTCTCTAAATAAGAGAAACAGTATGGGTTGGCGTATTTTAACAATTGATAATGCAGGAAAGCTTTTTTTAAGAGATAATCAACTAGTTTTTAAAACAGGTGATTCTGAAAAAAGTGTAGCAATTGAAGATTTAGAATGTGTTTTACTAGAAAATCAGCAAATAGATATAACTCACCCTTTGCTTAGTAAACTGGCAGAACAAGGAGTTATGTTAGTTAGTACTGATTCAAAACATCAAGCTAGCGGAATTCATCTATCTTTTTGGGGGCAATATAAAAAGTTAGAAATTTTTGATTTACAAATATCTGCTTCAGAACCCTTGAAAAAGAGATGTTGGCAAAAAATTATTACTACTAAGATTCAAAATCAAGCTTTATGCCTCCAAAAATTAAATATCGGTGGATCAAAAGAACTCTATGCCAAAAGTAAACAAGTATTATCAGGAGATTCTTCGTTATTAGAGGGTTCAACTAGCGCTTTTTATTTTAATCGATTATTTGATAATATAGATCCAACATTTATAAGACAGAAGCACTATTATGCAAATATTTCACTTATTAATGCTGGTTTAAACTATAGTTATGCTCTAGCAAGGGCTGTTCTTATCAGAAATATTGTAGCAAGTGGATTATTGCCTTATTTAGGGGTACACCATATTTCAAAAATAAACGCCTTTAATTTAGCAGATGATTTGATAGAACCATTTAGACCTATTATTGACTATCATGTATTTAAGTACTTAGATTATTTTTATCATAGCAATGATGAAGCTTTATCTCTGGAAATACGACGAGAGCTTCAAAAAATATTTATCTATCAAATTCAAATAGAAAATACTTGGAATAAATTTCCTATGGCATGTCGTAAAATCTGTCAAAACTTTATTCTTACACTAAGGGAAAATAATAGCACTTTATTTCATCTGCCTATAGATTGGAGAGAAAAATAAAATGAGTGTATTAGGGAATCGTCCAATGTGGTTATTTGTATTGTTTGATTTGCCTGTAACAAAAAAAATAGAGCGAAAACGAGCTACTCAATTCAGAAATGCGTTACTTAAAGATGGATATGTTATGATTCAATTTTCAATATATGCACGACCTTGTGGAGATTGGATTAGATTAGAGAAGCACCGAAAACGACTAAAATATATGATTCCCCCTCAAGGATCAGTGCGCACCCTAGCTATTACAGATAGGCAGTTTAAAACGATGGAAGAAATGATAAATATTGAAAAATTTGATGAAGATAAAAAACATCAGAACTGTGAAGAACTTTTGTTATTTTAATAAAAATGAGCCAAGATAGATGAGACTAAAAATTACTCTAGAATCCTTATTCAAGAGTAGTGAAACTTTTTATTATAAACTCTCATACCAACGTCTTATGGCTACAGCCATAAGTTTACGACATTCTCCAAGGAAGCCGAGTATAGTCTTTGGCATCCATTGTAGTAGTGTCGAGAGTGATATCATTCTTCCTTAGGTTACTTTCAAAGTTCTCAGGTTTCCTATACCTTCTCCTTTTTGAGCTGCAGGGAAATACTCGCAAGGTGGTTTTTTACCGATGGCATTGTTTATCTGTGCATCAAGATAGGTATAGTTAGCATCTGGTTATAATCGGATGTTTTATCGATACCTTCAGCTCTAAGGTAGGCTTTAGGAAAGATATGGTGTACATCCCCTGCGGAGATGAGATCGAAAATCTTAGAACTTGCTGATAAAAATGAACGAGTGCCAAAAAATACCTGAGCAGCTATATAGGCGTTGAAATAGGGACTAGTTAAAGAAGAAGTTTCAAGGTCTTGAACAAGACGCGTACTCCAAAAGGAGTCTGAAAGAATAGAAGTCTCACTTTCTTTAAAAAAGACTTCAAATTCCTTGTTATTAATACTCCGTAGATCGCGATCCATTTGTGATTCTGGAGAGGAGGCTATAACGCCCTGAAATAGTTGAAAGGACAAACCATTTTTGCACTTTACTTTTAATAGACTGCTTAGGGATAGAGCTATCAGAATGAAGTAGCAGATACAGGGTATAAGCAAAGTCTAGCGTCATTTTAGAGTGTAATAGCTTTGGGGAAATAAATCCTGCTGATTTAATAATAGACACAAAATTTTCAAAATGGTGCTGGTTTATAAAATTGAGTACTCCCTTTTTGAGGTCAAGGAAACTCTTTTCAGCAATTTCCTCTTTAAAAGAGCGCTCTGTAAAATCTCGACCAGAAAGCATACTAACTAAATCAGCTAGCTTACCCCTCTGGATTTGGTGCATAAAAGAAACACGGAGCATATCGTTGTAATTTGGGTCATAAATATTTTCATTATTATCTTTTAACCACTTCATTTTAGGCTCGTACTCGCTATTCATAAATTCGACATCATTTTGAGCGATATTATGATAAAAAGAAGAATTTACAGCTAAGTGGCAAAAATAGTCAATGGCTTTTCTTAGTAAATTACCTCCATATTTTTCATCAGCTGCAATTTTAGACATGGCAAAATCTGCCTGATCCAAGCGTTTTCCTCGGGAATTAATCCGGACAAAAATTTCAGTAACCTCGCTGATATTCAAACTGGAATCTAACATGATAACACCCAATTGACAGGTTTTAAGTGCTAAGAGTTTTTCTATAGATTGTTCGATTTGCCTTTCATCAAGCTCAGTGTTTGCAGATAGGTAGTTATTAATAAAGCTACGGGAAGAAAAATCCTGCTTAAATAGTATGGAAATATCGGCTATCCATCTTTTATCTTTTGTGTGAGCTGGGGTTTGTACTGCAAAGCACTCCTCATCTTCGGCGGCGGTTGGATTGAAGGCTATTTTAATAGTTTTTCGTTTGTAGTCTTCTGTGAGAATGGAAAAACCTACAACAGCAGTCATCAAAGCGGCCACTCTTTGTTGACCGTCTATCAATATACGCTTACCCTCAGCATTTTTTCCATCTTTAAGGCGTACATTCGGATTTCTCCATATGATAAGGTAACCTGTGGGGTACCCATTATATAGAGAGTCTATTAAATCTCTAACCTGTGAAGCATTCCAAGCAAAAGGACGTTGAATTTCTGGCACTACAATCTCGTGATCTTGAATATGTGTTAAAATAGGTCCTACAGAAAGCTGTTGAATGACATATTTTTCATTATTGCCCATGTTTATCTCCTAATTATGAAAACATTATATTGTAATATATCAAAACACAACCTTTTAATAGAAAACAATTATTAGTTAACTTGACTTGTATCCTCTATGTAAGCAATACTCCTATACCATAACGGTATAGGAGTTTATTTATGGAAGAAAAGAGTCGTCGTAATGTGCGTCCTGCACACTCCGACACAATGGGCGTCCTGCTCTTGCGAGTTATTGGTTCATTGGAAGGTATTGATGGTAATGCATTCTGAGACAAGGATGTCGAAGGTATCGGATATGCCATGGAGGGCAAATATCCGATGAGTATGATGGGGTATTTTCAGAAGACAGCGAGGGAGCAGAACTTTAGTCAAGAATGGATCTCTAAAGTTTTGGAGGAGGCTATCCCACTTCGCTACGCTACGGGGACTAAAGTGAGTAAAGATTATGAGCATTTAGTGAATACCCTGCGTAAGCATATGTTGGAGGTATAGGATGGAAGCGTTGTATAAGAAACTAACGGGCAAAATAGCTCCAGATAATAGCTCTCCACTATGGCTGAAGAAGCAGATTGAGTGGTATGAGCAGGGTGGCAGAAGGTCAGAAAAGGAGATTCGCCAAATGCTAGCACTAGACGTAAAGAAGAAAACGGCGTATCCTAAAGGACGTTCCTGCCAATCTGGGACGAAGCTAGTACGAGAATATGAAGGTAAGAAACACGAAGTCCTCATTTTAGATGGTTGCAGTCACCCCTCGCACCCGAATGGGTGCTTTATTTATGCGGGAACAAGGTATAAAAGCTTATCAAAGATAGCAGAGGAGATCACAGGTACTAGATGGAATGGTAAGGTGTTTTTTAGACTTACTGAGAGTGCTTCAGCACGACCTAGTAATCTTACTCAGCGAACGCTAGAGAGCAGAGTCGGTCTCAGGGGAGGTAATAATGGATAGGGAGATAAAGGTAAGGAATGCAGACGGGTCTACATCCATGTCCTATCTGCATAAACAACATCCTGTTGTCAGAGCAGCGGTATATACTAGAAAGTCTTCCGAGGAAGGACTGGAACTAGAATATAACTCCTTGGATGCGCAGAGAGATTCGTGTAGAGCATATATCCAAAGCCAAAAACATGAAGGTTGGGAATTAGTAGATAGAGAGTATTCAGATGGAGGAATCAGTGGTGGAACACTGAACAGACCAGCCCTGCAGGAGCTATTGCAGGATATAAAAAATGGGTTAGTAGATATCATAGTAGTTTACAAAATTGATAGGTTAACACGAAGCCCTGCGGTGCAACCTTCAATCGTGCCAAAGGCATAGTGGGTTGCCTCCACGACTTTTCGAAGTTGGTGGAGGTTTTTGATAAGTACAACACAAGCTTTGTTAGCATCACTCAACAATTTAATACTTCTACAAGTATGGGAAGGTTAACTCTGAATATGCTACTAAGCTTTGCCCAATTTGAGCGGGAAGTTACAGGGGAACGGATACGGGATAAGAAGAAAGCAATGGCAATGAAAGGGATGTGGAGTGCTGGGGTAACGCCTTTCGGCTATGATAGAGTGGATAAGAAACTCATCCCTAATCCAGATCATGCGGAACGAGTGAGAAAGATCTTTGAGCTGTATATAGAGTTAAGAAGCGTCAATGCGGTGAAGAGAAGATTACAAGAACTAAATATCCAAACACAAAATGGAAGAGACTGGTCTGATGGTAATTTATACAATATCCTGCAAAGGAAGCTGTATCTAGGAAAAATAGAGCACCATAAAGAAGTCTACGATGGACAACATGAGGCTATTGTAGATAAGGAAGTCTTTCACAAGGTACAGCAGATCATTAGCGAGAACAGAAGAAGATCAGCCTCTAAGCTAAAGGGGAAGCACAATTCCTTATTGGGAGGTAAAATCTTTGATAGCGAGGGATGGGCGATGAGCCCGAGCCATAGTGTTAAGGGAGGCGTAGATATAGGTACTATATCAGTCAAGCATATTTACAGAAAGAAAAAGATAAGGCAGGAAATCTGCCCCAGATACCAGCGGGTAATACTGAGGAGTTAGTATCCAATGAAATTAGAAATCTACTAAAATCTCAATTAGCTAATGTAGAAGTAGGGCTGGAGCAAGGTCAAGCTTATGAAGAGAACTGGTATAAATTCGTGAAGGATTGGAGCCTACTAGAGCCAAAGGTGTTCATTTTAATCAGACAAATTTTACAGAAAGTAGTAGTAAGCAATAAGGGGCTAGAATTCACGATAGATCAGGATAACCTTAAGGCGATAGCTGAGATCATATTTCGTGGCTATGACTTGCCCGAAGAACTTGGAAAATCTGGGAATACGTTGAGTTATACTAAGATATGTAAGATAGAGCAGGTGCGTCATGGCAAGGGATTTATTATCGAGGGACAACATCAAAGGAGTGAAAGCTTAGTAAATGCACTTAAGCAGGCTTGGGAGTGGAACGATTGGATAGCTGAGGGGAAATATAAATTATCAAGGGATATTGCAAAAGACCTAGGTTATAATACCCCACGGAGGGTTGAAAATGTAATGAGGCTGAGATATCTTTCACCAAAGATACAGCTAATGATATTAAAGGGAATACAACCTCGACATTGGACAACAAGGCATTTATTTACTTATAAATCCATGAATTGGGCTGAGCAGGAAAAAGAGCTTAGCTTATAGAAAAGTCCCCGAATGGGGACTTTCTTTTTGTTAATAGAATATAAACGAACCCTTGTTTTAGTGTTTTGAGAGTCCATGCGGACGGCAACGATTTTACTCTTAATTCAACTCTCAATAGCATGTACTCCAATAAATTCTAGAGGGGTCTTCGAGTACTATTGGGTAATAATAAAGCCGTAACTCGTTATATTATAATAAGTTACGGCTTGTTGTCGGAAAGGAGAGGATTCGAACCTCCGAAACGTTGCCGTTTACACGCTTTCCAAGCGTGCGCCTTCGACCACTCGGCCACCTTTCCTAAAAAATTCCAATTATTATAGCTTATTTTTCTATAAAATTCAATAGATTTTATTAAAAATAAAGATAATTATTTGTTTTCATGTTCTCCATATCTAGCCTTGTGCCCTTCAAGATCAAAAATTTCTACAGGTTGTCGGGTAGCAGTCATTAAATTATGCCAAAATATCGTTAGTGGCTCAAGATGTTTTCGACGACTTATTGCAAGCTCTATGGGGACATGAGTATAAATATTATTCCATCGGCCAATTACCAAGTTTGTTTTCCCTGCCATTGCTGCATGAACAGCATTTTGCCCTAGTAAGGCACAATAGAGGGAATCATTAGGACAAGCTGGAGCACTACGAATCATATAACTAGGATCAATATATTTTATATTCACTTCTAAATCTCGTTGCTTAAAATACTGAGAAATACGATCTTTCAACCAAATTCCGACATCAGCAAGTTTAACATTTCCTGAGTCATCTGTCCCTTGTAATGAAGGATCTTTGACTATTGTATCTTGCCCAGCACCCTCTGCAACACAAATTACAGCATGATCTCGCGCAAGAAGTCGTTTTTCAAGTGCATAGAGAAGACCATCAGATCCTTCCATTTTGAAAGGAACCTCAGGGATAAGCAGAAAATTAACATCAGGCATTGCCATTGTTGTGTTAGCTGCAATAAATCCTGAGTGTCGCCCCATTAATTTAACAATTCCTATTCCCATTGGAGCATTATTTGCCTCTGTATGGGCGCAAGAAATAGCATTTACCGCCAGACTAAATGCCGTTTCAAAGCCAAAAGAGCTTTGAATATAACTAATATCATTATCTATTGTCTTTGGAATTCCTACAACAACGATATCTAATTTGCGGCGTTCAATTTCTTTAACAATCTCTGATGCACCGTGAAGTGTTCCATCTCCACCGATGGTGAACAGCATATTTATGCCAAGAAACTCGAGATTATCTACCATTTCTTTTGTTTTATCACCACCACCACGAGACGAACCAAGAATAGTTCCTCCACTTCGGTGGATTTGATCTACAGAATCCGGATCTAAGGAAATAGGTTTATGTCTTTTTAAATCGACTAATCCTCGGTATCCATAGCTAATTCCAGAAATAGAGCGAACACCATAACTGTATGTAAGTTCTCTAACAATAGATCGGATCACATCATTTAAACCAGGGCAGATACCCCCACATGTGATAATAGCCGCGTGAGATTTTTTTGGATCAAAATACATTCGTTTACGAGGCCCTGCTCGCTCAAAACTTTCTGCTGGATTAGGGAGAGACCCATCAACGCCACAGCCAACATCATAGAGAACGCGTTGCTCGTCGGTTACAAAACCCCATTGTCCTAAATTTAGAAGGGGAGATGTATAAACCCCTTCACCTAAACTTTGAATGGTGAATTTTCCAAAATCAAGTGACATATTAACCTCTTTTAATTAAAATTAGTTAAAAGAGCTGAGTTACTCTTCAATTTATAGCGTTTTGCAAGCCCTGTAGTTAGGGAACCATCAATCATCGTATTGCGGTATCCAAAAATATTTTGCATATTTTCAGGATTTGCAGAAGCTTGTGCTATATCGATTTCCAAGTCTTTAGGACTGGGCTTTTCAATATTTAAAGCACGGACTATATAGCTTGTATCTTTAAACTTTTTAGAGAGATATACGTTCTCCCCATCTTCAAATAGAAGAGCTTTTAGCAGTTGAGAATCTTCTAAAATAGGGACTCTAAAACTAGATCCATTGGCACTTGTTATATTTCCAGACAAGGGGGAAAATGATTGAGAGATATCGTAGCGAGCCCCTGGCACTTTTGCTGGAATCTGAGCTAGAGGAGTTCCAGCAGCAGCTTCTGATTTAAATACTTCTAAATTAGAAAGATAACTAGCTTTATAAGATTTATCTAACTCTTTATAACGTTTGGAAACCATCTCGGTAGAAAGAAATTCTTGAACAATAGGGGTGAGAGCCGCGTAAGAACCAATACTTGTCACATAAAGAACTGTATATTTCCCTTGAAAATATACAGGCTTTGCCGCAACAGCCTCGGCCTCTGGTGATTTACTACGGTATGCCTCAGCACCTGCAGAGAATAGATCAAAACTATTACCTTGAGGGAGAACAATATCCTGATCAGAGTAGCTACTATTAAGCCAGCGGGTTTCTTTACTCTCTATCAAAGCTGTTGCTGCTTTAAATCCTTCTGTAAAATTCGTATAAGCGTTTAAGACTTTTGATATTTCAAGAGCATTACTTCGAGAATCGGTTACAAAAGATGCTGCGATAACGCGATCAGCCCAATTTTCTGCATGAGAGAAGTAATATTCTTCTTTTTCTTCTAACGATATTTGAGAGCTATAAAAATTTGTTATAGAGAAATTAAGCGCCTCTGCAGCAATAGAAATCTGACTAACATCATTAAAAGCGTAGAGATCAGATATGGATGGTTCGCTGATAATAAAATAGACACCCAATTGCCCTAATAGCGCCTGCACACCATAGAAGTAGTCTACAGCGTAAGGAGCATTAGCGGCAGGATTACGTCGAATAAGCTCTGCAGTTTCCAACGAAGGTTTGATGCCGATCTCTTGTATGAGGTTATATCTAATTGCGGAGGATTCGGTTCGTTGAAGAGCGTTGGTATTCACAATAGAATTAACAAAACGGGGGTCGGCATTAGAGTTGTTTTCTCTAACTTGATCGAAAAGATTTTCTCTTTCTCGAAAAAAGATACTAGAAGGAGATAGATCAACTTTTAATTTACTTGTGCTAACAATATTTCCTAATGAGTTATTTGCTGCATCGCCCCATGTAACCCCAAGAGTTGTTACGAAAGCAATAATTAAAAGCCAAACTAAAATTTGTAATGATATTTTAGTCGATTTTTTTCGAGAATGAGCAATTTCCTGAATATGGAGAATAGATGTCGGTTTCTTATTATTTTGTTTTTTCATGAGTATTCCTTAATTATTATACCTATTTAATACCAACGTTGCTTGACTAACGATTGTGAAGATGAAGAATTTGCTGCCGACCCGCCCGAGGGAAGAGGAGGTGTTGCAATAATATTGGGGGTAGGGGCTCCAAATTTTAATACTTTGAGAAGCTCCAAAGCAGTATTTTCAATATCAATGATGATCGTATCAATTCGTGCCACTAGATAATTGTAAGCAACTTGTGCTGGGATTGATACAATTAAACCTGCTGCAGTTGTGACCAATGCTTGTGAGATCCCGCCGATCAGCTCGGAGGCATTTCCTAAGCCTTGGGTGGCTAAGACTGCTGTGGATGTAATCATACCTAAAACAGTTCCTAAAAGCCCAAGCATTGTTGCAATGTTAACAATCGTTGCTAAAATTGGCAGATTCTTATTAAGACGTGGTAATTCGAAACGGGCTGCATCGTCCATAGCTCGTTCTACGTCTTCTCGACGCCGACTATTAGACATATTCAACCCTGAGCGAATAATATTAGAAGCTACCCCAGGATGACCTGTGCAAACTCCAATAGCTTCACTTACATTTAAACCTTGAATACGCTCGATTTCTTTTCTAATGATAGAAGCATTTCGGCTTACCGATATTAAAAAAAAGAAACGCTCCAAAAAAACTGCAAGTGCAATAATTGAGGACGCAATAATGGGTATCATTACCCAGCCGCCCTGCATAATATAAGACACCGTTCCCTCCAGGTAGGATAGAATAATCATTTTCATATTATACGCTAATCACGGTATTTGGTCAAGATTTTTACTACTTTTTTACTATTACTCTTGTTTGTACTAAGAATTATTTCTGATTTAAGCACTTTTTTATAAATTGACATTTTGTTAAAATTAGCTATAATGAATCCTTATAAAAAAATCTAGCATATTTTTGGCACTAAAAATATTGCTGCTTGAGAGGATTTAATGATATCGACTCTTCTAGATCTTGTAAATTTATTCCCATCTCGTGGAGAACATGTTTATTCACGTATTTTTGATGGAGAACAATTTAAGCAAATGTCGTATGCACGTCTTTATGAAAATTTATCTAAAGTGTCTGCCTACTTACAGTTAACTCTTAATCTCAAAAAGGGAGATAAAGTCTTACTTAGTTCTGAAAATCGCCCAGAATGGCAAGTTGGCTATTTAGGCATTGTTTCTAATGGGCTTATTGGTGTTCCGTTAGATATTATGCTATCAGCAGACGAAATGGATGTTCTCATTGGTGATAGTGGGGCGGAAGCGATGATTGTCTCTAAGTCTATCTTTGAAAAATTAAGCGTTCACCCGTCTTTAACTAAAAAAATCAAGTATTGGATTCTGCTAGATAAGGTGGATAATTCGCCCGAAAATGTGGTATTTTTGCAGGATATTTTATCTCAACCTTTGCCAGCTTATACAACAAATTCTGTAACACCAGAAGATATTGCATCTCTTATTTATACCTCAGGAACAACAGGTTTTTCTAAGGCGGTCTTGCTTACTCACGGTAATTTTGCGCATCAAGTTAATAACCTTGGCCCGCTTGCAGAGATAGTTCCCAATGATGTGGTGATGAGTATACTTCCTTTGCATCACACATTTATGTTCTCAATAGAAATGACGGTTCTTGGTGTTGGAGCGGCCATCACCTATGTGGAATCGCTTAAGCCAAGTCGTATTATTGCAGCAGTTAAAGAAACCGGAATTACGATTATGATAGGCATACCGGCTCTCTTTAAAAAATTAATCGAAGGCATACAGATGAAGCTCAACGTGCTTCCTGGGCTTCAGGGAGTTATAGTTCGATTTTTAATGAAAATCTCCAATATTTGCTATCATCTTACGGGTAATCATAAGGCTGGAGCTGTTTTATTTCGTTCTTTAAGAGAAAAAGCAGGATTTGGCACTGTGCGGTATCTTATTTCTGGGGCAGGGCCGCTGGCTATTAAAACGGCTGATGGATATGCTGTGCTTGGATTCAATCTTGCCAATGGATACGGGCTTACGGAGGCATCTCCTGTTTGTTCGGTAAATCCTCCTCGTGGGCCTATTGACAACAAATCTGTGGGTGTTCTGCCTGAAAACACATGGTGGAAGATCGACAATCCTAACGCTGAAGGCATTGGGGAGATTTGTATCAAGGGTGCCAATGTAATGAGAGGATACTTTAATAACCCAGAAGCTACAGCAGCAGCTATTGATAATGAAAATTGGCTACACACAGGGGATATGGGGTATATTGGCGTCATTAAAGGGCGAGAATATTTGTATATTACAGGACGACTTAAAAATATTATTGTTACCAGTGGTGGGAAAAATATTTATCCAGAAGAAATAGAGGAGCAGATTAATGCTCATCCTTATGTTTTAGAATCTGTGGTGATAGGTGTTTCCGCTTCTGATAGTGATGCGGGCGAAGAGCCATGTGCGCTCATCGTAATTAACATGCCTTTAATAGAAGAAAATCAGCTTACCGATATTGAAGCTATTAAATTAGATATTGATAATTATATTCGAGAGATGAATAAAAAACTGAAAAGCTATCAAGTGCTACGAGGTTGGGAAATTCACACTGAGGAATTATTAAAAAATACAACGCGTAAAGTTAAGCGTTTTGAGTATAACGGTAAAAATTATCGATACCTGCTTAAAAAATAGAAAAGCCCCTGTATAGGGGCTTTTTTTATTTAGAAGAATAAATGACGTTTCGGCTGATTTTCAATTTTTGGGAAAACCCAATTTTTTTATCCTGAGAGCTAATTTGAGAATAAAGCATTGCTTTATGAGCAACAATTTTTTTTTGTTCGATTAATCTATCTTTTAGTCCCATATTAGACTCCTAAATCATCCAGTAGGCGTAAATATAAGAAATAAAAATCTTTATGAGCAAGTTCTTCTATTTTATGATTGGGCAAGTACTCTAGCAAGATATCAATTTCTGCCATCACAGATGCTAATTCATCCCGAGACAACGATGTAATTCTGGTTGACGATGTCGCAATCCTTGTTTCGGGTGCTGAAGCAGTATCTATTTTAACATTTGTATCTTTTGAAGAGGTATTCAACGATTCAAATCGAGCTAAAATTTCTGCCTCGGCATTTAAATCGATCGACATTTCAGCAGGTTTTGCTGGCTCTGCGGGCATGGTTGGTATTGCGAGGAGTTCATCAGTGCTTAAGGCTTCTTCTTCGAGGTCGATAGAGGGAACACTTTGCTGAGGCTCGAAGTACGTGATAGAGTGATCTTCTTGAGAGAATATTTTTGTAAAATCTTCTTTAGATTCAATATCAATCGACGGTATAGATTGTTCTTTTTCAATAGATATATCAGAAACATTTTCCCTGTAAGTGCTTGTATTATATTGATTTAAGTCTGTTTCCTGTGTGGTGATACTTGCTTCTTGGAGCTGATCGAGATCGATTATTGTTCTTGTAATAATTTTAGAGAAAGAACTATCTTCTTCTTTTGAGCTAGTATTTTCTGTTGATGGAATGTCGAGAGGGGCAATAGAATCAAAGGAAAACTCTTTTCGAGGTGATACGGACTCTATTGAAATTTCTTCATAATTTTGAGTTGGGGTAACTTCTTCGATATCGATAGGTGTTGGAATAATTTCTTCTATTACAGGAATAGAGCCGATCATCACTTCGTCTTTTGTAACAACTACATCTATATCTTCGATAACGTCCTCTCCAACAATGAATGTTTCAGGTAGGGGAGGGGAAATTATTTGTTCTGAATTATTTACAACAGGGCTAATTGGAGTGATAGGTGTCACTTCTTCTACAAGAAATTCTGAGAGATCAGATTTTACTTCTTGGGCAATAGTATCCAACTCTTTTTGAGCCGGCATGGCAAAAGAGCTGATTTCTTCTTCAGGTAATGGAGGGAGATCAGAGGGGGGAAGATCAGGGAGTTCAATAAAATTTGGTTCAGTAATGGGTGGGTCGACGATAACCGCCTCGGACTTATCAATATCTGTAGAAACAACAGATTCTGTAACTTCTTCTTGTGGTATCTCGGTGATAGTTAACGCTTTGTGTACTTCTTGGTCGAAATCAGCAAATATTTGATCAAGATCGGCATGAAATTTTGGGGCATTTTCTTTTATTGATATACTTTCTTTGGTCAATCCTTGACCTAAAGCAGCCAGAGACCCCTTTAAGCTGTCAAAGTTCTTTTCAATCTGCATAACATCAGCATCAAAACGAGCTAACATGTCATCAAGATCGTTGTGCTTATGAGCAAAACTTGGCAGATCGGGCATAGGAGCCTCCTTATTTTCCGTGCTTCCGTGCACTTGTAGAAAATCCGGTATCTGTTTAGGATATTCAACAGATTGACGGTTCATTCCGTAAAACGACACTGTGATTTTGGAAGATGTATTTGCTTCCATCAGGGTTACCCTGAAATATTTATATGCTGGGTTGTCTTATTTTGAGCAGGTTCATTTTTAAGGAGTTCATCCCAACCGGCTTTTAGATTTTCTAAGAGTTCGACAACTTCTTCTAATATAGAAGCATCTTTTTGAAGATTTGCCTCTACTAAGCGGCGGTGCATATACAAATAAAGCGAGGAGAGTGTATTTGAAATTTCTCCAGCTTCAAAATTCAAAGAAGAAAGCAGCTCACTCACAATATTTTGTACCTTGATGATATTAACGTGAGCAGTTTCGTAGTCTTTAACTTCGATTGCATTACTAGCCTTCTTTGAAAATCGAATGGCTCCATCATAGAGCATTACGACTAGCTTAAGCCCGCTGGCTGTTTCAATTTCATTAACGTGATAGGCTTCAAAACCCTGCATAGTTGCCTCCTGAGTTTAAACCAATAGTTCATCGGAAATTTTAAGAAACCCTTGAGTTTAGGGGCAATTTTTTAAAGCAAACAAAAGAGCATTGAGTGTTGGAATGTGGTCTGCTTTATTTTTCCCTGCTAAATCAAAAGCACATCCATGATCGGGAGAACATCGTAAAAAGGGCAGCCCCATGCTTACGTTGATTCCATCCTGAAAATGGAGAAGTTTAAATGGTGCTAAGGCCTGATCGTGGTAGCTAGACACCAGCACCGAGTAGACGCCTTGTTCTGCCAATCGAAACGCTATGTCTCCAGCGATAGGCCCTGCTAAGGGTATTCCTTCTTTGCGTAATTTTTCAATTACGGGAATGAAAATTTCTTGTTCTTCCCGCCCAATAATTCCGCCTTCACCTGCGTGGGGGTTTAATCCACATACTCCAATAGCTTGTGTTTTTTTTAGATAATCCCGTTGGAAGGCCCAGGCATTGCGAATAGCTTGTTCTAGCCTGTCTGCTGTAAGATGGGAGGGAACTTCTTTTATAGGGATATGAACCGTCGCAAGAAGAACACTCCACTTAGGGCTATAGAAAATCATTTCTGGTTGACAGGAGAATGCTTCGCCTAGGTAGTCTGTATGCCCGTGAAAACCGGTATTTCCTGCTTCAACAATAGCTTTTTTAGATACTGGAGCAGTAACAAGCCCTTTGTATCTCCCATTTTTGAGTAATGAAACGGCTTTTTCAAGGGCTTTAAGCGCAGATAATCCAGATTGGCTGCTTTCCTGACCTGCTAAGATCTCAATATTATCTGTTACTTCATGCTGAAAGGGGCTATCTTTTAGGATATAGCTGTTTCCAATAAGTAAAAAACGCCCGCGGGCGTTTTTATCAAGACAATTGAGCGCTTTAAAGACAACCTCTCCACCAATACCAGCGGGATCCCCTAAGGTAATAAGAAGATCTGCAGACATCTATTGAAAGGCTTTATTTACTTCGGCAACAACATCAACCTGAGGGCTTGCAGAAATACGACAGTGTCCATCCCACATAACGCCATTTTGAATAATAAGTTCAGGGGTGCTGATATCACCAGAAATACGTGCTGTAGGTAGAAGCATAGCTCTTATTTTGGCTTTGATATCGCCTAGAACGGTGCCTTCTACTATTACTGAATCGGCTTCGATGAGGGAGCGAATACGCCCATTTTTGCCAATTACAACATGTTCCAAGTTGAGTTCTTTACCTACAAATTGTCCGTCAACACGAAGGGAGCCGTCAATTGTGATAACTCCTTCAAATGTAGAGCCTTCACCAATGATATTATTCTTGTTGCTAACACGCTGAGAATTCATAAAGGATACCCCTTATCTATTTTGATTGTCTATATTCATGGCATCAAAGAAATCACGATTACTCATCATCATATATTCTTCGACTTCATTTATAAAATTTTTACATTCTTCTAGAGCTACTTGATAGGTTAGCCCATATATTCTTACATTACTATCGATACCACTTACGGTTTGGGTAAAATCAACGCGAGACAGAGTTTCATCCTTTTGAATTATCTCAATACTTGATCTCACTATATTGATGAAAACATGATATTTCTTCAGAATATCAATATATTCTCGGTGCATGAGGTCTTCTTTTATTGAAGATCTGCCCGAACGAGGTTGAGCCCCAAAGGTAATGTATGAGTTTAACAAGCGAACAAGGTCCTGATAGTGGAGGTAAATTTGCTCGCGAGACGATGTATTACGAGAGGCACCCATTAACCCTTTCTGTGTAAAAAGCACTAGATAATTATCTTTAATAAATTCAACCATCGAAAAAAGCTCGTTGATTACTTGAGGAACATGTACTCCGTAGTCTTTGATTACAACATCAGCTAGGGCATTAAAATCTGAAAGAGAGTTTCTCTCTTCATCTGCAGCCATTTTTTGAGAAGCACTTGTTTTTCTAAGGTTTTCTTCTGTTAAATTATAAATCCTAAGGTCTTCCCAAGACAACTCACCTTCGTTAAGTTTAACTAAATCTTGACGAACACGGATGATATTTTTGTGAGTATCGTCAACTTTTTTGGGATCATTTTGTCCTGTAATAGATAAACGGAGCTTTCGCTCAAGAACTTTGAGTTTATCCAAAATAATAGGGCGATATTCTTCGATACCATGGTTGCGCATGCGCTTTTTCTCCAAACAAAGGTTTTAGTACAAATATGAGAGGTACAGTATAGTTTTTTTTGATAAAATATGCAAGAAAAAAATATTATATTATCGTTTTCTTTCTCGCTTATCAGTTTTTGATAACGACGGTGGTGCTTCTGTTGGGTGAGGAGTTCGATAAGCAGAAGCGGTGATGGCTTTGTCTTTTCGGATGAAGGCTGCAGAGCCTTGTTCCCCAGTATTATCAAGGGTTGCATCCCCGATTCGTAGTCGCACCCCAGGCATCATTCGTTTACTAAGAGATAGGCAGGATGCGTCCTGTGTTTCTTTTACTTCTGCGTGGAAGACAGATAGCATTGCCTCAGATTTTTTCTGCTGTTCTTGAAGGGAAAAAATCATTTGTTCGAGCTTTGCTGTTCGAGGATTAATATGCCCTGCTAAATTTGCAAGCTCTACTTTCATCAGCTCAATACGCTCTGTTCTTTCTTGAATTACTTTTTCAAGAGCAGCGATTTCACGGAATGCTTTGAAGGCATATCCAACTTCAATATTTGTTTCGATGTATGATTCGGCTCCAGCTTGTTCGGCGTATACAGAGCCTTGAACTCGCATTTGTCCACCTGCAATGATAGGGCGTTTTCCACCTATTGCGATGATATTACCATGACACGAAATTGAGCAGTGGAGAATATAATCACTTACAACAATATTTTGCCCTACACTTAGGGATGCTCTTTCAATAAATTTAGCAAAGAGGTTGCCTCTGCATTCAATTTTGGCGTCATCTCTTCCTTGAATACCTTTATGAGAGATGATATTTCCTTCGGCACTAATGAAACTTTTACCAATATGCCCATGTATTTCGACATTTCCACCTGCAATAACGGTAAATCCGTCATCGACATTCCCTTTAATGATGACATTCCCAATAAAATCGATGTTTCCAACGCTGAGATCCACGTCTCCACTGATTTCTAATGCAGGATCGACACATATTTGATTGTTTTTCAAGTATACCTGTCCCATATCAGAGGCAATAGCCCTTAGGCCATCCCCAGAAATAGATACATTTTCCCCTAAATTAAATGAGATTTCTTTACCTGGCATTGGGGGAATATTTTCGCCCATGAGAGTTTTTCCCATAGAACCAGGGGTAGGGGGGTGCATAATGGCAAGTGTGTCACCCTTTTGCACGTTATGGATGATATTGAGCTCTTTAAAGTTAACGCTTCCATCAGCCATGACAGCGTATTTTATCTGATCCTGCCCTGTGGGGAATAGGTATTCGATATAACCGTCTTCTCCATTTTCCATGACAATACCTTCTGCAACAACAAGAGGGACATTATACAGATCATTACTAAGAATTTCACGGATTACTTTTTCGTTGATACCATATAAAATCCCCAATTTTTTGAGTGCTTCGATAACTTCTTCAGCTTCGGGGATTCTTCCTATTTTGGCATTATTTGTTGCTATGGATAGATCGCCTGCTTCCATATCCTTAGCATATTTAGGAGCTGTATAGCTAAAATAGGCTACCATATTATCTTTATCTGTATAAACGGTAAAAGTAGAGTCATACGAAGAGTGAACATAAGGGGCGATAACAACGGGTTCTCCGTTTTTTTTAAAGGCTTGTAAAACTAACGACTTGTCATAATTTACGATACCCATATTGGATAAATGTTCTTCTACCTGAGCTAAACTTATAGGTGTTCCAAGCCCTGTAGGATTGTTTATAGACAGATGAAGCCCTGTTTTTCGCATAATAATACGGAAAGAACCATTCTTATTTTGGGCTAAAGCATTTAAGCTGTTATAATCGGTTTGGGGAAGAAGAAGGTCTTTAGCCTCTGGTTTGAGCGTAACCATATACCGAGATGGAGATTTTAACCAGCCCATCATACCGTTTCGCCCTCTAGTAATCTCAGAGATTGTAAAACTATTAGAGGGTATTCCATAAATCTCCGATGCTTTTTTAATTGCTTCTTTGATATTGAAAGCAAGAATTTCCATGTCGGAGTTTTTTGAAATATCGGCAATTCTTTGAGCATCGGTTCGTAATTCAGCCCATTGATCTCGTTCAAGAAGTTTTTGAAGTCTATTCATAAGGCACCGCCCTTTTTTCGTTGATACATTCCTGGAATGTTCATGATTTCTCTATATTTAGCAACAGTTCTTCGTGCTATTTTGAAGCCTTGTTTTTCTAAAATTGCTTGAATTTCTTCATCAGAAAGAGGGCTTGATTTGTCTTCATGATTGATGATTTTTTTCAATTCATTTTTTACTAATGATGAGCTTTTCCCACCAATTTTATGGCTCCACAAGGTTGAAAAGGGATAGATATTTTTTTCGAAGATGAAATATCTACCTTTCAAGGCTCTCGACACTGTCGACATATGACGCCCAGTGATGGCAGCAATTTCTTTCAGCCCGACAATGGGTGCTTGAGAGTTATTATTAAAGAAAAAGTCACTTCGGGAAAGAATTAATGCCTCGGCATGTTTTTGCAATGCTTCCTCTCTGGCGGTAATGGCGTCGATGAGCATCTGAGCTTCTTTTCGAAAATGGCTCAATTCTTCGCTTGTATATGTTTGCCCATCGGGGATGAGCACCCCAGGTTTTAGTGTGCTAACTTGCTTAATAACAAGCTTATTATCTTGTATTGATACAATAAAATCGGGGATAATAGCTTTGCTTTCTCTAGGAAGGGGAGAGGCAGACAGGCTTGCAAGCTCTTTAAGGCTTGATTCTGCTAGAGGGAGATCAATTTTTAATAGCTCGGCTATTTTTGCTGGAGTAATCTTTTTTGTTTGTTGCGCTAAGAGAACGGCCACTTTGTGTGCAAGAGACTGGTCTCCATAAATAGATCGCGCGGCATAAATATAGTATTCTTTGGCATTTATGGCGGCTAACCCAGGGATAGATTCTTCCATAATTTTTTGTCGCAAAAATTCTGTTCTTTCTCCATCAAAAGGGGTATCTTTACAGAGATCTATACCGTTCACTCCAAGAAAACCGGACGAATCAAGGCTTCCTAATATAAGATATAATAATTCTGCATCACTATTTTCCCAGTGCATAAGAATATCATTTTTTACCCTATCGTAGAGTTTTTCTTCTTGTTGGATAGTTTCGCTAACGTCATCGGGGTAGCCAATAGTTTTTTTTAAGTTATTAGGAGTACGTATTTTAGAGCTATCAAGCATAGGGTTTTTAGAAGCAGCCTCGGCAATAAGTAAGCTTAATTTAGCTTGACCCATTTGAAGAATCGATAGTCGTTGAGCCATCATCTGTGAGAATATAAAACTTTGATCTTGACGATAATGTTGCAGCAAGGGTTCCCTCATTTTGGCGTAGAGTACGTTTCCAGTTATCGGATTATTTTAAAAAAATAAAAGCTTCCTTCTGTATAAGAATGAGAAGGAAGCTTTTATTATATATTAATAAGGAGAGGCAGATTTTAGAACAGAATCAAGCTTGCGTTCTTGTTCTTTGAGTTTTCTCTCATCGTTGAGTAATCGATCCTGAAGTTGCTGGAGAGGGATACCATCTCTATCTTCAACGGGGGTGGTTTCGTACATTTTACGATAAACTCGTCGTAAAATGGTGTATTGTTGATCGATTTCAGCAAGATTTCGTTCATTTTCAATAATTTCTTTGATTAATTGCTGTTCTGTATCGATCAATTTAATAATTTCATCAACATTATCAATATAAGATGATGCAAGATAGTCTCGAAGTCTGGCTAAGGTTTCGGACGTTGGCCCCAGGGTGTCTTCCATTTGGAATGTGCCTTTTTCGGCTTTTTGTGGAAGGGCATCTTGGATGGACACTGCCTCTTCTACAGCTTGTTGTAGGGCATCACTTTCGCTGCTTCGAGCGCTTGACCCCCACCGAACGGTAAATGGCATTCTCAATGATGTGTCTTCGATCCCTCCACGTAATCCCTCTGCAGATAAAGAAATACGGAAGTTTCCTGCTTCGTCGCTAGGGTTAGATACCAACCACTCGACGTAGCGTTCTTCCCCAGGCATCAGAGCAGACATCACACGAACACGCTCTGAGAGTAGGGATAGGGTTGGAGGGGTGGCTAATTCTAGATTAATATAATCAAAAGATTCCTCGGATGTATTTATCACCCAGAAACCTAAGCGAGCAGGGTTGCTTTCTTGAGCCATAAAGACGCTGGAGTTTATTTTAAGCCCATTATTTTCGTTATTCATTACACCGGAAATCCCTACAATTGTGCTAACGGTTCGAGAGTTTCCTGGTAAAATTTCAGCAGGGTTGTATACAAGTACAACGGCGGTATCGTTCGACACCAAAGAGAGAGACGTATTTAAATAGTGATCCCATCGGGCTTTTAGGGCGTTTTCTAAAGTAGTAAAGATGAGGCTATCAGGCCTTGTTGTTCCCGTACCTCGGAGTAGTCCTCGAACAGTGTTGGAAGACAAACTACCTTGTTGATCTGTGCTGAGCCAATATTCAGGCATATTTGCTCTTGTGAATCTTGTTTCTTGAGAAATATTCACCCCTTCTGGTAGGCGGAAAGGCATCTCTTGCCCATCTCCAGGAGAAGGATCCAGAACCATTTTAATCCCGGCATTGAGAATATTACTACTATTATTTTGAATTTGATAAGTAACAGAAACGGCATCTTGAAGGAGAGTTTCTCTATTGGAAACGATTGTCAATACCTGTATTATTTCAAATCCAGCCAAACGCCAGCTATAGATAATTTCGCCATTTTCTTGGTTAGCGATAGGGGGAGATACCCACTGCCCAGGCGCAGAACCAAAGGTAACCAACGAACCATTGATGTTAAAAAGTGCTGTGTTGGCTGCGTGGGGCATCGACCCTAAAACAGAAGATCGAAGAATAACGTTATTTGTCAATGGAGCAGCCACAGGGAAATGTTGAGGAATATCTTTAAGAGTAAATTGATTTGAAAGATAACGAGCCCCTACATCTGAAACAATATATCGCCCTGTTGAAGGGTCAAGGCTTACTCGAATAAGATCATTACTTACAGTAACCCAGTCTGAAGGACTTTGTGTATGAGACATAGTGACGAAAATTATTGAGAAAAATAGAGCTTTGTATATTATTTTCATCTATTGCTCCTAATTTTCAGGGAAAATACGCGAATCAGGATTAGCATAAACCTGCCTCGTCTTTAATACTCTATCTCTTGCTCGACTGACCTTATCGAGTAATTCAAGTTTTCGTTCTTGAAGAGTTAAAAGACGTTCTTTTAGTTGTAGAAGATTATCCATGCGCGATGCTAGCTCTCGTTTTGCTTCTAAAGCAGATGTTTTATCTTGAATATCTTCACTAGCCTTACTATAAATAATATCTTCATATTGCTCACTTTTAATTTGTGCTATGAGAATACGTACGTCGTAGGCAATAGCACTGTCTGGATACTCACTCAGAATTTGCTCGAGATACTTCAAGGCTGGCAGAAACTCTTTTGCTTCAAGATGCCCACGCGCAATCCAGAATAAAGCATTGTCTGCGTAACCATCTATACTGCCATAATTTACGTAATAATTTCTGAGGATTTCAATACCATCTTTATGGCGGCCACCTAATATAAGGGTTCTTCCTAGCTTAAAAATAGATGCTGTATATTCTTCTATATCGGTGTATTCAGAACCAACGGTCTGATAATTTGATGAAGCAGACATGTATTTTTTCTGAATAAAATAAATATCTCCTAGATAATAATGAGCTTTACCTTGATAGAATCGAGTGACACGCCAATCTTGGGACGTTAAAGGAAATGCAATAATACTGCGAAAAGCAATTTCAGCTTGAGAGAGATCGCCCTCGGTTAGATATTGAAGACCAACGATATAAAGTCTATTAAGTGCATCAGGACTATAAGCTGCCTCGCCAGGGAACAAACCAGTGTCTGTCTGCGAAAAAATAGGAGCACAAAAAATCAGCATAATAAAGGAAAGAATAATTTTTTTCATAGGGACCTCGGATTTCTCTTCTCTAATCGTCTCGGAATAAAGCTTATTGAATCTTGAGCTTTCCTCTGTTTTTTATTGAAATATTGCTAGATTTGCTCTGTTAATCACCTAATACAGAGTGAGAGTCAAATAATTGGTAAATATCCATATTTTGGATTGATTATTTATTTGTTTTGTTGTATAATTGAAAATTATTATGATATGGTCTATATTTTATGCTTCAATCGAATAGGGAGGCTATAATGGCTATTAAAAAAATTATGAAAAACCCCATTTTTGAAAAACGACTCCTGAAAATAAGTGGAGCTCTAGTTGCAGGGGAAGCGTTTTTAACTCTAAATCCCCCTGATATCTATTATCTTACAGGTTGTACAGGGAGTAATAATCACGTATTAATCACACCAAATGACACGTTTATTTTTACAGATGGGCGTTATTTTACTCAGATTTCAGAGCAAAGCCAAGTTGCTTATACTTTAATCGAACTCAGCCCTGTAATCAGTTTTGGTCAAGCCCTCAAAAAAGTTCTCACTGAAAATGACATAAAACATCTTCGTTTTGCTGCGGAAGGGATGAGTTATACTCAAGGAAAATCTGTTATCGAAGCTCTACCAGAAGAAGCTCAAGCTGGGCAGGATAGCCTTATCACGCAACATCGTATGATTAAAGATGATATAGAGATAGAAACGATCCGCCAAAACACGATGCTTACTAAAGGGGCGTTTCTGTATATTCAAAGCGTTTTGAAACCAGGGATGAGCGAGCTTGAAGTTGCTGCAGAATTAGAATATTATTGCCGTAAACAGGGTGCCGCTGGGATGTCTTTTTCAACAATTATTGCATCAGGAGTGAGATCATCTCTTCCTCATGGTCTGGCGTCCTCAAAAATGATAGAGCCAAATGATCTGGTTCAGTTTGATTTTGGAATTGTTAAAGATCATTATTGCTCCGATTTTAGCCGAGTATTGTCATTAGGGCAGCCTGATGTTCAGCTAATGAAAGCACGTGAAATTGTGGAGGAAGCTCTCAAAAACGTGTATGCTAAAGCAAAATGTGGAATGACAGGGATCGAAATTGATGCATTGGCTCGAGAAGTTTTTCAAAAATATGATGTTGAAAAGTATTTTGTGCATGGATTAGGGCACAGTTTCGGGATTGAAATCCATGAAAATCCTCGCTTAAATACAACATGGGATAAACCAATTACCGAAAATATGGTTTTAACCATTGAACCAGGGCTATATTTCCCCAATTTAGGGGGTATTCGCCTGGAAGATGCTGTTGTAATGCGAGCAGATGGCTTTGAAAACATTACAGAATGCTCTTATGATGCATAATAGCTATCAGTTTCATAAATAAATATTTTATATTAGAGGTTGACTATGGATTACGAAGACATTAAGAAAGGGATGATTTTCAAGTTTGAAAATGAACTCTGGTATGTGGCATGGTGCCAACATCATAAGCCTGGAAAAGGTGGGGCTGTGATGCGTACAAAGCTCCGGAATGTTATCCGTAAAACAATGCTAGAGCGTGTGTTTCGCGGTGGAGACACAATAGAGCCAGCTCGAGTAGATGATCGACCCGCACAATATCTTTACCGAGATGGTACCGACTACGTCTTTATGGATCAAGAAAATTACGAACAATATAACGTTTCTGAAGACTTAGTTGCTGATACATCTAAATATTTAAAAGAACAAGGATTAGTTGAACTTAAAATTTATCAAGAAGAAGTAATCGCAGTTGAACCTCCGATGTTCGTTGAGCTTATCATTACAGAGACTGATCCTGGTCTTCGTGGAGATACCGTTAGTGGTGGGTCTAAGCCTGCAACACTAGAAACGGGAGCTGTTGTTCAGGTCCCCCTCTTTGTTAATGTTGGAGAAAAAATTAAAGTTGACACTCGTGATGATAGATATGTGGAACGTGTAAAATAATTATTCAATATTTTAAATAAAAAACGCATCTTTTAAAGTGTTTTTTATTTAATATTAGTATATACCCTTACCGAAAAAGTGTTAGTGCCTTGTCTACCGTACCATATTCTTTTGTTTTGATTTGCATTGTGCTGGTTTTAAATATGAAATATGCCAGTACTCTTTGTAGATATCAGGTCATTATACATAAAGTTATGTTATAACTGGAGGCTTTCATGAAATATCGTTCTATATTGTGTGTATTGTTAAGCTTTACTGTCTTAGCAATGCCTCTGCACACTCAAGAACAACAGCGAAGAAGACGTGCGCCTAGAAAAACACCAGAACAACGTCTAATAGAGGCTGCAACATCAAATGATTTCGACATAGTTCGACGAATGATTAGAGGCTTAAAAATAGATCCTAACACAACTTATAACTATAGTTTAACCCCGTTGCAAATTGCTGTGTCTAATAATAATTTAGAGATGGCGCAATTTTTAATTCGACAAAAAGCTGATATTAATCTTGTCAACAACAGAACAACAGCGCTTCATATTGCTACGGATTTACGACGTGTCGAGATGATACAACTTCTTTTTAAGGGCAAAGCAAATCCTTCTGTTATTAATTCTCAGGGTCTTACACCTCTACAACTTGCCGCAAATAAAGAAGATATGCAAATTATACAGGCTCTAATGGTTGCCTCTAATCTTAGAGAAATCAGTGCAAACAATCTTATATTAGCTGTTGCTAAGAATACATCTGCTCGTGTAAAATCTCTTCTTAATGAGAATATTCTTACATATAACTTAGATAAAAATGGATATTTGCCACTTCACTATGCATCAGTGTTATCTACGCCTGAAATTCTTGAGCAACTTCTTCCTTATTATGATATTAATGCTCGTACACATACAGGTCAGACAGCTATTATGTTAGCTGCAAAAAATAACCGTGCAGATCTCATTCCTATTTTGGTTGAAGCACGTGCTTCTCTTTTCGAAAAAGATGGAGAAGGAAATACGCCTCTACATCTTGCTGTTATTCATAATGCTATAAATGCAGCAAATACCCTTATCCAACTTAATGCTCCTACAAGGGAAGTAAATCAGCAGGGGCAAATTCCACTAGATATAGCTAGAGATCCTCTTAAGGATATTCTCAGAGCTAACTATGATCTTCCTGTGGCTGTTGACCGAGGTAATACTGTCGTCGTACGACGCCTTCTTCGGGCAGGCGCGTTTGTTAATATTTCCCATACTTTTGGAAATCGTCCTCTTCATATTGCGGTTGAAAAGGGTCATCTTGACACAGCAAAAGCTCTCATTGAAGCAAAAGCTGATATTAATATTACTAATGAGTATGGAAATGCTCCAATTCACGTGGCAGCAGCAAACGGAAATATGGAGATGTTAGATCTTCTTGTAAAAAGTAGAGCCCGTATTAATGATAGAAACCGTAGCTTGGAATTACCTATTCAGTTAGCGATGGCAAATAATCACAGGGCTGCAGTTATTCTTTTGAAAAATCTTGGTAGTGAAGTTAATGATGGCATAGAGCTGTACCTTTCTCAGTCTGAACCTCCAGCCCCACGTCCTCTAAACCATACAGCAAGTTTAGAAGATATTATGGCTGCGCAAGCTGCTGAACGACTACAAGAGCAACGAGGTCTTGAAGCTGCTCGGCGTATCGAAAATGCTGCTCGACAGCGACGACCAAGACAACAACGACAATAGCTTTTCTATCTGTAAAATAAAAAGCCACCTAAATTTAGGTGGCTTTTTTAGATTATTTATTCTAAAGAGTATAGATCCATTTTATGTCGTAGTGTGTTGCGGTTGATCCCTAAAAAGAGAGCGGTTTTTAATCGATTCCCATTATTACGAACAAGAGCTTCTGTAATAAGGGCTTTTTCGATTTCACCAATAGCGTTATCATAAACTAATCCGTCAGGCTCGGACATCTTTCGAATAGCCCATTCAGATATTGTTTCACGTTCTACGTTTTGGTTGGCAATTTTAATATCTTTTCGTGAAATCAAAAGAAGAAGCTTATCAGCAAAAGCTTGATCTTGGAGAGGATCTTCCATATACATATATGTTTTATCTGCTAAAAAAACCATATCTCCGGTTTGTCGATGCACAGATATACGGCAATAGGGAATTCCCTGCTCATTCAATATGGGTAAAGATCTCAGTGCATAGCTAGTATTATTTTCTTCTTCAAAGCGAGCAGGCGAACAAAGTGTGCCATACGAAAATTGCACCTCATTGTGCTGATTAATAACGCATGCTCCAATTGCTCCAATGCCTTCTGCTATAGATTGAAAAATTTCTTCCGAGCTACGAGATGAATTTTCATTACTTAATATAGCTAGAAGATTTGCTGTTCGTTGACGAAGAGTTTGTTCAAGAAAAAGTCTAACAGCGAATCCCGTTGCTCCAGCAATACGTTGTATAAACTCTAAATGTGTTTCAGTAAATGCATTTTTTTTCTCATGGTCGAGGGAGAGAGCTCCTAAAGTAAAATTATTTATCTTTATAGGAACAACAATTTCTGAATTCATATTAGGATGTAAAGAAATATATTTAGGATCTAAGGAAATATTATTGATGATTTTGGGAATGCCTTCTTTAATTGCTGTTCCAACAATTCCATCGCCTACTTTCATTTTTGATTGCGAAACTATTTGTGGATCAAGACCTTGAAAGACGTAATAATATAGACGATCAGAAGGAATATCACGAAACATGATACTGCCACCTGTAGCCTTTGTTAATTTGATACATTCTGAGAGCACGATATTGAGCATTTC
Source organism: Brevinema sp. (assembly GCA_051653605.1). Classification (GTDB taxonomy): domain Bacteria; phylum Spirochaetota; class Brevinematia; order Brevinematales; family Brevinemataceae; genus JBOFWL01. Next base: position 140,454 of record JBOFWL010000139.1, read on the forward strand.
TTCCATATTATGAGATTGCTGAATACTACTTTCTAAGTAAGATATCTGATTAAGGTGCTTAATAAGATCTTCTAAAACCTTAATATCTCCTTGCATCATTCCTCCAAATGGGTTTATATTTATGTTTGCAGTGTTTAATTATACAGCAAATTGCTTTAAAAATGCAAGAAAACAAACATGTTTTTTATTTTAAATACATTATAAATCTGATCTTGTGTAGGAAAGAATCATTTTTTAATGATTTATAAAAGTAAAACTTGCCTTTTTTTTTAAATAAATTCATAATGTTAGAGTTATGATCACTGTATTGAAAAACAAACTTCGCTCTAAAACTATTAATCAGCCTCTAAGAAATGTCCCAATGAAACAAAGTCTCCGGTATAAAATATTATTTGTTGTATTACCGTTACTTATCCTTACTGTTTCTTTTTTAGGCGTCACAACTTATTTTTCATCAAACAATGGTATTACCAGTATTGCTAAAGAATTTGTTGGCTATAAGCTTCAGGAAGTTTATCAGGTTGCGCAGCAGCAAATGATGCGTAATACAATTATCCCTGAAGGAACGGTAGATGTTAGGGCAAATGTGCTTGAATATGCCCAAAAATTCTCTGTTGAAATGGTTTTAATTATTCCTTTTGATGGGGATTTTAAAAATCAAGCTGGGGAATATTGGTCGTCTAAGCCAGATATTAATGCTGATGAGCTTGGCGAACTCTTTCGAATTGTCGATACTCTTGAGAAAATGGCCATTGCGGATCCCTTACGTAGAAATAGTTGGCTGAATTTTCGTTCCGTAAGAGGGATTTCTCGAGTTGGAGTTTATATTCCTTCTCATGACATGCAATCTTTCATTGTGATGCTTCTTCCTCAAGAGTATTTTTACACACCCGTTCGCAATATTATGGGCTATATTTTCATTATTCTTTCTGTCAGTATTATTGTTAGTATCATTGTTATGCTTAATTTTGTATCATTCTTAACAAAACCTCTTCAAGAATCTGTTGAGACAATTCAAACTATTACCCAAAATATCGACTTAACTCGTCGTATACGTGTTTACTATCCAGACGAAATTGGTTATTTAGGGCAATATTTTAATGACATGATCGCAGAGTTGGAAGGGGCATACAACCAAGTTAAAAACTATGCCTACCAAACGGTGCTTGCAAAACGTAAAGAAGAACGTATCCGCTTCATATTTCAAAAATATGTGCCTAAAGATGTTATTGATGAAGTTCTTAATCGAAGTAACGACAGCCTCCTTATTGGTAATAAACAGAAAATATCTATTCTGTTTTCTGATATTCGAGGTTTTACATCTATTTCTGAACAGATGAAGCCAGATGATTTGGTTATTGCGCTTAATGCCTATTTTAATAACATGGTGGATGAGATTTTATCTCGAAAAGGGATTGTTGATAAATTCATCGGCGATGCCATTATGGCTGTCTATGGGGCCCCCAAGGTTCGACCTGATGATGCAGATAATGCTCTTCAATCGGCATTAGGAATGGTAAAAACTCTAGAAACGTTTAATAGAATTCAACGAGAAGAAGGCCGTGTCGAGTTTCAAACGGGTATTGGTATTAACACCGGTGATGCCATTGTTGGGAATATTGGTTCAGAACAAAAAATTGATTTTACAGTGATTGGAGATTCGGTTAACCTTGGATCTAGATTAGAAGGATTGACAAAGGCCTACCAATGCCCTATCTTAATTTCTAGTTTTACAAAAGATGCACTTATTCATCCAGAATTATACTACTTTATCGAGGTGGATCGGGTGCGAGTTAAGGGAAAACAAGAGCCAGTTGCGATTTTTTGCCCCTATTTACGAAAAACACTCTCCCCAGAGGATCTTACTTGCTATACAAGATACCATGAAGCTAGAGCTTACTATCTATCAGGAGATTTTTCTCGCGCAAAAATACTCTTTTCTGAGCTTGTAAAACTTTACTCAGACTTTTATCTTCCGAATATATATACACAACGCTGTGAAGCTTATAGCAACAATCCTCCCGAAAACTGGGATGGAGTAGAAACATGGGAAACAAAATAATGTTCTTTGGTAAAAATCAACCTAAAGTATGGGATCAAAATTTAATGCATCAATATATTCGCTTTGTTGATGGTGATATTTTACATCAAGAGATGAGAGAATATACAGATATTGCAGAATCTCCTTCATTAAAGTTAGATATGGAACATCCTATTTATAAAAAAATAGGGGGAGTGCGTATAGAAACAGGTTGGTTGCAACTTAAAAAAGCAAATCTCGATCAGTGTATTTCTCTTCTTAATGATTTTGTTGCGCCAACTGCATTTAAAGAACCTCAACAGAATTTACAAGCTCTTTTATCTTGGGCAGCGATGTTTGGATGGTCAACACCTAGTGCAAATAAATGTGCTGGATATATTCTTAATAGAGAATTGATAAGATTTGAAGAAAGCCCAAAAGGAAGCTGCGTACTTTTTAAGTTTAAAGATGATGTAGTAGATATTTTTTTACTTTATCGCGTATGGTTTTTAGTTGCTGGTCAGAATTACTTTTTTCTTATTCAAAAAACATATTAGCCTTGACTTTACTCTTTATAAATTGCTATAGTTTAGATATTCTTAATATCGAGGCAAGTTATGGTGAAATATTTTAAAGAGATGAACTCAACTTTAGTAATCTCTATTGCTCTTGTTATAGGACTAGTATTTTCGGCTGTTGTAATCCGAAGTGGTATTTTAGGATTTCGTTCCTATGAAAGAACAGTTCAAGTTAAAGGTTTGTCAGAAAGGGAATACCCTGCTGATATCATTATGGCGCCAGTTCCTGTAACTGCTACTGGAAATGATTCGGCAGTGCTATATTCGCAGCTTGATAGACAAGCTCAACGTGTTCGATCATTTCTTCTAGATGAAGGCGTTGCAGAGAGTGATGTAACAGTTTCTATCCCAAATGTTATTGATAAAGCTGCCCGAGAATATTCAGGTTCTGATATTGGAGACACTCGTTATACAGGAACGGTTGTTGTCACTATTTATTCAACTAATGTTAATAAGGTAAGAGAAACCTTCAATAAAATTGGATCCCTAGGTAGAGAAGGAATTGTGATGCGTCTTGGGGATTATGAGTATCAGACGGAATATCATTTCTCAAAATTAAATGATGTTAAGTCTGAAATGCTTAAAGAAGCAGCACTTAATGCTAGACAGTCTGCCCAAACATTTGCAAATGATTCCGGCTCGAAAGTGGGTAAACTAAAGACGGCTAGCCAAGGCCAGTTTAGCATCAATCCAAGAGACAATAATACGCCTCATATTAAAATTGTACGAGTTGTTGTTACAATGGATTACTACCTTAATGATTAAAATAGTCTCCGCTAGGAGGCTATTTTATTAAAAATTATTTTTAATATGCTTGCTTTTTTTTAAGTAGTCTGATATAATAGTCAAATTGTCTATTGTATGATTAAATAATAGACAATTTTTGTCCTTTAGGAGTTTATATGTCTAAGGTTAAACTTGGCTTTATTAGTATTGTTTTTTTAGGAATCAATACCATTGTTGGATCAGGGATTTTTCTTCTCCCAAATCAAGTTTATGCAATGGTTGGTAGAGACAGTATATGGGTGATTATTTTCTCAGCTCTGCTTGTATCATGTTTAGCATTCTGCTTTGCCGAAGCTTGTGGTTGGCACTCAGACAAGGGTGGTGGCACTTATATTTTTGCTCGAGAAGCTTTTGGAGATTTTGTTGGTTTTGAATTTGGTGTTTTAAAGTATGTTTCTATTACTGCGGGCTGGGCTGCAGTAAGTAATGCTTTTGTTATTTCACTGTCGGCAATTTTTCCGATCTTCAAAACTCAACCCTACTATGGAATCGGGGTAGCGGTGTTTGTTGCTATTCAGGTTATTCTTAATTTATTGGGTGTGGGTTCGGTTAAACGTATTTTAAATGTTTTAACGGTTTCTAAACTTGCTCCGATGCTTATCATTATTCTTGCTGGATTCTTCTATATTAATGGCGCTAATTTTTCAATTGATCCAATGATTATTTCTACTCAGAGTGGAGGAGCAACCTTTGCTGGTGCTGTTCTGGTTATGGCGTTTGCTTTTTTAGGGTTTGATAATGCTGCTGCTGTTAGTGAAGATATGAAAAATCCTAAGCATCAATTACCTCGTGCATTATCATTGGCGATAGCTTCTGTAAGTATCATATATATAGCTATTTATATGGTTTCTTTGGGAGTTTTAGGCTTGGATCTTAAAGCAACTCAAACACCAGTCGCAGACGTAGCTTTGCGTATTTTTGGTCGTGCGGGTGGTTCTATTGTGTCGACGGCTATAATTGTTTCAATTGCTGGAATTAATATGGCCTTAGCATATACGGTTCCTCGCTATCTTTGTGCAATGGCTAAAGATAAGCATTTACCCTCTGCATTGCTTAAAACCAACCGTTTTAATGTGCCGCATATTGCTATTATTACGGCGGGTGTTTTAACTGGAATTTTAGCTTCTAGTGGTTCTTTTGTATTTCTTGTACAACTTTTATCTTTTACAGAAATTGCGCAATATATTCCTGTTTGTTTAGGGCTATTTTACTTTAGAAAACGACATCAACCTTCTCCTACCCAGTTTATTCTGCCATTTGGTCCAGTTATACCAATATTTACGGTGATTATAAGTTTATGGATTCTTGCTAATTCTGGAACAAAACAGATTTTATGGGGTCTTTCAGGGTTTCTTATTGGTTTGCCAATCTATGCCTATAATAAATTTGTTCGTCGTTCAATATAAAATGAAAATCACCCTAGCAATAGGGTGATTTTTTATTAAGAATGCTGTTTTTCTAGATTTAATAGAAAAGATTTTCGATAAAGCCCTCCATTATATCCAATAAGTTTGCCAGATTTTCCAATGATACGGTGGCATGGGATAATAATAGAAATTGGATTATTGTAATTGGCGCCACCAATTGCACGCGCCCCCTTAGGGCAACCAATAATTGTTGCAATATCTTTATAAGATGTTGTAGATCCATAAGGAATAGTTAAAAGAGCTTGCCATACTTTCTGACGAAAATCAGTTCCTATCATTTTAATAGGAAGATCAAATTGTTTTCGTTCTCCAGAAAAATATTCTTGAAGTTGGTGTATTGTTTCCTTTATGATAGGGCAAGATACATCTTTATTATGACTTTGCAAAGAATCCTCTACGAAATCTACACGAATTAGATAATTATCAGAGCTTTCAATTTCTAATATTCCTATTGGAGATGAAAAATATGAAATCATAGATAAATCCTAGGGACTCTTTCTGCCAAAGTTGTAAGCACTTCGTATGAACAAGTTCCAGCTTGTTTTGCTAAATAAGAGGCATTTAACTGGGGATGATCCCCATAAAGAAGGACGTCTTTTTCAAGAGGATTCCCCAATCCTGTAATATCAACTACCATCTGATCCATACATATACGACCAATTATAGGGTAAAATTTACCCTCAATAAAGACTTTTCCTTTATTGGAGAGGTGTCTAGTATATCCATCGGCATACCCAGCAGGTATGATTCCAATTTGAGTATCACTTTTAGCCGTCCAAGTGTGTCCATATGACACTTTCATCCCAGATTTGATGGTTTTAGCCAGCATGATTTTACTTTTTAGGCTAAGAATCGGCTTTAATCCTATATCATGTGCATCAAAATAACCATAAATCCCTAAACCAATGCGTACCATATCCTTATGTGTTTCAGGAAAAAGAATAGATGCGCCAGTATTCGCAGTATGTAATATTTGAGGATTAATGCCTATTTTTTTTATAGAAGATAATGTCTCTTCAAATAATAAGAGTTGCTCAAAAACGCTGTCCTTACCCCAAGATTCATCTGCATTAGCAAAATGAGTGCAAAGGCCAGCTAGTTTTATATTTTCACTATTGGTAATCTTAGTTGCTAAATCTAAGGCTTCTTCAGGGAGAACACCGCAACGGCACATTCCTGTATCAATCTTTAAATGTACTGAAATATAGGTATTCTTTTTCTTTGCTATTTGTGAATAGATTGGTAAATATTCAGCATGAGAAATTAATGGTGTTAATTGATGGTCAATGATAGCGGGGATTTCCTCTTTCAGATGAGGAGATAGAATAAGAATGGGGTTTGAAATTTTATTTTCACGAATCTTTATTGCTTCACTAACGGTAGCAACTGCAAAACAGTGGGCAACATTTTGGGTAAGGTGTGCGAATTGGGATAATCCATGCCCATAAGCATTAGCTTTTAGTACAATACATAATTTTGTAGCCCCAATCCGTTGTTTTAACAATGAAATATTATGATTTAAGGTTGCGGTATTTATTTCTGCTCTGGTAGCGCGCGTATCCATAGTCCCTCCGCCTATTTATTATAGCAGGAATTTCCTAAAAAAACAAAAAATCTATTTCAAACTGTATATCTAGGTATTTTTAGAAGGTATATCAAAATAAAGAGAGTGTATCTTCCATAAATTCAGGTGGAAACTGAGAGTTAGTCATTATTTCTAAATTTTTTAGACTGTCATTAAGGTGAAAAGGGACATTATTTTGAGAACATTGTTGAATAATATTTTCAACCCATTCTTTTTTACAGATTACTTTGTTGATTCTTGTTCCAGTTTCAGCGCCTATCCAAGCCCAATCAATATTACTTAAATCTACATGCCCAATATCAGAAAGAAGAGGTTCAAAACTGATGAATTTCTTATAAGAAGGGATTTTCTGTAACATATCAAGTCTGTGTAGATCTTGTTTTTGAGTTATAGTACATCCAAGCCAAATATTTAATCCTTCTCCTGAAATGTGGAGTTTTTCAGGCCTTTTAGTTAGAAAAAGGTAGTGATGTTGCGGATTAAGGCATATAGCATTCATTATTTGTTCTATCCAAACTGGCTCCCAGTCGGATGGATCACTCATTGTTGTGAGAAAGAAAACAGAGCTTTTTTTTCGCTTAGAAATGGTTTTCAATCGTTCTGGAAAGAATTGAGGTTTTGCCCATTCCTTAATTTGAGGAAAAGACGCATTTATTTTCTGAGCATAGCAATAGGGGCATCCAATAGTACAACCTACCACAGGATTAAGAGAAATAATCTTTTTTTTCATGCAGAAGACTGCCTATATTCTTTAAATATTTTATACCAACAAAAAAGGGGGTAATTGATTTTGACCATAGATTATTAGTATAATACTATTGTAAACTAAAATCAAGCAGACTAGGACACAGTTTATTTTATAAGGAGAACTTTTATGAAAAAAGTTACAGTAATTTTGGCTCATTCTAATTTCACAGCGTCAACTATGAACAAGACAATCATGGATGTTGTTAAAAGTGATAATGCTTCGATTGAATATCGGCATCTAGATTTACTCTATCCAGATTGGAAAATTGATACTGCAGCGGAGCAACAAGCTTTAATAAATAGTGATGTCATTATTCTTCAATTCCCAGTTCAATGGTATTTTGTTCCTGGGTTGATGAAAGCGTGGATGGATAGCGTTTGGGCTTTTGGCTTTGCTTTTGGCCCTGGGGGCGATAAGCTTAAGGGAAAAACACTGTCGATTATTGCAACAACGGGCAGTAATGAAGCATCTTATAGCCCTAGTGGATATAATAAAAAGCATCTTAAAGATTATCTTTACAGTTTTGAAAACTCAGCTGCTTATATGGGAATGAACTATGGAGGGTTGGTTGCCGCACATTGTGAAGGAATCGGGCCAGATTTTCTAGAAGCAAATAAGAAAAATGCATTGAAAGCAGGTAAAGAAGTTATTGAAATGTTAAAAAAATAATAAAAGGCTCCCAATATTGGGAGCCTTTTTATTTTATAGTGATATTATTTAAGAATGGGAGACCCATTGTAAGTAATTGTTCGGATTAAAGCCAAGCTCTGATCCATTATATTTTTAGGAAGAGGGGCAAAATAAGATGCCTCATGTTGATTTTGAGCCTCAGAACTATACATCCACACAAGTAAATCTACTAAAGCCTTAGCTTGAGCTTGAGTGCGACCTGCATAGTTTTGTTCTTTACGTATAAGTAAATATGAGAAAGTACTGATAGGGGCATCGTTAGGGCCAGAACTAAATGTAATGGATCCACGAAGATCCGCAGGGAGTTTTGAAGAAGCAGCAGATGCAGCAGCAGCTTTGGTATCTCCAATAACAAAATTCCCGGCTTTATTTCGGAGTTTAGCTGCTTTTAATCCACTTTGAATAACGTATGCGTAGTCCATATATCCAATGGCACCAGCTGTTTGCTTTACATAAGCAGCCACGCCAGAGTTTCCTTTTTGCCCAACGCCCGTTGTCCAATTGATACTTTTTCCTTGCCCAAAAACATCGCTCCAAAGAGAAGATGCTTTGCTCATTCCTTCACTAAAAACATATGTTGTTCCGCTACTGTCTGATCGATAAACAGGGCGAATAGTAAGGTTTGGTAAGGTTATATTTTTATTAAGCTCCGCGATGGCAGCATCATTCCAACGTGTGATTTTACCGTCAAAAATACGCGTGATAACATCTGGGGAGAGACTAAGATTCTCAGATACACCTGTGATATTATAAGCAATATTAACAGCTGCCAATGCGGCAGGAAGGTGAATCATCTCTGCGCCTTTTTGACGAAATGTTGCAATTTCTCTATCGGAAAGAGGAGCATCAGAGGCGCCAAAGTCGACGATACCGTCGCTAATATTTTTGATGCCTGCACCAGACCCCAACCCTTGATAGGTAACCTGAACTCCAGCCTTTCTGGAATAGCTAGCGAATAATTTTTGATATAAAATTTCAGGAAACGTCGCTCCTGCACCTTGTATACGAACTTGACCTGACATAGGGGCAGCTATACCCACCACAATAAACAATGCGAGCAATCTATTCATTAATCCCTCCTATAAGGATAACGGTATTTCTCGCCGTAATTATAAGAGAGGATTTTTTTAAAGTCAAGATATTTTTTAAAGATAGTTAAGCTTGTTGTTTTGTATGAGCAATTACGATTTCTCGAATACAAATATGTTGTGGCAGGGCATAGGTATAGGCTATAGCATCGGCAATATCCTCGGGTTTTAGCCCTCCATTAAAATGAGATTTCATTTCTTTGTAATTAGCCACAATTTCTGAATTAGTGGTATGAGATAATAGCTCTGTATCAACAACTCCTGGAGCAATAACAGAAACTCTAACTCCACTGCCAGCAAGTTCCATTCGAAGTGTTTCACTAAAGGCATGAACTGCAAACTTCACGGCATTATATGCAGCACGAGTAAGACTATTTTTTCGACCTGCCGTTGATCCAATATTAATGATAGTTCCATGTTGGCGGGCAGCCATATCTTTAATAACGATATGAGACCCGTACATCACCCCTTTAAGATCAACATCAACCATTTGATCCCATTCTTCAATATCTTGAGATAGAGGGTTTCCCAGCAACATAACGCCGGCATTATTTATGAGTAGATCTGTTGGCCCATAACTTTCTTCAGCTTCTCTAATGGCTGATTCAAAGCTATCTTTACATGTGACATTAACTTTTCTGCATATGACATTTGGTAAGTTTAAGGAGTCCATTTTTTCAAGACGACGCCCAAGAAGAAGCAAAGGATGTCCTAATCCTGAAAATTTCTTTGCACAAGCCATACCAATTCCAGATGAAGCACCTGTAATAACTACCAAAGATTTCATAAAACTCTCCCTATTTAGTAAAATGTTACTCTTTTACATATTCTACTATAAATTAATGAGTGATTTAAAGCAATATTAAACAAAAAACGCCCATAAAGAGCGTCTTTTATTATTTTAAGGTTTGAAGGAATGCTAAGTTGCTTAAAAATTCCTCGTTGCTAGGGAATTTCTTCATGGCTTGGGAGATTTTATAAATAATTTCTTCGTTGCTCATGTTAGAAAAAACTTTTCGAAGCATACGAGTTTGTTCCAGTGTTGCAGGTGTGAGTAATAAGTCTTCTCGTCTTGTGCCTGAAATTTTGATATCAAAGGCTGGATATAAACGCTGATTTGCTAAATTGCGATCAAGGTTAATTTCCATATTACCGGTTCCTTTAAATTCTTCGAAGATAATGTCATCCATCTTCGAACCTGTATCTACCAGTGCCGTGGCAATAATAGTTAAACTTCCACCCTCTTCGATATTACGAGCTGCTCCAAAGAATTTTTTAGGCTTATGTAGAGCTCCAGAGTCAATCCCTCCAGAAAGAACTTTCCCTGTGGAAGGTTCTACTTGGTTATAAGCACGTGCAAGACGTGTAATTGAATCGAGTAGAATAACAACATCATAACCACTTTCTACTAAGGAGCGAGATTTTTCAAGTACCATTTGAGCAACTTTAACGTGTTTATCCGCTGGCTCGTCAAAGGTTGAGTAAACTACCTCAGCTTGAACAGAACGCTGCATATCGGTGACTTCCTCTGGGCGTTCATCAACAAGGAAAATAATAAGCTTGATTTCAGGGTGGTTGCTGGTAATTGAATTTGCAATATCTTTGAGGATAGTTGTTTTTCCTGCTTTTGGAGGCGAAACAATTAAGGCTCGTTGCCCTTTTCCAATGGGAGCAAAAATATCCATTATGCGCATACCTAATCCAGAGGTGCTTCGTTCAAGAGTGATGCGTTGGTCGGGAAAAAGAGGGGTTAAATTTGAAAATAATGTTCGTCGACGAGCTTCTGCTGCATCCTTATCATTGATGCTTTCTACCTTTAAGATTGCAAAGAATTTTTGAGATTCATTAGGTTGAGGGCGACGAATTTGCCCTTGAACAAGATCGCCCGTTCTTAATCTGAGGGAAGAAATTTGAGATGGAGCTACGTAGATATCGTCAGAAGATGGTAAATAAGAATATCGAGCACTACGCAAGAATCCATATCCACCCTCAACAAGTTGGAGTGTTCCTCCACCATAGATTACGCCTTTGTCATCGGCATGTTTACCTAAAATAGCGTAAATAAGTTCTTGTGTGTGCATACTTTCGTAATTTTCTAGATGAAGGTGAGCTGCAACCATGAATAATTCTTTGATAGAGAGTTGCTTTAGCTGGTTGATGAAAAGCATGTTGTGATCATCACAAAACACCTGAGAAATAACTTTTTTAGGGTCGGTGCTATGTTCATATGCTGCAAAAAGATAACGGCTGTATTTTTGATAGTCAAGATTTTCTAAGATAGGATAGTCATCCAAGTTGATTTCCGATTCTTTTATCTGTTGATCAGACGTGTTTCGGGGGCGATGTTTTTTGTTATTATAATTATTTTGATGATTATTCTTATAATTATTATTTTTATTATTTTGATGGTGGCGCTCCTTCCTTTCGTAGGTAGGGCGTTCTTGAGGGGTAGGGGGAGCACTAACATTTTCATTCACTTCAGCGGTGGGCTGATTTGATATATCTGGTGCAGTTTGCTCCGGCAGTTGCTCTTGGAGAGGTAATTCTTCTGCAACATTTTTTTTTCGTCCCCTCTTTTTAGGGGGCTCCATGAGCGTATTTTCGGTTGTTTGTTCTGTAGACTTTGTTTCTTCTACAGGGTTTTCAGGTTGTGTTTTTAACTTAATATGACGAGCCATGAGTAATAAGAACCTCGTAATTTTTGCATACAATGATGTCGCAAGATGAATAATAACTTAAATAGGTATAGAAACTATAATTCTATGGGATGAGTTCCGTAGAATAATCGGAAACATAGGATAATCAGATTATACCATAAACATTATCAAAAGTCAATGAAAAAGAAATTTGTTTTTATTTTTGCTTAACTTCTCGTTGAGAAAGATGAACAACACTTTCTGATGGAATAAATCGGATGCCATTTTTTTCAAAAAGATTATAGATACTTCTTAGCATTTCGTCCGTAGTTCGGAGCTTTGCCCCATAACTTTCGACATAAAACCCTATTCTAAAGGCAAGAGTATCTCTTTTTAAATCAATAAGAAAAATACTTGGTTCAGGTGTTGATAAAACGTTAGGGTTATTTTCGAGTGCTTCAGTAAAAAGAGCTGTTGCATTATCTACGGTAGTTGTTGTTGCATCTACATTTAATAGAAGAATCACACGTTTTCGCTCTACAGGCTGACTATGATTAATAATAGTCATTTTTGCTAAAACACCGTTAGGAACTGTCACATTTTCTTCATCCCAAGTACGAATGCGGGTGCTTCTGAAGCCTATTTCAGAAATAATTCCTTCAATTCCAGAATCAAGCCGGACGATATCCCCGACAGAGTATGTTTCATCAAGCATTAAGCTGACGCCACCTACCAAATGAGAGAAAGCATCTTGTAATGCAAGAGTTGCAATAATACCGGCAATTCCAAATCCTGCAAGAATAGAACTTAATTCAACCCCAAGCAATCCTAAGAAGAAAGAAATAAATATGAGAATCCATAGAGATTGACAAAATCGATAAGCGAGTAGGTGTATATTACGCTGTTTAACGCTATTTTTTCGGCGAGGAAATATCTCACTGGTGCGAAAATAAATCTTGATAAACCTCATAACTCCTTGGTATAAAAAGAATAATAGCGTGCTTAGTAAGATTATACGAACTAGTCTTCGGATATCACTGGGGGCGTTGAGTATTCCTGTTAAGAACATTCCTATAGAAAGAAAAATAATAAGAAGGGTTTTTGCTGAAAAAGTAAATTTCACAATTTCTCTTACAATCCGTGAATATTGCTTTCTTCTGGAGTGTTTTCTGCGAGAACTTAAGTGAAGACCCCAGCGAATCAATAAAACAATCCAGAAGATAACACCGGCGAGTAGGACTATAAAAACAGAAGGTTCTGCTGAAAAAATTTCTCCTAATGTTCGTAGAAAAATATTATTCGAAGCTAGAGCATAATCTGTAAATGATTGATAATAAGAATTGGTTAAGATATTAGTAAGCTGCGAATTTGGAACTTGAGAGTTTGTGTTGGTGTTCGTTGTGGACTGAGAGCTGAAGAGCTTTAAAATTGACGAGAACATAAATTACTCCTTTGAGAAATCAGGGTGTTTTATAAGATATAGGCGTGCTTGATCGATTAAAGATTCGTTATTGTTGAGAGAAGGATCATCTAATACTAATTCTAGTAGATAATGCAGAATTTCTCCTATAATTGGAGAGGGTTTAAGTTGAAATTCACGAATAAGTTCTGTGCCATTTATTTTTAGATCGGTTACTTTTAAGGCGGAATCTTCATCCATAACCTGTTTAATTCTGGCTCGAAACTCTTTAAAAATGTAAGGAGCTTGCTTTTTTGTGCCAGAACCAAGCCTATCGGCCTCTCTCAGGAGAAAAAGTTGTTCTAAAAATAGTAAATCTCCGTCAAATCGTTTTAAAAATCGACGTACGGCGCCGTCTGTCCATTCTGATGTATAGAAAAACATATGAAGCTCGATAAGCAAGAAGGCTCTATCTATCTCATCGTTAGAAAATTTTAAGCGTCGCATAATCCCACGAGCCATTTTTGCTCCAATAACTTCGTGGTTGTAGAAAACATTGCCATTACCAATTTTTAGGGCGAAAGATTTAGCTCGAGGTTTTCCAACATCATGAAGAAGGCTTGCCCATCGTGTGATGGCCTCACCTTTTGTAAGGCTATCGCATGTTTTAAGATTATGAGTATACACATCATACCGATGAAATTCATTTTGGTCGATGCCTATTCCTTCGCAGAGTTCGGGAAGAATTCTCTCTAAAAGCCCACTTTTTCTCATGTATTCAAGCCCTATTGATGGAACAGGGGCTGAAAGGGTTTTCATCAACTCATCGCGCACTCTTTCAGCTGATACAGAATCGATAGTTGGTGCAAGCCGGCACAATGCTTCAAAAGTTTCTTCTTCTATGGTGAAACCCAGTACTGCTGCAAAACGGCATGCTCGAAGCATACGCAGGGCGTCTTCTGCGAAGCGTTCATCGGGTATTCCTACCGTGCGAATAACTTTGTTTCGAATATCATCTTGCCCAAAGAAAGGGTCGGTGAGCTCTTTAGTAATGGGGTGGGCAGCAATTGAATTAACTGTAAAATCTCGGCGAGCTAAATCTTCTTTTAAAGAGGATGTGAAAGAAACGCTATCGGGGTGCCGTTGATCGGTATAGGTGCCATCGATACGATAGGTTGTTATTTCATACTGAGAATTATTGATAATGAGAGTTACTGTGCCATGACGAATCCCAGTGGGAATAACCGGCACAAGTTTATTGAAGATACGAATAATATCGTCGGGGCAAGCTGAACTTGCCAAATCAAAATCGCCACAAGGTCTATTCATAAGGGTGTCCCGAACAGCACCTCCGACTAAATAAAGCTCGAATCCTTCTTTATCGAGGAGCTGGGAAATCCATAAAATATCTTTGGAGATGTCGCCCGGAAAAATAGGCACGTAGAACGCTCCTTTGAATCAACAGTCCGACATTATAACAGTGTTAATTAAAAAAATCAAGGGAATAATTTTTTATCAATATTTAAAGAAGTTATATTACATTTTTCTTTTTTTTCGACCATTTTTATGTTATAATTGCTTGTGTTTATATGGGGAGGATCAATGAAAAACTATTTTATTCTTCATGGACATTTTTATCAACCCCCTCGGGAAAATCCTTGGACAGGTTTCATCGATCGACAAATTTCAGCGGCACCTTATACGGATTGGAATGTTCGTATTCATCAAGAGTGTTATTCATCTTGTGGGTATGCTCCGGTTATGAGTGGAGGGTGTGTTTCAGCAATTATCAATTGTTATGAGTATCTTTCTTTTAATTTTGGGCCAACGCTTCTCGAGTGGATGGATGTTTATGCCCCAGATACGATTCGTCGTATCATTGATGCAGATCGTATTTCGGCGGCACGTAATCATGGTCATGGAAATGCCATTGCTCAAGTTTATAACCATATGATTATGCCTTTATCCTCAATAAAAGATCAATACACGCAGACAATATGGGGATTAGAAGACTTCAAACGGCGTTTTGGACGTATCTCAGAGGGTATTTGGTTGGGTGAAACCGCTATTAATCAGACAGTAGCCGAGGTTTTAGTAGATAATGGAGTGAAATTTGTCATTTTGTCGCCATTTCAAGCCCAATCATATATCGAAAATGAGGCAACTATTGATGTTGAAGGTGGGAGAATTCCAACAGGCAGAGCTTATAAATTATTGACAAAAAATGGGCCATTGGCGGTTTTTTTCTATGATGGACCTATGGCATCTGGGGTTAGTTTTGGAGATTTGCTCAAAGATAGTAATAATCTTGCTGGAGCAGTCAGATCGGCTTTTGCAGGGCAACAAGGCGATGTAAAGCTCGTTCATACTGCCACAGATGGCGAAGTATACGGGCACCATAAAAAATTTGGTAATATGGCTCTAGCGCGATTCATCGACCAAAACACTCGTTCTCCTCACCCCGAATTTGAGTTCACAAACTATGGAGCTTTTCTTGAGGAAAATCCTCCTCAACTCGAATGTGCGTTAATACCTGGGAATAATAATTTAGGTTCTTCATGGAGTTGTGCTCATGGAGTAGGGCGCTGGAAAGAAGATTGTTCTTGCCATACTGGAGGCTTGGATTCATGGAATCAAAAATGGAGAGCACCTCTCAGGGATGCCTTTGATTTTCTCCGTGATGCAATATCCGAGGCTGCAGAAAAGGCTCTTTCCCCCTTACTTACTGATGTTTGGGGCGCTAGAAATGCCTATTTTCAACCCTACACGCTTAAAACAGAAGAAAGCATAAGAGAATTTCTTTCAACATGGCAAAAAAAACAGCTTAGCTCAAACGAACGCCGTCAAGTTATCTTGATGATGGAAGGATTACGCTTTGCAATGTTGATGTATACTAGTTGTGGCTGGTTTTTCTCTGATATTTCTGGAATAGAAACTATTCAAGATCTCCTCTATGCTCAACGCGCCTACGAATGCTTCGAGCCATATATGGATAAATCTATATATGATAAATATTTGTCTATATTAGATCAAGCTCAAAGTAATCTTACAGAACAAGGGTCGGGGAAAGATATTCTCCTTAAGGCGATTGAAACATTCAAAATTCCACCAGAAACACTAAGACGTTATCTTGTTATTCAAGCCATTGAAAGTTCTTCGCCAGAACTAGTTATAGGCGATCTCCGCGTTAACTGGAGCCTTAGAGAAAATTCTAGAGGGATGCTGGTATTTAAATCATTTATTTATAATGAGATAGTCGTAGCTTATAAAATGAAAAAAGGGCGTCTTTTTTATTCGGAATTAAGCAGTATGCCTCATGAAATCGACGATGATTTTTGGGCATCGGTTGAGTGGACGCCACTGTCTATAGCTTCGTTGCCATTTTTTCTGCGACTAGATGTTCTTTCGCGAAATCTTTCTGCGGAAATCACCAAAGGGCATGATCATAACCGTACTGATATTACGCTAGCCCCAGAGGCTTTTACAGGCTTAGAAAAATATCTTCTCCCTCAAGAAAAAATCAATCTGGAGTTATTTCTCTACCAAAAATTGTTAATACTTGCAGGCAAAATGGGGGAAACTCTTACTCCTCAAGAAAGTAGTAAATTTCACCTGATGATAACTCTCTACCGTAAACTAAACCCGTCAAACGCCTTTTTAGAGCAAATAGCACAGGTGACAATTGGGACTTTACATAGTTTTTTACTACAGGCACTTCGCCAGAGAGACGCAGAGGAGATAAAAGAAGCTCGCCTTATTTTGTGGGAAGTAAAAGATTTTACCCCTCCAGCATCTTTGGTAGTCCTACAAGATGATGTCTACCGCGCCTTAAAAATTAATAGAGGGCTTGAAGACGGGGAAAACCCCTTTAGAGTGCAACTTGAAGCTCTGATGAAAGACTTAAATATTATATGCCAGTAAGTGTAAAAATTTGCGAAAAATAATGTTTTTATCTATACTGTATCCTATGTTTGTGAAAGAAAAATTATTGCTAAGTTTACTTTTCTTTATTGTGGCTCCATTGAGGGCAAATTACCCTGAGGATGTCTATTTCTTTGAGCTAGGGCCAGTAGTTTGGGACTATTATGTGTCTCAAGAAGGCTCAAAAATGAGTTTTTACCGCACTCTAGAAATTACAGATGAAGCGTTTTTTCTTAATATAAAAGTTACCCTTACTCATAGAGGGACACAATATCTCTACACTTTGCGAATACGCTTTGATGAAAAAGGAAATGCCTTTCTTCAAAATTTTAGTGATAATAGAGGGCCTATAGCTTTTTCAACGGCTCCATTGCTTTTTCCTGCGGGTTCTGCTATGGCCGAGTCGTTCAATTTATTGCTAGCACCTGGTATTGGATGGAGAAAAGATACTACGCCCAGCGGAGATATTCGAAATCCTCGTGCAGATGTGGTATTCACGCTCTACTTAGGGGATATTCCTATCGATTTTACACTCCGTTATCGAGAAGGAATCGTTCTTATCCGTAGTGGTGAACACTTATTTACAAAAACAACCCAAAGAGTTTATAATAATGTGCGTTAAGGAGGATTTATGTCTCAGAGTCTAGTATCCAAACTCGAGCTTATTCTCTCTGAGAGCGCTCAAAATGGGACTTACGGTAACGCTATAGATAGATACCTCCAACTTTTGGAGGATAATCCCGAGGCTGTTATTATTTACTTTTATTTAGGTTTAGTCTCTATACGCCTCAATAATGTTACAAATGGAATCCGCTACCTTGAAATGGCGCGTTCCGCAGAACTTGATATGGGGCAAAAATTTCGATGCCTTATCTTTTTAGGAAAAGCATATGCTGATGTTAAAGCCTATAGTAAAGCCGAAAGAATGTTTAGAGAAGCCCTTCAAACAGGGGTTCCAGAACCTGGAGCTTACTCTGCAATAGGGGCGATATTTTACGAAAGAAGTATGATCGACCAATCGATCGACGCTCTTCGAAAAGCATTAGATATCGATCCTAATTATCCAGGTGCTCTTAATAACTTGGGATACATTCTTGTTGAAACAAAACGAAACGTTGAAGAAGGAATTCGCCTTTGTACAAAGGCAGTTGAAGTTGATGCTAAAAACCCTGCCTACAGAGATAGCCTAGGAAAAGCACTAATGGCTGCGGGTTATTATACAGAAGCAGAAGAACAATTGAAAAAAGCCTTAGAACTTTCCCCAGAAGATAATATTGTCGCGGAGCATTTAGTCGAACTCCGCCAAAAGATGGAGCGAAAATGAGATATATCATAGTTATCCTTTTTATTGTCACTTCTACATTGTCAGCCCTTACCCCTGAAGAAAAGCGAGAAGCAAAAATTCAAGCTCAATTATCAAAACCCTTTAATCCTCTGGCACTTACTTTGCCTAAAGATGAGATTCTTCGCCTAATGAATGTTTCTCGCCTGATGGATATGGGTGGAACCAGTTATGCTCAAGGCTTTAATAGAAAGGCTATTTACTTCTATAATAAAGTGATAGAACTATTTTCTTCAGAGATTGAAGAGGTAGCATGGGCTCATTATGAAATTGCTTTTATTTATCAACAATCAGCGTGGTGGCCTGCTCATAAAAGAAAAGCGCTCTATCATTTGGATAAAACTTTGGGGCTAACCGGAGCAGACCCTGTGACAGCCCGTTTAGCTCAAACACTGAGGACACGCTTGAATAATCCCAAAGAATATAGGGTTTATCGGAAGCAAGAAGATGTGCTTTTTGTGCAGGATAAGCGGCAAAAACGTCTTGAAGATAAAAGAATTGCACAAGAAGAAGCTTTGGCGGCAAAAGTTCAAGCTGCCCAAAGAAAAGAACGCCGCCGTGCAGAAAAAGAACAAAGAAAAGCTGCTAAAAACAATAAAAATACCTCTAACCAGAGCTAGATAATGGCTAAACGTCATTTTTCTATTGTTAGGCGATGTATTATGGCTCTAGAAGCGATATTAATTATCCCTATGGTGTATGTGGTGTCTTTTTTTTCTTTTCCGGCTATTAATAGCTTTTCTCGTTTTATTGGTAGAATTATACTGCTTTTGGCTCCTGGTAAAATTCAAGAGGTTAAAGAAAATCTTTCTATAATTCATCCTGATAAAGTTTATTCTGATAAAGAAATAAAGTCAATAGCTGAATACAGTCAAGGATTTATTCTACGCATCTTTATAGAGCTTCAAAAAATTAGTAGAATGAATCTTCAAGAGATTTTACTCTGTTTTAGGCTAGATACGCCTTTTTTCTCTCACGTATATCGTCTTTTTTGTGAAAAAAAACCTCAGACACTCTTCACGCTTCACTCTGGAAATTGGGAATTGTGCGGAATCATGATGGGAATACTTGGCCTAGATATGCTTTCCGTAGTTGAGAGGCAATTCAATCCTTTTTTAGATCAATATTATCAAAATTTGCGTCGAAAAACGGGTATTCAACCTGTATATAATGAAATTTCATTAATGAGACCTCTTCTTAAATCTATGAAAAGTGGCTCTTGTGCGGTGTTGGTTGCAGACCAAAATTACTGGCATAGCCCTCTTTTTCTTCCTTTTTTTGGGCGGGAGGCGTCAGCTCCGAAGGCAGCAACGTTGGCACTTTATAAAAAGTCGCATTATTTATGCGGGGCATCTGAAACGCTATCTCCAGGGCGCATACGTATTTTTATTACAAAGCCCCAAGAGCTTCAATTAGTGGGAGATAAAAATCAGGATATTATCAATCTTACCACAAAGATTTATACGTTTTATGAAGATGTGATCCGTAAAAATCCACAAGATTGGTTTTTATTAAGTTCTGCTCGCTGGCGTTTAACTAAAGAAAAGTGGCTAGAGTGGGCCAAAAACCCCGATAGCGATTCTTTTTAAATTGGCATAAAAATTGCTAAGTAATAAATAAATAAATCGTAAATATTATGGAGGATTTATATGAGCGTTAAACCTTTGGGTAGCCGTATTCTTGTAAAAGTGAAAGATAGCGAAGAAAAAACAAGCGGAGGCTTGTACATTCCCCCTACTGCTCAAGAAAAAACAAATTTGGGTAAAGTTATCTCAGTAGGGGATAAAGATATCTCTGTTAAAGTTGGAGATGAAGTTATCTTTGATAAATATGCAGGTACAACGTTTCAAATTGATGGTGTTGATCATCTTATCCTTGAAATGGAAAATGTTTTAGCTATTAATGAATAAAAAATCCCCCATATGGGGGATTTTTTCTAGATAGATTAAATATGATTACTCTTTACGCCTGCATAATTTATCATGAATTCATCCATTAATTCATCTTGTAAAGCTAGCATTTCTTTTTCATCTTCTTCACCACGTTCGTGATCGTAGCCAAGTAGGTGTAAAAGGCCATGCGTGACAAGACGAGCCAACTCTTCCTCATTACTAATATCATATTCTTGAGCTTGAGCTGCCGCTCTATCCATAGAGATGATCACATCCCCTAGAATTTTTGTTTCAAAATCCATTTCTTCACCTTCATCCTGAGAGAAGGATAATACATCCGTAGGGTAATCTTTTTCTCTATAGGTGAGATTTAAATTATGAATAAAAGTATCATCGCAAAACAAAAAAGAACATTCCCAGTCTTCCTTGTTAAATCGAGTTAGAATAGCCTTAATATGAGCTTCTAATTTTTTTTGAAAATCAATACTTGGATGCTGATTTTTTTTAATTGAATCAAATGAAAGTGAAATCACACTTTCCTCCTAAAATAATATAACCTAAGAAGAAATTCTGCGCCGAAAATTAGAAGAAGAACTATTTAATCGACCTAATTCTTGAGGTTTTGAAGGATTATTATAACCTTGAACATTTACTTTATGCGAAGTAAAAAATTCCTCAGATCCTTCTTTCGAAACACGGTATATATCAATATCAAATTGACCTGCTCCCGTTAAAAAAGCAGAGCGAGATCGAGCTGGAACGCGAGCTAGCTCTCCAAAACTTGAACGAACAACCCAACTATCCGTAGATTCATCTAGAGTTGGTTCGGCGCGCCAAACAAGAAAAACTTTATTGTGGCTTTGAGGAAGAACAACAACTTCTGGCGAAAGAATCTTGGGTGTTACCTTGCTTGAATGTAATTCTACCACTTTTGTATCGAAATCTTTTGGCGTAGACACCGATGGCTTTATTGCTTTTTTCTTTTTAGGTAAAGCCTCTTTTTTCTGATTGCTCACATCTTTCGATTTTTTAATAGGTTTAACAGTATTTCTACTTGTTTTTTTTTCTGTTTTCTCTGGAAAATTATCCATATTACTGCTCCTGACTAATAACCTGTCAATATCATAACATAAAATGGTAATTCTGCAAATATTTTATTTAAAATATAGTGAAATTATAAAAAAACGGAGTAAAAACTCCGTTTTATATTTAAGAAAAACTACTCCAC
Source organism: Brevinema sp. (assembly GCA_051653605.1). Classification (GTDB taxonomy): domain Bacteria; phylum Spirochaetota; class Brevinematia; order Brevinematales; family Brevinemataceae; genus JBOFWL01. The sequence goes on from JBOFWL010000139.1 coordinate 161,794, forward strand.
AGCAGGAGAATGCTTTGCTAAAAGATCCAGGATTTCTGCACGAACAGTCTCTGCATCTTTTGAGAGAACAATCGAAATCTCACCAGAAATCATATCTAAAGCATCATTAAATAGCTTTTTCTCTGTTGAAGAAAGCTCTTTAACAGAATTTCTACGGTGAAGATTACGGACGACCTCTGCGATGTCGACCATTTTTCCTGACTTGATCATTTCTGTGTGAAGCTTATACCTTTGCTTCCAATCAAAGGCGTTGACATCTCCCTCTGATGTAAGAATATCAAAACTTTGCTTGATAGCTTTTGCATCAACAAGAGGGCGAATCCCTGTAGCATCAAAGTTGTTGGTTGGCACCATGACTTTTGTGTGCGTTAAAGGGAATTCAATAATCAGATATTCACGTTTTTGGCCGAGGACTTCCTTTTCCTCGACGTCTATGATCTGCCCTGCCCCATGGAAAGGGTAGAAAACATAGAGTCCTTTCTTGAACATTTAAGCCTCACTTTTGTTATATTTTCCTCTGAAACAACTTCTGCACTATTTGATTATCGGCATTTTTGAGAAAAGCTTTTCTTTCTAGACTATTTTTCTTGAAATTCTTTTTAAATTCATATATAATATCAATGAGGAGCAACGTATGAATCGGTTCAAATGGGTGTTGCAAATCATTGTTTGTACGCTATTTACTGTTTGGCTTAGCTTATCTTTATTTCTAGTTTACTATTCTCCAAAGACTGTTTTAGAGAAATCAGATATCATTGTCGTATTCGGCGCTGGTTATCGAAAGGATGGAAGACCTGTTCCAGCATTAGAGACGCGCCTTCAAACGGCGTCATGGTTATGGCAGCAAATGGGAGCTAATTCTAGCCTTCTTCTTAGTGGTCGTCAAGAGGAAGTTGCAGTGATGCAGCAGTACCTTGTTAATGAAGGTGTCCCTTCAGAAAAAATCAGCACTGATCTTGGCGGGACAAATACAGCAGCAACGGTTCGACGCCTGCAGCCTTTTCGGGATAATAAAATAACGTTTGTCTCTCAAGCCTATCATTTACCTAGAATTCGACTTTACGCATATGTCTACCAGGTGAAAAACGTTACGTTTTCTGCAGCAGAACGTATTGACTTGCCTTTATGGAGATTGCTTCCTGCAACTGCTAGAGAAAGTTTTGCAATTCTTTGTTTTCCCTTTCAACGAATCTTTATTTCGGATTATCGTTAACTATAAGAAAAAGCCTCACTTAGAGGCTTTTTTATTTTCCAATTATGATTTCCCTTAGGGGGCTGTAAAATTCGTGTACAATATTGTAGGCAGCTTTCATGTTTATCTTATCTCGGGCAGTGTATGTATAGCCTGTGGGCGGGGTTTTATCAGGGTCTTCAAGAAGAGGGAGAACGCGAGAGCGTCGCCCTGATTGATCATCAAAAAAGTATGTAAATGTTGGTGTATAGCTAAATTGATATCGCTTTTTAGGGAAAACATTAAGGCGTACGATAGTTCCTGCATCAAGATAGAGATAGCTATTCTTGTGGGGAGTATAAAAATTACCAAGAGAATAAAGAATTACCCCACTATGATTTGTCCCCTCATACCATACTGCAGGGCGAGGAACATGAGGATGATGCCCTATTATGATGTCGGCACCAGCCTCGATTAGTTGTTGAGGAATATTTGTTTCGATGGTATTAGGTATAGAGGTATACTCATTTCCAAAATGCAAAGAAACAATTTTCAATGTGCTTTTAGGAACGGATTGCATATCTTGATGTACAGCAGCAGTAAGATTGCTAATATTTGGATGAAAATTCATATAATAGCGAGCAGAACTATTGGTGCTCCTTACATATAATCCGTTATCTACCATAGAATAAGCAGTAATTAGCAGATCAATTCCATTGATATTTGTAATCAGAGGCGGGGTATGCCGATGCTGAGTATTCCCACCAATAAATAATATATTATCCTCTTCTAAAAAGGAAAGAGTTTCTACCTGACTTCGAGCACCTTGATCGTATACATGATTATTAGCAACCGAAAATAAATTGAAAAATTTTGTAAAATACCTTAAATATTCTCTGGTTCCATTAAAATTTGGGTATCCTTCTGCGGGTTTATTGGTATTAACAGTGAATTCGAGGTTTGCAAAATTCAAATTACCCACTAAAAAGGGGCGAATAGGCTCTAAAGCTTGAGTATCTCGTGAGATTGTATCTACCAGCACCGCATTTGCCATGATATCGCCGACAAATGTCAGTGTAACACCTTTTTGAGGGCGAATAGAACGCGATTGCAATGGTAAAACTGGAAGTAAAATTGTCATAAAAATGATAAAACAAATAAATTTTTTCATGCAAGCATTATACAAAATAACTCATTTTTTTTCAATAGTCTTTCTAAAAAACAGAACTTTTTGATCAGACATAATAAAAACTCTTGAAAAAAAAAATATTTATGATATAATATGATAATCCTTTAGGAGCTTCTATGTCTCAATATATTCTTGAAATGAACCATATTCGTAAAGAGTTTCTGGATGGAACGGTTGTTGCTAACAATGATATTACGTTGAAAGTCCGCCCTGGAGAAATTCACGCTATTTGTGGGGAAAACGGTGCTGGTAAATCAGTGCTTATGCAAATTCTCAATGGGCTTTATCAGCCTACATCGGGTACTATTCTTTTTAAAGGAAAAGAAGTTGCAATTTCTAGTCCATCAGTTGCTGTAAGTCTTGGTATTGGAATGGTTTATCAACACTTTATGCTTATTGATACTCTTACTGTTGCCGAAAACATGGTGCTTGGATTCGAGCCAACAAAAGGTCCTCTATTTGATCTGGAAGCTGCTCGACAAGAAGTTTTACGTGTTTCTCAGAGATATAACCTAAAGATTGATCCCGATGCTAAAATTTCGGAGCTTTCTGTTGGCGTTCAGCAGAGAGTAGAGATTCTCAAGGTCCTCTTTAAAGGGGCGGATCTTCTTGTTTTTGATGAACCAAGTGCTGTTTTAACGCCTCAAGAGGTGGAAGATCTTGGTATTGTCATGAAAAACCTCGTTTCAGAGGGAAAAACAATTCTTTTTATTAGCCATAAACTCAAAGAAGTGCTTGATTTATCAGATAATATTACGGTGATTCGTAGAGGAAAAGATGTTGGGCAACTTGCCACAGCCGAGGCTTCTCGTGAAAAAATAGCAAATCTTATGGTTGGGCGCCCCGTTTTATTCGATCTTAAGCGTCCCCCAGTGGTTTTTGGCCCCCCTATGATTCAGGTTTCCCACCTTTCCGCAAAAGGGGATAATGGGCTTTTGGCTGTAAAAGATATCTCTTTTGATATTAAAGAAGGGGAGATTCTAGGTATTGCAGGAATAGAAGGAAACGGGCAAACTCAGTTAGTCGAAGTTCTCGCAGGGTTGCGTAAAGTTGAAAGTGGATCTTATCTTATTACAGGGAAAGAGTTTAATAATAAAAACGCCTTATATCTGAGGGAGCATGGATTATCGCATGTTCCAGAAGATAGATATAAACGAGCAGCGATAGCTCCTTATAGTATCGAAGAAAATATTGCTCTTGGTCGGGAAGACGACTATGCACGAGGATTTTGGATTGACTATGACAAAGTGGCGGAGGATACTCGCCAGTATATTAGCAAATATGATGTGAGGCCAACAAATGGCCGATCGGAGTTTGCAAGCCTTTCGGGCGGTAATCAGCAAAAAGTTATTATTGCCAGAGAGTTAGAGCGAGAATGCAAATTTATCATAGCAGCCCAGCCTACAAGGGGTGTCGATATAGGAGCGATAGAGCTCATTCATAATACTCTTCTTGCAGAACGATCTAAGAAAAAAGCGATTCTCTTAGTTTCAGCAGAATTAGGAGAGATAATGGCGTTATCAGATAGGATAGCAGTAATGTATTCTGGAAATATAGTTGGAATACTCGATCGATCAGAAGCAACTCCCGAGAAATTGGGAATACTAATGTCGGGAGGCAAGCTGTGATAAAATCAAAACTCAAAGCAATGATTCCCTCACTGTTAGCTGTATTTATCGCGATGACGATTGGAGCTATAATTATGATGGCAAAAGGAGTTAACCCTCTTGTTGCCTATGGAGATATGTTTTTAGCAGCATTTTATCAAGCAACCCCTCGTGCTCCATTTATGAGCGGTCTAACAAAGACGCTTCTAGCAGCCACTCCTCTTATTTTCACCGCCTTGGCCGTTATGTTAGCCTTTCGAGCAGGAATGTTTAATATCGGTGTTCAGGGGCAAATGGCCGCAGGAGGGCTTGGTGCCGTCATAGTTGGTATCTATTTTGGAGATTTTTTTGGTAGCGTGGTTATTGCTTTGATCGCTGCTGCTATTTTTGGTTTTTGTTGGGCATCCCTAGCAGGGCTTCTCAAAGCACGTTTTGGAGTGCATGAAGTTATTTCAACTATTATGCTTAACTATATTATGGTAGAATTACAAAACTTTCTTCTTAATAGTCCCCTTAAAGATGCCGCAACTCAAAATATTCAAACCCCAAAAGTAGATGAATACGCTCGATTAACTCTTCTTTTTTATGATGTTACAAAACAAAACCTCAATATGGGCTTTATTTTGGCTATAATATCAGTGTTTTTAGTCGATTTTTTCTTTAAAAAGACACAATTAGGATATCAAATGAAGGCTGTTGGCTTCAATGAAACAGCGGCAGAAAATGCGGGAATTTCCACAAAATGGGTAATGATGCTAGCAATTGGTTTTAGTGGTGCTTTAGCCGGATTAGGCGGCGCCGAACGCGTTCTTGGAGGAGCTGCAGAGTATGCTTATTCCGAGCCCATTATGGGAGACCTAGGTTTTACGGGGCTAGCAGTGGCATTACTCGGTAAAAATAATCCCTATGGTATTTTAGTAGCATCTATTTTTTATGCTGCGTTGGATGTGGGAGGACGTATTCTTCAATCTACACATCGGCTCGATCGAGAGATTGTTACCATAGTTCAAGCCTTGATAATCATTTTTGTTGCTGGAGAGAATTTTTTCAAATATCTCCTTGCTCGTCGAAAAAATCACTAGGGAGATATAGATGGAAGAATTAATTCTCTTTTTGATTATTCAAACAATAGTGATTGCAGCCCCTATCATGATTACAGCAGTTGGAGCATGTTTTTCAGAGATTACAGGTGTAGTTAATATTGGGCTTGAAGGCATTATGCTTTGTGGCGCATTTGCGGCTACGGCAGTATCTCTGGCTACGGGAAATCCTTATGTTGGTATCCTTGGAGGTATGATAGCAGGAGGGCTTGTTTCGCTCATACATGCCTATATTAGTATAACACTTAGAGGGAATCAAATTGTAAGTGGGGTTGCGATAAATCTTTTTGCGTTATCGGTTACTTCTTTTCTTATTAAAACACTATATGGGGCAGCAGGGACAACTCCAGCGGTTTCTATGCTAGCGAATAAAACAGCAGTTTTAGTATTTATGTATGTATTAGGCTTGCTGGCATGGGCGATTATTTTCAAAACGGTTATTGGTCTTAGAATGCGCGCCGTAGGAGAACACCCACTTGCTGCAGATACAGTCGGTATCAATGTTCAACGAACCCGTACTATAGGTGTTCTTCTTTCTGGCATTTATGGGGGATTGGGCGGAGCATTCCTAACAACAGTAATGTTGCCTTCGTTTAATAATGGGATGAGTGCTGGAAGAGGATTTATTGCCTTAGCTGCTCTTATTTTTGGCAAATGGAATCCCATAGGAGCTATTTCAGCATCTCTTCTTTTTGCGTTGGGTCAAGTGCTTGCAGATCAAGCAAAACTTGCTGGGACAGGTATTCCTCAGCAATTCTGGAGTATGTTGCCATATCTTTTAACCCTAGTTGCACTTGTGGGATTTGTTGGAAAAAGTAAAGCCCCTAAAGCCTCGGGTATTCCTTATGATAAATAATTTAAAAAGTTATTGCGAAAAAAATGAATATTAGCTACAATTACTATATGTTTTTATCTCTGGAGGAGAGAATATGAAGAAAATTGCAAATATTATTGCTGTCTTTCTAGTTACATTATTTATTTCAGCTTGTGGAGGTGGTGCTCAACAGGTAGAGGCAGAAGGTGCCTCGAAAATAGGTATTGTATATTCAACTGGTGGAAAAGGTGATAAATCTTTTAATGATGCCGCATTTCGTGGGCTTGAACAAGCACAGAAAGAGTTAGGAATCACATTTTCTGAATACGAACCTAAAGACCCTACTAAAGAAGCTCAAGATCAACTTCGTCAATATGCAGAAAGTGGAGATTATGAATTAATTGTAGCTGTTGGTTTTAGTATGAAAGATTCTCTGGTTGCTGTTGCTAGCCAATTCCTTGATCAAAAATTTGTTATCATAGATGAGTTTGTTGATGATATGCCAAATGTTGCATCTATTAATTTTAAAGAACATGAAGGCTCATTCCTTGTGGGTGCTATTGCTGGAATGATGAGTAAAACTGGCGTTATCGGATTTTTAGGTGGGGTAGAAGTTCCCCTTATCCAGCGTTTTGAAGTTGGTTATATGCAAGGGGCTCGTTATATCAATCCAGATATTAAAGTGCTTTCTCTTTATGTTGGCGGAAATGCTGGGTTTAATGATCCTGCTTCTGGAAAGTCTCGCACAGAAACAATGATCCAACAACGTGCAGATGTTGTTTATCATGCAGCGGGGGCAACTGGCTTAGGTATGTTCCAAGCAGCAAAAGATGCTGGCATCTATGCTATTGGTGTTGATTCCAATCAGGATGATATCAACCCAGGAATGATTCTTACTTCTATGATTAAAAATGTTGATATTGCGATCTTTGACTTTATTAAAGAAACTGTTAACGGCAATTTCCAACCTGTTTCTTATAATTTTGGAGTTGCTGAAGCTGGTGTTGGAACAACAGACTTTAAATATACCAAAGATATTATCGGCGAAGATAACCTTGCAAAATTAGAAGAAATAAAAAATAAGATTGCTGCCGGTGAAATTATTATTAAAGCAACAAGATAAATAAAATAGTTGTTAAATAAAGCGGGTTAAACCCGCTTTATTTTTCTACTAGATGGGAGGCAAGAGTGCGAGTACTTGATCTTATCGAACGTAAACGAGATGGAAACAAATTAACCAAAGACGAACTTACTTTTCTTCTTTCTGAATATATGGGCGGAAGAATGCCTGATTATCAAATGGCATCGTTCTTGATGGCAATATATTTTCAAGAACTTAGTGATGAAGAACTGCTTACCTTTACAGAACTTATGCGCGACTCTGGTGAACATATTATATTTGATGGACTTCATAAATTTTTAGTAGACAAACATAGTACTGGTGGCGTTGGAGATAAAGTAACGGTTGTCCTCACTCCTATTTTGGCTGCGCTTAATATGTGTACGGCAAAAATTTCAGGGAAGGGGCTAGGGCATACCGGCGGCACTATTGATAAATTTGAATCAATTAAAGGGTTTCAATTCTCAAGAACGCCAGCTGAATTAGTAAATATCGCTCAAAAAACAGGCATTGGGCTTATGGGGCAGAGTGAAAAACTGGTTCCTCTCGATAAAGACCTCTACGCATTACGAGATGTAACCGCCACTGTAGCAAGTATTCCTCTTATTGCGGCAAGCATTATGAGTAAAAAATTGGCAGTTCAGTCTGACTGTATTATTTTAGATGTTAAAGTTGGAAATGGTGCTTTTATGAAAGACCTAAACCGTGCCGAAGAACTTGCTCAAAGAATGCTTACTATCGGCTCTATGGCGGGACGAAAGACATCGGCGATACTTTCTTCTATGGAAGAGCCTTTGGGATTCGCTGTTGGAAATGCCTGTGAAATTCAAGAAGCTATTAACTGCCTTCAGGGAAATTTTCCAGATGATCTTAAACTTGTTGTGTATACTCTTGCTGGAATTGCACTTAAATCCAAAGGCGATGTTTCAACTATTGAAGAGGCGTTTCCTCTTATTGACAATGTAATTAGCAGTGGCGAGGCGTTCAATCGTTTTAAATCATTCATTTTAGAAAGTGGCGGGAATACTGATTTTACACAATTACCTCAACCAAAATTTCGATCTCATGTTATTGCAGTTGACGATGGCGTCGTCTGCTCGATTCATGCTGAAGATATTGGAAAGGTTGCGATGATTCTTGGGGCAGGGCGAGCCGTGAAAGATGCTATGATCGACCATGCAGCGGGGCTTATTTTACATAAAAAAGTAGGAGATACCGTTAAAAAGGGTGATATATTAGCAGAATTGCTTTATAATAATGAGAAAAATGCAGAAATAGCCTATAAGATGACACTTAATTCGTATAATATTAAGCATGAAGAGATTTCTAAACAATCTCCGATTCTAAAAATTATTGAAAGCTAGGAGGATTCAATGAGTATCTCTCGAGTGACACTTATTGTGCTTGATAGCGTGGGCGCAGGTGCCTTACCTGATGCTCATGAATTTGGTGATGAAGGTTCAAATACGTTAGCTCACCTAGCCGAAGCCTGTGGGGGGCTAGATTTACCTAATCTCCAAGCAATGGGATTGGGGAATATCCTTCCTATTAAAGGAGTTCCTGCTAGTGAACGCCCTTTAGCAGCCTACGGCAAGGCTGAAGAGGTTTCTAAAGGCAAAGATTCCACTACTGGACATTGGGAAATAGCCGGCGTTCCGCTGAAAAAACCATTCCCTAGCTATCAAAATGGCTTTTCGAATGAAGTTATCCAACGATTTGAAAAATTAACAGGGCGAAAAGTATTGTGTAATCTTCCTGCATCGGGGACAGAAATTATAGATCGCCTTGCAGCCGAGCAAATTGCCACAGGCTCGTGGATTGTTTACACTTCTGCCGACCCTGTTTTCCAGATAGCTTCTCATGAGGAATATATTCCCTTAGATGAGCTATATAAAGCTTGCGAGATTGCTCTTGAAATCTGTAATGAAATTAGCCCTGTTGCCCGAGTAATAGCTCGCCCTTATGTTGGCAGCGCTGAAAAAGGCTTTATTCGCACATCAAATCGCCACGATTTTTCGATAAATCCTCCAGCAGAGACTGTCTTAGAGCGTCTTAAAAAACATGGTAAAGATGTTATTGGAATAGGGAAAATATCCGATCTCTTTAATGGCATAGGAATTACAGATAATCGAGAATCAAACAAAGATAATAAAGATGGAATCCTTAAAACAATAGAAGCCCTCAAAGAGGACAGTCGAGGGTTGATTTTTACGAATCTTGTTGATTTTGACTCGCTTTATGGACATCGACGCGATCCAGAAGGATATAAAAAAGCTTTAGAAGAGTTCGATTACTATCTTCCTCAAATTATGAGAAATTTAAAAGATGACGAAGTACTTATTATTACCGCCGATCATGGAAACGATCCTACCTATAAAGGGACGGATCATACTAGAGAGTACATTCCTATTCTTGTGTATGGATCTAATATCAATCCTATTTCCATTGGGGATCAAAAAAGTTTTGCCTCTATTGCGGATACCATTGAGCATCTTTTATTGGGAAGTCCATGCCCGCAAAGCTTTGCTACAAATATCTTTACCTATTCTTGTGTAAAATAATTCTATGGGAGAATATATATGAGTATTCATATCGGAGCTGAGAAAGGCGCTATTGCTGAAACAGTCCTACTACCTGGTGATCCACTGCGTGCTAAGCATATTGCTGAAACATTTTTTTCAGACATTAAACAACATAATGATGTTAGGGGAATGCTAGGTTTTACCGGCACATATAAAGGAAAAAAAATATCCGTGCAAGGAACAGGGATGGGGGCTCCATCTATTGGTATCTACACAAACGAGCTTATAACAGAATACGGTTGTAAAAATCTAATCAGGGTTGGGACGGCTGGTTCGATGCAACCTGATTTAAAAATTCGAGACGTTGTACTCGCGATGAGCGCTTCTACCGATTCTGCCATTAATAAAGTTAGATTTCATGGTATGGATTATGCTCCTACCGCAACACCAGAACTGTTTCTTAAAGCATGGGAGTGCGGTATTCGAAAAGGGTTATCTCTTAAAGCGGGGAATGTTCTTACTTCCGACACTTTCTATGGAGACGATCCAGAGGCATGGAAGCTTTGGCAAAAATTTGGAGTTCTTTGCGTAGAGATGGAAACAGCTCAACTCTATACATTGGCGGCGAAATATAAAGTTAATGCGCTTACTATTCTAACAATAAGTGATTCCCTAGTTACTCATGAGGTTACAACAGCCGAAGAACGCCAGACAACATTTAATCAAATGATAGAAGTTGCACTTGAAGCAGCTCTTGAGATTTAAGATGGAAAAAAAACAGATTATAAATTTAATATCAGATGCTGCTAAATACCGAGATAAGGCTTATGTGCCTTACTCAAAGTTTCCTGTCTGTGCGGTTCTCCTGGATAATGAGGGAAGACAAATTTTCGGGGTTAATGTCGAAAATGCCTCTTACGGATTGACTATTTGTGCAGAACGAAATGCTCTGTGTGCGGCAGTTACTGCAGGAATGAAGCAAATCTCAACAATACTAGTTGTTGCGGATACTCTATCACCGATTACTCCTTGTGGGGCTTGCCGACAAATGCTTTCAGAGTTTTCAACAGAAGATACATTGGTAATCTGTGCCAATTTTAATGGAGACTATGTTACTTATACGATGAATACGCTGTTACCCTTCACTTTTTCATCAAAAACATTGAATTCTCACTCAAAAACAATAGATTCTAAACCATTTTAAGGAGAAATTATGGATAAAAAGACTTTAGCAACTTATATTGATCACACTTTACTTAAACCTGAGGCAACACCAAAAGATATTGAACAGCTTTGTAAAGAAGCCGTAGAGTATTCTTTTGCATCAGTGTGCATTAATCCAATGTTTGTTGCTCAAGCCGGTCGTACACTTAAAGGCTCTCCTGTGAAAGTGTGTACTGTTATTGGATTTCCATTAGGATCCACAACAACTGCTGCCAAAGTTGGAGAATCTCTTGACGTTATCGATAAAGGAGCCCATGAGCTTGATATGGTTCTGCCTATTGGAATGCTTAAAGAAGGAATGCTAACACAAGTATCATATGATATTTCACAAGTGTGTAATGTTGCGCATTCTAATGGGACACTTATCAAAGTAATTCTCGAGATTAGTGCTCTTACAGATGAAGAAATCATCAACGCAGTGACAATCTGTAATGATCTTGGGGTTGATTTTGTAAAGACATCCACTGGTTTTGGTTCGGGTGGGGCTGTTATAGAGAAAGTGAAGCTTATGAAATCAATATGTAAGCCCGAAGTCAAAGTTAAGGCATCTGGAGGAATTCGAGATTATGCAACTGCTTTAGCAATGATTGAAGCCGGTGCTAGTAGATTAGGGGTGAGTGCATCTCTTGCCATAATGAATGGCTTGCCCGCAGCAGAAAGTAGCTATTAATTTATAATTCAAGGAGAGTTATATGAAAAAAATACTGTTATTACTTATGCTTGTATCGCCTGTTTGGGCGGATGATCTTTGGATTGTTTCCCCCCTTGAAGATCAACAAATTTCCGGATCGATGACAATGCAAGTGCAGCAACCTATAGGTAACCCCCAATCGATTAGGGTTCGAATGGTTTTAGATGTTTATAACGGCCCAGATAAAACAGTATGGACAGGCGAACTTCATGCAAAAGATAATTATACATTGCAGCTAGATATAGCAACATTTCCAAAAGGGAAGTACGAAGTAGAATTCTCTTATTTTCACCAAGGAAAAGTTTTTGATGAAGAAGTAGATGTTTATATTATATAAGCAATAAGGATTTTGAATGATAGGTGTTTTAGGAGTCAATAAACCTTCGGGGATGAGTTCTTTTGATGTTATTCGTATAATTAAGCAACGAACGGGTATTAAGCGTATCGGGCATGGCGGAACACTGGATCCACTTGCCGAAGGGGTTCTTCCTGTTCTTATCGGGGATGCATCAGTTTTTTTTGATGCAATTCTCACTAGCTCAAAGACTTACGAAGCCACAATTTCATTAGGAGCTTTCACAGACACCGATGATGCAGAAGGCTCAATTATAGAAGAAATTCCTGTTCCAAATCTTACTTTAGACGCAATAAAAGATGCCATTAAAAATCTTAGTGGGGATATTATGCAAATCCCCCCTAAGTATTCTGCGCTTAAAATAGACGGAAAAAGAGCCTATGATATTGCTCGATCGGGGGGCGAAGTTAATCTTGCTGCCCGTAAGGTTACTGTGCATGGATGGGAGAATATTACTCTTGAAGATAAAACCATTACGGCAACCATTTCATGCTCCTCTGGCACCTATATTCGGTCTTTAGCTCGATCATTGGGCGAGTTATTAGGGACGGCGGCACATCTTTCTGGGTTGAAACGAACTCGTTGTGGGGGTTTAACCCTTGAAAATTGCGTTGACGTTAAGAAAATTCAACCTCAAATACTTGAAACAGCACTTATTCCCCTTGAAAAAGTTCTTGATTACATGCCTAGACTGGTCTGGAATGGGTCACTTAGCTGGTTGCATGATGGAAAACCGCTTATTACAGATAATTGTACCTTTATTTCTGGATCCTACGATACCAAACTTGCTCTACTTGTTTTTAATAATCGCATTTTAGGGCTTGTCCGATCTGATGGCTCAAAATGGGCTTATCAACGAAATCTTTCTCGCCTATACGATAGTCTTTCTTAATTTTTTTTGTTTTACGTTTAAAATGTACTTGTTTTCATATCGCTTAATCCAGTATAATTTATACAGTATTTAAAAGGAGTGATATATGCTTAGAAAGTATATGATGGGTATGGCAGTTTTTCTTCTTGCGGCGTGTTCTAGCGGGGCAAAAAAAGATGTGTTGAGAGTTGGGATGGAGTTAGCATATCCTCCCTTCGAAACAAAAGGTGATGATGGAAATCCAATGGGCGTTAGTGTTGATATTGCAAAAGCCTTTGGAGAATATCTTGGCAAAGAAGTTGTAATTGAAAATATTGCTTGGTCTGGGTTGATACCTTCTCTTCAAACTGATAAGGTTGATATGGTTATTTCATCTATGACAATTACAGCAGAGCGAAGTCAGATTATTGATTTTTCAGATCCCTATGCAAAATCTCACTTAGCAATGCTTGTTGGGGAGAAGTCACCTGTTACATCTGTCGAAACCCTTAATCAAGAGGGGCGTATTGTGGCTCTTAAGCAAGGCACAACATCTCATATTTACGCTCAAAATTATTTAAGTAATGTCACGATTCATACATTTTCATCAGAAGTAGCAGCGATGACAGAGGTTATTCAAGGTAAAGCAGATGCTTTTATGTACGACCAACTTACAATTTATCGTAATAATTTAGATAACCCTGGGACAAAAATGTTTCCTCTTCCTTCTACAGAGGAAACTGTAGGAGACTGGGGGGCAGCATTTAAGAAAGGAAATACGGAATTAAAAGATCAATTCAATGAATTCCTGAAAAAGTTTAGATCAGAAGGTGGTTTTGAAGAAATCACTGAAAAATATCTTAAAGAAGAAAAAGAAGTCTTTGATAGAAATGGCTTTGACTTTTTCTTTTAGATAGGTTCAAATTTTATGACATTTTTGAAAAAAAAGCAACTAGGCGCGCTCCTTAATGGAGCGTTGCTTGCTGTATTGGTCATTATTTTTTTAATTATAACGATGTCTCGGTTGGGACTAGTTTTTGATTTTTCTATTCTTTGGCAATATAAAGCTAGGTTTGTTTCTGGTTTTAAAATGACAATGATTCTTAGTGCTTGTGCAATGATTCTTAGTCTTTGTATAGGGTTTTTATCTGTGCTGGGTATTAAGTCTAGAATTACAATTATTTCTTATTTTTTTAGATCCTATGTTCAGATTATTCGAGGAACTCCGTTGTTGGTGCAAATTTTCTTTTTCTATTATCTTGTTGGTACGGCTTGGGGTATTGAAAATCGATACATTGCAGGTATACTTATTCTTTCTCTTTTTGAAGGTGCCTATATTACAGAGATCATCCGAGGTGGGTTAGAATCCATCGATCGGCAACAATATGATATTTCTCGAGCAATTGGATTAAATTCGGGGCAAACTTTTCGACTTGTTATCTTCCCCCAACTTTTTATGAGAATCCTCCCTGCATTAACAGGGCAGTTTGCATCGGTTATTAAGGATTCTTCTCTTCTTTCTGTTGTAGCAGTAATAGAACTTACTCAAGTTACTCAGGAAATTAGTGCTATAAACTATGCTCTTTTTGAGAATTATCTCTTTTTAGGAGGGTTATATTTGCTTTTAACAATGCCAATCTCCCTTCTAAGCCAATATTTGGAGAAAAAATTTCAATATGCACATTAAAATCAACCATTTATCACACGATTTTAACGGAGTTTCAGTCCTTAATGACATAAATTTTGACGGAGAAAGCAGCTCTTTGGCGGTGATTGGGCCGTCTGGGGGAGGGAAATCAACCCTTCTTCGTATTTTAGGTGGGCTTATTTATCCTAAGCAGGGTGAATTTTTTTTTAATGGAAAAGAAATTAATTATCAAAAAAATCACTCTCTTTATAAAAATATAGGCTACGTTTTTCAACATAATGGGCTTTTTCCGCATCTATCAGGATTAGACAATGTTGTATTGCCCTTGGTCCATGTGCATGGAATTGATCTTTCAGAGGCTAAAAATAAAGCACAATCTTTGTTAGATCGTTTTAATCTTCTTGGTGACTCGCATAAATTTCCGTATGAGTTATCTGGAGGGCAGCAACAGCGTATTGCTATTGCACGGGCAATTGCGCCTCGGCCAGAGCTACTATTGCTTGATGAGCCAACATCAGCCCTTGATCCAGAATATACTGCCGAAGTTTTGGATATGATATATGAGTTGAAACTAGAGGGATTGAACATGATCATTGTTACCCATGAGATGAGCTTTGCTTCACGAGCCTGCGATAAAGGAGTTTTTCTTGCTAAAGGACAAATCTTAGAGTGTTCTTCCAGTAAACAATTTTTCAGCTCACCTCAAGATCCTATACTTAAATCATTTTTAAATAAAGT
This sequence comes from Brevinema sp., assembly GCA_051653605.1. GTDB lineage: Bacteria > Spirochaetota > Brevinematia > Brevinematales > Brevinemataceae > JBOFWL01. The sequence continues at coordinate 176,823 of JBOFWL010000139.1, forward strand.
ATTAGAGTGGAATGATTTTCCACAATCATAATTTGGAGCTAGAATGAATCAGTATGATATTATTTTTGTCGGAGGGGGGCAGGCTGCACTAATGGGTGCAAATGAGGCCCTTGAAACAAAGCCAAATCTTAAAATTCTAATCATTGATAAGGGTTTAGATTGGGATCAACGTCTTGAATCTGCAGAAGATACAAGTAAGCAGAAATTATCCCCCATTGTTTATGGAATAGGTGGGGCAGGGGCATTCTCTGATTGTAAATTCAATCTTGATTATCGAGTAGGTGGGGATGTCTATGTTCTTACAGGTAAGAATATTGTCGATAATATTATCAATGATGTTGTCGATATTTATCGTAATTTAGGCAGTATTGCCAAACCTGTGGGTAGCTCAACCAATGATGTCATGAATAAAATTAAACGTCGTTGTATTGAAAATAGAGTTCAACTTGTAGAAACACCAGTAATGCATCTTGGAACCGATGGCTCTCGAACGCTCTATACTGCACTAATTTCTAAATTAAAATCGTATCCCAATATTCTTTTTGAGACTTCTTGTGATTGGGAAGATATTTTAGTTGAGCATGGCTCTATAAAAGGTGTGGTTTATCAAAAAAATGATCAGCAAATTGTAGCCATGTCTTCAAATGTTGTTGTGGCTGTTGGTAGAAGCGGAGCCAGTAAGATGATGAGTATTGCTGAAAAGCATGGCATCACGTTCGAACATGGTGGAGTTGATATTGGGGTTCGAGCAGAAATTCCAGATGTTGTGATGCAGGAAATTAACGAAAATTATTATGAAGCAAAAATGATCTACTATACATCTTGTCATAATGACAAAATGCGCACGTTTTGTAGTAATCCTAGTGGTTTCGTCGCCGTTGAAAAACATGATGATAATACAGTTTTGGCTAATGGACATGCTTATAAGAATAAAAAATCAACTAATACAAATCTGGCTCTGCTATGTACACAAAAATTCACACACCCCTTTGATCAACCCTTTGCTTATGCTAAATCTATCGCTCAAATGAGTTCGATGCTTACAGGCGGGAAAATATTATGTCAGTCTTTTGCCGACTTAATGGTTGGGCGACGTTCTACAGATGAGAGATTGTCTCGCCTTAACATCCACCCTACGGCGTCGGAGTATGTAGCGGGAGATATATCACTAGCATGCCCTAAACGCATTTTAGATAATATCATCGAATTCATCGAGGTTCATGGACACATTACCCCTGGGTTTGCGTCTGCGGATCTTCTACTATATTTCCCTGAAATTAAATTCCGTAGTGTGCGTATGAAAATAAATGAACATATGGAGACCTCAATTAAGGGTTTGTATTCAGCAGGTGATAGCTCTGGTTATGGTAGTGGTTTGAACCAAGCAGCAGTAATGGGTATTCTTGCTGCAAGAAGAATTATAAGTTTATTTTAATATAGGAGGTTTTTATGCTTTTTCAATGGGAACAATCTAAGGCTATTTCTCCAGCTGAGGGTTTAGAGAGGTGCACCTTAGCTACGGGTGGTTCTCTCATGGCTGTTCAGCTAAAATTAGAGAAAGGTGCAAAAGCTGCAGAACATAGCCATGTTCACGAGCAACTTTCTTATATTATAGAAGGTCGCTTTGAGTTTACTATTGATGGAAAAGTTTATCAATGCAAAACAGGCGACACACTGTACGTTGCATCGAATCTTCCTCATAGTGTTGTATGTATAGAACAAGGTTCTATTCTGGATACTTTTACTCCTCAACGCGAGGATTTAAAGTAGTATTTTATAAGGAGCTACCTATGCTTAAAACAATTATTGTTGCCGGCGGATGCTTTTGGGGGACGGAAAAATTTCTACAGTATATCCATGGTGTAGAATCAACAGAAGTTGGTTATGTAAATGGAGGAGGAAAGCCTCACCCTACTTATAAAGAGGTTTGTAATGGATCGGGGCATGCGGAAGCTGTGCGAGTATCCTATGACCCTAAAAAGATTAGTTTAGAATATTTACTTACAGTTTTTTATGAGTCTATTGATCCCACTCTTAAAAATAGACAAGGAAACGATGTTGGAATTCAATATCGTACAGGTATTTACTATGAAAATAACGAAGATAAAGCGATTATCACCAAGAGCCTAAACGCTTTACAAGATAAATATAAACGGCCTGTGGCTGTGGAAAATTTACCTTTGGAGGAGTTTTATCCAGCGGAAGAGTATCATCAAAAGTATTTGGATAAAAACCCTGTTGGTTATTGTCATATTGGAGCTCATGAATTTGAGATTGCCAGAAGTGCCAAGGATCCATCTCTAAACTAAAATGTAAAATAAAAAAGCCCCTAGCTACTAGGGGCTTTTTTTTAAGTAATGGTTTAATCTAATGTTAGATCAGCATAGTAGATATTAATGTTTGTCGATATAGGAGTTACAGTACCGGTAACCCCTGTTGTAGAGAATTTAATTATATTGCGTCCAGGGGTTAGCGTTATTTGTTTACGAGCACTGGCTCCAGGAGCAAGATCGACTCCAAAGCTTCCTAAATCATTTGTAGAAGATCCTATAACTGTGATATTTTGGCTAGCCTCGTTGATAGTATGAGATCCAGACCAGTTTGTTATAAAGAAATTAAAAGTAGAACTCGTTACAACCTGATTATCTCTTGGTAAGCTAATGAAATATTGAGAATTTCGAGCAACAGATGTATAGGTGATATTTGTTGACTGAGTAACACCGCCTGAAGTAATCTCAATGGTAACATTCTTTGAGCCGGCTGAATTGCCAAGATCAAAATCTTGATCAAATGTGTAAACAAAAGTTCCAGGACCAAGATCTATATTGGCTCCACTAGGTTTCTTAACTTTGATTCCATCTATTATTGATGATGCAGTTGCCTGGAATCTTAGAGGGAAACTGCCCGTAGGAATAGTAGAAGAGGGTGGAGGGGAAATGTTGAAGGCGTAGGCATTCAAACTAGGGCGACCGGTAATTGTATAGAGGTTTGTTGTTATAAAGCCACTTGTTTTTGCAGAAGAAATTCGAACCAGTACGTCCTCTACTAAAGACATTGGGATTTGAATATTCGAGGAGAATGTTGCTTCTCCACGTGGGCCATGAACAGCGGCAGGTAGCCATACATTATTTACGTGAGCGATATTTGTGCTGATAAGAATTTGGCTAATATGAGAAGATCTATCTGGACGGGCTGAAGAGTTGATAATATTAATATCAAACGAAACCATCATATCAATAATTCTTATATTGTTGATAGTAACAAAATCAGTTGGGGTTTCGTAAGTAATGGTTTCGGAAGCGGCTTTATCGTTGCCACCAACGACAGTTGCTTCCCAAATATAATCTACCTGCTCTCCACTTCCTTGATATTTGTTTATATCCCAAGTATTTGTTAATTCGGCAGTAGCTGTCATAGGGGTTAACGGAAATGTAAGCGAAGGAAGAGACGTGTTTGTGGTTGTGACAAGACCAGTTCTGATTAATCGAGATCTTAAGTTCGTCACACCTATAGCTGATTGTTGTCCTCGAAAAATATTAATGATCTGATTTGTCGTGGTTAAGAATATAGGAGTACTTGGGACAGTTGCAGGAGAAATTAGCGTTATACTAGGGCCAGTGGCTAAAGCAGAGTGGTCAACGGTGTAATTAACGATATTTGTTACTACAGATGATCCAGGATAAGAAGTTCTAATTTCAATAGGTACTATACCTACAGCTGGGCTTATCTGCTGATTTATAAAGACGAGGAATGAGGCTACTTCTCCAGTACCATTGACAGTTTGAGTTCCATAATGAGAGCCTAAACTATATACAGAAACAGTTGCAGCAACAGGAGATAATACCTTAACGGTAACGGGCTGTCTTGTTATGGTGATAGTATCTACTGGATCAGGTGTAATCTCAGTAATAGTAGGAGTAGCTTGAACAACATAACTAAAGTTTTCTGTTTTAGATACCCCGATACCAGATACTGCTGTTATGGAGAAATCGAAGCCTGTTCCAACAGGAACAGGTAATATAGCTCTGATATTTGTACCTGTTGGAAGATTAGGAAAGTCATATATCTGATCTGCAAGAGGACTAGAAATAATAACTTTTGAAATTTTGGATATAGTATGTGCAACAGCGATGTCAACAGAGAGATTTCCAACTCCAATAGTTGAATTGTTTGCCGGGGAAAGTAGAGCGATGGTTGGGGCGTCACTAGCTCCAGCTAAATCAAATATATAGGAGTATCGCTGAGTACTAGGTTTACCAGTTCTCGTAGCCGTTGAAATCACAGATACAGGAACACCTACAGATGATGTAAGATCAATCTGGTTTGTCATAGTGTAGGATTTTGCCTTTTCTGGGTCAATATCAATATTTGTGCCACCGATATTAACCCTAATATGGTTAAGTCCACCAGGATGGGATACATTAATGATACTCTGAAATCTATTATTTGTAATAGGATCTTTGGGATCGGGTGAAATTGTAACAATAGGATCTTTAAACATATTACCAATAATAGAGTTTTGAATTTTATTATTATTGATAGTAGAACAAGATACTATTGCCATAAACAGCAGTAATTGTAAGTATTTCATATTTAGAAACCCCTCCACATAGAATATACACATTATATACTATTTTAAATGAATAATGCAAGAGGGTTGCTAAAATATTTTAGGTATTTTATTATTTTATATAGAAAATACCCCCCTAGCTTGAGGGAGGATATTTTTTTTAAAATCTGCAAGAAATATTTTAAATTTTAGATAGTTTTATCGTATTATGAATTAAAATTGATTAAAACTTGATCCCAATTAACAACATTCCAGAAAGATTTGATGTAATCAGGGCGGCGATTTTGGTAGTTGAGATAGTAAGCGTGCTCCCAGACATCCAATGCAAGAATAGGAGTATATCCATCCATAAGAGGAGAATCTTGATTGGCGGTAGAGATTACTGAAAGTTTACCATCTTTTTTTACAAGCCAAGCCCAGCCTGAACCAAATCGAGTTCTAGCGGCATTTTCAAAAACTTCTTGAAATTTTTCAAAGCTTCCAAAGTCTTTATCAATAGCTGTAGCTAGCTCGCCGGAAGGTTTTCCTCCATTATTCACTTTTAGAATCTTCCAAAATAATGAGTGGTTGTGATGTCCACCAGCATTATTCCGAACGACAGTCTTCAGTGCTTCTGGTAAGGAATTAAAATCTGTTAAGAGTTCTTCTAAGCTTTTAGTAGCTACGTCTGGGTACGATGCTAATGCCGCATTAAGATTATTCACATAGGCGGCATGGTGCTTACTATGGTGAATTTCCATAGTTTTAGCATCAATATATGGCTCTAACGCATCATAAGAATAATCGAGTTCTGGAACACTATGTAGTACCACAACATCACTACTTTGACTTTGACTTTGGCTTTGACTTTTTTGCTTATCAACAGCTCCACAAGAGACTAACATTGTAAGAAAAACAAAGTTTAAAAACTTCATTCTAAACCCCCTATAAAATATTCGTCGTATTACGAATTAAAATTGATTAAAACTTGATCCCAATTGACAACATTCCAGAAAGATTTGATGTAATCAGGGCGGCGATTTTGGTAGTTGAGATAGTAAGCGTGCTCCCAAACATCTAAGCCAAGAACAGGAGTATATCCATCCATAAGAGGAGAATCTTGATTGGCAGTAGAGATTACTGAAAGTTTGCCATCTTTTTTCACAAGCCAAGCCCAGCCTGAACCGAATCGGGTTTTAGCTGCGTTTTCGAAAGCTTCTTGAAATTTTTCAAAGCTTCCGAAGTCTTTGTCAATAGCTGTAGCTAGCTCGCCGGAGGGTTTTCCTCCATTATTCACTTTTAGAATCTTCCAAAATAATGAGTGATTATGGTGTCCACCAGCGTTATTACGGACAGCAGTCTTGATCGCCTCGGGTAAGGTATTAAACTCTTTTAAGAGTTCCTCTACACTTTTAGAAGCAAGATTCGGATGTGCTTCTAACGCTGCATTAAGATTATTAACGTAAGTAGCATGGTGCTTATCATGGTGTATTTCCATAGTTTTAGCATCGATATGAGGCTCGATAGCATTAAAAGCGTATCCAAGATCAGGAAGGTTATGCATGTGTGTCTCCTTGACATAAATGAATTTTCTACTATACAACTGGTAGAATATTTTTATATAAAATATACTACCAGTACATAAGAGTATACAAATTTTCAGCTATGAAATTCAAGTTTTTTTTAAACTTCTTGCTATTGACAACATCTTCTTGTATAATAGCAATATAAAATTATTCTTTGTAGGAGTAAAATATGCCTTATACCGAATATCTTAAAAATTCTTTTTTACGTTATACAGCAATTGAAAGCCAAAGTAATGATAAAATTGCAGCTCTTCCTTCAACTGATGGGCAAAAACAAATGATTCAACAAATTCATGCTGATCTAACAGATTTAGGGGTTAAGAATATTACGGTTAATGAGAATCATGTACTTATTGCTTATTTTAAAGGGACGATTCCGGCTCCAGCTATCGGTTTTATGGCGCATGTTGATACGGTTGATATCGGTGCTTCTGCAAAAGTTAATGCTCGATTGCACCACTATGATGGGGTAGATATTCCTCTAAATACAGAAATTTCATTAAAATCTTCCGATTACCCAGAATTATCTCGATACCAAGGGCAAGATATTTTTGTCACCGATGGTACAAGCGTTTTGGGGGCAGATGATAAAGCTGGCGTTGCGGTGTTAACCGCCCTTGCTAAATTCTTGATCGAAGAAAATCACCCTCATGGAGATATTTATCTTATCTATGTTCCCGATGAAGAGATAGGCCTTAAAGGGGCGTACTCTCTGGATCCTACATCTATTCCCATCGAGTTTTGCTACACGGTTGATGGAAGCGAAATAGGGCAATTTGGTGCCGAAACTTTTAATGCAGCTGGGTTTGATATAACTTTTGAAGGAGTTAGTATTCACCCAGGCACAGCAAAAGGGGTTTTGGTCAATCCAATTTTAATGGCACAACACTTTATAGAACAGTTTCCAACAGAAGAAACTCCAGAAAAAACGGAAGAACGTCAGGGTTATTATTGGATGCACAATCTTTCAGCAGACCCAATGAAGGCCGTCCTTGAGATGAGTATACGAGATTTTGACATCAACCTTTTTAATAATCGTAAATCATTTGTTAATAATGCATTAGATAATACACGTAAGGCTTTTCCTACGGGGAAAATTACAAGCAAGATGGAAGACCAATATTCGAATATTGCATCCTCAATGGGAGATGATAAACGTTGTATTTCGTTAGCAGAGGCAGCCTTTGCCCAAGCTAAAGTGCCAATGAAATCAGAAGTTATCCGAGGAGGCACTGATGGTTCGGTGCTGTCGGCAAAGGGAATACCCACTCCCAATATTTTTACAGGTGGCCATAATGCTCACTCTATCTACGAGTTTCTTCCCTTGCCTTCATTGGTAAAAGCATTCGATGTATGTTCTTACATTGTAAGACTTGCGTCCCAATATCAAAAATAAAATAAAAAAATTCTTGAGGCTTTAAGATGATCCAAGTTAATTCTCTTTCTAAAGGGTTTGCCCACCAAAATTTATTCTCAGATATCACATTTACTCTCCATAAAGGAGAAAAAATAGGTTTGGTTGGTCGTAATGGCTGTGGTAAAACCACTTTACTCCGTATTCTTGCAGGGATAGAAAGCCCAGATACGGGCTCTGTCTCATTTCCGCGAGGTTATCGAGTGGCGTACTTGCAGCAAGAGATATCATTTACCCACGCAACAGTGCTCGAAGAATGCCTGGCATCTCTCCCAGAAGGTGAGTATCCTGAGGCATGGAAAGCTGAAAAACTTCTATTTGGCTTAGATTTTACTCCAGAAATGCTTCAACAAAACCCATCCGAGCTATCTGGAGGCTGGATGAACCGTCTTTCTTTGGCAAAAACACTTATTACAGATGCTGATATGCTTCTTTTCGACGAGCCAACAAACCACTTGGATCTTCCAACGCTTGCTTGGCTTACAGAATTTCTTAAAACTTGGCGAAAAGAGTTTATTCTTATTACTCACGACCGTTTTTTTATGAATAATGTGGTCACTCATACAATGGCAATTCATCGTAAACAAATGAAGAAGATGAAGGGCGATGTTGATAAAATTTACGAACAAATTGCTGTAGAAGAAGAAGTATACGAAAAAACACGTATCAATGATGAAAAAGAACGTGCTCATATTGAAAAATTTATCTCACGCTTTCGAGCTCAAACAAATCTTCGAGGGGTGGTTCAAAGTAGAATCAAAACTCTTCAAAAAATGAAAAAAACAGAGCGTCTCGTTTCTGAAGAAGATTTAGAGTTTAATTTTAATTTTACAACATTTGAAACTCGTGCTATGATGGATGTAAAAGATATCTCTTTTGGCTATGAAAAAAATCACCCACTTGTGCAAAATCTTTCATTTCCTGTTGATAAAGGAGATAGAATTGCTTTTATTGGGCGTAGTGGAAGGGGTAAAACCACACTATTACGCGTTATTGCAGGCGATTTAGAGCCGTGGAATGGAAAGGTTAACCAACATCCTTTGTTGCAAACTAGTTATTACGGGCAAATTACAGAAAGAACACTTCATCCAGATCATACAATAGAAGAAGAGATCCTCCTCGCTACAGACCCTCGAAACCCTAAACTTGCCAGAGCCATTGCTGGAGCTATGCTCTTTGAAGGGCCAATGGCGCTGAAAAAGGTTAAAGTGTTGTCAGGTGGAGAAAAAGCTCGTGTTCAGTTAGGAAAGATTATCGCTCGTCCTACCCACTGCTTGCTTTTGGATGAGCCATCAAACCACTTGGATATGCAGAGTACCGATTCCTTAATCGAAGCTTTGGACGCTTTTTCTGGGGCAGTTATCTTTGTCTCTCACAATGAAATGATATTGCATGCCCTTGCTACAAAGCTTGTTGTGTTTGATTCTGATGGTCTTCCATATTATTTTGATGGGACATATCAAGATTTTCTCGAACAGAAAGGCTTTTCTCTTCCTATTAAAAAAGAAGATGATAAAAAAATACTGAAAATAGAAAAAAAACAAAAGGTAGAAAGCCAAAAAGAGCGTCGGCAACGGCTTAAAGTTTTTGAAGATCGAATCAAACAATGGGAGTCTTTGATTAAAAAACAGGAAGCCCGTACTAAGGAGATCCACGAACAGCTTATTGATGCCGCCCAAAATGGGGAGAGTGATAAGATAGCGTCCCTTAGTAAAGAAGCGCACTCATTAGAAGGGGAAACAGCCAATTCTTATGAGCAACTCTTTGCCGAACAAGAAGCCTATGAAGAGGCTCTTAAAGAATAAAAAAAACACCTCGTAAATGAGGTGCTTTTTTATTTTAATTTTATTATTCAAGAGTAAATACGCCAAGATCGTTGATAGATTTTTCAGGGGCTTTGGCAATTGTGTCGAAATCTCGTGCCATATCAAATGCAAGAAGATGAGGCATGATTAATCGAATATACATAAAAGAGATAATTCCTCCACCTGCATCATAGGCATAGATAGCTTCGCCTGGACGAAGGCTTTTTACCAAAGTAAGGCGGTATTTAGCATCTATTGATCGACTCGCTGGTATTTGGTATTTAGGATCAGAATTGGTGTCGGCAGGAGCCATAGTTGTTGTAAGAGTAAGCTCTGGTTCGTTAATCTTGAGAAGGACACTTTCCATAGATTGATTATCTGGGTGATTGTAGAACTTAAGTCTCCATATAGTTTTATCTAAATTTTGAAGCAAGCTTTTTGATGATGCTATTTGGGGGATTCTTCCTGATTTAAGTTTAGATGTATCATATGTTTGATAGGGGGCATAGGGCGGAATAAGTGTTATATTTGTAAACGGTAATTGAATAATGATGCTCTTTACATTGTTGGGATCAGGCACAGGGTAAGGGTCTACCAAGGGAGGACGAGAAGCTAAGTCTTCTTCGGAATCTACATCAGTATATCCACTGTCTCCATAGCTTGAATCGTAGTCGTAAGAATCATCATCATCTTCTTCTTCTTCTGTAGATTCATCCTCATAAGGATATTCCTCTGTTAGTACTTCGTAGTCTATTACTTCGTAGTTTATTACTTCAGAGATCGGCATTACATCATCTTGATATACTGAGGGCTCATTTTCTGGATTAGGTTGAGCGGGAACATATTCTTCTTGAGGTTGGTCAGAGACGTCCTCTTCTGTAGTATCAGGTTCTGGGTCTGCATTTGGCCCAGAATAGTACTGACCATAGAGATAAGTTGCAGATAACACTGTCAACATCAACAGTAGGCACCGTTTCATATAAAAACCTCTACTTAAATATTGCGTATATTATAGCAGAGGTTCTTATTTATCGAAAGTTTTAGCATAATATATATTTATTAGAATGCCATTCCGACAGAAAAATTGTATGTTGCGGTACTAATGGCACCAAGTCTTAATCCTAAATCCCATCCAAACTTTAAAGAAGCATATCGATGAAAGTAATAATGGTATGCAAAACTAACTTCGGCTCCTCCAAATGCATTACTGGGTTCTTGCTCTCTTTGGGATACCACCCCTATACGTGTACCGACGGTGGCAAGGAAAGAAATAGTAAGCACATTTCCCATTCCTTTGTTTCTAAGGCGAGAATCGAAGAAGCTAAATCCGCCTCCAAAACCACCAGATATAGAAAATTGACTATTAAGTAATGTAAGATCGCTAGCAGAAGCCTCCGTTGCTTTCGAGATAGGGGCCTCGATGAGTAGGCGTACTACACCAAATCCAGATGTAAAACGTAAAAAGTGAATACCGATATGAAATCCGAACATAGGAATAGAAGTATTGGCAACTTCGCCATCAAAGAGAGTTTCCCCTCCAAAACGAAAACCAAAGCCAATAGAAGGAATATAATATCCAGGTTCACTTTGGAGATTAACTTGTTCTAATACCATGGTGCTTATCCGACGAATACGTTCTTCAAGGCTGGATTCTACCGATGTTAAACTTTGAGTGCTTTCGCGACTTTCTGAGTTTTTAGGGCTTTCTGATTGGGTAAAAGTTATATTGGCTATACTCATACAAAAAATGAAAAAAGCTACTTTAAAATATTGCATAGAAAAATCCTCAAATATATAACCAAGGATTATAACACAATTTTATTAAAAATTCAACCGCCAGAAATAAAGATTAAAATTACTTTCTATTGAGAATAGACATAATAGCAAAATCGTAAATGCTATCCCCAGCCCATTTGCGAGCAGCTTGGCCTAACACGGAGTCGGGATTAGGGGCATAGCGTATTTTGGGGAAGGGGCTTGTTATAGCATGTAAAATAGATTTGCTGATGGTTGAAGGTGCTGCAGAGCGGCGATTATTTTGATATGAAGCAATGTTTTTTGCTATATGCTGATAATGAGAGGATATTTTAGCTTCATCAAAATTAGAAAAAGCAGCTTCTTTAAATTCGGAATTAACAGCCCCAGGTTCGATAATGCTTACTTTAATTCCAAAATCTTTAAGCTCCATGCGGGCGGCATCGCTGAGTGCTTCTACAGCATGCTTAGAGGCGCAGTACCACCCCATCATTGGCATTGATATTTTGCCAACAACAGAACTAATATTGACAATTCGCCCAGATTTTCTTGCTCTCATTGAGGGAATGACAAGTTGCATCATTCGTGAAAGCCCAAATACATTGACATCAAATTGTCGGCGAGCATCTTCTGGAGAAACATCTTCGATGGCGCCAAAGCACCCATACCCTGCATTATTAATGAGAGCATCAATGTGTCCCTCTGCAGAAAGAACGGATTCAACAACCTCACGACACGAAGCATCATCGCTAATATCTAATTTAAGAGCTTTTCCGCCAAGCTGATTGAGATACTCCATCATATCAACTCTGCGAGCAGCGCCATATACCGTCCATCCATGTTGAATAAGGAAGAGAGCTGTATCTTTTCCAATTCCAGAAGAGGCGCCGGTGAGAAGGGCAACTTTTTTCATGATTAACTCCTAATTAATATTCCTGTTCTAAACTAGTATATTACAATATATCCTATATATTCAAGATAATACAGAAAATATAGAGAAAAAACTTATTATAGTTTAAAAATAGCCGATAAATATAAAAACACTATGAGGTATTTCTATGAGAAAAGCAATGCTCCTTATTCTTTTATTTGCTGGAGGAATTGTACATGCTCAAAACCCAGAACTTGATGCCTATACACACCGATTTTTAAGTGGGTATCCCATTAATTCTCAAAATTTTAGCGCCCCATCTCTTGAGGATATGCTCCTTGCTAAAGCTTATCTTTTTGATTTAGAACTCCAAAATTTAAAAATGAATAATGAGTCCCAAAAAGAAGTGCTACTTACTTATGGTTTGTCTGTATATGAGGAAATGGTTGACTATACTCAAAAATTTGGTCGAAGTACTCCTAGTGCTGGTTTTTTAGTTTTGTTAGCGAACTTACGTCTTTCGATGTATCCATTTATGGGGCCATTGGAATCACAGAGTTTGATAGAATTAGCCCGTGAGGACATCGTGTTTGCACTTCGTAAAACCCCTCATAGCCCAGCGGCTTATATGGCCTTGGCTCGTTATTATTCTGAAATCCCTGCTGATAAAGGTTTGAATATGTTCTCAGCTCATATGTATCTTGATAGAGCGCAACACTATGCAGAACAGCCTTTCCAACGGTATCAAATTCACCTATTACGTGCAGAATTTGCCCAGAAAGAGAAAAAAATAGATGTGGTTCAAAAAGAAATCGACTTTGCAGCCCGGATCTATCCAATGGGTAAGCTTCATGCCTCTTATATACAGCATATAACAAATACAAATACAGCATTAAAATAAAAGAAGCGCACCTAAGGGTGCGTTTTTTGTTGAGGATTTTTATGAGTGACCATCGTTCTTTATGGTTAGAAATTAATATTTCAAAATATCTATCTAATATTAGATTTTTGAAAAGCCTGCTTGCTCCCAGTACAAAATTGAATATTTGTATGAAGGCAAATGCTTATGGCCATGGATTATCTGCTATGTCTCAAATAGCTTGCCAACTTGCCGATTCATTTTCGGTTGCCACTGTTAATGAGGCGGTAATTTTAAGAGAATTGGGGATCCCAAACCCAATTATTCTTCTTTCTCCTCACCATAAGGATGAAGTAGAAACGATAGCTCACTATCACTTGGAGCCAATTATTGGAAATACGGATCTCCTTGATGCCTATGAAAATACAGGTAAGAAGATAAAGTTGCACTTAAAAATAGATACAGGGATGAGCCGTATTGGCTGTATGCCTAACGAGGCCGCTAAAATAGCGATAGAAATACAATCTCGCTCTAATTTGAAACTAGAAGGCGTCTGTACCCATTTTGCCGATTCCGAAGAAGATCCAGAAGGCACTCAACGCCAAATATCAGAATTTGAACTTGCTTGCTCACTACTTGAAGAAAAAGATTTACTTCCTCTAACAAGACATGTTTGTAATTCTGCGGGGCTTTTACATCACCCAGAGGCTCATTATGATATGGTTCGAACGGGTTCAGCAACAGTTGGCTATGTTTTAGACCAATATCCTCACCCAAAATTCCCTGAAATCCGCTTTTGTGCCTCACTGAAAAGCCGTATTCTTGCGATTAAACGGATTCCAGAAGGGGCTAAAGTCTCCTACGGTGGCACTTGGACCGCAAAAAGACCAACAACTATTGGGATTATCCCTGCTGGTTATGCAGATGGGCTTCCAATAGGGATGCATAATAAAGCATCTTTTCTTATTGATGAGCACCTTGCTCCTGTGCGTGGAAAAGTGTGCATGGATCAAACAATGCTTGATGTGACGGATATCCCCAATCCGCTGGGTAAAGAAGTTTTAATATTCGGAGACCACCCAAGCCAGAATTTAAGCGCAATGGCTCCTCTCTACGGGGCAACGGTTTCGTCAATCCTTACCATCATTCCAAATAGAGTTCCTCGAGTGTACATACATTAAATCTGCACAATTTTTAATCACGCTATTTAATAGTTGTAAAATTTATTGACTAAAGCTTGTGCATCATGTTATAATAACGTGCATCATATTGCATTGGAGGTCTACAGTGAGTAAATTCTCAACAAAACAAAAAGATGTTGCTGCATTTTTTGGGTCAAAGGTTTTCGGAGATCAAGAAATGAGGGAGCGGCTATCCATAGAGACCTACAAAGCATTTCAAGATGCTACATCTTCAGGAAAAGAGCTTTCATTGAGTATTGCGGACGAAATAGCAAAAGCAATGCTTGAATGGGCAGTAGAAAACGGCGCCGTGCATTTTACCCACTGGTTTCAGCCAATGACGGGCATAACTGCAGAAAAACATAATAGTTTTATTGAACCACTAGGTCGCAGTCAAATTAGTCTGAAATTTTCGGGTAAAGAATTAATAAAAGGCGAATCAGATGCGTCAAGTTTTCCTAATGGAGGCTTGCGCGCTACTTTTGAGGCAAGAGGATATACAGCGTGGGACCTATCATCCTACGCTTTTATTAAAGATGATACTCTCTGTATTCCTACAGCATTTTGTTCTTATGGGGGAGAGTCTCTTGATACTAAAACACCTTTATTGCGTTCGATAGAAGCTCTAGATCTACAATCGCGGCGTATCTTAGCTCTTTTTGGGCATAAAGATGTAAAAAAAGTGATTTCCACCGTTGGCCCCGAACAAGAGTATTTTCTTATTAATAAAGAGCAGTTTTTGAAAAGACCAGACTTAATTCATTGTGGTAGAACGCTTTTTGGTGCTAGGGCTTTAAAAGGACAAGATCTTGAAGATCATTATTATGGAACGATTAAACCAAAAGTGTCTCTCTTCATGAAAGAGCTAGAAGATGCATTATGGCGGCTTGGAGTTTACGCTAAAACAAAACATAACGAAGTAGCTCCAGGACAGCATGAATTTGCTCCTATTTTTACGTCGGCAAATGTCGCAGCAGACCATAACCAGCTAACGATGGAATTAATGAAATCCATCGCAGATAAGCATGGGTTTGCATGCCTTCTTCATGAAAAACCTTTTGCCGGCATCAATGGCAGTGGAAAACATAATAACTGGGGGCTTAGCACGGATACGGGGGTAAATCTTCTCGAACCAGGCGATACTCCTCATGAAAACGCTCAGTTTATTCTTTTTTTAATAGCTGTTATTCAAGCGGTGGATACATATCAAGATCTTCTACGGGCTTCGGTTGCATCGGCGAGTAATGATCATCGATTAGGAGCAAACGAGGCACCTCCAGCTATTATTTCAATTTTTTTAGGCGATGAGCTTACAGCCATTCTGGATGCCCTTGAAACAGGCTCGCCCTACGTATCAAATCATAAAAATCTCAAAATAGATATTGGAGCAACGGCTCTTCCCCCCTTAAATAGGGATGTTACAGATCGAAACAGAACTTCGCCTTTCGCCTTTACTGGAAATAAATTTGAATATAGAATGCCTGGGTCATCGGCGTCAATTTCCGCTCCTAATATGGTGCTAAATACAATTGTTGCCGATATTTTGAAGGATTTTGCCGACGAGCTAGAGAAAGAAGAGGGGAACTTTCACGATAGATTGAATGATTTAATCAAAAAGAGTATTAGTAGCCATAAGCGAATTATCTTTAATGGGAATAATTATTCAAAAGAATGGAAGCAAGAAGCACAGAAAAGAGGGCTTTTTAACCTTGAAAACACCCCCGATGCCTTGGAAGTATTCAAAAATCCGAAAAGTATAGCTGTTTTTCAAAAACATAAAGTGCTTTCTCCTGTAGAATTATCTTCTCGCTATGATATTTTAGTGGAAAATTATTCGAAAATCATCAATATAGAGGCGATGGTGCTTCTTCACATGGTTCAAAAACATATTATGCCCGATCTTTCCGCATATGAACAGATGCTTGCATCAACAATTAGTTCAAAAAAGCAACTAGGATTAGACTTATCCTGTGAAATGGAGCTAAATATTCTTAAAAAATGCTCGCAATTGGGTAAAGAGCTTATAATTCATTGGCAACACCTCGATCAAGAGCTAAAATCAACCTCAAAATATACTGTTTATTCAGAAAAAGCGCGCTACTATCGTGATATAATACTCAAACGAATGAACGATCTACGTGCTATCATCGACCCCCTTGAGAGTATTGTTCCTGCTAGTGCTTGGAGCCTGCCCACATACGAAGACATGCTCTATAGTATACGCTAATTTTATTGCGAAAAAAACATGTTTATGCTATAATACCGAAGTATTTTATGGAGGTATGTATGCTTTCCGCGGAAGAACAACTTATACTAATAAAACGAGGGGCAGTTGATGTGCTTCCTGAAGAGGAGCTACTCAAAAAGCTTCGAAAGGGAAAGCCCCTTAATGTTAAGTTAGGTGCAGACCCGTCTGCTCCAGATTTGCATTTAGGACATACGGTTATTTTTCGTAAACTTAGACAATTTCAAGATTTAGGGCATCATGTAACTTTTATTATTGGAGATTTTACGGGGATGATTGGCGATCCTTCTGGTAAAAGTGAAACACGAAAGCCACTTACTCGAGAACAAGTTCTAGCAAATGCAGAAACCTATAAACAGCAAGTATTCAAGATTTTAAATCCAGAGCAAACAACAATTCGTTTTAACTCAGAATGGTTGGCTCCCTTAAGCTTTACCGATCTTCTCAGGCTTACATCAAGAATGACGGTCGCGCAGCTTTTAGAGCGTGATGATTTTGCAAAGCGTTACGCAGAGCATCGTCCTATTTCCTTGGTAGAGTTCATGTATCCTATGGCTCAAGCGTATGATTCGGTAATGATAGATGCCGATATAGAGCTTGGCGGCACCGATCAAAAGTTCAATCTTCTTTTTGGGCGAGCTCTCCAGCAATCGATGGGGAAAGAGCCTCAGTGTATCCTCACAATGCCACTCATCGAGGGGACTGACGGTGTTCAAAAGATGAGTAAATCTCTCAACAACTATATTGGGATTAATGAAAAACCAGAAGATATTTTTGGTAAAATAATGAGTATTCCCGATACCTTAATCGAAAAATATTACACACTTCAAACAAATATTTCTATTGAAGGTGTTAGAAAACGTCTTCAATCTGGGGAAAACCCAAGAAACTTAAAGGTAGATCTTGGTAAAGATATTGTAACTCAGTACTATGATGCTGAAGCAGCTGAAAAAGCGTTTAGTCACTTTGAAAACCTTTTTAAGAAAGGGGGCGTGCCTGATGATATGCCTATATTTACGCTTAATGGTGCCCAAAATATCGTAGATATCATGGTTGAATCAGGGCTTATTGATAGTAAAAGTGCTGTTAGAAGGCTTATTAGCCAAGGTGCAGTATCTATCGATGGAGAAAAAATTACCAGTGAACTTGTTATTTCAAATTCCTGCGTTATCAGAGCTGGTAAGCTTAAGTTTTTACAAGTTAAATAATTAGGAGCGCAACAATGCGTACACCCAAACATGATCAATTTATGGAAATAGTGCTGGGATCTCAAAATATTGTTGCTCTTACAGGTGCTGGGTTGTCAACGTCTGCTGGTGTCCCTGATTTTCGTAGCCCTAAAGGTATTTATGCCGACCCAACGGTTGCTGGCGAACGTGTATTTGATATTAACGTATTTCGAGAAGACCCTACTGTATTTTCTTCTTTTTTTGCAAAACTTTACCCTCAAATGAAAGATGCTCAGCCTTCGAAAGGTCATAAAATGCTTAAGAAACTTCAAGATATGAGAAAACTTAAGTGTGTAATTACCCAAAATATTGATGGATTAGATGTTGCTGTAGGATGTTCCCCTGTTATCGAAGTTCATGGGCATATCAGAAATTATGTTTGTATTAATTCAGTTCATCATACGGTGCCAACTAACACTATAGACGCAGATATTAGAGCTGGCAGGCCCATTAAATGCCCCGAATGTGGAGCATGGATGAAACCAGATGTTGTTTTCTTTGGAGAACACGTTCATAACCTTGAAAAAGCTCTTACGGAAGTTCAGAAAGCCGATGTTTTGCTTATTATAGGAACATCGTTAACTGTATATCCCGTTGCAGGGCTGCCAGATTACTGTTCCGATGATACAAAAATAGTTGTGCTTAATGCATCTTATACGGCGTTAGATACGCAGGCAGATTTAGTCTTCCATGAAGATATAGACACATTTGCAGAAATGGTTCGATTAGCTTAAAATCATATTTTTAATAAAAACACCTCAGAATATTGAGGTGTTTTTTGATTGATTTTTTATCTTGATCGCTGTACTTTTTCAAGTAAATAACGGCTAAATTCAGTATTTCCTTGGTTTTCAGCCATACGAGCTAGATCAATTAATTGTATTCTAGTTATAGAGATAGAAGATAAATCATATTCGATAGTAGAAAAATCAGTAGGAGCAATGGGGTGTTTAATAATATTTGTTTGCTCCTCTTGAATAATTACAGGAAAAATATTTGTAATCGTCCGCTCTAATACTACGCCCAATGCATTTGTAATGAGATATGGGCTATAACTATTTGTAAAATTTGTAATAATAACAGTTGTTAAATTTGTTGATATATGAAAAATAACAGGTGAATTATTTTTTTGAGACAAAACAATTGATGACGACTCCACTCGATTTGTAATAGTACGATGTTTTATATTTGTATTGAAGTTGGTTTTTTCGGTGTGAGAAATATTTGTATATTCATTCAAAATTATTTTTCCAATTGCATTTGTGGATACTTGTTGTGATATATTTGTGTGATTATTTGTCACCAACAGGGCTTGAATATTTGTTTCAATTTCATTAGAAAAGCTAAATCGGATAGTTTGGCTATTTTTTCTGGGGGAATATTTATAGAGTTTATTATTTTCGATCAAATCTTGAGCAATAAGATAATTGCTACTCTTTACTGCTGTAAAAAGAGTTGTAATACTCGGATATGCTCCTTTTTTTAGAAGATATTGATAGATATTTGTCTTGTTATTTGCTATAGCGAAGTCTAAAAGAAGTTCTCCATCCGAAGAAATCGTTGGCTTTTTAATGAAAACCCAATTGGTATTTGTAGATGTAAATAAATCTATTTCAGAAAAATCCTCGTTGATGATAGCTGTTTGAATGACAGATAGAGGTTGCCCAAAGATAGCGATGGGAAAAAGTAAGAATAAGAAAGAAAATATTAGCATAGGATCCTCGTGCTATTCATAGATTGTATTCTTTCTAAAGAATAAGAGATATCCCTATTTTTTGCAAGTTATGCTTCATTCATTAATTTTTTCTTACGTAGGCATAGTTGATGGTAAGGGCAATATGAGCATTTCTGTTCATATTCATATTTGAATGATTCCTGGAATATTGATGTTGCTGCCTCTTTGTAGGAAGGAGAAAGCATGCAATCTAGTGTATAGGGTGAAAAATTCCCCTGAGATAGTTGATCAATCAAAGAGAGAATTTCAATTTTTTTGTAAGATGTTAATTCGTTGATGCTATTGAAGATAAGCCTCTTTTCTTTTCCTAAAGTAGAGGGGTATTCAGAAAATTTAGCATTATTTTCAATAAATAGATAATTCACCTCAGAGATTGGGTTTATCCCATTAATTTGTGCGATAAGAGCATAAAGAGCCCCTTGAAATAGGTTATAAGCTGTTCTATGGTAAAATTTATAAGAAGAACCACTTGTTTTATAGTCGATAATAGCGTATTCTCCACTATCAAATTGATCTATTCTATCAATTTTGGCACTTATTCTAAGGTTTTTTTCGTTGTTAAGAGGGATAAGTTGCTTGGCAGCCTCTAATTCTTTAATATTGAGCTCTAATTTATAAGGTTTTTGCCCATCCATCGTCATTTCCATCTTTTTCAAAAATAAACTAAGGACAGCGTAGATTCTTTGTTCATCTAACTCAAAAATTTCGGGCTTAGAAGATAGTTGAATTTGTTCAAGAATAATTTGTTTTAGCAAAGGAAGATCCAAAGGTCTATTTTCAGCTTGTCGAACATAGGATTCTAAAATATTATGGTAGAGAATCCCTGTATCGACGGCTTCAACCTGAAAAGTTGGTAGGACAAGTGGGCGAATATTCCAAATATACTCCCACAAACCTCGATAAAAACATCGTCCAATTATCTCTAAACGAGTAGGAGATGTATATATTTCTTTGCCTTGATATCGTTTTGCTGCATAAGATTGGGCTCCGATAGCACCAAAGTAGGATTGAATATCCTCTTTAGGCATTGTACCGCTTTCAAATAGCTCTTGAGCCTCACTAATTCTTTGTTTATATAGTAAAATATCTTTAGTATGAGTGTTTGATTCTGCTTTTTGAAGCAATCCAGATAGAAAAACAGTTTGTGGATTGATGTAAAGTGAATAAATTTCTGGATTCTGCTCACGAACATTAGTACGATAAAAATTTGGAATGCAGTTGAATGAATTTTTAGTTAATAGGCGAACTAAAAAGTGAGATGGAGGAAAATAATCTGCTTTCTCATTTACAGGCGTTCGACACAAAAATACGGACTGTTTTGCCAATGATAATGCTGATGCAAATAAAAACTTTGAACGATCAAAATGATCTCCAGATGTTGTCCAAAGCTTTTTCCCCAATACTTTCTGAGAAACTCTATTCAAGCTAGCTCGATCAATATTATCAAATAAATCCTGAGATGGCGGCGGAGGAAAACTTCCTTCATTCATTCCCAACAAAAATATAGCCTTTACATTAAGCCCACGCGCTTCTTCATATGAAAGAACTCGTAGCATATTATGTTGAGAATTATCAAATCTATAACGAGTTTCCCCAATGATATTTTCAAAATGTTGGATAAATAAAGGTAATGAAATTTTCTCATTTCCAGTTATTGATAAGGATCGTTGAAGCTCATTAAGAATATTTTTTATTTTTTTTAACGCGGCTGTATCACGGATTGTTTCAGCGGGAAAATCTTTACTGTGAATAGAAGATAAAGCTCCAGATTTTTCTAGAAAAAGTATAAGAGCATCTAAATAATGGCTGATAGGTCTCACGTCGTGGGGGGTAAAGACATGTAAAGTTGTTTTTAGAAGCTCTAAAGCCTCATTAAATTTCTCATAAGCGCTATCATCGAAAGATTTTTCTTCTTGATTTTGGTTTTTGTACAATATTTCTTGCCATTTATCGATTGAACCCTGAAAAGATTGTGGGATAAGCAGTGGTGCAGAGGCAAAAGTAGCTCGCAATTCGGAATTTATATAACTACTTTTAGCAAAAATAGATAATTCTTGATGAGAAAGTGCCTGTGTCATTAATTGAAGACATTGGCGAAGAAACACAATAAATGGATTTGTTGAGAGTAGATCATCCCTAGAAAACCAGAGAGGAATATTAACTTTTTGAGCAACAGATCGAAGTATTGGGGCATAAATTTCATGATTAGGGGAAACTAAAATAATATTAGAAAAGCTAAAATTTTGTGAGATCACTAGCTTTTGAGCTTGATTTAAGGCCTCTATACACTCTTTTCTTATTCCAAACGCTTGTATTTCGGTGATTTCAGGGGGGGATATTGCCGAATCCCCCTTGAGGAAAGCTTCTCCCAGCGGTTTTTTGCTAGGTAATTGTTGTATTTCTGCTTGAGGTAGGCTAGATTTAACTTGTTGAATTGTTTTTTGAGCAATTGGTGAGACACTTTCTGTTAGTGTAAGGGTTGAATTACCCCCTTGTTGCTCTGTATGATACATTAATGCACATATAAAATCACTTTGAATGGCTGTAAAATCTGTGAAACCGTCAATATAAAGATGTTGAGGAAACAATTCTGGTAGTTGCCCCAAAGACTGTATTAAAAGTTGGATGAGGCCAGCATTATCTGTAAGATTTTTTTCATTGAGGAGCTTACGATATGTTGTTAACAATAACTTTATATCGTCTGTCCTTTCCAAAAAATCTTCATTTGATGGAATATCTTCAGCTTGTTCCTCTCTTAACGCCCCAATAATGCGGTATAAGCTCTTAACAAGGCTATGACGTCGTGATATATTTTTGAAAGCCTTGAATTTTGGTTCGAGTTGAGCACAAAGATTGCTGATAATAAGGAATTGCTCGAAGTTACTGATGGATAATGGGGGAGAATCGAGGTTATTTTGTAGTTTTTGTTGAAATTCTTGTAATGTGACGACGGAATCTCCAATAAAAGCCCCATTTTCAGCAAGAATACGTTGTAACATCTCAAATTTAAGCAATCTAGATGGTGTAACTACAAGAAAAGATTCTTTTTCTTGAATATGTTTTGACACTTGCTCAATGATAAAACGACTTTTTCCAGATTGAAATTCACCCAATATAATTTTCATGGTATCTACTGCACGGAAATAACAAAAGATTTTATCACAGTATCAACACTGCCAACTCGGCTTTCCTCTATCCGAATCTTTCGTAATTCGTTGCGGAAAATATTATCAATTCTCGGATCTCCCGAAGCCCTTGTCAACTCAACCATCGATACCCATCCTTGCGCTGTGAATGTAATTCTAGCGGTAACAGAGTACCCATAGCCTTGCTTATTTTCTAGTTCGTCGATGCGTGCTTTTATGTTGGGAAAAGCAATGGTTTTACGAGGAGAGCCAATCCAAGAACCGCCTGCTAAAAAGTCTGAGGATGATGGGCTAGGCTCGGCTTTTTTAGCGCGAGTTGCTAGAAGAGAATCTACCTGATTGGCTATATTATCATTTTCAACCTGCGATGCTGTGCGAGTAGGGGGCGGAGCGACGGGTTGTGGAGCAACTTCTGGTTGTTGAACTTGTGCCACAGCAGGAGTTACAGGCGTAGGAGGCGTTACGGTAGGTTTGGGAGCCTGTTGAACCGTTGGTTTTGGGCTGCTTTGTGGTATCGGTGGCGTTACTGGAGCGGGAGTAGGGCGAGTTACCAATGATTCTTTTCTATTAACAGGTTGGGTTGTTGGCTTAGTGTTAGGCATTGAGGTAGAACTAGCCTGTTTTACTGGTTGAGGAGCCGGAGCAGGGGCAGGAGCGGGAATTGGATTTGCAGCTTTTACCGCAGGTGCAGGATTGTCAGAAACAAGATTAAAACTGATAGTTTGAATTACAGGTTTTGGTTTTACAAAGGGTTGAATTACGAAAAAAATAAGTAAAATAACAGCATGAACCATAAGTGAGAAAAATAAAAATGCAGATAAAGGATTTTTTGAGGGCTGGAATTTACCGTATGAAGTCATCCTATTTTTTTACCACCGTTGCTAAACTTAAACGTTCAATTCCTGACACTCGGGCAGCATCCATGGCTTGAACAACAGACTGATAAGGAACATCCTGATCGCCTTGAATAACAATAGCTACATTGGGATTTTCAGCTTTAAGATTTCGGAATAAGGTTGAAAGCTCTGCCCAATCGACAGAAGCCCCGTTCCATTCGATAGAACCATTTTGATAGATTACTAGTGTATTATCGTGTTGATCGGATGTGTCGGACGTTTGAGCTTTTGGCAAATCGACATTTAAAGAAGATGTTTGAATATAGGTTGATGTCACCATAAAGAAAATAAGAAGAAGAAATACTACATCAATCATAGGTGTCATGCTTATTGAAGCTTGAATACGCCCAGTGGAGCGGTATTTTTTGAACATAGATCACTCCTTATATTTTCCAGTCACATATTATATAATGTTTTTTGTTTTTTTTCAAATTTTAGATCAAAAATAAGTGAGTAGTACATCAAGTTGCTCATTTTTTGACAAAAATTTTAGTAAGCAGTAAAATACATCTATCCACAGTTATTTTATGGATGGAGTATACCATGTGTGTGAAATCTTTTGCTGCTCTGATAGCTTTAATTTGGCTTCCTTTTGGGGCTCGTATATCAGCTCGGAGCAATATATCTCCGCTTGTTGCGGCAGCATATAATGGAGATATGCACTGGGTAAAAACATTTCTCAGCGAAGGCATGGATGTTAATGCTACGGATGCCTACGGATACACCCCTCTTATTTGGGCTGTGTCAAAAGGCCATGCAGATATCGCGCGATACCTTGTAGAACAAGGGGCTGATGTTAATAAAGCAGCTCCTAACGGCCTTACACCTCTGATGTGTGCCGCATTTATTGATAGCTATGAAATGACTGGAATGCTAGCTACTTATGGGGCAAATCTCCGTGCAGTAGATCAAGAAGGAAATACCCCTATGCACTTTGCAATGGTGAGAGCTCGCCGAGAAATTGTCGATTTTCTTATTACATTTGGAGCAGGGGTGGACGAGCCTAATAATAGAGGTATTTTCCCTGTTCAAGTTGCTGCGCAAGAAGGCAGAGAAGAACTTGTATACTATTTAGTTAATGCCGGAGCCTATGTCCCTGCAAGCGAATACCCAGAAGGTATCCCCGATACCACAACGCAAAATATCCAGCCAGGAATGCACCCTTTTAAACTTCGACTAAAGAAATAGATAAATATTATTAAAAAACTTAATATTTTTTTAATACTTGTCGATAAGAGTATACATCGGGTTATTGCAAACGATAAGTATTATGAAGAATAAAATCCTTGAGAGGAATCCTATGAAAAAGTCAGCCCTATTTTTAGCAATCATGCTGATGGCTGTCGGTATCCATGCCCAAAAATCAGCAGATGCAGCAGATGCAGCTAAAAATTATACGCCCCTTCACTGGGCAGCATCCCAAGGCTACACGGAAATGATGAAAGTTCTTTCCGCAAAAGGGTATGATATTAATGTGAAAGACGAGTCAGGTTTTTCCCCACTTCACTATGCAGCTGTGTCTGGGCATATGGAAACAGTTCAGTATTTGGTTGAAGCTGGTGCTGATATCTATGCTGTAAATCTTCAAAATTATACGCCATTATCTTTAGCAGCAAAATCTGGACAACAGGGGATCGTAGATTTCTTATTTGTTAAGATGCGATCTGCAAGAATCGATCAACTCAAAGCACAAGTAGAAAAAGAAAGAGTTGAAACAGATCTTGCACAAGCAGCGAAAGCGCGTTATGAAGCGGAGCGTCTCCGAACAAAAGCAGAAGAATGGACTTCAGAAGCCAAACGTTGGAGAGATGAAGCAGAACGCTGGAATAAAGAAGCACAAGATTGGAAAACAAAACAATCTTTGTTAGATAAAGTCGCTCAAGAACGCCTAGAAGAAGCTATGAAAGCTCAACAGGCAAGCGAAGAAAAATATCTTAACGAACGCGCTGCTAAGTTAGAAGCACTTCGCTACGCCGAAGAAGTTGCAGCGGCACAACGTGCACAAGCACAAGCTAGAGAAGCTGCCGAAGCAGCCTTAAGAGCTCAACAAGCTGGTAGTCAAGTAATTGATAATTTGATTCGTGAAATTGAAAAGCAAGCTGGGCCCTCTGCTCAACCTGCTCGTGGTGGTTTCACTAATCAAAGTGGAACTAGTGCAGCATCATCTGCAGTATCTAGCTATGGGGCAGAGCTTCCTCCTACAAATGAGATGATTATTCCTGAAAGCGTATTTCAGGACCCAGATAAGATGTTAGATCCACAAGTGCCAACTTTTTCAGGTGATTCATCAATGATCATTGATGAACTCTAGTTTTTAAAATTTTATTATCAAAAAGGTAGTCTTTATGGCTACCTTTTTTCTGTCGTATTAAGAACAATTAAATCGTGATAAAAATCACGATAATAGTTGTAAATATATAGAATCAATATTGTCTTTATGAAACATTTTTTATTGCATGTCTTGACTTTTATTTGTAATAAGGCTATAATTTATGGGTTCGTATGGTTTTTTACACACAGTTTAAGTGTGATAAAAATCACGATTAGCCGAGTGGTTATTTTATATTATAAGGAGTTTCCTATGAGACTTAAAGGAAAAGTTGCTCTTGTTACGGGTGCGGCCCGCGGAATTGGTTTGAAAATTGCTGAAACATTGGCAAGTCAAGGTGCGAAGGTTTATGCTGGTGATTTAGTCGAAGGCAAAACATCAGTTCCAGGTGTTGAATTCATCACCCTTAACGTGACCAATAGAGAAGAAATTGCAAAATGTGTGGCAGATCTTTCTGCAAAAGGGAATATTGACATTCTTGTTAATAATGCTGGGGTTACAGCAGATGCTCTAATCCAAAAAATGACAGAAGAACAATGGGATAAAGTAATTAATATCAACCTTAAAGGTGTTTTTAATATGACACAAGCTGTTGCGCCTGTAATGATGGCTAACGGAAGTGGAAGTATTATTACTATGGCATCAGTTGTTGGTGTTTATGGAAATATTGGGCAGTCCAACTACGTTGCTACTAAGGCTGGTGTTATTGGTATGTCTAAAGGTTGGGCAAAAGAGTTTGCTCGTAAAGGGGCTAAAGTTCGTTCTAACTGTGTAGCACCTGGATTTATCCGCACACCTATGACAGATGCTGTTCCCGATAGCGTTATCGAAACAATGGTTTCTAAAACTCCTCTCGGACGCATGGGAGAAGCAGAAGATATTGCTAATGCAGTTTTATTCCTTGCCAGTGATGAGTCTGCTTTTGTTACAGGGCAATGTTTGGGTGTTGATGGTGGTTTAACTATCTAATTCCCCTGTGTTATTTTCTAAAATTGAGGAACGATCATGGATTTTATGTTGAATAAGACTCAACAGCTTTTTCTCTCTATGGTAAAAGATTTCGCAGATAATGAAGTCAAACCACTTGCTGGAGAAATTGATGAAGAAGAACGGTTTCCTATTGAAACTGTCGAAAAAATGAAAAAAATTGGCTTGTTTGGTATTCCTGTAAGTAAAGAACTTGGAGGAGCAGGGGGCGATGCCCTTATGTATACCATGGCTGTTGAAGAATTATCTCGTGTTTGTGGAACAACTGGTGTTATTCTTTCAGCCCACGTTTCTCTGGGTATGATGCCCATCTACGAACATGGTACTGATGCTCAAAAACAAAAATATATTCCTAAAATGGCCTCAGGTGAATGGCTAGGCGGCTTTGGCTTAACAGAAGTTAATGCCGGTACAGATGCTGCATCTCAACAAACAAGAGCAGTTTTTGATGAAGCTAAAAATGAATGGATTCTGAATGGTTCAAAAATCTTTATTACAAATGCGGGCTATGCTCATGTTTATATTATTTTTGCAATGACAGACCGAAGCCTTGGGCTTAAAGGCATAACTGCTTTTATTGTTGAAGCAGATCGTGCAGGGTTTAGCGTTGGTAAAAAAGAAAAAAAACTTGGTATCCGTGGCTCTGCTACATGTGAGTTGATTTTTGAAGAATGTCGTATTCCTGCTGAAAACCTTCTTGGTAAAGTAGGTGGTGGATTCAAAATTGCAATGATGACCCTCGACGGTGGACGTATTGGTATTGCTGCTCAAGCTTTAGGGCTTGCGCAAGGTGCCCTAGAAGAAACCATTAGCTATACAAAAGAACGTAAGCAATTCGGTAAGTCTATTTCATCTTTCCAAAACACAGGATTCCAAATTGCCGATATGGCTACTAGTGTTGAAGCATCTCGTTTACTAGTTTACAAAGCTGCTTGGAAAAAACAAAACAAAATGCCTTATAGTACCGATGCAGCCATGGCAAAGCTCTTTGCTGCAGAATGTGCAATGAACGTTACAACAAAAGCAGTGCAATTGTTTGGTGGATATGGATATACAAGGGAATATCCTGTAGAACGTATGATGCGTGATGCCAAAATCACTGAAATCTATGAAGGCACCTCTGAAGTCCAACGAATGGTCATCAGTGGTTCATTGTTGCGTTAGGAGTTATGTCGATGAAGATTGTAGTATGTATTAAACAAGTTCCCAATACAGATGAAG
Source organism: Brevinema sp. (assembly GCA_051653605.1). Classification (GTDB taxonomy): domain Bacteria; phylum Spirochaetota; class Brevinematia; order Brevinematales; family Brevinemataceae; genus JBOFWL01. The sequence goes on from JBOFWL010000139.1 coordinate 204,631, forward strand.
TTCGTATTGATCCGGCAACGGGTACGATGATTCGTGATGGTGTTGTCAGTATTATGAACCCAGATGATAAAGCAGGCCTTGAAGAAGCGCTTGTTCTTAAGGATCAACTTGGAGCAGAAGTTACTGTTATTACGATGGGGCCTCCTCAAGCTGATATCATGCTTAGAGAAGCTCTTGCAATGGGCGCCGATAAAGCAATTCTCCTTACAGATAGAAAATTTGCGGGTGCAGATACTTGGGCAACCTCATCAGCTATTTCCTCTGCTCTTCGTAAATTAAATGCCGATCTTATTATTACTGGTCGTCAAGCTATTGATGGTGATACAGCGCAAGTTGGGCCTCAAATTGCAGAGAACCTTGGTCTTCCTCAAATCTCCTACGTTCAAAAAATTGATACTAAAGATGGAAAAACCTTTACAATTAAACGTGCTGTAGAAGATGGATATCAAGTTTTAGAGGTTCAAACTCCTTGTCTTTTCACTTTGCTTTCTGATGCTAACGAGCCTCGCTATATGAGAGTGAAAGGCATTGTTGATGCATATGATAAAGAGATTGAAATCTGGACGGCAGAAACAACTGGTGTCGATGAATCTACTATTGGATTAAAAGGTTCTCCTACCAAAGTGTTCAAGTCATTCACAAAAGAAGCCAAAGGTAAAGGAGAAGTCCACGAGGTTTCCCCTGATGATGCAGTAAAGATGATCATTGCAAAACTTAAAGAAAAGTTTATTATCTAGGAGCCATTCATGAATAAAAACGACTATAAAGGCGTCGCAGTTTTCTGTGAGCAACGTGATGGTGTCCTTCAAAATGTAGCTCTCGAGCTTGTTTCAGAAGCCCGTCAACTCGCCGACACTCTTAAAGAAGAAGTTATCGCTATTGTATTAGGGGAGAATGTCAGTGATTTAGGTAAAACCCTCGTATCTTATGGTGCGGATAAGGTTTACTATGTCAGTGATCCTTCCCTTAAGGATTACCTCACCGAGCCTTACACTCAAGCAATGAACCATGTTCTTTCTCAGGTAAAGCCTCATATTGCTCTTTTTGGGGCAACAACTACAGGGAGAGATCTTGCTCCTCGTTTATCTGCACGCCTTAATACAGGGCTTACCGCAGATTGTACGATTCTTTCTATCGTTGATGGAGAGTTCCATATGACTCGCCCAACTTTTGGTGGAAATCTTATCGCAACTATTCTCTGTCCCGAGCATCGCCCCAAAATGGCAACCGTTCGCCCCGGAGTAATGAAAAAAGCCGAGCCAAATTCTTCCCGTAAAGGAGATATTGTTGAGGTAAAAGTTAACCTTGATTTGAGTAAATCTAAAGTTAAACTTGTAAAAATGGTTAAAGAAGAGCAACAGCATAAAGATATAACAGAAGCTCCGATTATTGTAAGTTTGGGGCGTGGCGTTAAGAAACAAGAGTTACTTAAAAAGGCCGAAACTGTAGCAACAGCTCTTCATGGGGAGCTAGCATGTTCTCGTTCTCTGATTGATATTGGATGGATGGATCATAGTCGCCAAATTGGGCAAACAGGTAAAACAGTTCGCCCAACAGTATATTTTGCTTTTGGTATCTCAGGTGCTATTCAGCATTCTTCAGGTATGGAAGGTTCTGAATATATTATAGCTGTTAACAAGGACAAAAATGCCCCCATTATGGGATTATGCGACCTAGGCTTAGTATGTGATCTAGAGCCTGTGCTTAATGCTCTTGCAGAAGAGCTTCCAAAACTTCGGAAATAGGAGATTTTCATGAAATTTGATGAATTAAAAGTAGGAATGAAGGCCTCTACTGCTAAAACAATTACAGAAGCTGATATTTTAATGTTTGGTGCTGTTTCTACCGATTTTAACCCAGTTCATTTTAATGAAGAAGTGGGTAAGGCTACACCTTTTGGTAAGCGTATTGCTCATGGAATGCTCAGTGCAGGACTAATCTCTGCTGTTTTAGGAACAAAACTTCCAGGGGAAGGCTCTATCTACATGGGGCAAGAACTGAAATTTGTTGCTCCTGTATTTATTGGAGACACCATTACAGCTGAAGTTGAAATTGAAGAATTAATCACCGAGAAGAATCGTGTGATTCTCAAGACAACATGCCGTAACCAAGATGGAAAAGACGTCATCATTGGTAAAGCAACTATCATGAAGAAGTAATCATATCAAAAAAAAGCCCCAATATTGGGGCTTTTTTTCTTTTTAAGACATAACTTCGTTTGAACACTTATCTTGAGTTTCAAATTCACTCATATTTGATAAAGATGTTTCTACCATATTGGCAACAGCTTCATCAGTATAGAACGCAGCATGAGGCGTATAAACAATTTTAGGATGCTTATTAAAACGGACGAAAAGTTCATCAGTGATGGTTTGATTACTGCAATCTTTGTATACGAGAGGAGATTCGTTTTCATAAACATCGGCGGCATAAGCAGTTATCTTTCCACTATCTAGAGCATCTAATATAGCTTTTGTATCAACTAAAGCGCCACGTGCGGAGTTAACAAGGAATGCCCCAGTTTTCATAAGAGAAATTGTTTTAGGATTAATTAGATAATGATTTTCAGGGGTTAAAGGTGTGTTTAGAAGGATGACATCAGACTGAGCTAACACATCTTCCATCGTTCCCCATTCAATATCCTTCAAAGAGTTGTCAGGATAAAGGTCGAAGCCAAGCATTCTTTTTGGGTGAAAACCGCGAAAACATTCTGCAGTTGTACGGCCAATTTTACCCATGCCAATAAATCCGAGAGTAAGATTTCGTATTTCTAATCCTTGTGGAAGTTTTTCTAAGGCAAAGTTATTTATATCAGTTTGATTGCGCATTTGCTTATAGCTACGAATAAGGGCCAAGGTGCTTAATACTTCAAATTCTGCAACCGAATTTGGTGAATAAGAAGGGACGCGAGCAAATTTAATTCCGTGCTTGTTTATAGTTTCTACATTATAAAAACCATATCCAGCTGTACGAGTTGATAGATATTTAATATTCATTGAAGCAATTTTTTGAATCATTTCATCAGAACAAGGCGTATCAGATGCAATAATACCGGCGCTACCTTCTGCTTTGTCTAAATTATCAATATTCATTGGTTGCGGAATAAGAGTAATAGTGTGCCCTAATTTTTCTGCATATCGTTGAAACGCTGCTTCTTCATCTGGGCGTACAGAATATATAGTAATCTTCATTATGATCTCCTGAAAAAAGTCTTAATTTTCTTATTTTATCCAAGGAATAAATCCTAAAAATCCTGATATAACGACAAGTAATATCGGACTCCAATTTAAAAATAGCAATAATGCTGCTCCAATCATTATTATCCAAGATGAAGGAGTTGTTAAAATTGGTGTAAAAAGGGATGGCGCCCCTGCGAGAATGCTTCCAATTGCGGCAGGCATAAAGCTTTGAAGAATTTTTGAAAGCAGTGGCATCTGGTTTAATTTACTAAAAAATCTTCCCAAAGTCAATATCAAGGCGAATGATGGGAGCATTATTCCTATGGCAGCAATGGAGGCCCCTAAAAAGCCAGGTATTCCAGCAAGCATTGCAACTTTATAACCAAAAAAAGCTACCGTCAAAATAACTGGGCCAGGTGTGCTCTGCCCAAGTGCAAATCCTGCGAGAAAGTCGTTTGAGTTCATCCAACCAAATGTATCAATCATAGTATTTTTTATGAGAGGAATCATTACTAATCCTCCTCCATAAATAAAAAAACCAATTTTTAGAAAGAAAAAAAAGAGGAATGTCATGGAGATTGGTTCGATACTGTGGAAGCGAGATTTCAATGTAGCAACGATCTTTTTTATGCCACCATGATAAATAAAAGAGCAAACGGCAGCAACAGCAAAAATTCCAAGAAGTTGAATATTAAAAAATGTCATAATCAAGGAAAGTAATGTAATAAAACCATCAAGCCAAGATTGAATACTTTTTGAGATCATCTTGTAAACCGAGTAACAAAGAAGGGATAAGCTGATAATATTTATCCCATAAAACAGCTCTTCAATTGGGAGTAATGATTGTTGTTCAAAATAAAGGTATGCACCCAGTGTTATTAAGGTAAAAGAGGGTAGAAGATACCCAAGCCCGCCAAGTATACCCCCAAAAATCCCATGTTCCATACTTCCTAGGGCAATGCTCATTTGGCTTTGGGTAGGCCCTGGAAAAAGCCTAAGGAACCCATTTAGAGTAAAGAAATCTTCTTTAGATAATACACGGCGATTTTCTACATATTCTTGAAACATATTAGATGTAGCAACCATTTTGCCAAAACTAATACTTCCTACTTTAAAAAAGAACAAGAAAATACGCAACATTAAAACCTCAAAAAAACGTACCTATTTAACATTATAGATAATACTCTATATTAAAATCAACTATTTATGGAAAAATATTTTAATTTTTAATATTAATTGCTTGAATAATATCTTAATATTGACAAAATAAAAAAAATATGCCAGTATCATAGTCTGTTGAGTGGAGGATTTTATGCTAGAATGGCTTAATATGATTATGGATTTACTTAATACCTATCTTTATTCCTATATTTTAGTGATAGCCCTTTTAGGGACTGGATTAATATTTACAATTAAAACAGGTTTCATTCAATTTCGTTGGGGCGATATTCTTTCAGCTTTTGGTGATGGAATGGGCCATTCAAAGAATAATTCTGAATCTAACATCAATAAAATATCTTCTTTTCAGGCATTTGCAATTACTACGGCATCGAGGGTTGGAACAGGAAATCTAGCGGGAGTTGCTTTTGCTATTCTAGTTGGAGGCCCCGGAGCTGTATTTTGGATGTGGATGACCGCACTTCTTGGAGGGGCTCTTTCTTTTGTAGAGTCAGTTCTGGCTCAAATCTATAAAAGACATGATGATAAGGGAACACACTATAATGGTGGGCCAGCTTTTTATATATCTAAAGGTCTTGGAAGTCATAAGTTAGCTATATTTTTCTCAATAATGTTGTTTATTGTTTTTGGATTGGGTTTTAACGCTGTTCAAGTAAACACTATTGCTGATATTTTTCATACGGGTTTGAATATTCCTGTTTTTAATAGTGGAATAGGGTTAACTCTTTTAGCAGCAATGTTTTTTATAGGTGGGTTGCGAAGAATTGTGGTTGTCATATCTTATATAGTGCCTTTCATGGCTTTTTTCTATCTGGGATTATGCCTTATTGTTATTTTTCTAAATCTTGATAAGTTGGGAAATGTTATGCTGATGATTTTTCAAGGAGCATTTAACCCCAAAGCTTTTGGTGTTGGCTCACTAATAGGAACCATTATTATTGGAGTCAGAAGAGGTTTGTTTTCGAATGAAGCCGGAATGGGGTCTGCTCCTAATGCAGCGGCTGCTGCAGAAACATCTCACCCTGTAAAACAAGGCCTCGTGCAAGCTGGAGGCGTCTTCTTCGATACTATTATAATCTGTTCTGCAACAGCATTTCTTATTTTGTTTTCAGGTATAGATTTAGCAAGTGCTCGCATGTCGGGAGCTTCAGGAATTGCCTTAACTTTACAGATATTCACCCAATATTTTGGAAATTCAGGTGTATTTTTTCTTTCACTTTGTGTTTTTCTTTTTGCTTTTTCTACGGTGCTAGGGTATTTTTTCTATGTTGTTAATGCAATTACATTTATTACAAAAAATAAATATGTTCTTATGTTGATGAGATTTTTTGTGCTTATTGCTATATTTTGGGGGGCTACAACGGCGTCTAGCTTGGTGTGGAATATTACCGACTTCCTTATGGGAATTATGGCATTGATCAACATATACGCAATGTGGAGGCTATTTCCAATAGCATTAAAGGTATTGAGAGATTACTCACGCCAGCGAGATGACAATAAAAACCCTGTTTTTTCTAAAAAATCTATACCCGAGCTTGAGAAATTAGATTGTTGGGACTAATTATAGTAAGATTTTGCTGCCAATAATTGTGGATAGCAGAATAATTCCTAAATACCCAAGAGCATAGGGGGAGAGCTTCTGCATTAATTCGTGTTCATGCTTTTTCGTGCCTAAAATAGAAGAAATGATTGATAATGCGTATAGCGACATCATATTAAATGCTGTTGCCCCTGCACTATATGAGGCGACAATCCATACAGCCGGTATACCGATAAAGTTAGCCATTTCTCTATTTAAAGATGCCATCAATACTGCAGCAGAAGTGATACTTCCCATTGTAAAAGAGCCAATGCTTCCCAGTATTGGAGCCAATCCAACATAAGATTTTCCAACATTATTTGCTAGAGTCTGAGAAATTGTGTCGATCATTCCGCTATAGGTCATTACTTTTGACAATGAGATAATCGATATTAGTACGATAATTGTCGAAGTAATACGTCCTCCAACATTAAAAAAAGCTTCTTTAAATTCTTTTACACGAGCTCCCTGTAGCCAGCCTCCAATCAGAGCAGAAACTAAAAGCGGGATGCCGGGATCTATAAACCAGTTAAAGCGGAGGACAGCCCCCCCTGGATAAAATTGAATATCAGAGCTAAACGATCTCAAAAAATTATGGACGATAGGATTTACACGGCTAGTAAAAATAATGAGCGATATGGCAATTAAAAAGGGAGAAGAAGCCTTAATAATATCGTGGAAAGATAAGCGGCTAGGGTGTTCTTCTTTAGGCAGGAATATTTTAGCTGCTAAGATACTGACGCCAAAACAAAAAATACCGGCAAGTAGCGTATTTAATGCGATTCCCAAAGGGATAGAAAGCCCGATTCTCTGCCCTATAAAAGCTCCGAGTGGCACAGGAAATATTTTCCATACTTCTTTCCATGATGACGAGGCGCAACGAGCAATAACAAAAGGCATTAAAAATGAAGGAAGAAGTAAGAAAAATGAAAGAGCAGTATAGAGTTCATTGGCATCAGTTCCAGACCCTGCTGCTGTAATAACGATTCCTGATCCAAGCCCTCCAAAGGCTGTAGGCATTGTATTCCCTAATAAGGCACAAAGTGCTGCTCTAAAAGGACTTACACCTATAGACCTTAGAATCAGAATGGGGAGAACCATCCCGGATCCAAAGCCTGCAATGCATTCAAGAAAACTTTCTAATCCCCAACATACAATAACAGCTGTTGCAGGAACACTTCTTGTAACCTGAGAAACCGCTGTTTGAATAGTTTTAGCCGCCCCAGTTCGCTCTAGTAAGTCGGATAAAGTTAAGGCTGCAAAAACAATCACACCAATAAACCAAAGGGCAAAAACAGTTCCTTCTAAAATAGCATGTCCTAGTAGAAAAGGAGTGTGCTTCCAAACAATGATAGCAGAAATTGATGTAAAAGCTAAAATTCCAGGAGCTATTTTATTACTTGGTATTTTAAATACGGATAATCCTACAATAAATAAAATAATGGGTGATATTGCTAATAAAAACATTTGTGAATCCCTTGAAACGGAGATATTTACTAGAAAAAGTAAAAGATCCTTTGATATTTAATTCGTTCCTCGATAGTATATTGTAGTATTTTCTTATCTTGAAATCTTACAATTCATCGAGGAGGCGTTGACGATTTTGGTAATCTCTTGAATTTAAGAGACCTTGTTGATTCTGTTGATTTTGAGACTCTATCACTTGCTGAAGAATAGGAAAATCTGTTATTTTTATTGTCGCCGGATATTCTAAGGTAAGACGACGTGTTTGAGTTTCATCAAACCAAGAAACTTTATAGGCAGAACGGGTCTTTGGTACTCCGTATTTATCCATTAATTTTTCAGATAAAGTATAGAATGAAAATAGCTTAGCATTAAAGAAGATGGTAACCTGATAGCTACTTTTTTCAAAGGTATCTATCAGGACTTTTTGAATATTGTCATCTCTTCCTACTAGGGATAAAGTAAAGGGGGTATTTGGAATCAACTGAACCAGAAGCATATCTTTTTCAAGCAGGAGATCTGGGTGATTCTGAGCTAGCTCCATTAGAGTTTTATCATCCATGCCCAAAGAAAAACCTAAATAAGAAAATTTTTGACTCTGGCCAAAACAAACAATTGGAAGAATGATAAATAGAAAAGTGTTAATACTTCTCATTGCCTAAAATACTACTAATGAATGTCTTCCAACCAGAGGGACGACTTGTTGCAGAGGGTGTCATATTAAGCATTCGTCGAGCAATTAATTCTATATATTCTGAAGGTGGAGAAGATGGGTGCAGAACAACAAAAGGAATCTGACGACGAACAGAATCTGCTACAACGGGGCTATCTGGAATAAAACCTAGAGGCTCAACAGTTACATTTAAGAATTGTTGAGCAATAGAGATTAGTTTTCCCGCAACTTTTTCAGCTTCTTTCTGATTTCGAGCCCTATTTATAACTAGTTTCATAGGAGGAATAGAAGATTCCAAAGCAATAGTCTTAATAACACCATAGGCATCAGTTATAGAAGTGGGTTCTGGGGTAGTTACAACAATTACTTCATGTGCGATCGTTGCAAATTGGGTGACAGTTGATGTGATTCCAGCTGAAGTGTCAATAATAATGAAATCAGCATAACTGAGATCCATCATAGACTTGATAAACCCAACAACATCGCTAAGAGGAAGGTTAGCCAATTGGCTTAGTCCTGATGCCCCTGCCACTAAATCAACCCCAAACGGAGTAGGAGTGATTATTTCTCTGATACTCTTTTGCCCTTTTAAAAGATGATATAGGTTAGATTTAGGGATTAAATCGAGAAGAACATTAATATTTGCTAGACCTAAGTCAGCATCCATGATAATTACTTTTTTATTGAGAGGGATACCTGAAGTATCTTTCATATTTGCAAGTGAAATTGCAAGATTAAGAGCAAAGTTTGATTTTCCAACACCTCCTTTTCCGGAAGTAATGGTAATAATACGTGTGCGAGAAGGGTCTCTATCTAGAGCTTGTTGAAGTTCCTCTCCATATGTTTGCTCAAATGATATTGCCATTAGTCTATCTCCTAATCTAGTGAATCGCTGATCATCTTATTGATATCAGCAACTGCGAAGTCTTGTGGAATTTCTTGGCCATCTGTAAAAAAAGAAAAAGGTTTTTGCGTCTTAAAAGCGGCAGAAAGTATAGATCCATAAGAACATGTTTCATCTAATTTTGTTACAATAATGTGGCTATAAGGAATATCGACATATCCTTCACAAATATAATCTAAATCAGCATTTTTTGTTGTGGCAGAGACAACAAGATGGATATCCATCATTAAAGGATAGTCTGCAAGCCATTCTGAGAGTTCTTTAATCTCAGATTTTTCCTTCGGACTCTTTCCAGATGTATCTATAAAAACGTAGTCAGACTCATTTGTTGAAAGAATCGCTTGCAATTCCTCATTTTTAGTAACAGTACAGAAGGAAGCTTTCATAAATCTAGCATATTTTTCTAATTGAGATTCTGCACCAACTTTATAACGATCAACGGATACAAATTGGAGTGATTTTTTACGCGTAAAGCCAAAATGAGCTGCAAATTTAGCTAATGTGCTTGTTTTCCCCACTCCAGTAGGCCCAACTAATGCAATAATACTTCCATGTTGATAGTTATCTAGGTTCAGGTGAGATACTGGAATATTATTTTTCAAAAACTCTTTAACCTTAGTGATAATATTGTTTTTATTGCTAAGCACTTCAGGATTTTTTTCGAGCTCTTTAGTGAAAGCATTAATAAAATATCGACTAAATTCGCGTTCTTGCAGGTGTCGTTCAATCCAACGAAGGTGTTGAATATAAATTTCATTCTCATTGGGAAGAGCTTGTTCTTTTTGAATTTCTGAAGACAAAGTATTATTTTGAGATAAAATTAATTTTTTAAGTTCAGAAAGTTCATTTTTAAAAGAAAGAATTTCTTCTAAATGAGAATCTTGATCTTCATTAAATAGGCTAGGAGTTGTTTCTTTAACTTTTTTTGCCTTTGCCGGAGTAGGTGGAGCAGGATAAGGCAATGCCTGAGATTTTTCATGAAGTTCTGCTTTTTCTGCAATTCGAGAAAGGCTTGCTATCATTTGTTTAGGATCGTTGCTCGATTTTTCAGCTAAGCGAGAGCGTTTCTCAATAATTTGTTTTTCGATAGAAGATAAGCGAGTTGTTGGTGCGGGTGGTATAACACTTTCGGAAGGAGTGTTGTTTGTTTTGGGTTGTTCCCATGTAGAATCGTATTCTGGGATGGCAACAATGATTTGGTACTTTTTTTCTTTTTTTATACCAAAAATAGATGGAACACTTTCTGTTTTTGTATGAACAATACGCGCTTCCGGTTCTCGTTTTTGAAGTTTCTCTGCCTCAGCTCGGGCTTCATCTAGACTTTTCCCCTCGCATACTTTATAAATCATCAATAACCCCTTTAAATAGCCATGTTAATTATAAAGGAACTTCTTTTTTTTCGCAATTTTGAATAACAATTATTTTATAACACCAAGCTGCTCTATCGTAGCACCTGAGGGCACTTCGGTATAAGCAAGCACAGGTACATCAAATGAGTGCACCAAAATTTCGCGAACAATTCTACGAATTCTTGATGAACAGAGAATAACGGGGGTAATTCCTTGTCTTATCTTCTCTTCGATGAGTTCTCCTGAGGATTGTACAAATGCCTTAACTTGCTCTTGAGCCCAGTTACTTGAAGGTTCCATGGATGATTCGGTTAAAATCTCTTCCCAGTCTGGTGAAATCAATAGCACTTTAGTTATATTATTGTTTGAAATAGAAGGGTCGGTAAATATTTGTTTACTAAGTACTTGTCGTATTTTTTCTATGAGTTGATCTGTTTTGGTTTGAGGGTCTCTATCTGCAATAGTTTCAAGAATGGGAACCATATTTCTGATTTTAATTTTTTCTTTTAGTAACCCTTGAAGAATCTTGTGAATTTCTCCAATATTTGAAGCTTTCAAGGCATCATCTACGATGGCAGGAAATTCTGCTCGTAAGGCATCTGTCATTTTTTGAATATCTTGGCGTGTTAGTAGAGCCCATGCATTTTTACGAATTAATTCTGTAAGATGTGTGGAAAGAACCGTTGCCGGTGTATAAAGTGAGAATCCAATTTTTTCGGCATCGTTGCGGTCTTCGGGTGCTATCCATTTTGCTGGAAGATTATACGTAGGGTCGAGCGACTCTATACCATCAATTTCTTTGAGGTCTAGTTTTGGGTTGAGCGCTAGCAGGCGTCGAACATGCAATCGCCCACGCCCAATTTCTTCCCCTCTAATTTTGACGATATATTCTTGATCATTCAAACTGACGTTATCTGTAATCCGTATTTGAGGTACGAGCAGCCCTAAGTCTAAGCCCAAAACACGACGCATCTGCTTGATTCGATCTAGCAAATCTCCCCCTTGAGAGGCATCAAAAAGAGGTATAAGATGGATCCCAATCTCTAAGCTCATAGGATCTATATGAAGAATATCTTGAATTGTTGGCTGGTTGTCTTGAATTTCGGCAGCTTGTTTATCTTTAACTAGCTGGCTTGCTTCTTGCTGAATGCTTTGCCCCATAATGTAGGCGCTTCCACTAAATAAAATGGCAATAAATGTTGTTAGAAAGAAGGGAAACCCAGGTAATACCCCAATTAAAAAGATTGCTCCTGCAGTGATGTACAAGGTTTTAGGTAACATGACGATTTGCTTTGCGACGTCACTAGCAAATTTTTCGTTGGCACTATTACGAGTAACAATAATACCTGTTGCCACCGACACCAACAGTGCGGGAATCTGAGAAACTAAGCCATCACCAATGGTTAAAATTGTATATTTTTGGGCAGAGACGGATAATCCCTCGCCTCTCATGCTTCCTGCAATAATGCCACCGATGATGTTGACAATAACAATTACCACGGCTACTTGCACGTTACCAGATACAAATTTCGAAGACCCGTCCATTGCTCCATAAAAGCCAACTTCCATGCTGAGTGCGTTTCGTTTTACTTGAGCTTCTTCTGCAGTGATAGAGCCACTGTTAAGTTCTTCATTAATTGTAAGCTGTTTACCGGGGAGGGCATCCAACGCAAAACGGGCGGATACTTCAGAAACACGCGTAGCCCCTTTGGTAATTACCATAAACTGAATAGCCAAAAGAACGATAAAAATCACAAATCCTACAACGAGATTTCCTCCCGCAACAAAATTCCCGAAAGCGCTGATGATACTGCCCGCTTGCCCTTGAGTAAGGATTAAACGAGTAGAAGAGACATTAAGCGCCAAGCTGAAAACAGTTGTTAGAAGTATTAATGTTGGAAAGGCTGAAAAGTCGGAGGGGCGAATAACATACATCGTTGATAAAATAATTAAAAAGGATAGAGATAGATTAAGCAATAGCATTATATCAAGTAAAAAAGGCGGGATGGGTACTATAAGCATTAGTACAACCCCGATTGCGGAAAGAGCAATAAAAAGGTCTGAATTTTTAGAAAGGATATTCAGAGCACGTAAACCTTGGTTTAACGGTGTTGGTGATGTATCAGCCATAATAACTCCTTACTAGATATAACGAATAGCTTCTTCATGGACAGTGCGTGTTTTGCCCGAAGATGCGTAAACAAGAGATAAAATATTTGCGACAACTTCCCAATATTCATAGGGTATTTCTTCTCCTACATTTGCGGTGGCAAAAAGGCCACGTGCTAAGGGTTTGTTCTCGATAATTGGAACTTGATTTTCTTTGGCAAGCTCCCTGATTCGCAAAGCAGTTCTGTCTTTTCCTTTTGCTACAACAATCGGAGCAGACCCAATTGCTCTATCGTATTTTATAGCCACGGCATAGTGCGTTGGGTTAGTAATGATGACATCCGCTGTGGGAACTGCTGCCATCATTCGGCGCATCCCTAATTGGCTTTCAAGCTGTCGAATTTTAGCTTTGATAGCGGGGTCGCCTTCGTCTTCTTTGAGTTCATCACGAAGTTCTTTTTTAGTCATTTTAAGTTGTTCGGTGTGTTCACGCTGCTGGAAAATATAATCTGCTATTGCAAAAATCAGCAGGAGGATGCCTGTCATTGCAACGAATCGAACTAACAATCCTGCGACCATCCCAAATGAGGTTTGAGCATCCATTCGTGTATAGGCGATCATCGAGGGTAATGCGTTTAGAGCAAAAGCCCCTGCAATCCCGAAAACAGCGATCACCTTGAGGAGGGATTTTCCTAAGTTAAAAAGCGCTTGAGAGCTCCAAAACATCTTTTGAAGATTTTTAAAGATACTTCCAAAGACTTTTTCTAAATTAAAAGCTAGTTTCTTTGTGGTAAAGAGAAATCGAGTCTGTATTAGAGAGATTATCAATGTTGATACCACGGCAATTGCTAAAATAGGCCCAAGTACTGCTACTATATGATAGATTGTATCCCAGAATCCTGCTTGAATGTTGTTTTTAGATACGGAAATATTATCGATATTAGCAATATAATAACGAATCATCTCAAGAAGGTGATTGAATAAATAGCGCCATAGGAAAACAATCCCAAAAAAAACAGATAAAAAGATAACAATCCCCGATAATTCAGGAGACATAGGGATGTTCCCTTCTTCACGAGCACGTTGTTTTTTACGCTCGGAGGGAAGCTCTGTTCGTCCTTCATCTTCGGCGGCAAAGCGTTGAAGATCGAAGTTAAAGTTTGATATATCAATACTTAGGATAAGAATTAAGTCTTCGTTCATGCAGCCCTCCCCGAAAGGCGAATTAACTGCCGAATACTATCTGCCAGCTCGCTTAGCATGAGAGAGCCATAATCAATTAGAGGTGGGCAAATAAACCATAACATGAGAAATCCAAGCATAATTTTGATATTCCAGCCCATAATCATCACATTAAATTGAGGAGCAACCCTTCCTATCATCCCCATAGCGAGGTCTAGGAGTAATGTGATACCAATAATAGGCATCGAAAGCTTAAAAGCAAGCCCGAAAATGGCTGAAGAAGTCATTTTTAGCCCAAACATAAGCCCTTCTGTTGCCTGAATCTTTGCTAGAGGGATATCTCTAAAGGAATTGATGATCATTTCCATAAAAATAAGGTGGCTTTCGGTTCGAATAAAAAGCAAAGAGATAATCGTACTTGTTATTCCCCCGATAGCAGGGATAGTGCTTTGCCCCAAAGGGTCCACGCTTTCTGAGAATGAAATTCCCATTGTTGTCGAAAATACTGTGCTTGATAATTGAAAAGCTACAACCATCATCTGCACACAAAACCCTATGGATACCCCAACAAGAAAACTGCCCAATAAATCAATAATAAGAACAGAGAAATTAGGAGGTATAGGGATGAGATTTAGTGAAATCACCATTGGAGCACCTGTTAATGCTGTAAAAAAGGCTAATCCAGCACGAAACATAGCAGGAACCCCAGAAGAAAGCACGGGCAAAGTTAAAAATAAGGCGAAGACACGAATAAATACAATCATAAATATCTGAAAATTACTCTGAAAAACGTTAACTAGCATTTTTACCTACATTTTAGCTGTTGCAATGAGTTCAAACATGGCACTAACAAAATTGAGCATGCGTGTCAAGTAAAAGGGGGCGGCGACCCCTAGCATAATGGTAATAACAATAAATTTGGGTACAAAAGTAAGAGTTTGTTCTTGAATAGATGTAGTTGCTTGAAAGATCGAAATAATCAATCCTAGAACCATCGTAACTCCTAAAATAGGAACACTTAAAAAGAGAACTTCAAGCATAGTTTGGTTGATGATAGCTAAAACCAATCCTTGAGACATCTATCCCTCCTTACTAAGATATGAAGCTACGTACTAACTTATCGATCAGAAGATCCCACCCATCAGCAAGAACAAAAAGCAAGATCTTGATGGGGAATGCAATAGTAGCTGGGGGAACCATCATCATACCCATACTCATGAGAGTTCCTGCAGTGATAACATCAATTATCGTAAAGGGAATAAGAATCAACACTCCCATATAGAATGCAATTGAAATCTCATTTAATACAAAGGCTGGTATTAACACATGAGTAGGCACATCGTCTGGAGTGCGAGGACGCTCTGTTCCTGAAAGTTGGATAAATCGGAAGATATATCTTTCTGATGTTTCCTGAAACATAAATTGACGTAATGGTTCCATGCTTTGAGTAAAACCTTGCTGGAGTGTGATTTGATTATTCAAATAAGGTTGTACTCCTTCATTATATGAGCGTTGTAAAATAGGAAACATCACAAAAAGTGTCATAAATAAAGACAAACCAGAAATAACCTGATTGGGGGGTAAACCCTGAGTGCCAAGCCCTCGCCCTACAAATGAAAGAACGATGTAAATGCGGACATAGGACGTTAAGAGAATTAAAAGAGATGGTGCTAGTGATATAATAGTAAGTAAAAATAATATTTGTACGGCCAAGGCGACTTCAGTGGGAGTTCGAGCCTGAGCCACGTTAAAATTTAATGTGGGAATAGCAAGTTGTTGAGCATATAAAGCTATTGATGGTATGAAAATAGATGAAAGAACAGCGGAAAGTTTGATTAACGTTTTATGCATGAAAAACCTCTTGCATCGTATGGAGAATACAAATACTAGATATTATAGTCTTCTTGAGCAAATATTTCAAATTTCAGCAAGATCAATTCATACTATCTTACATTGACAAAAGTAGGGTTTTTGGATATAATGAGAAATCGGGGGTTTGACATGAAAATACCGTTTTTGCAAGCATTTTTTACTCGCCTAAGTAAAGATGAAGTATTCCGAAATCGCATTTGTTTTCCAATGTGGGCAATTTTGGGTATTTTATCATACCCGATGTTTAGTTTCCCTCTAATCTGGGTTGCATATATACCTCTTGTCTATGCGGTGCATCAAACTAGTCTTAAAAATGTGATGATATATGGCTTTTTCTCGGCAATGTTGTATTTTGCTGGGACACTTTTTTGGCTAGTAGCTTTCCACGAAGCAAGCATATTTTTTGCTTATCCATTTTGTTCGTTTTTATTTACCGCATTTTTGTTATTTGCTCGATATACGGGGGCACGTTTTCCCTTTTTCCGCTTTATTTCGGTGCCACTTTTTCTCACCGCCTTCGAAGTTTTTCGAAGTGTTGGATTTATTGGATTTCGCTGGAATACCCCAGCAGATGCACTCTGGAATCAGTTGGTATTCCTTCAATCGGCAGATATTATTGGCTGGGCAGGAGTTAGCTTCCTAATTCTCCTTGTGAATAGTGTTGTTGCTGAGATTCTTATTTTATGGAGAGATGGACGATCGCTGCATCAAGCAATATTGGCTGGTTTTTTCCCATTCTATGTGGGGTTATTCTGCTTTTTAGCTAATATTGCCTACGGGGTTTCGGCTATTCAACGCTGGTCGGATATCGTCGATAACAAACTTGCATCAGAAAAAATAGCCCTAATTCAGCCAAACCGTCCTGGCTCTTTTAATTGGCGCTCGGTTGAGGCTGATCTTTTCACTAAATTTGAGGGAATGGTTAAAACTGCGGTCGATGAAAATGCAAGGCTTATTGTTCAAACAGAGATTATGACACTTGATTTTCTTTGGCAGAATCTTGATAATTTAGGGAGAAATCACCCAGTTAATCGTTATACCTCTCAATTGGTTGATCTCCCTCGTAAATATAATGTTCCTATAGTTTTAACTCATTTTGATAATGATAAAAAAACGGGAAAATTCTACAACGCTGCCACTTTTGTTGATTATAACGCAGATGGGGAAATACAAACAAATACATACAGAAAAATACATATTGTTCCTTTTGGTGAATGGATTCCTGGAGCAAGGAATATCAAATGGATACAAAATATTTTAGATTCCATAGGAGCGGCTTGGGCATCTCCTGGGGATGAATTTACTCTTATGAGAGATAGGGCTGGTCGAAAATTTGCAATGCTGATCTGTTTTGAGGACATATATGCATCGCTGGCACGTATTTTTGTTGATAGAGGAGTATCTTATTTTGTCAATGCAACCAATGATGGTTGGGCATATAAATGGAAACTAGGTTCTAAAACACCATTATGGCAGCACTTGGTAAATAGTGTGCATACATCAATTTCGCTAAGAAGATCTATTGCTCGTTCGGTGAATACGGGTATAACCGTGGTTATCGACCCTTTAGGCCGTATTGATTACTCAGGCATTCCGGAGTATACAGATGGAGTCTATGTGGCGGATGTGAAGGTTATGCCTGAAGGTTATCGATCACAATATGTTCGCTCTGGTTGGTTTTTAGAGTACTTATTTTTTATTTTAGCAGGTCTTTTTCTTTTCAGAGCTCTTGTTAGCGATAATAAAGCTCAAACAATGAAAAACATACTTAATTAAATGTTTTTATGTAAAAAGTTTGCAAAAAAAAACAGTGCATCGTATAATCATAAAAAATCAAGAGGCATCTATGTTTCCAGAGTTTCCATTAGTTGATACATCTCTGACTCCCAAATTCCAAAATATTACAGAGGTTGATAATGTTGCGCAGGCTATTGCAAATCCAATACCTACAGCTTCTAATGGCCCCGCTTTTACTATTTCTCCAGAAATGATGATTATTATCGGCATAGGGATTGGGATTGTTTTATTCCTATACTACGTTATTTTATTACATAGAGCTTTGATTCAATCTTTAAAGCAAGGGCAATATATTAAGGATATCTACTCATCGATGTATGTTTCTGATCAAATTAAAGAATATATGATTGTTTTTTCAGAACTTACAGAAGCAAAAAGTGAACAGGATCAAATTAATGCACGGACACAGATTTTCAATTTTCTGAATAGAATCAGTCGGCAAATTTGTGAAAGTAGGGATGATACTTTATCCCTTAAGTTGGGTGAGGCATTTTTTTCTAAGATAGAAGGCCGTTTTGTAAAGATGGCTCCAATTCCGGATGGAGTATATTATTTCCGATCGGTTGCAGAAATTCTTATTTCTAATAATGGGCGCTTAGCTGGATCTAGGTTAGTTAAATTGATTCGTAAAGAATATAAAATGGGTGTTGCATCTAGAGAAAAATTGGTTGCCGACCCAGTATCAAAGAAAAAAATGATTTTTGGAAAAAATAGGAAAGAAAATATAAAAAAAGCTTGAAAAAAGCTTGAAAAATGATTAAAAATAAGATATAATAACTAACACGTCGCGGAGTAGAGCAGTGGTAGCTCGTCGGGCTCATAACCCGGAGGTCGGAAGTTCGATTCTTCCCTCCGCAAATCTAGGGGCGGGATAGCTCAGCCGGTAGAGCAGAAGAATCATAATCTTTTGGTCGGGGGTTCAAGTCCCTCTCCCGTCATGAGGGGTTTTCCAAACCCCTTTTTATTTTTGTTATTTTGAAATCCTTATCGTTATAAAAAAAAGCCCCAAATACTGGGGCTTTTTTTATTAGTTATAAGTGATCTAAAGGGAATTAGTAGCCATCATCATCATAGCCATCATCTTCTTCTTGACGACTTCTTGATCTAGAAGTGATTCTCCAGCTAAACTCAAATCCAACTTTGAATGCATCTTGAATGATTGATTGCCCAAGAATTGTATCATTTACACGAGTTTCTCCAGAGGCTGTTGAAATACCCCAAGGATATGCTGCATAAGAAGTATAGAGTGTGAAAAATGAATTTTGAGTCATTTGAAATTGAACACCAATGCGAGCTCTAAAGCCAAACAAAACTAAAAGAGCTAATAATTCATCAGGGGTTCCATCAATAGGAACAATCCCAGTAACTCGGGGTAGGGTGGCGCCAGTCATCCCTAAACTAAATGCTGCATCTGTTATAAAGAACATTCTTCCTACAGGCACACGAGCACCAAGACCTAGGTTAAATGCAGAGAAAATCCAACCAGTTGTATTTATCTCTAACTGAGAGTGAATTGTTAAAAAACTTGGGAAGGCATACATATAAGTAATGGTTGCACCACCACCTAAACCAATGTTGTTTCCAAAAAATGGGATTTGAGCACCATAGGCTGTATTAACATTTGCTGGGTCTGTTTGAACAGATAAGCGAGAAAGACCATTAGCATTCTGCACAATAAAATCTAAAGAGAGTCCTATAAAATGCCCAGTTGATACATCCTCAGTCTCTTCCTCTTCTTCCTCTTGAGGAGGTTGTTCAACTACAGCTCGGCGACGCTGTTGCTGAACCGGTTGAGGAGCTGCAACTTCTTCATAATCAATACTACCAATAACTTCTTGTCGTAAAATTCTGTTGTTAGTTGATACTGTAAGTCGAACAATTTGTCCTCGTTGATTGGTTCTTACAACTGTTCTAGGCTGTGCAAATACCGGTAGAGCAATACCAACAAGTAAAACAACAAGAAGAATACCCCGTTGTAAAATTTTCATAAATGAATGACCTCTCATCTAATTTTGCGTAAAGCTTATTAGGATTTAACAATTATGTCATAATAGAAGCTATCTATTAGAGATGCAAACTTTTATTATCTCATAGTAAATCTCAAAAAGATTACACCCTTCATATTATATCATAGTATTATAAAAAATCAAGTTTTTTATAATATTTATTTTTTATAAAAATAGTCCCCTATGTTTAGTAGGGGACTATTGTATGTTAATAGGGTTTTATCTATTTAATCTGTTAATTTAACGATCAATAACAACGTTTTCACGAGTAGGGTTACTATCTGTTATGAGATACTGGATAATATCTGTGTTACCACGTTCTCCAGCCCACATAAGAGCATTCTTACCAGAGTTATCTCTAATATCCGTTAAAGCGCCTTTTCCAACAAGGTATTTAACCATAGTGGTTCTACCCCAGATAACGGCTCGCATTAACGCTGTTTGACCATACTTGTTTTGTGCATTGAGGTAAGCGCCACGCTCAATTAGGGCTTTCGTGATATCAATATTTCCATCACTGGCGGCAAACATTAGCGCTGTCCAACCTGTGTTATCTTGGATATCTTTATCAGCACCCATTGATAAGAGAGCATCTGTTACAGCTTTGTTTTTATTATTAACTGCATAAATTAACGCTGTTCGTCCTTGAAGATCGCGAGCATTAACGTCTGCACCGTTTTGACCACGGTTATATAGCAGTGTTAGCATCGGAACTTCCCCGTTTTGAGCTGCCATAATGAAGGGTGTAATACCATTTTCATCAGAAACATTCATGTTAGCGTTTGATTCAATCAACGCACGGGCAATAGGTAGATAATTCTTTTCTACAGCGTAGCTTAATGCTGATTTTCCACTATTTTCGCGAACATTAGGGTCAGCGCCTTTTTCGATGAAGAATCGAACAAGTTCTAAACGTCCACCTTGCACAGCGTACATCAACGGAGATCGACCTACAAAGTCGGATGTAGAGATAGAAGCTCCATTATCGAGTAGGTAGGTAACCAAGGGGAGATTCCCTGAGTCGATACCATACATAAGAACATTTTTACCACTGGCAATATCTTTAGCATTAACTTCTGCTCGGTTAGAAAGAAGTAATTGAACAATAGCCAACTGGTTTTTAGCTGCTGCATACATCAAAGCTGTTTGGCCTTGACGCCCTCGGAGGTTTACATCAGCACCGTTAGTGAGCAGGTAATTAACCGTCTCAACGTATCCACGGGCGGAAGCGTTCATTAAAGGTGTGACACCATTGGTATCAGATTCTTCAACACTTTTTCCTTCGGCAATAAGGGTTTTTATCTGAATCAGATAATTTGCTTCTGGCCCAGATACTGAGGTTGTCTGAACTGTTGGTGTTGTTGCAGCATTATTGATTACTTGCTGAGTAGGTGTTGTGTTTCCACCTGTAGGGAGGCCAATGTCTCCAGCACCGAGGTTGCCCCCGCCGCCGTCACCGTAGCCATCACCATAAGCATCGTCACCGTAACCATCGTCACCATATCCTTCTTCTCCGTATCCACCGTCTGCATCGTATCCGCC
The DNA here is from genome assembly GCA_051653605.1 of Brevinema sp. Classification (GTDB taxonomy): domain Bacteria; phylum Spirochaetota; class Brevinematia; order Brevinematales; family Brevinemataceae; genus JBOFWL01. The sequence continues at coordinate 225,466 of JBOFWL010000139.1, forward strand.
ATCTCCATAGTCATCATATTGGGAAAACATGGGCGCGGAAAGGCCTAAAACTAGGAATACGGCAATTATTGATCTTTTCATGAGATAATTCCCCTGTTCGAATTTTTTCTATTAACTGTATTGATATTCTCGGATATTTTTAGAAAATCATAAGAAAATACTGCAATTATTTTAATTTATTTTCTAATTTCTGTCAAAAAAACAGAACGTCACTTAGTATATCTTCTTTATTTTGAAATATATACGATATCTCCGAGCTTTATAAGTGATGTAGTCACTTTGGCGGAGATATATTTTCCTTTACCTTCAATTACGGTTCCTTCACCTATTAATGATAGTTGTACTCCATTTGTGGTGCCTACTCGGAAAATTTGGATAGTATCTTTTGGCTTCATTATAATTCCCGGTAATAAAGAAACAACAATGCGTTCTCCTCCCATATCGTAGACGTAACCATCGGGGGCTTTCATATAGATTAGGTTTGCATCTTGAATTTCTTTAATACTTTTAGCTTCTGGTATCTCGCGTGTATCCCTTGGAATATAAACATTGCTTTGCTCTGAGGTAGATTGTGCCTGTAGTGCCAAATAAAGATCATTTAGAAGATTTTGCTGAGTAGGAATATTGGGGTATGTCCGCAAAATATTTTGGTAAATGGATATAGATTGAGGATATCTGCGTTGTTTGTAAGCTTGTTCAGCCTGTTTTATTAATGGAGCGGCTTTTCGAGCATCTTCTTGAGCGAGGTAAGAACGATATGCGTTATAGAATACAAAGGCATCGGGTGTTTGCTCTTCGAGGGTTCGAAGCCTTGCTGTAATAGCAGGGTTTCGGGGGTTATCGTTCACTAGGCGAGATATTTCTTCTATAATAAGGCGGAATCGAGCCATATCATCGTTATTTTGTTCTGCAGCGATTGTTATATTGGTATTAATGACTATCGGGGTGAGTAAGTTGCTACTATTATTAGACAAACTAATATAATCGCGAATCAACGATACCAGAAACAGATCCGCAGCTTTTTTAACTTCTGGGGCTGGGCGGCTATATATATCTTCAATCTTTTCTAATTGAGCTTCGATATCGCTATAATTTTGAGAACGTAGCATTAATTCGATAGAGTTAAATAGAAAGGATACGCCACTATCATCATAAACATTTTGAATAATGGGGCTAGGTTGAACTTGAACTACTTCATTTTGTTCCTGTACTCGAAGACGTTCAGTCAATACTTTGAGATCATTTTGAAGACGTAATTGTTCTGCTTGGCGTTGTTCTAACTCTTGATGAATTTCATTTTCAGCCTCGGCAATGCGACGATTTATTTCTTGTTGCGATTGTTGCTGGAGCTGTTGAAGTTGTTGTTGATACTGATTCCTAATTTCTAGCTGTTCGGAAGCACTTTTGCCCTCTAGTTCTCGTTGAATTTGTTCTTCTAAAGCGCTTCGTTGTCTATCAAGTTCGGTGCTAACTTGCCCTTGAATATCAGAGCGTATTAAGGCGAGTTGTCCTTCTATTTCTGAAAGAATTTGTTGAGCTTGTTGGAGTAGGGCTTCTTTTGCTTGGAGTTCCTGTGCCTGTCGACGACTTTCTTGTTCAAGAAGAAGAATTTCTAAGCTTTGAATGCCTCCAGTACCTTCAGTCATTTTAATGCCTTGCTCTCTAAAAATACGGTAAACCGTGAAAACACCTAGAGATACGGCAAATATTAAAATAAGATTTAGTAAAACAACATATGTATAATTAAGGCGTGTTTTTTGGCGGGGAGTATAACTTTTTTTATCTACCCCAATTTCGGAGCTGATTTCAGCAAAAATTTCTTTAGGATTTAAATCATCAATTTGGACTTGCATTTTAGGGCTTATATCAGACATTATCTTCCCTCGCCTTTTTGATCTCTTTGGTCGTGTTTAACACTTAATAACTCTTTGTGTTCTTTTATCGATTGCCATTCACTAAGGAGAATTCCTCCAAAGATAAAAATCATCCCTGCTAATCGAGATAGCCCGATCGATTCTCCTAAAATCGGAACGGCAAGGAGCACAGCAAAAAGTGGTTCTAAAGCCAGAATCAATGTTACTTTAATTACATTTTTAACTAATTTTTGTCCCATCGATTGTAGAGTGTAGCATAAAATAGAGCCTATTAACCCAAGATATAGGATAGATACGATGGATAAAGGCGTCCATACTTGTGGAAATGGCTCGTTAAATGCAAATCCAGAGGCAAATCCTATTAAGGAGCACACAATGCTTTGCACAACATTAAGTTCTACAGGATTACTTGTCTGAACAAATCGCGCAGTGATAATTAAATGAATAGCATAAGTTAGAGCGCAGAGTATCGTTAGAATGCTACCAGTATTCCATGTAAAATGAGCATTGCTATCTAAATTAAAAAAATATACACCAACAAAAGCACTGCTTACGGCAATAATGTTCAAAATATTTAGTGATTTTCTATCAATAAAATGGCTTAAAATGGGAGTAAAAATCAACAGTGTCCCCGTGAGGAATGCACTTACGGAGCTATCTAAGGTTTTTAATCCAAATGTTTGCAGTGAAAAAGCAACAAAAAGAAGAGTGCCAAGCACAAGCCCATGTAGCCAAGTGTATTTTGGTATTTTATGCCATTGTATAGAAAAAATAGTCACAATAATGAAAGAAAATCGAATACCTATCATATAGAAGGGTTGAATACCCTCTAAAAGTAAGGTTTTTTGAAATATAAATGTACTTCCCCATAAAAAGGCGGCAGAATAAAGAAGAAAAGAGCCTTTCCGAGCTTGATTTACTTTCATGATACTCATAAAACAATCCTATTTATTTTGTAAAATAAAAAACGTATCTAAACTATGTTAACGGAATATTTCTAAACATATTAAGTATTAATTGTATTTTTTGATTCTTTTCCTGTATCCTTGACACTTCAACGTTAATTGTATTATACTACATCAATGAAGAAGCTATTTATATTAATGTGTATATGTATAGGGAATATACTTCATGCACAATTTTACGTTTATCCATTTTCAAGCCCTGTCTACACACTAAAACAGCTTGACACAAAGTACTTTCGCTTTATTTTTTCGGATGACTCTTACGAGGATGCCGTTAAGTTGGCGGTTAATGCCGATCAAGAGTACGAATCACTGCAAAAGATTTATGGTCCACTAAAGAATATCGTGGCACCTATTCGAGTGATAATTTCTCGTGAATATCAGCTTGTAAATGGCTTGGCATCGCCTGTTGGAGTGCCTGTTATACAAATTTATACAGCTTTTCCCGCAGTAGCAGATTCCACCATTGCAAACTTTGGCCCCGATTATACTCGTACTATTTTTAGGCATGAATTAACCCACATCTTTACTATTTCTGTTAAGGCTAAAAAAACACCCCGATTTGACTATTTATTTGGAAATATATATCATCCCAATTCTGTTTTTGCATCAACATCTCTTATTGAGGGCGTGGCCATTAATAGGGAGAGTGATGGAGGATATGGGCGTCTGCATGATCCTTACACCCTTCATCATTTACGAAGAGATCTATACACCAAAAAATCTCGATTACGTTCTCCTGCCCGAGTCTCTGGGGCGGATCTCAGTTTTGACACAGGACAACTTCCTTATGCATATGGTTCTTTATTTTATCAGTATTTAGCAACGAATTTCACTGCTAAATTTGATGTTCAACTTTGGGATAATCTGTCTCGATGGCAGTTATCGGCAAATGCAGTGGGGCGATCTGCAAAAGAGTCTCCTTCACAAAGAGCTCGAACGATAGCTTCTTTGTGGTCTGAATTTGAAAATTATCAAAAAGGTTTAATACCAGATTTACAAGATTTACAGCCGTATTTACCTAATCGTAAGCGGCGCATTACCTCACTTGTGATGCGTGACGACACAATTTATTATTACGATTCTCGAAAAAGAGAGCTTCGTAGCATAAATACAAACACTGGTAAAGATAAATTAGTTCTATATGGGTCATCAACATGGGAAAGCGTTCACGTTTCTCCCGATCAGAAGATGATTTTAGTATCTGGGACAGTTTTTAAGAAGAGAATAGCAAAAGTTTTTGTAGCTATCCTCGATATTAAAACTGGAATTCCTTTGAAGCCAATATTTTATGGTTTGAAAGAGGCCTCATTTGCTCCAAATGCTACAAAGCAAAATCCAACATTTACTGCAATAAGAGTTAGTACCGTAAGCCCAATGAAACTGGTTTACTATGATAAAGGGGTTGAAAGTGTTCTTATAAATGGCACTGATAATTTTCATTTTAGTACGCCAAAAGTATTTCAAAATTACATCTATACCTTGGCATCTATTAATGGTGAAAGAAAACTTACACGTGTGCGTATGGATGGAACAATTATCGAATCCTTCTCGCATTCATCAGTAAATTACCCCCGATTCTTAACAGATTCTCCAGAAGGTATTAGTTTTGCTTATACAGAATCAAAAATTGGCTTGTATAAAGTGGCGTTATTCCGCGGCCAAAGTATCATGTTGCTTACTAATAACGTTCGAGGGGAGATGTTGCATACAGCCTTCGATGACCAGCAAGTCTATGTGCATGGCTCATTTGGAGATAATGATAATATTTCTCGACTACCAACTCTTCAAGGCAGGGAGATTGTCTTGCCATTCAAGGCATTGCCAGCATCTGTAATGACGCCAGCCAATATTGATAGCATTGATTTAAAATATCTTCCTCAACGATACAAGCAAGTAGTAGATCTTTTACCCTATTTTTGGATACCCTACGCAGACTTTACTGAGGCGGGGATTCAAACAATTCTTTTTGACCCAATAGGTGCCAATACAATTACCTTTATTCTTGGATTTAATTATTTCCAAGGGGTGCCACAATTTCAATTTAATTGGACGCATTCTTCACTGCCAGTGGATTTATTTCTTAATATTCGGAATATTTATTTCCAGCAGGTGAATACTCCCAACCATGCTATAGTTATAAGTACAGGGGTTCAAATACCGTTTAATACTGCATTTTTAGGGTCGGGGTCATTTACAACACGTTTGAGTTGGCAGGGGAGATTTATAGGGCCTGCAGACGAACACCCTTATTTGTGGACAAATCTTGCTATTCAACAGCTTATAGTTGATGGATCTTTTAGATGGAATCATGTAATTTCAGAAGGTTCTCCCTCATTTGAACGCTCTATATACTTTAATTTACGTGCAGCAATTAATACATTTAATGTTGATTTATGGAGAGTAGAGTCCTCTATTCAATTTTCGCCCCCTGTTGTGCCCATATTCTTTAATTTCTATGGGGTCTATGATTTAGGAGGAGTAGTTCCTTCTGGGTCCTCATCTTTAGGAACTTCTATTATTCCTACTTGGGTTGAATATTCTCATCTTACTCGCCCATCAGATCAAGCTTTCTTCACCTCGATAGATCTACTCACCATTCCTGGAGAGATAAATCAAGGTATTGAAATGGGAGAGATATTCTTACAAAGTATTAATGTTTTTACAGGCTACCGTGGGGGATGGTGGAGTTCCTATGGCTATCTGCAATCAATCTATCTTCGTTTGGATATCAATCTTTCTGTCATTTATGGAAAACTAGCACTTAATTTTTCTCAATATTTTGCTTACGCCATATCAGAGAATAGTTTCTCCTATTCTTTTACTATTAATACAGAATTCCCCTTTTAAGAGTAAGAGGTTTTGCATGTCAGATATTCTTCATTCTGTTAATATTTTATCAGCTTTTGCTACGGATGCCTATAAGGTGAGTCATTATTTTCAAATGCCACCCCATTCAGAGGCATCTCGCTTATATTTGGCGCCACGAAAACCTTATACTACCGATATTACAGAATATACAATTTTTGGTATTCGATATTTTATTGAAAAATACCTCCGAAAGCCGCTTACAATAGAAGATATTCAACGTTGTAAAAATCTGATGAAGTCTTTTAATATTGGAGCTACTCCTTATCCTTTTCCGGAAAAGGGTTTAAATAAAATTGTTTCTCATTATGGGGGGTATTTGCCCCTTACTATTACAGGGGTTCGAGAAGGGCACCTTTTAAGAGATTATAATCTTCCCTTAGTTGTTGTTGGATGCGATGATCCCGACCTCGTTTGGCTTCCTGGTTTTATAGAGACGGCGTTTCAGCGGAGTATTTGGTATCCATCAACGGTTGCAACTATTTCAAAGGCGGTTCGGAGCTTTCTCTTTAATTCTTTTAAAGAAAGCGTCGACGAAAATAATTTTTCAGTTCTAGATTATAAACTTCATGATTTTGGTGCTCGTGGTGCTACTTCTGGAGAAAGTGCTGCTTTGGGTGGCTTGGCTCACTTACTCAATTTTAATGGGACAGATACAATGGAGGCGGTGTTTTTAGGGCATACACTCTACGGTTCCTCTGTTGCCGACCTTGCTGCCTCAATTCCTGCTGCCGAGCATAGTACGGTTACCTCTTGGGGAGGTGATATTCAGGCAGAGAAAGAGGCCTTACTCAATCTTATCGAGCATTGTCATGTTCATGGAGATAAAATGTTCTCTTTTGTCTCCGATTCATACGATTTCTATCAATTTGTGGACACTGTTTGGGGTGATCCTAAAATCATCAACCTTATTAATAATTATAAGTTGCAGCCTGTAGTGCGCCCCGATTCTGGAGACCCTATCGAGGTAGTTCTTTACGCGTTAAATTCTTTGGCAAAAACATGGGGTTATACCATTAATAAGAAAGGATATAAGGTTTTAAATACAATTCGTATTATTCAGGGAGATGGAATGACAATTCCTCGTATTACAAGCCTTGTGAATGCAATGTTAGATCAAAAATTCAGTTCAGAAAATGTATCTTTTGGCATGGGCGGAGGCCTTCTCCAAAAATTTGATCGAGACTCAATGAGCTGGTCGATGAAGATGTATAAAATAAAGGTTGCTGGACAATGGAGAGACGTGCGTAAAAAGCCTGTCACGCAGGACAGTAAGATTGCGTATAATCCTGCGAATATTGTTGATGATAGTGATTGGGTTGTCCATTACGAGCTTAAAAACGGAAGTCCTCAAGTTTACACCGAAGATTTTATTACGATTAAAAACCGTGTTCGAAGCAGTACAATTCTTTAAAATAATACACTAGTTTTGAGAGGTTGATATGAAAAAACAAATTCGCACCGAAAATGCTCCTAAAGCGATTGGCCCGTATTCTCAAGCGATAGAAATGCAAGGCTGGGTATTCGTTTCAGGGCAGATACCCGTTGATCCTAAAACAGGGCAAATATCCTCTGAAGTTGCCGATCAAGCTAAACAGGCACTATCAAACATCAAAGCTATCTTAGAAGAAGCAGGATGCTCTATGAATGATGTTGTTCGTTGTGGGATATTCCTCAGTAATATGGACGATTTTTCTACAATTAACGCCGAATATGAACGCTTTTTCTCAGAACCCTACCCAGCAAGAGCTACTGTTGAAGTTCGACGTCTCCCTAAAGATGTGCTTGTTGAGATCGATGCAATTGCTTGTAAAACAATGAAATAAATAAAAACATCTAGCTTTTTCTTACTGGTTGATCGTAGAATTTTTTCATTCTCATTATCTTTAATATGAAAATACATTTTGACTAAGGTGGATTTTGTGCATACAATACAAAACAATCAACTTTTCTGTGAAAACCTCTCCCTTGAGAGTATTGCCCAACAATATGGCACGCCTCTCTATGTTTATTCTCTAAAAAAATTAAATGACAACATAAAAAAAATCAAAGATGTGTTCGATGCAACTTGCCCAAAAGGTTTGGTTTGCTATGCAGTTAAAGCAAATAGCCATCGAGCTATCCTTAATCATTTTTCATCGTGTGGCATGGGCTTTGATATTGTCTCAAATGGAGAGATGCAGAAAGTTATTGATGTGCAAGGGCACCTTAGAAATGTTGTCTATTCTGGGAGCGCTAAAACTCCTGATGAAATTAAAATTGCTATCGAAAATGATATTTTCATGTTGAATGCAGAATCTTTATGGGAAGTTGAACAAGCTTCTATGGCAGCACAATTGTTGAATAAAACAGCTCACATTGCCCTTCGAGTTAATCCTTACGTCGACCCTCAAACACACAAGAATATTTCTACAGGCGTGAAGGGAGCAAAATTTGGAATCCCAAAGGATGATATTATTGAGGTAGCGCAGGCTGTATCTCGATTAAAAAACGTTAAATTGATAGGGCTTTCTTGCCATATTGGATCGATGGTAGCTAGCATACAACCTTTTCTAAACATGTTAGAAGTTGTTGAAAAGCTCGCTGCAACCCTTAAAAAAGATCATGATTCTCTAAAATATGTAGATTTGGGTGGAGGATTTCCTATCACCTATATTGATGAGCAAGAAATTGACTATCATCAATTGTTTACGGCGTATAATAAAGCTCTAGAGCCATTGGGGCTTATTCCCATTATTGAGCCAGGACGCTCTCTTGTGGGTAATGTGGGGGCTTTGATTGCACAGGTCGTTCATATAAAAGAAAGCGCAGGGGTGATGTTTGCCTTTCTTAATGCAGGATTTACCGAACTCATTCGCCCAGCACTATATCAAGCTGCTCACCGTATTATTCCGCTTTCTCCCAAAGGAAAATTACAGCATTATCAGGTTGTCGGCCCTATTTGTGAGTCTACAGACCTATTTTCCGAAGATTGCCCCCTCGAAATTCAAGATGGCTCTTATGTTCTGCTTGAAAATGCGGGTGCCTATGCAGCATGTATGGCTTCTAACTATAATATGCGTCCTAGAGTGGCAGAAGTTCTTGTTGATGGTAGTAAATCTATCGTTTTAACACCACGCCAAGAGCTAAAATCTCTTTGGCAGAACGAAATTCAGTCATTTTAGTCGGTAAAAAAACAAGCAACGGAATGATTCTGGTGATTTTCTATCAAGTTTGGAGCGGATTTTAAGCAGATGTCTTGACGTTTTGAGCAAATAGACACATAGGGGCAGGCATCTTCGGGGATTGTTTCGAGGGATGATTCCAGAGGCGAAACGCTAGAGGCTTTGTGTAGCTTTTTTTGGCGTATCAATGGCGCTGAATCTAAAAATTTCTGAGTATAGGGATGCTTTGGGCTTGAAAAAATACTCTTAGCCGAGGCAGCCTCTACAATTTTTCCTCCATACATTACAAGAACTCTATCAGCGAAGTTGTTGATAATGCTAAGATCATGTGTGATAAATAGATAGGATATTCCACGTTCTTGTTGAATATTTTTAAGTAACTGAATAATCTGAGCTTTTATTGAAACGTCTAAAGCGGAAACTGCCTCATCAGCGATAAGTAACTTTGGATTTAATGCTAATGCTCGAGCAATACCAATTCGTTGGCGTTGCCCTCCAGAAAATTGATGAGGATAAAGCTTAAGATGGCTTTCTTCAAGCCCGCAAAGTTCTAAAGTGTCTATAATATGTTTGTAGAACATTTTATTTGCTGAGGGGAAGATTTTATGAGCAAGAAGCGCCTCTCCAATTAATTCCCCAACACTCATTCTTGGATTTAAAGACGAATAAGGGTCTTGAAAAACCATTTGTATTTCTTTTCGAAAAGGGATCATTTTTTTAGAGTTTAGGCTAGAAAGATCCACATGATTATAAATAATTTCCCCAGAATAAATGGGAATCAATCGCAGAATAGCTCGACCTAAACTTGTTTTCCCCGATCCAGACTCTCCAACTAACGCAACAGTTTCGCCCTCTTTGATGTCAAAGGAAACATTATCCACAGCTTTATTGAATTTTTGAGATTTTTTTGAGATCCAAGATGTCTTGATCGGATAATAAACACATAAATTTTTAATTTCTAAAAGGCTCATAAACTATCTCCTAAGGGGTAGAAACAGGTATTGGGGCTATCTGTGAAGCATTTTTTTTGGGCTTTCGGGCACCTTGGTGCAAAAGCACACATTGTAGCAGGGTTTGCCCAGATAGGAAGAGCTTTCGCGGCTGGAATAGGAATCATTTTTTCGGCAGAGTCCAATAATGCAGCAGTGTAGGGATGCGTTGCTTGATCATTAAGAAGTTGAGGTATGGATAGTTGTTCAACCAATCTCCCGCTATACATAATAAGTAGATCCTCTGCAGTATCAACAACGACGCCAAGATCATGTGTGATAAGGAGTAAGGCAGTGCCTAATTCCTGCTGTAAATTTCGGATGAGCTGTAAAATTTGGGCTTGAATTGTCACATCGAGAGCCGTGGTTGGCTCATCAGCGATGAGAATTTTGGGACGACAAACCAATGCGATTGCTATCATTATACGTTGCCTCATTCCTCCAGATAGCTCGTGAGGGTAAAGAGACGCTGTGAGGGTTGGATCTTTGAAGCCCGTTAAGGCAATCATATCAAGCATTCGCGCTCTGGCTTGGCGTCTACTGAGGAATTCATGAGCTTGTATTGTCTCTATAATTTGTTCTCCAGCGGTAAAAACTGGGTTTAAGGCGGTCATGGGCTCTTGAAAAATCATGGAAATCTCTTTCCCTCTGATTAATTCTAAGTCCTTTTCAGGCATTGTTAATAGATTTTGACCTTGATAGAGGATTTCTCCCTCACAATGTGTATTTGGAGGAAGAAGCCCCATTATTGCCAATGCGATAGAGCTTTTTCCAGATCCAGATTCGCCCGCAATTGCCATTCGATTATGAGGAGCAATCGAAAAATTCAGTTTATCAACGGCAGATTTAGTGCTTTCAGGGTAGGTAATGGATAGATTTTTTATTTCTAATAATGGCATTAGGTGGCCTCACTCTTTAGGGGAGATAGCTTCTCGAAGCCCCTCTCCCACGAGGTTGATAGAGATAATTGTTAATAATATGGAAACACCAGGAGCAAGCCATATCCAAGGTCTGTTGATGAGGGTGTAGGGAGTTTGAGCTGCCTGAATCATATTTCCCCAAGTTGGAGTAGGTTGAGGTGCCCCCAAGCCTAAAAAAGAAAGCCCTGCCTCGGTTAGTATTACCCCTGCAACAGAAAGCGTCATAGAAACGATAGCATAGGCGTAGGTATTAGGAAGTAAATGCCTCCAGATTCGGCGAATGGGCGAAATTCCAAGGGCTTCGGCTGCGAGCATAAATTCTTGCTCTTTTAAACTGAGAATTTGCCCTCGGATTAAGCGAGATAGCCCAGTCCAACCTAGTAATCCAAGTATTACAGCGGTAAGATAAATTCGACTATCAGGAGGAAATCCTGCTCCAAAAGTGGCACTGAGTGTAATGGCAAAAGGTAAAAATGGGAAAGAATTCACAATTTCAGTGAATCTCATCAGAATAAAATCCACCTTTCCTCCGTAAAATCCAGAAATTCCTCCTATCAAGCATCCTAAAAATGTGCTGATGAAAGTAGCAAGGAAACTGATTTGCAATGATATCCGACCTCCGTGGAGTAATCTTACCAATACATCTCGTCCAAGCTCATCTGTTCCCAGAGGATGAGCCCAAGATGGAGGGCTGTAAGAGAGAGAATAATTAATTTCGTCTCTTCCATAGGGAATAAAAAAAGGGAGAATAATAACAATAGTGACAATCATTCCAAAGCAGATTAACCCAGCATAGGCGGTTTTATTTTTTTTGAAGCGTTCCCAAATTAATTGAGAGGGAGATACTTGTTTTATCATCAGATACGCACCCTAGGGTCTACCAGAGCATTTCCAATATCGGCTAGTAGACTTCCAAATAATGTCAATAATGAAAAAAACATGTTGAGAGTCATTACAAGATTGTAATCTCGCCCAATAATGGCGGAATATAGTTCACGCCCAATTCCCGGCCAAACAAAAATTGTCTCTAGAAGAATAGAGCCCCCAAATAATCCAGGAAGATAAAGACCTGTAAGAATAACGATAGGTATTAATGCATTTCGAAAAGCATGTTTGTAGATGACAATTGCCCCTCGAAGCCCTTTAGCACGGGCTGTGCGTATATAATCTTGTTTCAATACCTCGAGCATTGCCCCTCTCATGTATCTGATAAGAGCAGCCATTGATCCAAGCACAATTACCAAAAGAGGAAGAACCATATGTTTAAGTACGTCAATAAGATAGGAAAACCCTTGAAGTGATTCCCCAGCAGAAGACATTCCACTAATAGGAAATAGAGGAATCTTTATTGAAAAGAGAAAGATGACAAGAATTGCCGTAAAAAATGAGGGGATGCAAAAACCAATAAGGCTGAAAATTGTCCAAAAGCGATCAAAAAGCTGTCCTTTTTTTACAGCAGATATAATCCCTATAGGTATAGAGATTAAAAAGGCTAAGATAAATCCACCGATATTTAAGATAAATGAATTTCGAATAAAAGGGCCAATGATTTCTTTTACCGGGCGCCTGTAGACAAAAGAGTCTCCAAAATCACCCTGAATCATTCTTCCAGCCCATTGTAAATATTGAATAGCCAATGGTTTATCCAATCCTAGTAAGCGTCGAACTTCTAGTCGACGTTCTGCTGTCACGTTGGCGCCGGCTCCAAGGTATACATCTACAGGGTCACCAGGCATGGATCGAGTAATAATAAAAAGAACAATAGATATGATAAATAGAATTGGTATCATGTGAAAAACTCGTTTAATGATGAATAATACTATATTATTCATCAGATAGTTCCACCTCGTCAATCACAGCATACCAAGGGCGTAAAGAGGATGTTTTCAAATTTTTCACACGACGGTTAACTAAATCTGTAAAATAATTGGTATAAAGAGGCAGCATAGGCATATCTTCATTTAAAATTAACACGTGTTCTTGCCACAGTGCCTTAAAAATATCTCTATCTAGGCTTCGCTTCATTCTGTCAAGAAGTTCATCGAGTATAAAATTAGTATATTGCCCAGTATTGCTTCCTCCGCGTTTATTGAGGCGAGAATGCCAAACATTATAAGGAGAAGGAATTGCAGCCTCGCTTAAGGCCATGTTATACATATGAAATCCCGAGCGTTCATTATAAACTTTATCGATGAGAGATGTGAAATCAATCTGCTGAATACGTATTTCTAGCCCTAGGCTCTTGTAGTTGTCCAGTAATACGGGAATAATGACATCAACAATAGGGTTATCTTTTGTGGCAACCCAATCTAAAGAGAATTTTACCCCATCTTTATATCGAAATCCATCAGATTCCATTATCCAACCTGCATTTTCGAGCAATTCTGAGGCTTTTTCTGGAGAATAATGATAAGAAATCATTTTTTCTTCTAGAGAATCATCGTAAGTCCAATATATTTTAGACATAGGTGCATCAACAAGATCGGAAAGCCCTTTAAAATAGATATCACCAATGGCTTTTCGGTTTAATCCATAGCTTAGTGCCTGACGAACTCGTTTATCATCAGTGGGGGCAATAGATGAGTTAAACATTAAATAGCCATACCCATGACGTGGATACTGAATTCGATCAATAAAACCTGTTTTATTAGCGGTAATTAGCTTTTCAGGCTCACTTATTGAGGGAAGAATATCGATTTCGCCTCTTACTAGCTCTTGAACATCTGTTGAGGGGCTAACATTTTTAATGATAATTTTTTTTATCTTGGGAGGGGTTCCGTGGTAATTGGGATTTGCTTCGAGTAATGCAAATTGTTTAGGCTTGTATTCTTTGAGAATATAAGCTCCCGTTCCGGAAAGGTCTCTCATTTTAGCTTTGATGGGGCTAACATCGCCATGGTTGTATGCGTAGAATTTGCTGTCCATAACAGTGATAGATACGAGGGCAAGATTACTAAAAAGAGGTTCTTTGAAGTTGATTCGAACAGTATAGTCGTCAATTTTTTCTACGCCACGAAAAATCTTGGTTTTCCCTTGAGAATACTCCTCATAACCAAGCATATCTTGCACGGCAGAAGCAAAACGGCCGTCGTAGGATGGATCAGCGAGAACTTTTGCAGAGAAAACCACATCATCAGCGGTCATTTCGTTTCCAGAATGGAATTTTATCCCTTTTTTGAGTTTTACAGTGTAAGATTTGCCGTCAGATGATACTGTTGGCATTGTTTCCGCTAGATAGGGAATAAAATTCCCTTGTTCATCAAGAGAAAGGAGGCTTTCGAATACTAATGATGTCACTTGTACGTCATAAGCGGTTACATAATATATAGGTAGGAAGTTTCCTGACATTTCGAGGCTTCCAACAACGAGGGTATCCTTAGCATTGGCGCGTTTTAGAGCAGGATTTGACTTTGTGGAGTCTAAAAAAGCGGGGCTTAACAGAGATCCTTGAACGTCTTGGCCTCCACACGAGGACAAAATAGCTAAAAAAGCTGGTATCCAAAATTTCTTCATCGTAGATCTCCTTTTAAAGTGCTATAGTATAACAACGTATTATTTTACATTATACTTTTCTTTCAAGCCTAAGTCAATAAAAAGGATTGGGGAATCCCTAAGGGAGGTAAAACTTGCAAAAAGGAGCTAAAAATCGTATACTAGTTCGTAGAGTTTGTTTTTAAGGCTTGTTATGTTTAGATATCTACCCTGTATAACCCAAATTGTCAGTTATATATCCATAATTTAACAAACATATAATATCCAATATGGAACAATACCGTGTTGTCCCTTTCCAGAATAGAGGTATAGGTATGAAGACAAAAGTTATTATTGAAGATCAAAATATCACCTGGACGAAGGCTATAGCGTGTCTTTTAGTTGTTATCGTGCATGCAGCAGAACAATGGCACTATACATATAGTGCTAATACAAGGGTATTCCTTATGACATCATTTATTATTGCTGTTGGTCGGGTTGCTGTGCCGTTATTTTTTATGATAAGTGGGCATTTATTGTTCTCTAAAAATGTGGAGCCTACATCAAAAATTGTATGGATGCGTTTTCAGTCTATTTTTCGCCCTTTGGTGTTTTTTTTCATTGTGTATTATCTTTATCAGGTGGTAAGTGGGCATGGATGGAACCCTGTTGGTAGTGATTTCTTAGCAAAGAATATAGCTCACTTGTGGTATTTGGGCTTTATGTTGCCTGTGTATACATTTTCTCCGTTTATTCGTCCACCTCGATTGCTTAATCGAAAACAGGGCTTGTTCTTATTTGGAATGATTTTCTTCATTTTTATTGTGACGGAATCCTTGATGGCAAAGCCTTTTCCTTTTATGGCGAGCTATTATTTCAATCAGCCCTTGCTATATATGATGATAGGATATGTACTTAAATACGCTGCTTTAAGAAATCGATCGCTTTCTCTTACTATATGGATTTTCTTTGGGTTTATTCTATTAACAATGATTAATTACATTTTGATTATTGCTGCTAGTAATGAATTAGTATTTAAAGTTCCTGGGTGGGGGATTTCTCTTCATATTTTAGAATATATGTTTGGAAATCAAGGGGAGATTCTTGAAAGTTTCAAGACATTAGGTGTGCTGATCCAGTCTGCCCTGTTATTTTATTTTCTCCAGTCTATGCATCCTCAAAACATTAAAAATTCCTTTTTGAAAATTCAGGTGGCATTTTTATCTTATATCTCTAGACATTCTTTGACAATTTATGGTTGGCACATGATGTATATCCATATTATTCATAATATTGCATTAGCAATGCAGATGAGATATGCACTACCTGTAATTTTTATGGGATCAATCCCATGTGCGTTGGCATCGGGTTATGCTTGGCAATACATAAAAGAGGGATTTCTCTATTGTTGGAGAAAAAATAGAGGTTTAAAGTAAGTTATCGTTGAGGAAACTGATTTCCAGGGATTTTATATGAAAAAAATACATCAGATATGGCAATTTTGTTTTTATTATTGCTTTTATTTATGGTTTACTATTCTATTGGCAACACCAATATGTATCCTGATGCTTGTTTTAAGAATGAATAAGATAATGTCAGTTACTCTGCATATTTGGTCGTGGGGATTTTTTGTGCCTATTGGTCAACGTGTCGTGATAAAAAATAAGGAAAACATCCCGATGGATCGTCCTTGTATTGTGGTGAGTAACCATAGTTCGATGATTGATATTCCAATGTTAGGAGCGGTATTGTGTCAGCCTTATGCATGGGTATTGAAAGAAAGTATCCTTCGAATACCTGTGGTGGGTTGGTTGTTGCAGCTAGGCTTGGGGATTCCTATCCCACGTTCTTATGCTAGAATATCTCAAGATCGTATTATAGATAGAATCTCTAAGATAAAAAATCGTATTAACCCATCTATTTTAATTTTTCCAGAAGGAACTCGTTCTAAATCTGGTGAAATCAAGGAATTTAAACGGGGATTTATTAAAATCTTAAAAGAATATCAAATAGATGTCTTGCCTATTTCTCTTATTGGGTGCCATGATTTTATGCCAGTAGGAACAATAGTGCCTCATCCTCAAAAACAACTAATGGCTGTGGTGAATAAGCCAATTTCTTGGCAAGAACTGACAGAAATGGACGAAAAAGATGCTGCAGAGTTGGTTCGATCCATTATTTTAGCTGGGTCTTTACCAGAAAAAGGCTTATAATATACTTTTGCTTCCTTGTGCGTAGTATTTCACCTTGATATTAGCTTTATCATATGCCTGTTTGAGTAAATTTATATAATTCCAGCTTAAACTAATGTGCTCCCACGTAGAAAACAAAGAATTATCGCCATTCATTACAGAACTTATTAAGCGTTCATAGGCTTCTGGTGTGTTTGCTCGATATTCTAAGATACAATCTTGGCAAAAATCCATTTCGGCTCGGCTTTGATCGTTGGAGTATCCTGGCTGCTTGATATTAAATTCAATTCTAACTCCCTCTGATGGTTGTATTTTAAATATGAGAATATCAGGGGCCTCATCTTTAATGGTTTTAAATGTAACTATTACATTCATTTCCCGAGTGTGCATTCTTTTGCCTGTCTTAATATAGAAAGGTACATCATGCCAGCGATCGTTATCTACGAATAGCTTACATATGGCATAAGTCTCTGTTTGAGAGTCAGGATTAACGCCTTTTTCCTGCAGATACCCTTGATATTGTGCTAAAATGAGGCTTTGTTCTATATCAAGCTTGTCAATAGGGCGAAGACTTTCAAAAACTTGCTGTTGACGAATCTTAATGGGATATTGTTCGCTGGGTTCTTCCATGGCAATGAGGCTTAAAATCTGCATTAAATGGTTCTGTACCATGTCTTTAAGAGCTCCGGTATTATCATAGTAGCTTGCTCTTGTTTCAACGCCAACTTCTTCGTGGGCAATAATTTCAACCTTATCGATGCAGCGATTATTCCAGCATTCTTTAAAAAGTAGGTTAGAGAAACGAATTGTCTGTACACTCTGCACCATTTCTTTTCCAAGATAATGGTCGATGCGGTAGATGTTATCTTTTCCGAAATATTGCATTAAGTTATTGTTAAGCTTAGAGGCTTCTTCAAGAGTTTCTCCAAATGGTTTTTCGATGATGAGCTTTGGGTGATCGGGGAGATTTAAACTTGCAATCCCCTCTGAGATTACGCTAAAAAATTCTGGTGATACGGCAAAATAAAAGATATTCTGGCAAATTTTTTCTTCTATAAGATGTTTAGAAAGTTGAGAGTAATCGCTTGATTGAGTAAAATCCATATGATAATACTCAATCAATTTTGTGAATCCTAAAAAGGTGCTTACATCGAAATTAACACGTGCATACTTTGAGATCCATTCTCTGATGATATTAAGATAGTCCTCTTTGCTATATTTTCTACGGCCAATAATGAGGATATGATCATTATCTTTCAATGTTTTTTCAGCGTACAAATTGTAAAGAGCAGGCAGAAGCTTTCTGTATGTTAAGTCGCCTGTGCCACCAAAAATGGTGAAATTTCTATTAATTGTTCCACTCATGATGAACACTCCCTTCTTGATCTATTCTTTCAAAGGTATGAGCACCAAAAAAGTCCCGCTGAGCTTGAATTAAATTTGCACCTAGAGATTCTGCTTTTAGTTGATCTAAGTATATTAATGCAGATGATAATGTAGGATTAGGTATTTCTGTAATTGAAAATGCGAGATTCATCTGGCGTAAGCTGCCAATATGAGATGATATTATGGGTAGAATGCTAGGAGATAGTAAAAAATTCTTAAGATGAGGCTCTTTTTTGAACAATCCTCTTAATGTTTCGAGAAGTTTTGCTTGGATGATGCATCCTGCTCTAAAAATAGAGGCGATCTCGGAGAGATTAAGATCCCACTTAAATTGCTTAGAAGCCTCTGCCATAAGCGAAAATCCTTGAGCATAAGAGACTAATTTGCCGATATAGTAAGCATTTTTAATATCTAAAACGGACAAGTTAGGGGTAGGGATGCTAAGCTTTGGGGTGTTTTTGAAATGTTTTGAAAATACACTGCGTTCTTCTGTAAAATTAGAAACAATACGGTTTCCAACAGCAGAATGAATTATAGAAATATCCTGAGCCAGATCCGCCGCTTCGATGAGCGTCCACTTACCTGTGCCTTTTTGGCTGGCTCTATCTACGATCATATCTACCAAATCATGAGAGCTATGAGGATCTTTTTCTTTTAAAATGCTTGCTGTAATCTCGATAAGATAGCTACCGACTTCGGTGTTGCCCCAATCTTCAAATATTTTCGACATTTCTTTGTTATCTAGCTTCATAATATTTTTGAAATATAGATATACTTCGGCAATCAATTGCATATCAGCATATTCGATGCCATTATGAACCATTTTTACATAATGTCCAGCGCCGCTGGGGCCGATATAGGTACAACAAGGTTGTCCATCTTTTTGAGCAGCAATTTTTTCTAAAAAAGGTGCGATAATAGGGTAGATGCTCGCATCGCCTCCAGGCATTATGCTAGGGCCTAATAGGGCGCCCATTTCACCGCCGGAAACACCTACTCCAAAGTAATGAATACCTTGAGGCTCAAGGGTGCTATGGCGGCGGATGGAATCTTTATAGAATGAGTTTCCGCAGTCCATAATGATATCACCCTTATCGAGCGATCCAACTATCTCTTGCAAGAGGGTGTCGATGGCATCTCCAGCTGGCATCATTAGAATAATCTTACGAGGAGATTCCAGAGATTGAATGAAATCTTGGATAGTCTTACAAGCTTGAAAATTCTCTTTTATTTCGTCGTGCAAACGTTGGGTTGAACTATATGTTCTTGAAAATCCAGAGACGATAAATCCTCTTGATAGAAGATTTTTTGCTAAAGATTTTCCCATGACTCCTAATCCAATAACACCAATTTGACTTTTCATAATTGTGCTCCTATTATGCCAATTGAAACCGCCCCTTTAATAGACGCTTCCACAACTTTTTCTAATATATTATTCTGGTTGACTTTAAAAACTATTATATTACCACTTGTTTTGTGCGCAACAAGTAAAAATTTATCATCTAAGATGTTCAATATATCTCGAGGATGATCTCCCCCAGAGGATTGGCGAGATTTAACTATGGGTAGACCTCCAGAGATATCAATAAATGTGATCTGATTGATACCTCGAGTGGAGGCAATAAGCATTTTCCCATCCTTACTCATACGGAGAGCAGCAGATTGCCCAACAGGAGTGTCGTTAGGAAGAAGGGATATCTTATCTTTTAGAATAAAATGAGTATTCTGAATGGAAAAAGTATAGAGGCAATCATCGAGTTCCCCGAGTAGGTAGAGATATTTTTTATCTGAGGAAATAATTCCATGTCGAGGCCCAGAATGAGGTGGAAGAGTGAATTCTCCAATAATATTGAGATTAAAATCGAGAATGTAGACCTTATCCAGCAACAAACATGGCACAAGAAGAGAATTTTCTAATATGATAACCTGATGGCATCCAGCTTTTACTTGAATAATAGCTTTAGACTCGATTTTCAATGATTTTTCATGAAAAGATAGCTTTGTAATCGTTCCTTCATGGTAATTTACGGTGAAAACATGATCGAAATGCTTGATAAGATAGCAAGAAGCACTATCTTCATACTCTATCGAGCTGATAAGATTGCCATCTTTATGATAAACGTTTACCCCATATTGAGTGCTTCCTTTAGATATGGTGAATATTTCATTATCTTCAATATGAATGTATTTGGAATCCAATGCTGGAGAGAACAACTCAACAGAAGATATGCTATTATTACATGGATTAAACTCAAATCGATAAATTCCCGCACCATTATCAGACAGATAAGACCCAACAAAACACTCTACCATTTTCCACCCCCTACGATAAATATCCCTTGTCAAGATTATAGATATTTTAACTACTCTAAATCAAACAAATAAGGGGTAAAATAATGTTAAATAAAATATTTTATATTTATGGTGGTTTTTATGGAAATAACATAATATATTGTGATATAATTTAAAACTATTTAGGAGGATACACAATGGACAATAAGAAAAATAATACCCCCATAGAAAAACTTACAACAGTAACTGGAGCACCCGTTCCAGATAATAATAATGTGGTAAGCGCAGGGAAAAGAGGGCCAATGTTACTGCAAGATGTATGGTTTTTAGAAAAACTAGCACATTTTGATAGAGAAGTTATTCCCGAACGGCGTATGCATGCCAAAGGTTCTGGGGCTTTTGGGGTATTTAAGGTGACAAATGATATCACAAAGTATACCCGAGCAAGTATTTTTAATAAAGTTGGTAAAGAAACAGAGGTTTTTGTTCGATTTTCAACAGTTGCAGGAGAACGAGGCGCTGCCGATGCCGAAAGAGATATTCGAGGTTTTGCTGTTAAATTTTATACAGATCAAGGTAACTGGGATTTAGTCGGAAATAATACACCTGTATTTTTTCTGCGTGATCCTCTAAAATTCCCAGATCTTAATCATGCTGTTAAAAGAGATCCAAAAACAAATATGCGTAGCGCTCTTAATAATTGGGATTTTTGGAGTAATCTTCCAGAAGCATTACACCAAGTAACAATTACAATGAGTGATAGAGGAATTCCTGCTAGCTATCGTAATATGCATGGATATGGTAGCCATACATTCAGCTTTATTAACGCCGAAAACAAACGTCATTGGGTCAAATTTCATTGGCGTTGTCAGCAAGAAATTAAAAATATTACAGATCAAGAAGCAGAAATTCTTGTTGGAAAGGATAGAGAAAGCCATCAGAACGATTTATTCAGCGCTATTGAGAAAAAAGACTTCCCTAAATGGAAACTATGCATTCAAATTATGACAGAAGAACAAGCGAATGCAATGCCTTATAACCCTTTTGATCTTACTAAAGTATGGTCTCAAAAGGAATTCCCGTTAATCGAAGTGGGTGTAATGGAGCTTAATCGCAATCCTGAAAATTATTTTGCAGATGTAGAGCAATCAGCGTTTAATCCAGCTTCTGTGGTTCCTGGAATTGCATTTTCTCCCGATCGAATGCTGCAAGGGCGACTTTTTTCCTATGGCGATGCGCACCGATATCGCTTAGGGGTCAATCATCATCAAATCCCTGTTAATAAACCTCGAATTCCTACAAATCATTATCACCGTGATGGTCAAATGCGTGTTGATGGCAATTTTGGATCTACCCCTGGGTATGAACCAAATAGCTTTGGAAAATGGCAGGAACAACCAGAATTTAAAGAGCCACCATTAGATCTTAGCGGCCCAGCTTACCAATATGACTTTAGAGAAGATGATGATCAGTACTTTTTTCAAGTTGAAGCACTTTTCAACCTGATGAATCCAGAGCAAAAGCAGGTTTTATTTGAAAATACAGCTAGAGCTATGGGTGATATTCCCGAATTTATAAAATTACGGCACATCAATAATTGTGTTCGAGCTCATCGTGATTACGGTATCGGGGTTGCAAAGGCTTGCGGTATTGAAGAATCAAAAATAGATTTTCCCAACTAAAAATTTAAACCTCTCCTTCGGGAGAGGTTTTTTATTTGAAAAATTGATGTCTTAAAGGGCTTGTAATATTAAAATGGAAAAATACATTATTATCTTGATCAAATCCAAACCGAAGCTCAAATGGTGAGGTATCTTTATATTCATATCCTAAAGCAAATCCTACAATATAATGAAGATTTGTCGTTCTGGGATTTTGAGTTATTCCAAATCCTACATCTGCTGTAAATGCTGCGTAAAGAGTATTGTAAGGTTTAGGAGCACCGAAAGTATATATTCTATAAGTAAATGCTAAAGACCCAGTATAGGGGTAAAAGAAATCGTAAAGAGACAATTTATCTTTATTTGAAATCATTACAGCCTGATTGTAGCCCAGATATCGAGTACCATTTTGGTAGATTCTAGGGCCTGGCCAGTATCCAGAACTAAAAAAAGAAGACATAAATGCTATTTTGCCATGGATAAATCGAAACGATATAGGCATTGATGATTGAATAAACCACGAATTTTGATTGCCCTCTAAGGCGTATTCGCCTCCAATGTCAATAGATAAGCTTATTTGGGTGATATCACCTTGATAAAGCCACGTTCTTATACCTATTGACTGGCGTATAGCAGGGATAACCAATGCATAGTTTTGCAAAGAAAGAGTTGGTTGGACATTGCTAATAAAAAGCATATATCCAACACTTGTCCTGAAGCGAAAATGAATTTTGTCCCACTTCCAAGTGAAATCTGTTTTTGCATAGCTTTCGATATTTTTATAATCAAAAAGTTGAAAATCGGGGATAAATGCCTGAAAATATCCGATATCCCAATCAAAAATAGAGTGAGAGATATTCATTCCAGCATAAAAAAACCATGAGATAGCAGTTCGAGCAGTTAGAACGCCTATACCAACATAGGGAACATATACTGTTGTTTTCCCTATATCTGTTGAAGTTCCAATATCAATATTATAAGGGGCGTTATAGCGGATCCCTAATTGAGCAGGAGAAGCCTCTTTTGCATATAACGAAGAACATAAAAAGAGAATAAGTAAAATCATAAGGATTCCTAAAACTTTAGATTACATATTATATACAATTTTTCAGAATGATACAAGTATTTGTATAAATGAACTTGAATTAAAGTAATTTAATATGATACAATGTAATATTCTTAGGAGCTAAAATGAATATTATAAAAATCCTGTTTTTAATAGTAGGTACAATATCTTTGGGGCTTGGTCTTGTGGGTATAGTTCTCCCTATACTGCCTACAACGCCCTTTTTATTGTTTACGTTATATTGCTATGCGCGAGGCTCTGATCGCTTCCATGAATGGTTCATAAATACTCAAATCTACGAGAAGCATCTTAAAAATTTTGCTGAAAATCGAGCGATGACACTGCGCTCAAAAATTATCTTAGTTGGCTTTGCAACCACAATGATGCTTATCCCGTTTTTTACAGTAAATAAAATTTTTGTAAAAGGAATGATGATATTTCTAATCGCATTTCTTCACTACTACTTTATTTTTCGAATCAAAACTGTTAAATTTAATGAAAAATCAAATTCTTAACTAATAAAAATCCTCTGATTCATTTTTACTCATATTATTTAAAATATGTTTTCAAATAGGGCTTTGTATTTTAAAAAACATCATACTTTGTTGACTTTGCTTATTTAAATGATCTAATATTTAGATATTGGGGAAATCCCTTAGTACATTAAATTCGATTTGCCAGTATTAGCGCAGATAGAGGAGATATCTTATGTCGAAAGTTTCGTTTAAAAATTACAGTCTTCCAGATGAAAATGGTTTTTTTGGGGAATTTGGAGGAGCCTTTGTTCCCGAGCCTCTTCAAAATGTGTTAAAAAACTTAACAATAGAATTTGAAAAAGCAGTTAAAGACCCAACTTTTTTTGAAGAATTAAATGCCTTGCGAAAAGATTATACTGGTCGCCCATCCCCCTTGTACTTTGCTCAAAATTTGTCTAATCATTATGGCATAAATATTTATCTCAAGCGTGAAGATTTAAATCATACGGGTTCTCATAAAATCAATAATACCTTAGGGCAAGCTCTTCTTGCAAAAAGAATGGGAATGAAAAAAATTGTTGCTGAAACAGGAGCTGGTCAACATGGGTTGGCAACGGCAACGGTTTGTGCGCTTATGGGTATGGAATGCCTCATTTTCATGGGCGAAGAAGATATAAAACGCCAGCAAACTAATGTCGACAAGATGAAAATGCTTGGAGCCCGCGTAGAAAGTGTCTCTACTGGGGATAAATGTCTTACAGCGGCTGTAGATGCTGCTTTGGGATATTATGTAACGCATGCTGATGACACTTTTTATCTGTTGGGGTCGGCTGTTGGGCCTCATCCTTACCCTAAAATGGTGAGAACCTTTCAAAGAATCATAGGAGAAGAGGCCAGAGCCCAGTTCCTAGAAAAAACGGGTAAGCTACCAGATGCTATTCTTGCTTGTGTTGGGGGAGGAAGTAATGCGATAGGTCTTTTCTCGGCATTTTTAGCCGATGAAGATGTTCGTATTTTTGGAGCAGAGGCTGGAGGAAAAGGGCTAGAAACGGGACGACACTGTGCAAGCATCACAGCAGGTATTAAAACAGAAATTCATGGTTTTCGTACTTATGTGCTTGAAGACACTACAAAAGCTTATAGTATCTCTGCAGGCCTGGATTATCCTGGAGTGGGCCCTGAAATTTCATATTTAAGTGAAGTTGGTAGAGCAACTTTTGTTGCGGTTAAGGATGATCAAGCTATTGAAGCTTTTAAACTTCTATCTAGCCTTGAAGGTATTATTCCTGCTATCGAAAGTGCGCATGCGATTGCCGCTATTCCCCAGGTAGCTTTGGCTATTCCTAAAAATGGGAATTTAATTATAAACCTTTCAGGCAGGGGTGATAAAGACGCAGCTCGCCTAAATCATTAAAATAAAAAACATTTTTAAAACTCTCTCAATTTTGAGGGAGTTTTTTAATGAGATCATACAATAAAATATAGTGTTTAATTTTCAGATGTATCTTGTAGAAAGTGAAAATCTATTTTAATCTATAAACAGAACAAAAGCCCTGTAGTAGGGCTTTTGCTGATTTGATTTATAACACTAGTAATAATGCTAAAAGTCGATGTTTAATCCAATAATAAAGGAGCGTTCTTGCTGGTCTGTATCCCCATCAAAGTCTTTATCATAGGTAGCATTGAGAAGATTTTTAGCTTCAAAGAATAATAATCCCTTAGTTTCGGAGGCTTTATGAATCGTGAATGGCTGAGACAATCGAAGATCGAAGGTTACCTGATTCTCAGAGCGTCGAACTCTATAAACATCATTAACAAGCTGGTACGTATACGTGCTATGAAAATAGTATCCTGAGAAAGTGATGGTTGTCAAGATTTTAGGGATAGTCCAGCCAATAGATCCACTAAGGCTGAGAGGTGGGCGATCAGCAAGGAAAGGATTGACAATATTATTTCCGTTTTCATCCTGATACTGCGCAGTGCCAGAAGTTCGCTTTTCTCTTGCAACAGTATAGTCGAGGTTGAATCCCATATGAAGTTCTCCAAAACGAGGAATTTCCACAGACGAAGCAAGAGTAGTTGAAATCCCCCAAGTGTATGCCCGACCAAGATTAAAAGGTCTTCTTATAGGTAAAATAGTATTGTTATTGGTGAACATCTCCCCAGTTTCTCTGGATTGAATAAGATCGAAAATATCCATACGATGAATTCCAATGCTCATAAATAGTTGTTGAACGGGTGTATATTCGATAGTTCCACTATATCCCCAAGCCTGCTCGTGAGTGAGATTGGGGTTTCCTCCGACAGCATACCCATTTCGAGTAGCGCGATCCTTGCGGAATGTTGATTCTAGATCGGGAGATTTAAAACTATGTCCAACATGTGCTTTTAAGGCAAGATTAGTCACGGGTTTGAGGACTAGCCCAAATTCTGGAGAAAATGAATGAGCATCTTTTGCTTTATAAACAAGGTCACCAATACCTGTTCCCAAGGTGCTATCCCGATAATTATACTGATAACGAGCCCCAAGAGTGATGGATAGATCAACTTTTCCTTTATATTGGTATTCTCCTCCAAAAAATAAGGCATTATTCACCGCATTATAGTGGAGATTGTTGCTGGCTATATCCTCAACTTGAGAGCGTCGGTAGAAATCTAATGAATAGCCGCTTTTTAATGTGAAAGAATCGTTAATAGAGTAAATAGTTAGCAGTTCTGTATTATTTGCGATGAAGCGTTCTTTGTCAAAATCTCCAGCGTTTGTGCTAAAAATTCGATCCATAGCCTCATAAGAAACCCCACTAGTAAGCCGGACGTCTAATTTATCGCTGGGGTAGGCGTGATAACCAATGGTGGTATTCAGAATTTTTCCAGGATTATCAATTTCGGTGAACCCATTATAACTTATTTTAGGATCAGTGAGGGGAGATTGATTTTGATAATAGTTTACATCTAACCTAAGAGCATGTTTTTCATTAAATTCCAAATCTGTTCCACCATAGACATTAAAATCACCGTGATCTCGACGTTCATTGGGGACAGGAATATTATTTGCCAACGAAAAAGGCGATGACCAGCGATGCCCGTAATCAAAGGAACCACCAGCATAGAAACTTTTTGTTCCCGTAGAGTAGCTTAAATCAAGGTGAGGTACTACCTGATCTGTATTTAGGTTTTCGAAGCTATTGCCATATTTTACGCCAACACTTCCATGCATCCCCTTTTTTTTAGAGCCTTTCTTTGTTTGAATGTAAATAACGCCAGCCATAGCATCAGACCCCCAAAGGTAAGAGCTAGGGCCCTTGACTATCTCAATACGTTCAATAGAGTTAGCAGAAATTCTTTTCAATGCAAGATTTGCATCTTTTACACGTTGGCCATCAATAATTAATAATAGGTAGCTGATATCTAGCCCTCTAATGTAAAGAGCGGCCCCTTTACCTGTAGAAGTGGTATCGAAAGCGGCAATACCATTGTTACGAAGAACATCAACGATGGAAGATGTTCCCGTATTTTTAAGATCATCTTTACTGAAAACCATTACGTCTGCAGGGATATCGGATATTTTTTTGGGAGATTTTGTTGCAACCACCTGTAACTCTATATTATTAGTTGCCTTTTTGGGGGAAGGGGGAGGATTAGAGATAACAGTTTCTCTAATGGTGTTGTCTAACTCTTGTCCGTACCCTAAAATAGGTAGGACTATGACTATATATAGAAAAATAAAATAGCGCACTACTGGCTCCTTAATAAAAATTCGATAGATACAGATAAGTTCATCTTACCTGTTCTGGTGTTAAAAGAAGGATATGGTGCTGCACGATAGACGGTATCTATGGCAGCTTGATTGAGAGCAGAATAGGGGCAAGGGCTACTTATTTCTACGTGTGCGACGGATCCGTCAGGATAAACAGTGAAATTCACTGCCACCAAGCCTTCGCGCCCTCGTCGTTTTTCTGCCTCAGGGTAATATTTATGTTTATTCAGAATATTTGCAATTTGAGACATGTATTCATTATAAAAATCAGAAGACATACTGCCATCATTTTCAGATTGAGTATCGGTACTATCAGTTTTGGGATTATCTTGTTCTATTTCATGGTTGTTTGTCTGAAGAATGGGGGCGATTATCTCAATTATGTCATCTTCAAGGGGGATAATGGGGTATTTTCTTAATTTTATAGGGGTTGAATCTTGTATGGAGCTCGATTTTTCTCCTTTATAGGAGGAAGAATTGTATTTTATAGGAGATAAAAAGCTAAATACACCAAAAAGAATCAAATGTCCGAAAATAATACAAAGAAAATAGCTAAAAAGGGAATATTTCTTATGAACTTGTATGGGAAATGGCAACATTTCTAACCCCTGTTATTTTGAGAGCATCAATTACGCTTACAATATATTCAAAAATCAAAGAACGATCGCAGGAAAGCATTACGATTAAATTAGGATCTTTTTGTAATTCTTCATAGGCGAGAGTTTGTAGTTCGTCTAGGGCAATAACTTGTTTATTCCAGTAAATAGTCTGATCTGCTGATATCGAAACAACAACCTTTGCGGGAGGCGATGCCTCTTTATGAGCAGCTACGGGTAATTTTACTTGAATAGCTGGTTTTAAAAAGGAGGTACTCACCATAAAAAAGATTAATAAAATAAAAATAATGTCCATTAGAGGCGTAATATTAATATCTTGAGTATTTTTTGACGGAGGCTTAAATATTTTCATCAATATCCTCGTTCATTAATGAAACAATTCGAGTAATTTGAGCGCATCGACGATCAATAATTCGCTCAAATACTTTATGAAGAAATAATGAAGGAATAGCGACGATCAATCCAAGAGCAGTTGTACTCATAGCTTCCCAAATACCGCCGGCAAAAGTCGAGATATCAGCATCAGCACCCATTGTTGCCATTATCTGAAAAGACGAAATAAGCCCCAATATTGTTCCTAATAAGCCTAAAAGTGGGGCTATATGACTGATATTTGAGAGTATCCATAGATAACTTTGCATTTCTTCAATGAGATTAAAGGCCTCTCTCTCCATTTTTTCTTTAATTTGAGGGGAAGCCAGCGTTTTTAGAGATTGCCTAACAGAAAAAATGCGATATATTTGAGATTTTGAATACTTTTCTAAGTTATTTGGGGCAGTTGAGACAAGATTATTCATATATTTTTGAGGAAATCGAGTGCGAATAAAGAAAATAATTCTTTCGAGCGCTATGGTGCACATGATAAGGTAAAGTGCTATCAAAATCCAAGATACCATTCCACCATGGCTGATAAAATCTATTACTTTATATAAATTCATTGGAAGTCCTCTATGCCAAATTTTTTATGAGAGTAGATTGACAAAAGTAACTATGCGGTATACACATAGGCCTTTTAAAAATGGGGTCCTGAATAATATGACTATTGATATTAAATACATTTTTGATCGTCTCTTCAGACATTACTTCCTCAGGGGAGCCTTGAAGATAAATTTTCTTGTCGGCAACTGCGATTAAGAAATCAGCGTATCGAGCAGCTAAATTAAGATCGTGTAATACCATAACAATAGTTGTTTTTCTTTGTTTATTTAATTCAAATAAAAGGTCCAAAATTTCTATTTGATGTGCAATATCAAGATATGTTGTTGGCTCATCAAGGAGGATAATATCTGTTTCCTGTGCTAAAATCATGGCAATCCATGCGCGCTGACGCTGGCCACCAGATAATTCATCAAGAAGGCAGTTGGCAAATTCATTCATATTTGTATTATTCAATGCTGAATTAACTGCGATTTCATCACTTTCTGTCCACTCTTGAAAAAAAGTGCGGTAAGGGTATCGCCCTTGCTTTACAAGTTGAAATACAGTAAGCCCTTCTGGTGAGTTGTAAGATTGAGGGAGAATAGAAAGATTTTTTGCTAATTCTTTGGAGTTGCACTGATGAACGTCTCTTCCATTAACAATAATATTTCCTGATTTAGGCTTTAATAGACGAGCAATAGAACGAAGCAATGTAGATTTTCCACAGCCATTACTCCCAATTAATATTGAAATTTTTCCTTCAGGTATGGATAAATTTAAGGAGTCAATGATGA
Source organism: Brevinema sp. (assembly GCA_051653605.1). Taxonomy (GTDB): domain Bacteria; phylum Spirochaetota; class Brevinematia; order Brevinematales; family Brevinemataceae; genus JBOFWL01. The sequence goes on from JBOFWL010000139.1 coordinate 254,876, forward strand.
TATGTTTATCATAGGCTAGGGTTAAATTTTGACTTTGGATGATAGACATGTTATTTTCCTTGCTCTGTTTTTAATAGAATAAATAAAAAATAGGGGGCACCAATAATAGAAGTGAAAACTCCTAAAGGAAACTCATAAGGAGGAAATAAAATCCGCCCAAGTGTATCAGATATAAGAGTAATGATTGATCCAATAAGAAAGGATAAGGGCACAATTATTTTATAATCGAAAGGATTTAGCTTTTTTGCGCAATGAGGGGCAATAAGCCCGACAAAGCCCACAGGGCCGGTATAAGCAACAGCAACGGCGCTAAACATTGAAGCCATAAAAAGTAAAATCTTTCGTTCTTTGTTGATGTTTTGCCCAAAACTGATAACAAGGTCATCAGACAGATGATGAACATCAAGAAGAGGTATCACAAGAATACAAAAAACACTAAGAATAATAAATAATGTGCTCATTACTGAAAGATTTTCCCAAGAACTGCCATAAGTACTGCCAATTGTCCATACATAGAACGAACTTCCTGTAAACTCATTGCTAAAAAGCATTGATCCAGTGATGATAGCACCTAAAATTGTATTTATTGCTAAGCCCATAAAGATAATTTGTAGAGTTCGCACCCGTTTTTTTATAAAAATTAAGAGGATGCTCAAGGAAATCGTGCATCCAATTCCAGTAAACAAAGGCATCATCGAATAAGGAAGAAGATGCTGGAATAAAAACATATAGATAAGCGTACCTAATGTGCCGCCAGAGCTTATTCCTAGTAAATCTGGGGTTGCTAGTGGGTTTTTTATAAGAGCTTGAACGATGCATCCCGAAATCCCTAAGGCTCCCCCCGCAATAAAGGCAGTAAAAGATCGAGGGGCTCGTAATTCATGAAGGATAAACCACGCTCCTCCAGAAAGTGTTCCTGAAAAATACTGGAAAACCTCATTTAATGATATTGATTCTGCACCTAGAGTGAGTGACACAATAAATGATATAATACAAAGAGTTAACGCTAATAAAATCAGAGTAATTGATCGCTTTGATATTAAAAAAGATAAGTATGAATTTCTAATAAGAATCATTGGCTATAACGCTTCCTTGTGGACAAATATAAAAGAAATGGCGCACCAATAACAGACATTGTAAGCCCAATAGGGAGGTCTAAGATGAGAAAACTACGGGATAGTATATCAGCGATAAGGATAAAGTTTGCTCCAAAGAGCATTGAAAAGGGGACGGATATGCGATAGTCGGGGCCAATAAATTTCTTAGTAATATGAGGAATAATAAGCCCTATAAAGCCGATAGCTCCAGCTAAGGCTACGGCAAACCCCGAAAAAATCACAATAAATCCAAAAAAGATAAATTTCCAAAATATTATATTTTGCCCCAAAGCTTTAGCAACATCTGATCCGAGAGAAAAAGTATTCATTTGAGAGGCATAAACTATCACGGCAATAAGACAAATAATAACAGCTCCCAAAATACCCATAGAGAGCCCAATTCTGTCTACAAAAGAGCCTGTTGTCCACTTTAAAACTTCTTGAGGGTTTCCGCCTTTACTAATTATAATAGCAGTACTTAAAGCAGAAATTAATGAGGTTGTGATAATCCCAATAAGCGCTATTTTTACGGGAGATTGTTTATAAATATTGCTCATAATAAAAATAAATAACGCTGAAACCGTACTTCCTAAAAAAGCAAGGAAAAGAATAGAAGTTGTAGGTAGATTTTGAAAAAATAACAGACCTAAAATAATGAAAAAACCTGCTCCTGCGTTAATGCCGAAAATACAAGGAGATGCCATAGGGTTGCTTGTGATATTTTGAATAATTAATCCTGATACACCAAGGCTAATTCCAACCATAATGGCTAAAACAGTGCGGGGTAGCCTTAGATCTCGAATGATGTGATAGCTGATATTGTCGGGATCATAATTAAAAAAGGCACCGTAAATAGTTTTGATATCAAATAAATGATGTCCCCATGCCAAGCTAAAGAAAATCAATATTCCTAGGCTAGAGAACAATATTAAGCACAGATATATATTCTTCATTTAGTTTTTCCGTTAGTCTCTGAGAAAAATATTTGAAATTTCGTCTAAAATTTCATAAGCAGCAAGCATTCCGTAGGATTTATTCCATGTGTCGTTGTTTACTTCGTATATTGCAGTGCCTTTATGAGAGAGGCTTTTAAAAATCACATTAGTAATGAAATTTGTAGCATTGTCATAAGCAGCTCGAGGATTTTCTTCGGAGAAAACAAAATAAAAAGCTTGTTCTGCTTCCATATTGGGGATAAGTTCTTTCGAAACTTCAAAATTGAAGACATCCTGATCGTGAGAAGGAGGACGCTTAAATCCTAATTCTTTCACAATAGAAGCAGAAAACCCTGGGTTTCCATAATAGCGAGCCCCTTTAGTGGTGAAACGATAGAGTGCAGTTGTCTTATCAAGCACACCTTTTTGAGCGAGCTTTTCATTAAGGATAGCTTTTTTAGCTTCCCAATCGGCCATAACTGTAGTAGCTTTTTCTTCTTGACCGATTGATTGAGCGACCAAGAAGAAGTTTTCTTTCCATTCGCCAAAAAACTTTTCAACAAAAACTGTAGGGGCGATTTTACTAAGGGTTGGATAGATATTTTCTTGACGTGCCTTAATACCGATAATTAAATCGGGTTGAAGCCGTGCTATTTTTTCTAGATTTACCTGACGCTCATCACCGATGATTTCAACACCAGACATTTGGTTTGAAATATGAGGATACCAAGAAAGGTCGGGAGTATATGATGAAACGGCAGCGATAGGTTTGACGCCAAGAGCAAGTAGCGCCTCGGTTGATTCTCCAGTAAGAACAATGATGCGTTTGGGATTGTTTGGCACAATACTACTACCCATAGCGTGAATAATTTCTTTCCCGCTAGATGTTTGTTGAGAGTTATTTGCACCGCAAGAAGCAAAAAATGCAATGACTCCAATATATAAGACTATATGTTTCATATAAATACTCCAAGAATAGTGTTCCGATTTTCAGAAAAGGTAAATTATCGTGCATTTATTATAGAATAGTAAAATAAGCGATTTCAATAAAAAACAATATTTTTTTTTATTTTTATAAATTCATGAGTGTATTTTTACAATTTTTGATCTATTTTGCTTACTATTTATAATAGGAAAACTTAATTATAAAGAAAAAAGCCTCCCATATAGAGAGGCTTTTTGAGATAGTTAGATTATCTTCTAAACACAACAGTACTGTCTGCTGGATCACTGAGAAAAACTATTTTAGTATCGTCGCTGGAATCGGGCTCAAGGCTTATCATTGATAGAGAATTATCGGATACCACCATGAAATTGGTAACAGTGCTTATGGTGGTGATTATATTTTCCCAATCGGATAATACTCTAGTGTCAGGGTCGGAAAATCTTGCTCTTGCTAGCGTAGGGGTGAGTTCAACAAATATACCTCTATCTAAAACAGACTGAGGAGTTTCTCTTCCGAGGAATGAAAAGGTTTTTGTTGATAGATCGATTACTCTTGTTGTATAGTCTACAATTCTAAGGCTATCAATAAAATTTTCTCTTTCAACATTATCTACCAGTCCATTAATAATAACTGCACGAACGATTCTATGTCTTCTTGGATTTGTTGTACTATCGATATAGCGGCCTTCAAAGTTTAGTAGCGTTCCATCTATGCCTGGGACATTAATACTATTCTGATTACTGAGCACGTATCTAGTTAATCTTTCTGTATTTCCTGTAGCGCTTTGCTGTATTGCTTCATTGACAGTTCTTTCAAGGAAACTTTGTTGAGCTGTTGGTGTTGTATCATCAGATGGGCTGGTAGAACAGGCTACAATACTTAACCATAAACTAAAAATCATCCACTTCTTCATAAAATCCTCACTGTTTTTGTATTGAGTTTTAACTAAATACAAGTTGTTAATTAATGCTAAAATAACAACCCATAGTCTATTGTATCACTTTTGAATTGTCAGAGTCAATACGGTGAAATTATTTTTTAGATAGCACTTGACAAATTTTCTAAAATGATGTATATCTATATTAGAAAAATCTAAATTAACAATTTCTAATATTGATTTAATTGAGAGTGTTTAATTATTTGGGGTGAGATAGATGGATATTTATATTATTATAGCAATTGTGGTGATATTGACGCTTGTATCTCTTAGAAAAAGAATAAAAATAAGTCAATTTAAAAAATTACCTAGGGGTGAATATACTTTAATAGATGTAAGAACTGCCGAAGAAACGAAACATGGAATGCTAGATACAGCCATTAATATTCCGTTAGGCGAATTGCCTAAAAAGAAAGAATGGATTAGTAAAGGAAAACCAGTTTATGTCTATTGTGCAACGGGAACGCGCTCAACGATGGCAGTGCAGATACTAAAACAAGAAGGGTTTAGTGTTCAAAATTTAGGTAGTTATCGATCGCTTAAAGGAGCTATATAATGAAAAAAGTTGTTGTGATTGGAGGCGTTGCTGGAGGTGCAGGGGTGGCAACACGTATTAAACGCCTCTGCGAAGATTGTGAAGTTATTGTCATCGAGAAAGGCAACTTTGTCTCGTTTGCTAATTGTGGGCTTCCTTACCATATAGGCAAGAAAATTCCTAGAAGAGATCAATTAATTCTTCAAAATCCCAAAACGCTTAAAGCACGAAGCGACATCGAGGTGAGAATTCTACACGAAGCTTTATCTATATCCAGAGATAAAAAAGAACTTCAAGTTAAAGATCTTACATCAGGGGAAATCTATACAGAATCATACGATACGCTTGTTCTTGCAACAGGTGCAAAAGCTATTATTCCCCCTGTAGATGGAGTGAGTGATTCTCGTGTTAAAACACTACAAACAATAGCAGATATGGATGGCATTATTAGCTTATTAGGCGATAGCCAAAAGCACGTTGCCGTTGTTGGGGGAGGGTTCATCGGCCTAGAAACGGCGGAGAATCTTATCGAAGCAGGGCATCGTGTATCATTGATAGAGCAAGCTCCCCAAGTGATGACGTCACTCGACGCAGAAATGAGTGCTTATGTCGAAGAAGAGCTATTAAAGCACGGGGTTTCTTTATACCTCAATCATCAGCTAAATCAGATTACTCCGCTTGAAACAGGTCTACGCCTGAAAGCTAACGATACCGAAATCGATGTTGATTTTGTTGTGTTAGCGGTGGGTGTTTCGCCTAATAGTGGCCTTGCAGAGCAAGCAGGGATATCCTTAAACCAGCGAAAAGCCATTATTGTGGATGACTATCTCTGTACAAGCGATCCTTCAATTTATGCCGTAGGCGACGTTATCGAAACATATAATATTGCAACGGGTAAGAGAGGAACGGTTCCATTGGCTGGGCCAGCAACGCGTCAAGCGCGAATTGCAGCGGCAAATATTTTAGGGGCTACCCAGAAATATACAGGGATCAATCCTACATCAATTTGTAAGGTCTTTTCTCTTACGGTTGCCTCAACAGGAGCGAATGAAAAAGAACTCCAAGAACAATCATACCATAAAATCTACGTGCATCCTTCTAATCACCCTGGGTACTACCCTAAGGCAGATCAAATGCACATAAAGCTTCTTTATAATGCTGATGGTGTTATTTTGGGTGCCCAAATTATTGGAGGAGAAGGCGTCGATAAACGCACAGATATTTTTGCGCTAGCGGTTCGCCAGAAGCTTAATGTGTATGATCTATCAGAGCAAGATTTTGCCTATGCACCTCCTTTTGGTTCTCCTAGAGACCCAGTGCATGTGGTGTCGTTTGCAGCTATTAATCAGTTAGAAGGAAGATCACACCCTGTTTTCAATGTTGACGAAGATAATTCTATCTTATTGGATGTAAGAGAGCCTTCAGAAGTTGCGCAAGGAGCTGTAAAAAATTCGATACATATTCCTCTTGGAGAATTACGAAAGCGATATCAAGAATTAGATTCGACAAAGCCAGTAGTAGTGATGTGTGCCTCAGGGCTTAGATCATACCTAGCAGAGCGATTGTTATCTCAAAAAGGCTTTACGGTGAGCAATTATAGTGGTGGTTACACATGCCTAAGAATATCAAATTTGACCCACTAATTAATAACATTGATCGCGCATCGGAGTTTTGTCTGGTTTGTAGCAACCCAAAAAGGCTTCTAATTTTATGCTATCTTCTTAAATATAACAGGCTAAATGTTGGTGAATTAAGAACATATATCCCCATGCTTTCGCAGTCGGCGCTTTCACAACACTTAGCAATTTTGAGATCAGCAAATTTTGTTTTTGTGGAGAAAGAAGGGCTGCAGTCTTTTTATTCTATTATAGATCCGTCTATTAAAAAAATCTTGGGCGTTTTTCAGGAAGAATACTGTAAATAATGATAAAATCCCGCAGGTATCACGTGCTTGCGGGATTTTTAGTTAATTATATATTGAAATATCGATAACATACTAGTATATTAGATGAGAATATGTTATAATCAAATCATAAAAATTAAGAGATTTGTGTAAAAAAAGATGCCCAAGCACAGTACTATTTTTCAGTAAAAGCTTGCTTGAAATATGGAAAATACCTGTTGGTTGTGAAATTTTATTGCAGAGAAAGGGAGTATCAATAATATCTCTTTGTTTTATATGTAGTTAAATCAAAAATGGATAAATCCTTAAAAACCTTGTAATTTTTTTTTAAATATAATAAACTGTTATGGTAGTATGGTGGTTTGCATGATTATAGCAAAAAATATCGAAGATTACCGTAATGTTAGTGAATATGCGTATACGGTGTTAAAAGCAAATATTCTTAATCTTAATTTCAAACCAGGTAGAAAACTTTCAGAGGTGGAGATATCAGAAATTCTCAATATTTCGCGTACCCCTGTAAGAGAAGCAATTATCCGGCTTGCTCAAGAAGGCGTGTGTAATGTCCAGCCTCAAAGGGGAACATTTGTTTCAAAGATAGATTTTTCCTTGGTGGAAGAAGCACGTTTTGCGCGGCGAGCATTGGAAGAAAAAATTGTAATATCGGCAATCGAACTGTTTTCTGAAAAAGACGCAGAAGACTGTTTTCGTATTGTGGAAGATCACAAACAGGTGCCACAAGAAAATTTCGAAGAACACTTCTATTATGATGAACTCTTTCATCGGCAGCTATATACAGCCTGCGGCAAGGCTAGAGTTTGGGATATGATCAAAACATTCGACTGGGATTATCTGCGAATTCGATACCTTGCACTGGTAGATCTTATAAAATCTAGTAGTATTATTGAGGATCACGAAAATATTCTAAATGCTATTATTAGCAAAGATAAATCGCTAGCATTGGATGCAACTTATACCCATATCGACCGCTGGCAAAAAGAAAGCACAACAATATCAGAGTTGCATTCTGAGTATTTTAAATCATAGAATCATAAATAAATAACCTAGAGGTTTAGACATGTTAGAAAAATACACAAGTGTCAAGATTATCCCCGTTGCTGTAGTTAATAACGAAGAAGAAATTCGACGTATTGCCGATTTATGTATGGAATTTCTCCCCGCATTAGAACTTACAATGCGTACAGAATACGGTTATAAAGCCCTAGAGATCCTAGCTAAAGATTACCCCACCTTACCATTGGCAGCAGCAACAATTTTAAGCTCAGAACAAGCAGATAGAGCGGTTAATGCTGGAGCAAAAATTGTTATTACTCCTGGGTTTCAGCCCGCAATCCTTGAGCACTGCAAAAAACAAAATTATGCCTATATTCCGGGTGTCGCTACGGCAGCAGAGATCGAACAATGCCTTGCATATGGGCATAAACATCTTAAAATGTTTCCAGCAGCGGTATTAGGTGGGCTTGACTGGCTTAAAGCAATGGCGCCGGTTTATTCTCATACGGGGCTAAAATTTATGCCTTTGGGCGGAGTCAAACCTGATAATGCATTAGAATATCTTCGTCAAAGCAACGTTTTTGCCTGTGGTGGGACATGGCTCTGTGCTAAAGACTTGCTCGAAGCAAAGGATTGGTCAGGGCTTAAACAGCGTTTTCAAGCTGCAGCTCAACTTATTGAACAAATTTAAAACAAAGAAATATTCAGGATTTTACTTAATATTAAATTAATTTAATGATATTATTATTTATTCAGGAGAATTAAATGAAAAAGATTGTTACCATGGGAGAAATTATGGCTCGCTTGTCTCCCAAGGGCTTTTTACGTTTTAATCAAGCAGACGGTTATGAGTTAGTTTATGGTGGAGGAGAAGCAAACGTTGCGGTGTCTTTGGCTAATTATGGCCACGATGTCGCCTTTATTTCTAAGCTTCCTACCCACGAAATTGGAGAAGCTGCCCTCCAATTCATCCGAAAAATGAATGTAAATACCCAGTATATTGCTCGCGGTGGAGACAGAGTTGGTATTTATTATATTGAAAACGGTGCCTCTATGAGAGCCTCAAAAGTAGTTTATGATAGAGCTCACTCCTCTATTTCGGAAGCAGACATAAAAGATTTCGATTTTGATAGCATTTTCGAAGGCAAAGATTGGTTCCATTTTACTGGTATTACGCCAGCTTTAGGGGCTAAAGCAACAGCGCTTACAACGGAAGCAGTAAAGAAAGCGAAAGAGAAAGGGCTTACCGTATCTGTAGATCTCAATTTTAGAAAAAAATTATGGACGCCAGAAGAAGCTCAAAGAGCAATGGTTCCGTTGATGGAATACGTTGATGTTTGTATCGGTAACGAAGAAGACGCCGAAAAAGTATTAGGGCTAAAACCAGCTGGTAGTGATATTCATAAAGGCGAGTTATCCTTAGACGGATATAAAGAATTGCTTAAATCATTGGCTGAAAAATATAGTTTTACTCATACAACATGTTCTCTTAGAGAGTCTCACTCAGCCTCAAGAAATGGTTGGAGCGGGCTTGCCTATGATGGCAAAGAATACTACCACTCTAAACACTACGATATCCATATTATAGATAGAGTAGGCGCAGGAGACTCCTACGCAGGTGGCTTTATTCACGGGCTTGTTTCTGATAAAGGCACATCTTACGCTGTTGAATTTGCTGCGGCAGCCTCTGCATTGAAGCACACTATCTTTGGCGACTTCAATTTAGTTTCAACAGAAGAAGTTGAAACCCTCATGGCTGGCGACGGCTCTGGGCGTGTGCAACGTTAATACAAGCAAGTAGTTTGTATTTATAATTTTATCTTTGTATCTCAAAGAAATAGGAGAAATAAATGAATCTTCCGTTTAAAGTAAATTTAAAGGATAAGGTTGCCGTTATCACAGGTGCAGGTGGTGTGCTTTGTTCTGATATGGCGCATGCACTCGCATTGTGTGGAGCAAAAGTTGCTGTTGTAGATCGCAGTAAAGATGCAGCACAAAATATTGTTGATCGTATCCAAAAAGATGGTGGAGAAGCGATGCCAGTAGTCTTTGATGTGCTGGATGGCGACGCCATTAAAAAAGGGTGTGATGAAGTTCTTGCACGCTGGGGAAAAGTAGATATTCTTATCAACGGCGCGGGCGGAAATTCACCCCGAGCAACAACTACTATGGAATATTGCACAAATGAAACATTAGCATCAAAAAAAGAAGACGATATTTCCTTCTTCGATCTCAAATTTGAGGATATGGCATGGGTAATGAATCTTAACTTTTTTGGTACAGTGCTGCCTAGTCAAATTTTTGGGGAAGTAATGGCTAAGGCCGGAACAGGAAGCATCATTAATATTTCATCGATGAATGCATTCAAGCCTCTCACTAAGATTCCTATGTATAGTGCTGGTAAAGCTGCAGTTAGCAATTTCACTCAATGGTTAGCGGTGCATTTTGCGCCTGTTAATGTTCGTGTTAATGCTATTGCTCCTGGATTCTTCGAAACAATGCAAAATAAAAAATTATTACGTAACGAAGATGGATCACCAACAGCTCGTTCAGAAAAAATTCTTAGAGGGACGCCGATGAATAAATTTGGTCTTTCTAGCGATTTAATCGGATCCGTTCTGTACTTGGCTTCGGATGAAGCATCAGGCTTTGTAACTGGGACAGTGATGCCCATTGATGGCGGATTTTCTGCTTATTCAGGAGTATAAATATGTATATGACATTTCGTTGGTACGGGAAACCCGACCCTGTAACCCTTAAACACATTCGGCAGATTCCTTGCTTAAAAGGGATTGTTGCTTCGTTGTATGATGAGCCAGCTGGAGAAGTATGGGCTCTTGATAAAATCCTAGCTCTTAAAAAAGAGATTGAAAGTGAAGGCTTAAACTTCAAAGTAATTGAATCAGTTCCAGTACACGAAGATATCAAAATGGGAAAACCAACCCGTGATAAATATATTGAAAATTACTGTGAAACACTCCGAAATCTTGCAAAAGCTGGGTTAGAAGTAGTAACTTATAACTTTATGCCTGTTTTCGATTGGACTCGAACCAATCTTACATATGCATGGCCTGATGGATCGACTTCACTTATTTATCGCCATAAAGAAATTTTGGCAATGGATCCAACTTCCCCTGATCTTACGTTGCCAGCATGGGTAAAGTATACTCCTGTACAATTAAGAGAATTACTCGACGCCTATAAAGATATCAATAATGAAAAATTATGGGAGAATTTAGAGTATTTTCTTAAAGCTATTGCCCCAGTTGCGCACGAAAATCGAATTAAATTAGCAATCCACCCCGATGATCCACCATGGAGCATTTTCGATTTACCTCGTATCATTACCAATAAACAAGCATTGCAACGGGTGTTAGATATTGTTCCTGTTGAAGAAAATGGGCTTTGTTTCTGTACTGGTTCTTTGGGGGTTTCTCCAGAAAACGATTGTGTTGATATGGTGAAAACCTTTTCCGCAATGAAACGTATCCACTTTGGACACTGTCGTAATGTTTCTATTGATGGCGACCACGATTTTTCTGAGGTTCCTCACCCCAAAGCATATGGCAACGTCGATTTCACCAAAATCCTCAAAGCTTACTACGAAACAGGCTTTGATGGGCCTATTCGCCCTGATCATGGTCGTATGATATGGGGAGAAACTGGGCTTGCCGGCTATGGGCTTTATGACAGAGCGCTTGGAGCAACGTATCTTCAAGGTATTTGGGATACCCTCAGTTCTCAATAAGTGAAATATATTTTAAATTCCCGAGAAGAATAAACTTTTCGGGAATTTTATTATTCTTAACAAAGGAAAATAGAGATGAAAACATATATTACGGATAATTTTTTATTAAAGAATAAAACAGCCGAGTTGTTGTACCATGATTACGCAAAAATGATGCCTATTATCGATTATCATTGTCATTTATCTCCCCAAGAAATTGCAGAAGATAAACATTTTCGTTCTATTACGGATCTATGGCTAGATTACGATCACTACAAATGGAGAGCAATGAGAACTGCAGGCATTTCCGAAGCTGTTATTACAGGTGGGCGTTTTGATGCAACGCAGGATAGAGCTCGTTTTAAAGCGTGGGCAGAAGTGCTTCCTCAAGCATTGGGTAACCCCCTCTACCATTGGACGCATCTTGAGATGCTTCGATATTTTGATATTGATGAGCTTCTCACTCCTGAAAATGCAGATGTTCTCTATGATAGAATGAATGAAAAAATTGCAGCCCCAAACTTTTCTACTCATGAAATCATCAAGAAATTTAAGGTGAAATTTATTGGAACAACAGATGACCCTGCAGATAGCCTTGAATACCATAAAATAATGCAGGCTCACACTGATATGTGCCAAGTATCTCCCTCTTGGCGGCCTGATAAAGCTTTAAAAATAGAGCTTAATACATTTGTATCATATGTAAGCCAAATAGCAGAGTTATGTAAGACAAAAATAAATTCACTGGATGATTTTATTTTAGCCTTGAAAAATCGATTTGATTTCTTCAAGAGTGTGGGATGCCGTATCTCCGACCATGGCCTCGATGAATTTGTATTTGATCGTAATCATTCACCGGCTGAAGCCGCTGTTATCTTCCAAAAAGCGCTCAAGGGTGAAGCCATAACTCACCAAGAAATGGTATGTTATAAAAGTTACCTCCTCTCTGTTTTTGGAAAATGGTATGCTGAAAACAATTGGATTATGCAACTTCACGTAGGGGTTGTCCGTAATAATAATAGTGCTCAATTTAAGGTTTTAGGGGCTGATAGTGGCTTCGATTCTATGGGTGATAAAAGCTATGCCAATGCCATGATCCACTACCTAGATACGCTTAATAGTCAAGCTGGTTTACCTAAAACAATCTTGTATTGTCTTAATCCTAGCGATAACGAGTTATTAGCAACAATGATAGGTAATTTTCAAGGTGGAGGGAAAGGGCGTATTCAATTTGGTTCTGGTTGGTGGTTTAACGATCAAAAAGAAGGAATGGAACGTCAAATGAAAGCCTTATCTGCATGTGGATTGCTTCCTTTATTTGTGGGGATGCTTACGGATTCCCGATCATTTTTATCGTATCCCCGTCACGAATATTTCCGACGAATTTTGTGTAACCTAATCGGACAGTGGGTCGAAGAAGGGGAAGCGCCCAAAGATATGGCCTATTTGGGGAAGATTATCCAAGATATTTGTTATAATAATGCTCATAATTATATCTTTGAATAAGAAAATCTGTGAAAAAACACCTTAAAAAAGCTGATATAATGAGAATTCTTGCTATTATGTTGACAATTTGTTGATTATATGATAGTATAATGCATATCATACCATGACTAGATAAGGGAGGCATATTATGAAAAACCGGAATTATATGATAATAATGCTGATGTTAGCGATGCCGTTTTTTATTGGCTGTAATATCTTGCAATTATCACCAATGTCTGTTCAAGAATTGCTTCCCGATGAAGAAGAAACTCTTTCTCCGGATGAAAATCCTAATGGTAATCCAGACGATACTGGGGGTAATCCAGACGATGGTGGTGGTAATACAGAACCCGTAGTTACAGAACTTACGGATATCTTAAAAAATTTCACATGGGTTGATAACCCTATTAAATATGCCATTACTCACACGATCGATCCAACAACAGGAGATGCATCTTTTAGGTTCTCATTTAATAATAATCAAACTTATACTAATACTTATACAGCTACTTTTGTAGAAAAACTATCTGAAGACTCCTATCTCTACCATCTTTATGGGCCAGCAGAATATAGGGGTTCGTATATGCTCTATCGAACTGGGCGTAAAGACTCATCAGGGATATATATACGTATGGGGCTTACAGAGGCGCTTGCAAGAAGTATTGTAGAACAAGATCTCTATACAAGCGTGTATATGTATCGCTCTGATGTTATTTTACCCGAAAAAGTGCCCTTAACCTTTCCTGAATTTCTACTAACTTCCGACCCATGGAGAGCAACAAATCCTATGTCTGGAGATCTATACTTAAACCTCAAGTTCCTTGAAGCAACGGAAACCACATTTAGAGTTAGAACAACACTAGGCCCAGTTTCTGCTAGTGGGGGGTATTATGGTCTTATTCGAAAGCAAGGTGAGCCTGGAAAATGGAGCTTTAAAGCTATTTATGGCTTGCTTACAACGGGTATTATCGATTCTCACTTCCATAGATATCTTTTAATTGATACCCCTGAGAATGCTTATTATTACGATATTCGTATTGTAAACTATTCTACTCTAGAAGAAGCAGAAGCAGGCTGGAAAAGTCCTGTAGCTATTCAAAATACTGATCTATATAGAGGATATACAAAGAATTAGTCTCCACAGATGGCTAAAAAGTAATGATCAAACTAGAAAGCTCTTAATCAGAAATGGTTAAGAGCTTTTTTATATCTAATAGCACAAAATCATTCTTTAATTGTTTATTTTGTATAAAATTAAATCATTTAGTGAAATATTCTTTCAAACTATTGATAAAAAAACAATTTACACATACAATATGTATACGATATTTAAAAATGAATAGAGGGGGATATTTATGAGTTTTATTAAAGAACTTGAAGGTCTAGATTCTATTCAAATTGTGGATGAATTAAGCTCGTGGGAAGATGCCGTAAGATTGTCTTTTCAGCCGTTGCTAACCAAAGGTTTGATTACAGAAAATTATATTGAAGAGACTATCAAAAAAGGGAAAGAATTTAACTTTTATTTTTTGATAGCTCCACAATTAGGAATGCCTCATTCACGGCCTGAAGATGGGGTTCTGAAAACAGGCGTAAGCTTGTTAATCATAAAAAATGGAGTTGAGTTTGAGTCGCATCAACATAATCCCATTTATTGCTTGATAGGTTTGTCTGCTATTGATAATAGCCAGCATATTGATATTATGATGGCTATATCCGAGCTATTTGGAGATAATGATAGTATAATTAATGAATTGAGACAAGCAGAGAATAAAAATCAAGTTGTGAATATTCTTAAGCGAGGAGTCAAAAATGAGTATTAAATTTTTAGCAGCATGTGGATCTGGGTTGGGATCTTCATTAATTGTATCGATGAATGTAGAGAAGGTAATAAAAGAGTTAGGGATCGATGGCGAAGTTGAGCATTGTGATATTTCTTCTGTAACTTCAATGCCTGCAGATATATATGTTCTGGGAAGAGACGTGGCAGATTCTTCAGCAGTCCAGACTATTTCTCCTGATAAAATAATAGCGTTAGATAATATTCTTAGTATGTCAGAGTTGACAGAAAAAATTAAGAATAAGATACAAGGGTAGGGGAAAATAATGTTGGGTTTTATAGTTGATTTACTAAGTCAAGCATCTATTTTAGTTGCATTATTTACAATGTTAGGGTTGATCTTTCTGAAAAAATCTACTAGTGAAATTATAGCAGGTACGATGAAGTCTCTGATTGGATTTCTCTTACTGGGCATTGGGGCAGGGGTTATTGTTAATTCACTAGCACCCTTTGGATCAATGATTGAAAAAGCCTTTAATGTTCAAGGGGTTATCCCAAATAACGAAGCGATTGTTGCGGTAGCTCTTGGTAAACTGGGAACACAGGTATCATTGGTGATGATTTTCTCAATGATAGTTAATTTACTTATCGCTCGTTTTACTCCAATTAAGTTTATATTTTTAACAGGGCATCATACATTCTACTTAGGAGCGATGATTACTGTTATTTTATCTGTAAATGGATTTGAAGGAGTGTGGCTTGTAGTTCTAGCGTCATTAATTAACGGTATGGCTATGAGTATATCTCCTTTGCTCACATATTGGGCAATGCCTAAAATTGTAGGAACCGAAATAAAAGTTGCGATGGGACATTTCTCTAACCTTACATACCTTACCTCTGCTGTAATTGGTAAGATTGTAGGAAAAGGCTCTTCCTCAACAGAAGAGTTAAAGCTTCCTAAATATTTAAGCTTCATGAGAGACAATATTTTAGCAATAGCTCTTACGATGTCTGTTTTATATATTGGTGTTGCGATATTTGCAGGCCAAACATATATAGAAACTGAGCTGTCCAAAGGTCAACACTATCTAGTTTTTGCTCTTATTCAAGGGGTGACTTTTGCTGCAGGAGTATCGGTGGTGCTTACAGGAGTTAGAGGTATTATTGGTGAAATTATTCCTGCATTCAAAGGAATCTCTGAAAAATTTGTTCCCAACGCGGTTCCAGCATTGGATTGTCCAATTGTATTCCCATATGCACCCAATGCAGTATTGCTCGGCTTCATTTTTAGCTTCATTGGAGGATTAGTTGGGGTAGCAATCCAAGGTTTAATCGGAACCACTCTTATAATTCCTGGTGTTGTGCCAAACTTCTTTGTGGGGGCAACTGCAGGAGTATTCGGAAACGCAACAGGGGGACGCCGAGGATGTATGATAGGATCTTTTGTTAATGGAATATTACTTGCTTTTCTCCCATTAGTGTTGCTTCCTATTCTTGGAGATTTGGGATTCCAAAATGCAACTTTCAGTGATGGAGATTTTATAGGTGTTGGAGCGTTAATGCAAGTTGTTCTGAATATATTTAAGTAGTCTTATAAATCATTATTGATATTTTAGTTAATCCCGCCGATCAAAAGATTAGGTGGGATTAACTTTATATAGAGGTCTAGTTGTCAAAAGGTTCATATATTATATGAACTTTAGTAGTTATTATATTGACAATTTGTTGATTATGTGATAGTATGATATGTATTATACCATGACTAAATTAAGGGAGGCATATTAATGAAAAACCGGAATTATATGATGATAATGCTGATGTTAGCGATGCCGTTTTTTATTGGCTGTAATATCTTGCAATTATCACCAATGTCTGTTCAAGAATTGCTTCCCGAAGAAGAAGAAACCCTTTCTCCGGATGAAAATCCAGATGGAGACATTAATGGTAATCCAGACGATGGTGGTGGTAATACAGAACCCGTAGTTACAGAACTTACGGATATCTTAAAAAATTTCACATGGGTTGATACCCCTGTTAAGTATGCTCTTACTCACACAATCGACCCAGCTACAGGAGATGCATCTTTTAGGTTCTCATTTAATAATAATCAGAATTATACTAATACTTATACAGCTACTTTTGTAGAAAAACTATCTGAAGACTCCTATCTCTATCATCTTTATGGGCCAGCGGAATATAGAGATACTTATATGCTCTATCGAACTGGGCGTAAAGACTCATCAGGGATATATATACGTAAGGGTCTCACAGAGTCGCTTGCAAGAAGTATTGTAGAACATAATCTCTATACAGAAACATATATGTATCGCTCTAATATTATTTTGCCTGAAAAAGTAGCCTTAACGTTTCCTCAGTTTTTAGCAACTTCCGATCCATGGAGAGCAACAAATCCTATGTCTGGAGATCTGTATTTGCACCTTTCATTCTCTGAGATAACAGAAACCAGCTTTAGAGTTAAAACAACACTAGGCCCAGTTTCTTATAGTGGGGGGCACTACGGTGTTATTCGACAGCAGGGTGAGGCCGGGACAAGAACCTTTAGAGCGCTTTATGGCTTGCTCACAACAGGCCCTTTCTACTCACACTTTAATAGATACCTTTTAATTGATACCCCTGTGAACCCCTATTATTACGATATCCGTATTGTAAACTATTCTTCTTTAACAGACGCAGAAGCAGGCTGGAATAGTTCTATAGCTATTCAAAACATTGATCTATACAAAGGTGGTAGAAAGTATTAATCATCCACAGATGGCTAAAAAATAATGATCAAACTAGAAAGCTCTTAATCAGAAATGGTTAAGAGCTTTTTCTATTTAAAATATTAGAGCTTTGTCCAGCAATTCCCATAAAAAAATAAAAGAAAGTAAAAACATGAATTATATAATATTGATTGTCGAGTGATCGATGATCAATAGTTTTCTATATTCTATCCCCCTGAAGTTATGCTCATCCAGTCTATAAATTTATGATACAATTTGTATTGCAAATTCAAGAGGCATCTTGTATAATATTTGAGAATGATTATTCTACCCTAGTAGTAAGGTTAGGAATAGATATAAATTAAGGAGTTTTTAGTGAGAAAATTGATGATGAGTGTGATATATATTTTTATAGCTTTTTTATCCCTTGTGTTCTTAAGTATTATTGCTTCTGACTTAACAAGTTCTGAGAAAATAAGTACCATACTTATGTTAGCATCTATAACTATTCTTCCCTATTTGGGTATACGTTATATGCGTTATCTTAAGCGTCAACAAGCAATCCGTATAGCTGAAGAAATCCGTATTAATGAAGAAAGACAAAAACAACAAGAAGAATATATTCAAAAAGTTTATGAAGAAGTTGAAAATAATCTTCAACCCATCGAAACAAATATTAAACTTACTCGAAACGAAGAAGTCTTTTTTAAATTGGATAACGTTAATTGGCAGGAGCTACGAAAAGAAAGAACCTCTATATCTTATGCTGGATTGTCTCAAACCATTACAATAGCTAAAGGACTGAGATTTAAAGTTGGAAATATTAAGCCCGTTCAGCATTCATATGATACAATTAAGACGATTGAAACAGGGACACTTTATCTTACTAATAAAAATATATTACTGATTAGTGAATATGCTTCAAAAAAAATAGATCTTAAAAAAATTGTTGATACTAGCATTTACTCAGATACTATAAAGATTCAACGCCAGACAGGAAAAGCAGTTTTTCTTCCTATGAATTTTGAAAATATAGTTCGTTTTTCTATTATTTTAGACAAATGTCTTGCATAATTATTATAAATCTTAAAATGTGTGAAAAAATTTAATACGTTAGTAACCTTTTTAATTTTTTTTGAATATTATTCTTATTATTGAATTTATGATGAATATTTACTATAAACGCTTTAAAGGTTTATTTATTGACTTCTTAGTAATTCTCCTAATCCTACCGTTTATCCATATAGATTTACGTACTCTTCGTTTATTACGTATCTTTCGTATTATAAAGATTTTTAGGCTACCTGCATATCAACGGTCTTTAGATCTTTTTAGACGTGTTTTATTGAGGGAGAAGGAATTTCTTATAATAACTTTAATAATGAGTATAACGCTAGTTTTATTCTCCTCTATTGCAATGTGGCATTTAGAGAACTACGTTCAACCTGATAAATTTTCAGATATTGCTACAACAATGTGGTGGGCTGTTGCTACTCTTACTACTGTAGGATACGGAGACATGTATCCTATAACCCCTTTAGGTAGGGTTCTTGCATCCTTTATTGCTATACTTGGTATAGGCTTAGTTGCTGTCCCTAGTGGTATTATTAGTGCTGGATTTATATCTGAATACCATGAAGAAGAAAGAAAAAGTAAGAGATAGCATACTCATATATAGTCTATACTATTATAAGAATAGCTTCTCTCTAAGACTCTCGAATATCCTTAGATGTCCTGTTAGCGTAGTGCTTAGCCGTCATCATAATGTTAGTATGTCCCAAAGCCCTGCTCACAAGATGAATATCACTTGTCTCATTTAATAGGTTAGTTGCGAACGTATGCCTAAAGGTATACAAGCTATATTCAGTAGATAATCCAAGCTTTTATCTTAACTTTCTAAACTTCTTGCCATAGTATTCAGGTTGTCTGTTATGCCCCTCGAAGATATAGCCTTGCTTCATCTCTTTAATTAAAAAGGCAGGGCTAGTACGTGTAGTATAAGACTTGTAAATATAATAAGAAATCCTTATCTTTACTAGCTAGTCTTTGGATATCAAGCCAAAGCTCATCCCAAAACTTATTGACGTTATCAGGGGTTAGGGCTTCAAACCTTGTAAGTTTATATCTAGTAATAAGTTTAAGGAAGTGATTCTTCTCTTCTATAGACCTCTTACCAATCCCACGACTTACACAGTCTTTAAGATATTCTTTGTAGGAGACAACAAGGCTTTTAAGTGGCTTCTCGCTATCTTTATAGGCTTCAAAGCTAAGAAATTGGGGAGAAGGTGGAGTAGGAGGAAAGAGCTCTTTAAGGAGCTTTTCACGTAAGAACGCATGATAAAGATCTTTAGCAAAAAACTTGTTTTTAGTTTTTAGAGATTTTTGAACTCTACGACCGTTGCGATTGTACTGGATATAGTAATAACCATTTGAGCGTAAAAAAAGACCCATTGAGATACTCTTTGTAAATATTTCAATAGATCTATATAGTTATAACTTACTGGCAAATTGCTGGCATTCTGCTGGCAATACGGAGAACTATATTTAAAATAACCAATAAGTTAACATTTAGTTAACACGGGTGCGTAAGTTATCAGCGAGAAATTCTCAAGCACAGGATGTGCGAAGTGCAGAATTTGCCATGGATGGCATAAAATTCTGCCTAATTCCCTGTATTTTCAAGGCAAATTCCCTGGCATATAGTCCCCGAAATGAAGTAAGAGGGATAACAGCGAAAAAAACAGGGAACGACTTGCCGTCGAGGCACAATATTCCTTGTTAATTGTATATAAAATAATGATATAGTTCTGAAACGCAGTTTCAATAACAGGGAATTAAATCTATAACATTTTATTCCACTCCTGCCTACGGCGGAGCGTAGCCGGCAAAATTTAATGGGGAACCGAAAATAAAATACAAGTTGGAGGACCCCAATGAAAAGAAAACGTTACACGACTAGTTTTAAGGAAATGGTAGTGAAAGAATTAGTGACCAAAGGGAATACTTTAGTGCCACAGGTGTTAAGGTAATCCCTCTTGTTTCACTGCGGGGACGACAATGTGGAACTAGCTTGAAAATATGCTATTCCCAATACCCTTATCCTTCGGGGGCACATGTCTAAGAAACGGATCTTAGAGAATATGGAAAAAGAGAAAGCAATAATAAATGTTTTTGAAGAGAATAAGCGTGTATATGGGGTTGAGAAACTAAAGAAGTGCTTAGACAGAACAAAACTAAGGGTATCTAGGCGAAAAATACGAGAAATACAAGCTAAATTAGGGTTGTTTCCAGTCTACATGCACCACTTTAAGTATAGATATGAGTCAGGAAAAGATATAAGACGAGAAAATTTATTGGAAGGTAACTTTTATACAGTATCTCCGGAGGAAAAGTGGATTGCAGATACGAAGTGCCCGAAGCGGAGAGAAGAGGTGTAACCTATATTTGGGTAGAGTCTAATCACTACGTTCAGGGATAATAATGTTATCTTGCTTCAGTTATGGATTTATGCACGCGAAAACCTAGTCCCCGAAGTAAAACAAGAGGGATTGAATGGTTTTATAATATGAGGAGATAAGCACATCCCCGACTGCAAGGAGCGGGAATTCACTCTGCACTAGGGTATAGAAGTCCTATAGAATATGAAAACACATCTGTGTCCTTCAGGGTATAATGAATAACAAAGCTTCTTAATTATACTCCCCTGTTAAATTTTGTATAAAAAATCGTAAATATATTCAAATATTAGTTACTTAAAATTCTACTTCAAACTCAAGTGAATAGCAGTATAAATGGGGGAAAATCAACTCTATAATGACTTGATTTTTAATAAGTAATTAAGGTATAATGCTTAGAAAATAATTTTCTAAGTGGATTATTATCATGAAATGTATTTATTCTTTACTACTATTTTTTACAGTACTCACTGGCTGTAGTGTCGCTCCTGACAATGTTGCGATAAAATTTGGCTCAAGCCCTTCTATCGAGTCCCTCACGCCAACTAGCGACTACGTTATTTACAGTGACGAGGCAACTCTTCCTACGCTGTATAATGCTCTTAGTTTCTTATCTCACAATAAGCCTTCTCTTATATGGGTGGGGCGAGCTGGCACTTTAGATACATCTCGTTTTCCTTCCCATGTAACAAGTGTTGCTAGTAATGATGTTCTCAGAGAACGAATTGCTCAAATAAACAAATCAAATCCTAATGCTACATTTACTTTTTTTATGAATGATCTAAGAGTAGCAAAGATACAAAGATTATTTTATTCCCAAGGTATCAGTAGTAATCGAGTACGTTCAGTGATGCTTTCTGATGGAACAGCTACATATAAAAATTTTTCTACTAGCTTTAAGGGTGCTGGATCATTTTCTAGATGGAATTATTCAAAAGAAATTTTTCGGCAACGTATAGCTGAATCGGATCCTT
Organism: Brevinema sp.; assembly: GCA_051653605.1. Classification (GTDB taxonomy): domain Bacteria; phylum Spirochaetota; class Brevinematia; order Brevinematales; family Brevinemataceae; genus JBOFWL01. The sequence goes on from JBOFWL010000139.1 coordinate 276,387, forward strand.
TAGATAACGATACTTTTTTGGATAGTAATTACTTTCTTGTTGCTCCAGATGCAAATCGAACCATTGAATTTTGGATTCAATGGCCAGAACTGATGCGATCTCAAGATGAAAGCCTATGTCAACATTTAGAAGCAACAACTGCAAAGTACTATAAAGTTACCCCATTTAATTATTTTCAAAGCCTATCTTCTGATAAAAGAGCTCAGTTTGAACAACTTGTTGGTTTAGACAAAAAATGGGCGTCTGGAGAAGGAGATTCTACCCTCAACGATCAAACAATTGCTGAGGCTTTAAATGCTTCTCCTAAACCTAACATCCTTATTGTAGGTACTAATCCTTATGGGGCTAAAACAGATGAATATATTGCCAAAATTAAAGCTCTCTATGGAAATAATTATGATTATTTCTTTAAAGGACACCCCTCCGATACTACTCACCCAAGCGATACTAGTATTGTAGTTTTACCCTTTAGGCTTCCTATGGAGGCTATTATGTGGGTTTATGGAGATAATATTGCTGTTCTCGGGGGCTATGAATCTTCACTATTTATGAGTGCTTCTCAACAAGTTAAAAAATTCTTTTTTCCACAATCGAAGACTGGAGAGGCTTTGACTGGTAATAGCTTACTAGAACCTCTTGATGCTATGTATCAACAAGGTCTCCTTGGAGATGTTACTTTTATTCAGTAGAGCTAGAATCCACAATAGCGTAAAAAACTATTAATTTTGAATATATTTACAATTTTTATACAGAACTTAACAGGTAGTATAATTAAGAAGCTTTACCTAAAGACATAGAGTGAACTCTCCTCATATTATAAACCCCTTTAATATACCTGAAGAGTCCCTGATTTGTCGAAATCTCTTCGTTGAGGTGCAATACTATTATTCACATTTTTGTCAAAGTTTCAACCTTAACTCAATTATACCACACAGATTTTTAAAATCGTCAGTGTGGTTTTCTAATTTTAAATATATGTTGCCCAGTAAATACAGGAGTTGAAAGCTATTTTCACTGACAAATAACATAGTTAAACTACCATCTGAAAAAGAATAGTCTTAATCTCCTCTGGTTTAAATACTCCTAATGAAATAGATTGCTCTGTTTCTTTTTTAGAGATACTTTCTCCTAAAAGATTTACAAACTCATACGATATATCTCTAGAGAAAGAACTCCTCCATCTAACTCTCTTTGAGAGTTGTTTAGAAGTCGGATAAAATAAGAATTTTCCTTCAAGGCATAATAGAATGGATTTCTACATTTAATTGCTGAACATTAAGTAACGAAGCTATTCTTAAAGTAGTATTTGGTAGACGATTAGATAAGAAATATTGTAAAGTGTTATAGTTAACATTTAGATTTTGTATTTGGTAATAGAGAGGATTAATAGCATACTCTTGCCACATGGCTTTTATAGAAGAATATTCCTTTCGATCACCTAGATAAAATGCTAGTTTAAAAATATGATTTCCAACTAATTGGCTCTCAGGAGTGGGGGTACGTATTTAAACTCTTTTCCAGAGGCAATACCAGGGCGACGAGAGAGTTCTGGCTTTCCTAAATATCCCACAGAACGGAAGAGGGTTAAGGCTATCTGTGAATCATTAAGATTATTACTCCGGGCATTTAAATCTTTGAAGAGGTTAAATTCTCCTGAAATATACAATGTTTGTACAAGATCTCCTATAGTTGTAGAATGCTTTGCGTTCGCAAACGTAATATTTTCAATAATATCTTTTTCTGGAGGAGAATAGTCGTAAGTATCCCCATCATCACCACTATCTTCTATGGCAAGAAGATGTAAAGCCTTTGTCTTTTTATTGACAATAGATATCCCATCTGGTGTCATAGTGATATGGTAATAAGCATTCTCAATGGTAGATTTTGTTTCTATTTTCTCTAGCTGAGGCGGTCTTTTTCCTTCTATAACCTTAATCTTAGTAACACCTAATGGAAGAAGATCTGTTTTAATCCAAACTATATATAATAAAAGAGACTAGAATCGTAATCTTCTGGATTTTTACGGATAGAACCTCGATAGTCTTTCTCCTGCGAGATTATCTAGAAATCGAGAGGAGTTTCATCCTCTGAACAAATATGAAATTCGGGAGATTGAATAGAAATGAGAGTCTTAACCATACCCTTTCTCTGAGAAGAAAGGGTATGGTTAAGGTATAAATCGTTTGTCTGACTATCTTTAAAAGGAATTCCTAGTTTGCGAACAATATAGTCACACATAGAGTAAGAACCTTCATCAACTGATTTAAATCGAGATAAAATATGATCTGCCCCCATTTATAGGGCCAGTTTGAAGTAAAACTTTGGTAATTATATCTTTTTCTTTATTTTTTGGCTACCGTTACCAAATAGGTGATAGCAAAAAACTATCTACGCTCGTTTTGTAAAGATGGTATGTAATTACTACTTTCATCCTTATTAAAATTTCACTTAAAATGTATCCTATAAAATGTGCGGATTAATCAAGTGAGGTCTTCTTATACAATAAGAAGTATTATAGAGGTTTCCCATGATAGAAATACATGAAATATATTCCTCCTAGTAAAATAACAGAAAAAGCTAGTCTCATATAAATAAAATTTTTATCAATTATTTCAGTAGTTTGTTGATCAGAATCTTTTTTAGGTATACATAATAAAAAGATAGCTAGCATACAGGCGAAATATAAGCTTGCAAAAATATGATTGATTCCATTGGGGATAAGATCTGCAAGAGAATTATATGGAGCACTCCCTTGAAAAGAGAATATCTTGGGAAATAAACCCAATGAGTTAATAACATCTCGATTAAAGAACCAATATATTTTTTCTGCTGCCCATAATGTTAATCCTAATGTGCCAACGGATTCAAGAATAATGAGTAGATTGATATGCTTTATATTTTGCATTATTAGAATAGAAACAAAAGGAACAGTTAATACAAACCAATAGTAATGATTCAGAGTTCTTAAAGATAAAGTAGCCACAATAGATAATGCTGACAAATAAATAATCCAACGATTTTTCTTAGCTAAATCTTCTATAGGTTGTATAAAAGCCAGAACACAGATTAAAATATAACTTACAAGCCATATAGACACACCAGAAAAGCTAGTAAATAAATTTGCATCAAAATTTGATAAAAGCATATTTTTAGAGAAATAACCAGCCAGTTCTTTATAATAAGGAAACATAGTAAATATTATATAGGGAAATATAACAATTAAACCCTTTAAGGCAATCTTATAGTAGTTTTTTTCTGTCAGTAGTAATAAAGGAATAAAAATAAATATCGGAAAATTTTTCATAACAATTGCTACAGCAAACCATAAGATAAATCCTTTTTCTTTGTTTTGAAGTAGGGCATACACCCCCATTAGAGTAAAAAATAAAGATATGATATCATATTGAGCAATAACAACTGTAGGGAAAATAAAAATTAAGGAAGATAAGAATAAAAACACTGCCAACAATGATTGGTGAACAGTAAATTTCAACTCCTTACATATTTGGTAGGTATAATATGCAGATCCATAGATGAATGGTAAAAGAATAAGCTTTGCCCAAATCCAAAATATATAAGTCTCGTAACTAACAAGTTCCATCCCGAGAAAACGGGTACATATCCAAATAGGGAAGTTCCAAACAGCAAATATTATGTAAATAGGAAAAGGATAAACAGCCTGTGCATTATTATATACATAAAAATCCCAGAAATTGCTGTTCCATAAATTGACACCATGAATTGTTGTTATCCAAATATCATGATAAAGAAAAGTAAAAAGGGATGCAATATATATTACACCAAGAATAATCCAAGGTGTTTTACCAATGTTAGGTTGTGAATTATTCATATTTTCACTACTCCTATTATTTTAACTAACATAATACACTACTATATAAATGACTACTTGTCAAAATTAATCCGTTTACTTTCGATAACAAGAGGGCGATTGATGACTTTTGTATTAATATTAATGATATACTCGCCTAGAATACCAATGAAAATTAGCTGTACTGCCCCAAAGAAGAAAATTCCTAGCAAAATAGGAGTTAAACCGAGTTGAAAAGAATTCCACATAAATAATTTCATCAATAAATAAATTAAAATAACCAAGCCACTTAATCCTGCAATAAGAAATCCAATAAATGTTGCCAAACGAAGTGGTATCTTAGAATAAGAAACAAATCCGAGCATTGCAATATCATAGAGAGTATACCAATTATTTTTGCTATGTCCTGCGCGCCTTTTTTGTTGCTCATAGTGAATAATTTTTTGATTTATACCATATTCACCTACAATACCTCGGAGATAAGGCTCAGGATCTTTTATTTCTCTAAGAATTGCAATAAATTCTTTGTCATATAGCCCAAACCCTGTAAAATTTTCAATATGATTACTAGTAGAAATTGCGTTAATTAGACGATAATAGCACTTTCTAAGAAAAAAAATGAAAGGATTTTCTTTGCTTCTACTCTTTACTGGAATAACAACTTTGAAACCTTGTTCCCATTCTTTAACTAAGTCAATAATCGTTCTAGGGGGGTCCTGAAAGTCTGCACACATTAGAATTGAACAATCCCCACTTGTTTGCAACAAGCCGTAATAAGGTGAACGCATTTGCCCAAAATTTTGCACGTTAAAAATTGCTTTGATTTTTGAATTTTCTTGGCAGAGCTGCCCTAAAATAAGGCGAGTAGTATCCAGTGAGTCATTATCGATAAATATAATCTCGTAATCATATATGGATAGTTCATTTTGAAAAATTGAGATTAATTCCTCCGAGAGAGGTCGCACATTTAGCTCCTCATTATATGTTGGAATCAAAATACTAATTTTTTTCATTTCATCTCTCTTTATAATTGTCACAACATTTATACAGGTTTTGATTGAATAGTTTGTGAAAAAGCTTTAGAAAACAGATTAATCAACAACTTTGCTATATTATTCTGAATAAGCTATTAATTTTTTTTGTAGTATAAATCTAAAATACCTTGCTCGAAAGTGGTCAACGGATCCCATGTGATATATTTCTTTAATTTTTCTATATTTGGGTGTATACCTTTACTACGAGTGTCACCAAAATGAATATATTCATCTCCATGAGTGATATTTATAATAGTCTGAAGATATTCCTTTAGAGGAAAACTTTCGGGATGGGCAATATTAAACATCCCTTGCCCATGTTCTCCTAAAAGATACAGGGCTTTTGCAATATCATTACAGTGTAGGTAGTTCCACATCTGTTCACAGGAACTTAATTGAAATACCTTTTTATTGAAAATATGATCCAAACATTGGGGTATCATTGCGAAGGAATTGTCACAAGGGCCATAAACACTAAAAATCCTTCCCCACACCCATTCTAGACCTAATTCTTTGCACAGAAGCTCACTGAGACGACCTGTAGCATATTTAGCAATACCATAGGATATTGTTGGATTTACTGCTGTATCTTCAGAGATAACTCCATCAACAAATCCATACTCTGCTTGAGAACCGGCCCCAAAAAATTTTTTACATCCAATTTTCTTAGCAAATTTAATAGCCTCAAGGGTAATCTGAATATTTTTACTTTGTATGTCTACAAGATTCCTTTGTATTTTATCCGTACCAAGCCATGCAAAATGGTAGAAAACATCAAAATCACAGGATAAATTTAGGAGATTCAGGTGCTCAATATCACCATAGATGTATTCGACAAGGTCTGAGTCAGAGGGTAGGCGAGAATTATTTAGTGAATTCTCACGAACTAGAATTGTAGCTTTACAATTGTTGGCAATGCATTCTTTAAGGAAAGCAACACCAATCATACTTGTAGCCCCTGTGATAAAAACTTTAGTCATTATTTTTGAATCTCCGATCTATCTTCAGATGTTCTCATTATTTCTGCTAGCTCGTTTCTGTCAATGAAGGGAAATAAATCCTCAAAAGGTTTTGACACCAAAGTTCCATCTGGTAATTTTTCAGAAGCCAACTTAGGCTGTAAGACTTGCCACTCAGGAGAAATTACATCGCAAATTACAGGTCCATTGTAGTCTAAAACCTCGAGAATTTTTTTATCTAGTTCACTTGGGTTATGGATTCTTACTCCTTTAATGCCATAAGCTTTTGCAATCTCTAGAGAATCTGGACACCAAAGACCACTACTTTGGCTTTCTCCAACTAATCGCCCATTCATAAAGTTTTTCTGAGTATGACGGACTAGTAAATATCCATCATTATTAACAATAAATATTTTAATTGGTAAATTATGGTGTTTGATGGTGGCTAATTCTTGAATATTCATCTGGAGACTTCCATCCCCTGTAATAATAATTGTATCAACAGATCTATCAATCACACTGGCACCAATACCTGCACACCAATAGCCCATTGAAGATAAACCGCCAGTTGTCAAGAAACGTTGCCCTTTTTTGATTTTCCATGCCTGACAAGCTGTATGAAAACAAGAACCTGTATCCACAAGAATTTGTATTTTTGCATCTACTAAAGCAGAAATTCTATCTATCATATAATAAGAATTAACTTTCTTTTCATTTTTATAGTCTTCTAATACAACAGGATATTTATATTTCCATGATTCACATAATTTTGCCCATGATGAAAAATTGTAAGGTGATGTTGAAAGTTTTTCAATTAAATTATCTAAAAATATTTTTGCATCACATAAAACCTTATGATCTATTTCTATACTAGGTTTATTTAACTCTTCAGGATCGATATCAACTACATATTTATAGGCATTGCAAGCGAAATCTTTTGCATTATGTCCTACAGTTGGGGTTGCTAAACGGGTCCCAATTGCAATAAGTAAGTCTGCATTTTGAAGAGTAAAGTGGGCTGCTCTCTCTCCATTAGTACCAGGCCTTCCCACATATAAGGGATGCTCTGATTCAATAAGATCAATGCCTAAACGAGAGGTTATAATAGGGAGTTGTAATAACTGAATTAGTTTTTTAAATGAATGCTCACCCCCAGACAAACGTATTCCTTGACCTACCATTAAAACAGGTCTTTTGGCTTTTGATAATAAATCTATTAGTAATTCTATATCTTTAGAGGGATCATGTTTTTTTTCATGTTGTTCTACTGTATATGTTGTTGGGAAGGTATCGGGTAATAAAGCAGATTGTACATCCAACGGTACTTCTATCCATACAGGGCCAGGACGTCCTGTTGTTGCAGCAATATAGGCGTCTTCTAACTGTTTGAGTAGATCATGCGTATGTTTTATAGTGACAAAATATTTAACAATAGGCTCTACTAAAGATTGAACATAAATACCTTGTACCCCATGTTGTCGAATATTACTATCTCTTTGATAGTCAACAAAGCGTGTTGCTGATTGCCCTGAAATTACAATAATTGGGGCGGAGTCTGTATATGCTCCAGCTACACCTGTCAAGGCATTTGTTACACCAGGACCAGCAGTGACCATCACAATAGAAGGTTTATTTGTTATGCGTGAATATGCATCAGCAGACATTGCAGCTGACTGTTCATGATGGGTACATATAATATTAAAGTTTTGATTTTTTCCTAAAGCATCATTCAAGAACATTGCTTGCCCACCAGTCACAAGAAATGCTGTATTAACTCCTTTTTTAGCAAAAAAATCAATAATATATTCTGATACGTTCATGACATAACCTCTCTATAGTAAGGACTCAATTTCTTGAATACGTGTTTTATTTTCTTGTTTGTCTCTTATTTCTTGGGCAATTTGAATAATCATATCTTCTTGCCCTCCTACAATCTTGTTGTTTCCTAGCTCAATAAATATCTCATAAGGGCTTACTTCAAACGCTTTGCTAGCTTTCAAAACATAAGGGAGAAATCCGGAAAAAACACCACTCATACCACTCATAATACTTATGGCGTCAACTCCTTTGTTGTAAAGTGGTTTAATGATATTTTCACTAATATCGAATAATTTGAAAAGATCAATATTTGTATTTATAGACTCCATTTTCAAAAAAGCAATTAAAGCTTCTAGTTGACAGTTTCCAGCTCCTGCTCCCATACCACGAATCGTCGTATCGATAATTTTGGCTCCAGCTTTTAAGGCTATATAACTATTTGATACAGCTAAACCTAAGTTATTATGAGCATGAAATCCAATAGGGATATTTAGAGCATTAACCAACGGTGTAATAGTTTGTTGAACTAGAGCTGGAGTAGAAGTGCCCGCAGAATCCATAATAATAACGCCTGTTGCGCCATAACTTTGCATTTTCAAAGCCTCTTGTACGAGAGCCTCAGTAGAAGCCATATGATACATCATTAAAATTCCATAAACTTCTAAGTTTTGACTAGCGATAAATTCAATATGTTTTTTTGTAATATTTGCTTCTGTACAATGAGATGCAATACAAAAAAGTTCCCCACCTTCTTTAATTACAGGTTTAATATGGTTTTCAATAGTGCCAAATCCTGAAATACAAAAAGCACCCATCTTTGTATTAGTAAGATGAGATTTGGCAATTTGAAACATTTTAAGTTCATCTACAAGGGAAAATCCAACATGAATGGAATTAGCTCCAAGCCCCATTCCATGTCCTAGAATAACGGAATGTAAGCCAACACTATTAATCTCATGACAAAAATCAGAGATTGTTTGCTCTGTAAACTGATGACGGATGGCATGAGAGCCATCCCGTAAAGTTGAATCTAAAAATACGAGATCTGTCATTTTGATAACGTCCCTTCTATTTTTTTTCGAGCATAAGCCTCTGCAACATGAACAGCAGCACAAGTAATAATGTCTAAATTGCCTGCATAGGCGGGTAAATAATCTCCTTGTCCTAAAACTTGGATTGACAATGTAATCTTTTCACCATCATAGATTGGATCAACAGTGAGATAGTAATTTGGCACATATTCTTGAATTTTTTTAACCATTTTATCAACTTTTTGTTTGACTAAATCCATATCAGGGTTTTGAACCATAGCATAAAGCGTATTTTTCATATTAATTGGGGGCTCTGTTGGATTTAGAAGAATGATAGATTTTGTATGCTTGATCCCCGTGAAATAAGATAGAGCTCTTCCGGTTGTAAGTGTATACTCATCAACACTTTTCCTTGTGCCAATGCCTGCAGAACGAGCAGCAATTGTAGCAACAGCTTCAATATAAGAAATATTAGGGACAGCTTCTTTCAAAGCATAGGCTAGAGGGATCGAAGCTTGCCCTCCACAAGTGATGAGATTTATATTGTCTTTGGAAAGTATAGCATCTAAATTCAATGCGGGTATGCAAAAAGAACCTACTTTAGCCGGTGTTAAGTCAATGACGAACTTGTTTAAATGCTTAAGGATAGGGGCATGATAAAGGTGAGCCTCAGCACTTGTTGCATCAAAAACGATATCACAGAGATCGGGATTCTCTTTTAAAAAAGAGATAGATTCTGTGGTTGTTCTAATGCCCAATGAATTAGCGATTGATATCCCCTCTGATTCCTTATTTCTTCCCATAAAAATACTACATTCAAGCATGGGAGATTTTAGAATTTTTTTAAGTAAATCAATACCAATATTACCTGGTCCAATAATGCCAATTTTTATTTTTTGATCGGTCATAAAATTCCTAATAACATATAAAATATAGTCTATGATAAATCTATAGTAACGTACTATAGGAGAATATTTATCCTATCTCTGCTCAAGTATAACCGTTCTAATCGCATCAATCATATAGTTAACGAATCCAAGGAGCTCGACCTTTTTGCAATAATTCTTCGAGATAATTTTTATCTCTTAAGGTATCCATGCATTGCCAAAAACCATTATGTTTAAAAGCGCGTAACTCTCCATCCAGTGCTAGTTTTTCTAAAGGAGCTTGCTCAAAAACTAAATTGGAATCCTCATTTAAATACATAAAAAGTTCTTTGTTAAAAATAAAGAACCCTCCATTGATATAACCATCTTCATTTTTAGGCTTTTCAATGAATGATTTTACTTCTGTATTGTGAATGTCCAAAATACCAAAACGAGCAGGAGGAGGGACAGCTAATAATGTTCCAATTTTACCGTGATTTTTATGAAACTCTAATTCTTTAGCTATATCTACATCACAAAGACCATCTCCATAAGTTAGAAAAAATGATTCATCTCCAACATGAGATCGAATTTGTCTAATTCTAGATCCTGTCATATCATTGTCCCCAGTATGCACTAAGGATATTTTCCAAGGTTCCTTTTTATAGCGAGAATAATTATATGAGGTTTCATTTGACGAAAAATCCAAACTGAGATCACTTAAATGGGCCATATAATTCATAAAAAACTCTTTGATCATATACCCTTTATAACCAAGGCAAATCACAAACTCATTAAATCCAAATGATGAGTAATATTTCATTATGTACCAAATAATAGGGCGTCCTGCAATTTCTACAAGGGGTTTAGGTCTAATAGAAGTCTCTTCCCCGAGTCGTGTGCCCATGCCCCCAGCTAGTATAACAACTTTCATAAAGGGGGACTCCTCCTACTTTGAATTTATTTACCCTTCCTTGAGAAGACCTACCTGTAGGGTGGTTCTATAAGAACTTTCACACTCGTGCTTACGCACTTTATATCGAATATTATATATTATAATAATGGCGTTTGTCAATAAAAATCTCTAAGGTTAAAACGGTTTCTTTACAGAGCTAGGCGTGTAAAAAAGAGTTGGGAATTTAGTAAAAACTTACAAACAAACCTCATCTCTTAAAAAATCCAGATTGTTAGCAATTCCTATTTTTGGGCATTAATATACAGGATTTATCATCTAAATTGCTAATATAGGGTTGCAAGTTTAAAACATTCATAATTGAGCTATCAATTTGTTTTTTTAATATTTTGGGGTCACCTAAATAGGCTTTATACTCTTTAGCTGTTTGAATAATTGCTTCTTCTGTATTGAAAACAGGTTTCCAGCCCAACTCTGCAATAATTAATGAGGGATCAAGGCGAAGCTTGGACATCTCATGAGCAAAATTTGCGTTGGAATCAATTTTGTAAGAACCTTGTTTTATTATTTCAATAAAAAGCTTTACGATATATTCAACAGTATGCTTGTCAGAGTTATCAATAGGGGCAATATTATAAGATGGAGAAATCTCTTGTCCACCAATCATCTGTTTTCCAACAAGAAGATACGCCATAATGGCGTCCATTACGTGTTGCCAAGGGCGAATACTATTAGGGTGGCGTAGAACTACATCTTTTTTCGCTTGAATAGCACGAATAATATCTGGGATAATTCTATTATCTGCGAAATCTCCTCCGCCGATGACGTTTCCTGCTCGAACAGAGACAATTTTCACTTTTAGGTCTTGATAGAAAGAATGTCGATAGGAATCAATAGCGAGTTCGCACATTGCTTTACTTGCAGAGTAGGGATCATACCCTCCAAGACGATCAGTTTCACGATAAGGATAATTCCACTCATAATTATGATAAACTTTATCTGTTGTAATGAGGATTATTGCTTGTAAGTTTGTGATAGATCGACATGCTTCTAAAACATGGATCGTCCCCATAACATTTGACTCAAATGTTTCAACAGGTATTTTGTAGCTTTCTAACACTAATGGTTGAGCTGCAAGGTGGAAAATCACTTCCGGATTTATATCTTTTATCGTTTTTGTTAGAAGCTCTCTATCACGGATATCCACGATGAAAGAATTCATGTCTTTGGCTGTTTCTGATAAGGCAAAAAGCTTATTTTCACCCTCATTGAGCCCAATCCCATAAACTTCTGAGCCTAATTGTAATAGGGTACGACAGAGCCATGTTCCTTTAAATCCAGTATGCCCAGTTACCAGCACTTTTTTATTTTTATAACAATTCATAAGATACTCTACTTATGCATATCAATAACATAATTAATCATTTCAGGAGTAATACCTTGGTATAAATCAATACCACAAGGTGTTTTGTGAGTTCTAAAATCTGCTGTCTAAGTTGCTCTGCATTCCTTTCTTAGAGCTGACATAGATGATATTCCAATATAACATTATTATACTTTATAAATATTATATTTGTCAATGAATTATATATTTTTATTAAAAACCTCTAGCTTTCAATTTTTATCTATTTATAAATAATACCGTTTTGACATAATCAATTTTCTCTTTGGTATCTTAATATAGCGCTATCTACTTGACATTCTCCTTGATCCAAGCAATACTTTGGTGATGATAATTATATGAATAGTAATAAGTTAGATTGTATTCCTGCGACAATACGTAGGAGATATGAACGTTAGCTCAATCAATCGGAGTTAGAACATTACTCCCTAATATAACTGGAGAAACAGATACAGACGAGCTGCAAGGTAAAGGGAGTGAAGTTTCCAGGTGGGAGTAAACTGTTGAGAAATTATCAAGGTAAGACACATCAGGTTATTGTTTAGGGAAGACTGTTTATATATGAGGGTAGAGTATATAAAAGCTTATCAGCTATAGCAAATGTTATAACAGGTAAGAAATGGAATGGCAACCTGTTTTTTATGCGTGGAACGCATCGTTGAAGGTTGCACCGCAGGGACGCTCGCGTGTCGCACTGCACATGGAGGTGCAACGAGTGCGACCCATAAGGAAGTCTATGATGGACAACATGAGGCTATCGTGGATAAGGAAGTCTTTCACAAGGTACAGCAGATTGTTAGCGAGAACAGGAGAAGATCTTCTTCTAAGCTAAAGGGGAAGCATAATTCTTTGTTGGGCGGAAAGATCTTTGATAGTGAAGGATGGGCAATGAGCCCTAGCCATAGTGTTAAGGGAGGTCGTAGATATAGATACTATATTAGCCAAGCATATTTACAGAAAGAAAAAGATAAGGCAGGCAATCTGCCCCAGATACCAGCGGGTAATACTGAGGAACTGGTATCTAATGAAATTAGAAATCCACTAAAATCTCTATTAGCTAATATGGAAGTAGGGCTGGAGCAAGGGCAAGCTTATAAAGAGAACTGGTATAAATTTGTAAAGGACTGGAGCCTACTAGAGCCGAAGATATTCATTTTAATTAGACAGATTTTACAGAAAGTGGTGGTAAGCAATAAGGGGCTGGAGTTTACGATAGATCAAGATAATCTTAAGGAGATAGCGGAGCTAATCTTTAGAGGCTACGAACTGCCCGAGGACAGGATGTCCGAAGTGTCCCGATTACATGGATGTAATAGAGGGACGGAGGAGTTAGGTAAATCTGGGAACACGTTGAGTTATACCAAGCTATGCAAGATAGAGCAGGTGCGTCATGGCAAGGGCTTTATTATTGAGGGGCAGACCCAAAGGAGCGAGAGCTTGGTAAATGCACTCAAGCAGGCTTGGGAGTGGAACGATTGGATAGCCGAGGGGAAAATTGGAAGTATTATTGAGCTTGCTGAAAAGCTGAAAATTACCCGACGGTATGTAGAGCGAATATTAAATATGAGGTATTTATCCCCTAAAATCCAGTTAATGATATTAAAAGGAACCCAGCCAGTTAGTTGGACAACTCATACATTCATTAAGGTCTTACCATTAAATTGGGAAGAACAGAGTAGGGAATTAAATCTATAATAATTAAGGAATAAGAGTTCCGCCACTAACTATTAGTGGCGGATATTTTCATGAATGGGATCGTTGTTTTGGTGTTTTGAGAGTCCATGCGGACGGCTACGATTTTACTCTTAATTCAACTCTCAATAGCATGTACTCCAATAAATTCTAGAGGGGTCT
>JBOFWL010000140.1:0-1336 GCA_051653605.1 Brevinema sp.
GATCTTGAATTGTCATATATCAGGTCTGCATTGACAAACCACATATCCAAAGGCAGTTTAAAATCATAGTGAAGCATGGCGTTAAACGATCGGTTATATGATAATATACCTGTCTTATATGATATATTCAGATTGTCAGTGCGAACTGGTGCTGTTAAAAAGTCCCCTATATCGCCAGTCCTGTTCAAATATGATATTTGAGACCTTAATGTTGATGAGGGAGAGATAATCCAGTTAAAATATAAATATGGGCTAATAGTGAAACGGGAGTTTGTTTTTCTTACAGGCATGGAACCTTTGTTTTCCACATCGTTATATTCCCATTTCAAGTTAGCGGAAGCTCGCACAACATATTTTCTCATAGGATGGATATACTCATATAGTGGGGCAAACCAAAGCTGTATATTATTGCCGACAGCATTATTGCTTGATGCCGGATTGTTAAGTTCGGATTTTATAACATTATTAGAATACAGGACAGAAAGTGGCATCCAGAATCTCGAATACTTATGCTCGTAAGCGGCTGAAAGTGTCTCCTTAGTTAAAAACCTGTGACTCTTTGCTGCCTGAACAAAACAATTTTCATCATTCTGATCCGTAACCTTAACGTATCCTTTGGGTGTTGAACCGTATTCTATACGGGAAGTTATGTTCCATCTTAAATTATTTGCGCGCCAACTGGAGGTAAAATCATTACGGATTTGGAAATCCTTAATGTTTTCATCCTGACTGAATTTTGAACCATCCAAAACGGAAGGGACCGCAATTTCCTTTATGCCGACATTACCGATAAATGTATTTGTCAGATACTTGTTACTGCTGTTCAATTTATATTCCAATGAAACGGTAGGACGATGCACTGCCGACATTGATGATTGTTCTTGATTGATATGCACTGATCCATTCTCACCATAATAATCTCTAAATGACAAATAATCATAGCGGGTTTTAGTATATGAATAACCGGCATTGGCTCGAAATGTCGCATCCTTTCCGGTTTTATTAAGCATGTTCAATGTAATAAAACAATCTTTTGGACTGACAAACCTTTCTCGGTCAAGGGGTGGGGTTGATAATCCTAAATCCCCTAACAACTGTGTGGCAGAATAAAGAGTTTCACTCTCGTTATAATGGTCCATATTGGCATCTTCTGCAAATTCAGTTATATTTCCATACTTGGCGTTCAGAATTGACTGGAATTTGTTATTGAACATCATGCCTGTTCCGGATAACTGATACAGCCAATCATCTCCATATCCTCCTTTGAATTCGTATGAGCCGACTGGACGAAATTTCGCCTTGGAGCTGAGTTTTACATTGATTGCAACATTATCGC
>JBOFWL010000141.1:0-1638 GCA_051653605.1 Brevinema sp.
CCTGTAAGGCTTAGTGGTTTATGCTTTTTTGGTTTCTGTTCTATGATTTTCTCTCTCATGTTTCCTCCTGAATAATGACAACATGACAAGTATGACAGCATAATCCTATATAATCCTTACATGCGTATAGACATACATCTATATCCATTTTTCTTATATTTCAATCTATATAGAGTAGTTGTCATAGTTGTCATAAGAGGTCAAAAAATCCTTTGTTTATGCCGTTTTACGGCTGTGACAACTTTTCATACATTCTCTACTGACCATATAGCGGTATCTTTTTTCGTTTGCCGCTTTTTTCCCACCCATCGATTTTCATCATGAAAGTAATTGTAATTAAACATCAACTGTTCTCTCGTTAACTGGTAACATTCCTAAACCCTCCAATTCTCATCAATGAAATTTGTCGTGTCACTCATGGCACTCATTTCATAACCTTATATATATAACTTTTTATTTTTCCTATATAGACCTTTTTAGATTAGACTGACATGACTGACACTATTTATATTAAAAACTGTATTTTTCAAATAAGAACTTATGACATTGAGTGACATGACCGACACTAGCATTCATAAATTCATATAAACCTTAGAAAACGACTAGCACGACTGTCACTCTAGTACCTTGATAAATTTCGCCATCTCATTGAAACGCTTGATGTAAAGTTCCTTGAACTGTGCCGCTTCCTTCCCACGGTAACCCATAGCCAAGAACACAAACCCGTCCCTTATCATGCAGTAACCCGGCTGCTTTTTGCCCTGTGCATTCCTGTAAGAGGACCCCTCAAAATTTAGGAGTCGGAATTCGCTTGAGCAATCCAGTTCTCGAATATCCTTCAAAACATTATTATGACGTTTTTCAAATGCCTGTGCCACAAACAGGCTGTCCACCCTTGCGGTGTCATGTACATCGGCAAAGATGCCGTATTCGTCTTTGGGTATTAATTCTTTCATAATAAAAATACCGCCTTTCATAAAAGTAGGGGCTTGCCCTCTGATAGTGAAAGGACAAACCCCTGCTCTTTAAGAACCGTATTCTTAATCTTTTTTATAAAAGCTACATCTTCCATGAGTTCATAAAAAATTTACAACTGACCTCACTTAATTTTTCTCAATTTTATTGACAAACAGGGGTGATGGAAGTATACTATAAGCAACAGAACCCGCCACGCTTAGTCTTGCTTCGGTAAGAATGCGCAACCCGGCGGGACTTTTTATATCCAGAGGTGAACAATGTATCAATATCCTAAGAATTTCTTATCAGTTACACAGTTAATTCAAAAACTCATAGATGCTGGAATGACCATCGACTCACAGGATGAAGCAGAGACAGCATTAACAACAATTGGGTATTACCGACTGAAAGGTTACAGCTTTCATCGTATTGACCCTGCCACGAAGAAATACATAGCAGGCACAAATTTTTCTGATGTTCTAAAGCTGTATCACTTTGACTCTGAACTATCACATTTGGTGTTCAGTTACTTAGCCCAAATTGAAGTTACTTTAAGAGCACGTCTTGTCAATGCCTTTCAGACCACTCAGGACGCATTAATCCTTCATGACCCTTCCGCATTTAAGGACAAGCAATTATTCTGGCGTAATCAAGGCTCGATTGCCTCTGAAATCAGTCGTT
>JBOFWL010000142.1:0-1033 GCA_051653605.1 Brevinema sp.
AAAGAAAATTATTCCCAAGTTGGGAATAATTTTTCGGGTAAAAAATCCAGTGAGCTTTTAGCCGAGCAAATGGGTGAAAGTAAAAATCAGATTTTCCGTTTTATCCGTCTTACCGAGCTTATCCCCGAACTTCTCGATATGGTAGACGATAAGAAAATCGCCTTTAACCCTGCCGTGGAGCTATCCTATCTAAAACCCGAGGAACAGAACTATTTGCTTGAAGCAATGGATATGGAACAGGCAACCCCCTCTCTTTCACAGGCACAAAGGCTGAAAAAGTTTAGTGCCGATGGCAAATGTACCCTTGAAGCAATGTGTGCCATTATGAGCGAGGAAAAGAAAGGCGAACTGGACAAGGTAACTCTTACAGGTGATAAGATAAGAAAGTATTTCCCCAAGTCCTATACACCGCAAAAAATGGAAGAAACTATCCTAAAACTGTTGGAAACTTGGCACAAGAAACGCACTCAACAACAAGAACGATAACCATATTGCAACACTAGAAAGGACGTGAGGAAATGGCTGTGTGCAGAATAGAAAAAACAAGGGATTACACCGTTATGGCAAACCATCATTTACGCAATAAAGAGCTTTCTCTCAAAGCAAAGGGCTTACTGTCCCTTATGTTATCACTCCCCGAGGATTGGGATTACACCGTAAAAGGACTCGCCTCCATCTGCAAGGACGGCATAGACAGCATTAACAGCACAATAAAAGAGCTTGAGGAACAAGGCTATGTTCTTCGCAAGCGA
This sequence comes from Brevinema sp., assembly GCA_051653605.1. Lineage (GTDB taxonomy): Bacteria > Spirochaetota > Brevinematia > Brevinematales > Brevinemataceae > JBOFWL01. The sequence continues at coordinate 753 of JBOFWL010000142.1, forward strand.
CTACGCAACGATAAAGGACAACTCACCGCCACCGAGTACACCATTTTAGAACAGCCGCAAAACCTTGATACAAGTGGGTCGCAACCTAAACGGCAAAATCCAATCTTGGATAATCCAACATTGGAAAAACCAATACAGGAAAATCCTAAACAGGGTAAGCCTATCTTGGAAAAACCCAACCAATTAAATACTTATCTACAAACTATTGATAAATCAAAAAACGATTTATTAAATACAGAAACATCAAATCCTTATCCATCTTATCCTTATGGACAACCGAA
>JBOFWL010000143.1:0-2050 GCA_051653605.1 Brevinema sp.
CCTCTGCTTTGCTTAACTCTTGTTCTGTTGTTTCCTCACTTAGCTGTACACCAATTCCATCAAGATGCTCTCTTCCGCTATTGCCGTCAGATTGTTCATATGTGACACCCATGCCATCTGATTCGTTTCCTTGTTGGGAGCTGGATGTTTCTCCAGCAATCCGTTCATCATAACTTCCATCCTCTCTACTGCCACTTTCTCTATCTCCTCCAGATGACGATTCAACTTGCCGGTCAATACCATGCTCTGATACCAGTTCTTCCGATTCTCCTTCAGAAATGTCTGGCGTAACATCCCGTACTTCCCAATTGTCAATTCCTCTTCCTCGATAGTCAGATTCGGAAATCTGTAATCCCCTTTGCGATGATAGGTCAATTCCATCTTCTACTCCTCCTTGTCTATTTATGTTTTCACTTTTTCGAATTAACGTGTTAAATTCATTATATCCGATACCTTTTTCATTTGCAACTGTTTTTTCTGATTCGTTTCTTGCTTCCTCCAGATATATCTTTCGCACTGTTTGTCCGATATCTACCAACACTGGCTCTACAAGCTGACTGGTTGCATTACCCAAGAATGTAAGTACAGACAGATCATTAAAGTCTGTAATACCAGTAAAATCTGCTTCCTCAAGATATTCCATTGGCTCAAGTCCACAGCGAATGGATAGTGTATAAAAAGCACTATTCATCAACAAGGTTCGAAAACTCACACGAAGGGTATCCTCATCAAGTCCCTCCAAGAACGTGTTCTCAAGTTCATATGACAGACCATCCATTGCTTCTTCCAGATTTTCGTCTGCCATCTGCGATGCAATTTCCAGTAAAACCGACTGCAAATCAACCGCTTCATCTCCCACTAAACCATATGTATCCACCAGATGGTCAAGCAATTCCTCTCTGTGTTGTTCCTGTAGCTGCCATAAGTTCGGTGTTCTGCCACCAGCCACCACATGCGTATCGGAAATATCAAATACATATCGTAGCCTACGTCTTGGGCTAGTATCATCAATCAGAGCAATTCCTTTTGCCCCTCGATTGACCCAGCGATTCATCTTTTCATTCCACAGTTCCAGTGATGCACAAGCAGTTGCATTTGGTCTTTGTGCATGGATTAGTAGATTATCAGAAAAGGGATAACGATATAACTGTGCGGCAGTATCCAGATAACGCATCCAGTCCTTTGGTGAACCACTGACATCTCTTGCCGTTTCCTCTGCAAGAAAACGGATGTCAAATAATTTTGCCATTTAAAAACTCCTCCTTCTTTTTTCTTCTTCTAAATAAGGCTCCCCACTGTCTGTAGTGGGAAGCCTTATTCTTATTTCTGCCGTCTTTTCGGAAACTCCAACTTAAAGTTAGCACGTCCATCCACTATATCCAACAACAGATCCGCTGCAAAGGTCTTATCCTTTTTCTGTGAGTACAAATCTTTCACATGAGTACGCCCCTTTTCAATCAAATCAACTGCCATTTTCTTATCTATCTGTTTTCGCATACTAGCTAGATAACGATTCTCTTTCCAAAGAGAGAAAGAGCACTCTCGATTTTCACAATAAAAATTCTTTTTCCCCTCATAAACAGAATTACCGCATACTGGACAATTCCCAATACTCTCCCTTGGATGGAATCGTTTCTGTTCATCAGCAGATATGGTACGACATCCCTCCAGCATCTGAGCAATCATATCCGTGATCCCTTGCATAAACTCATCACTTCCTAGCTGCCCTTTCTCCATCAACAATAATTTATTTTCCCATTCTGCTGTCATAGCAGCGGACTTTAGATACTCTGGTAATACTGCAATCAGATCCATACCATCAGATGTAGGTAAAATCTGTTTCCCTTTTCTCATTGCATAACCAGAAGACACCAGTTTTTCAATGATACTTGCTCTGGTTGCTGGGGTTCCTAGTCCTTTCTTTTCTGTGTCTTGCTCAAATTCCTTATTCCCGGCAGTTTCCATTGCTGAAAGAAGTGTATCTTCACTAAAAGGCTTCGGAGGTGATGTGAAATGCTTGCTCTTTGCTACCTGTGCTGTAGCAATCTCC
>JBOFWL010000144.1:0-2294 GCA_051653605.1 Brevinema sp.
GTGGCAATGGGCTAAACGCCGTCATTCCAAGAAAGGGAAACGGTGGATAAAAGACCGCTATTGGCACAATATCCGAGGGAACAGCTGGACTTTTGCGGCTAAGTTCAAGAAATCAAACGGCAAAGAAGACCAACTTACCTTGTTGAAACTGGCATCTTCGTTTCCTTTTCTGCAATATACGCAGATAAAGGGGGACATGAATCCGTTTGACGCAGACTGCCGCCTGTACTTCAATAAAAGAATGAAGTCAAAGATGCTTGTGACGCTGAAAGGACGTAAATCCCTGCTTTACCTATGGGAAAAGCAAGGTCGGAAATGTCCGATATGTGGTGAACCGATTGACACGCATAAGGCATGGAATGTAATGCCGACCGTACAAGACGGACGGAAATGCAATCTGTTGGTTCATGATGAATGTTTCAAATTATCCCGTAAAAACAATGGAAACAAGAAGTAGAATGAGCCGGTCTCTGCACACGAACAGAGACTTTGAAAAGCTTGAGCCGTATGAGGGGAAACCCTCACGTACGGTTCTGAGGGGGGAAGAGGGCAGTAATGCCCTTGACCTACCCGATAGACCATCCGATCTACAACAACGTAACGGTCGTGCTATCCGAAAGGGTAATGAGGTAGCAAAACTTTATGCGAACAATAATGTAGATATAGTGATTTATGCCGTTGAAAAATCTTTAGATGGTTACAAGTTTAACCTACTTCATAATAAACAACTCTTTATCACTCAACTAAAAAATGGCACTATGGGAACTCGGACCATCGACGAAGGAACAATGGATGAACAGTCAGGTATGAACTTTTCAGAATACATGGCAATTCTTTCGGGTAATACAGATTTACTCGATAAAGCAAAGTTGGAAAAACGTATAGCTTCACTAGAGAGTGAGCGAAAAGCATTCCATAAAAACAAAAGTTCTTCAGTGTGGAAACTCAAAGAAGCAACATGCACAATGGATCATAACAAAGATATTATTGCTCGTATGACCTCCGATTTTGCTGTATTTAATACTCGTTTGCAAATAGACAAGGATGGTAATAAGCTAAATCCTCTACAACTTGATGGTGTGAATGATACGGATATAAAGGTTTTAGGTGCAAGACTTGCTCAGATTAATGAAAAGGCTCGTACAGGAGGAGAAACACAAAAGATTGGGGAATTATATGGTTTTACAGTTATGGTTAAAACTGAATCATCATCACAAAACCTATTTGAACTGAACCAAAATAAGTTTATGATTATGGGTGAAGGTGGTATAAAATACACCTACAACAATGGCAATATTGCCAACGATCCCAAATTGGCTACGATGAACTTTCTAAATGCTCTGGAACGTATCCCAAAACTTATTGAACAATATCAAGCTGCTAACGAGAAATTTGAACGTGACGTCCCTATATTGCAGCAGGTGGTCAGCAGCACTTGGAAAAAGGAAGATGAACTAAAGGAACTAAAAACTGAAGTAGCTGCATTGGAGCGTAAGATTCAGCTCTCTTTGACTCCTCAAAAAGAGGAACAGCCGACAGAAGATAACTCTCAAGGTACAGGGCAGTCTCAACCGATTGTTCAGCCTACGACTGACGCTACGTCACCACAATCCAATCGACCGCCAATAAACGGAGAGATTATCGAACAAGCCGACATTCACTCCCAAAACTCACACGCTTTTGTGGTAAAAGTGCCTCACTATGAATCGGCAGAGAGACCAAAAATCAGACTATAAATCAAATTCTTGCAAATTTAGTACTCAATCAAAATTTGCAAGAATTTTCATTTTGCATAGGTTATAAGTGATACTCCAGAAGAGAATGATTTACTTTCTACTAAATGCCATTTTGAAGTTTTGGGCTTATTAGGGAATAGCGGTAAGCCTTCGCCAAGAATGGTGGGGATTATAACGATTTGCATTTCGTCGATTAAATCTCGATTCAGTAGCATTGTTGTAAGTACACCTCCGCCAACTAACCAAATATCTTTGCCATCTGAGGATTTAAGTGCTGAAATACTATGATAGATATCTTCGGTGATAAACTCGACTTGTTCATTGGGAGTTACATTCGTGTTGTTATGAGCAACAACATAAGTTTGCTTATTCTTATATGGCCACGGTACACCAAAGCCTATAATCTCGTGGTAAGTTCTACCACCCATTAAAATCGTATCAATAGATTCCAATAAAACATTATAACCATAATCTTCAGCATTGGGATTTGGCATCTCAGTAAGCCATTCAAGGCCTCCATCGGGTGTGGCAATGTAACCATCGAGCGACATTGCAATG
>JBOFWL010000145.1:0-532697 GCA_051653605.1 Brevinema sp.
GTATTCGTCAAGGTTCGGTAATTAAGCGCCGTCGCTGCATTCGTTATGTATTGATCTACCACGTTCGTCACATAGTTTGTTCGTGTCGATAACACCGCATTCGTGAGCGATCTCAAGGAGATTTCCCCCACTGCGTTCGTGATCGTTGCTTCTCGAATCACCAAGTTCGTTGTAGTAACCGGCACTGCCACGGTATTCGTCAAGGTTCGGTAATTAAGCGCCGTCGCTGCATTCGTTATAAAAACATCATAGATATTTGTTCGCGCATTTGTGACTAAGGATTCCTGAATATTCGTAATTATTCGAGGTAAAACTTGCTGTAAAGTATTCGTTACTGTCACCGTTCGGATATTTGTAACAAAATTAGTTGAAGGGACCAAATTCGTATTCGTCAAGGTTCTAAGAACAAGTTCTCCAATTCGGTTAGTTTCTGTTACCGTAGTATAATTTGTAATAGTATTTGTATACACAGAGGCAATAATATTTGTAGCATCCCTAACAACAAGCTCCGTTGACTGCTGTGAAATTCGATCTTCAATAAGGTTTGTAACGTAGTTTGTAAAATACACAGGGATAATATTTGTTCGCTGAGAAAGCTCTGTCGCTACATTCGTTACATAGATATCCCTTACATTTGTTATATAATTAGTAACATAATTTGGATTGAAGTTAGTAATGTTGCGCATACCAAGCTCTGCCATAGCATTGGTAATGTAGACATCAATAACGTTTGTTATAGTATTCGTAGAGAGATAAGTTCCATGATTTGTAATAAAGATAGGAATATACTCGTACTCTTGGTTGGTATTTGTCACATATGCAGTGATTAAATTTGTATAATTATTTGTTGTTAAAACTTGAAGGATAGAAGAAAACTGGTTTGTAATAGTATTGGTGAACATTGAGAAGATACGATTTGTCACCACATTAGTAAAGAGGTTTGTCACTGTTGTTGACAATCTATTGGTAAATGTTAAAATTTGCACCTCTGTTCTAGCAGGGCGAGCTGGAACATAAAACTCCTGTGCCGACAAGCGATTTGTCGTAGTAGGAAGAGGCATTTGAGGTAGATAAGCAAAATCAGTTGATGGAGGAGTAATGGAACCTGGAAGACTAACGTTTGTACGGCCTGGGCCATAAACTGGAGGCTGAAAAGTAACTTCTGGCTTAGGAACAATTTGCGTCCGGAAACTATCTGCCAACCAAGGAATCACTAATGATTCCGTTGCCTTTCTATTTTCTAAAGCAGAAAAATATTGCTCGGCGATTTTTGCTTCCGAAGAACGAGAAAATCGAGACCGCAATAAGCCAAAAGCATAAAGCGATCTATTATAATCAGCGCGTCTTTCTGCAACTTGAGTAGGCAGTGTTTTCGTTTCTCCCAAATTAAAATAAGCTTGCGCCGTATAAAGAAGTAATAAAAGCCCATTATCATAAGCCCATGGTCTGAGGGGAGCCGTTTGCGCAAGAATCGTAATGACATCTGCATAACGCTTTTGCATCATCAACGCTTCTGTATAAAGAATATAAACTTTATATCCATTTTCAGGATTTGGTTGTGAATCAATATAATTACGGATAAATCCAAGCGCTTCAGATGGTTTTCGAGCATCCAAAGCAATTATAGCAAGCATATAGTCGGCATAACGCGAGTTATACTTTGTTTTCCCTTCCATAAAGACTTCTTTTGCCGTATCGGGAGCATCCATAAGATAGTAAATATCTCCCAGTGAGTCAAAAACCTTACTAATATGAGGAAAAGTAGGAAATTTTTCCTTGATTGCAAGCAGAAAACGAACTTTTCGGCGATAATCTGTCTCAATAGATGCTAAAGCATATAAAGCATAAGGCGTATAAACAGATGAGGGAAATCGACGAACGAAATCTCTATATTTATCTTCCCAACCTGCTTCTTTGTTTTTGAAAGCTCTACTTGCATTTTGATATAAAGTAAAAGAACGAAAATCAGAACCAGGCAGTGGCTCTGTATCATCAAGAATAGGAACAACATGAACATCCGTGCCAGGAAGGCTATCTGCTGAGCGTGATCTAGTAGGGATGGCTATTGATCTTGGTGAAGGCTCGTTTGGATTGAATACCTCAGGCCCCAGTCCATTTATATTTTGAGAACCAGACGTCCACTGAGAACCAGTACCAAAACCAGTAGTATTTTGGGCGTGAAGAACTGTTAGTGAGAATAGAAGAGAAAAGATGATTTTTTTCACGGAAGACCCCTGACCTATATATTATGTGGGCTCACTCAAAAGTTGAGTCAACTCCATCATACGTTTCGGAATACTAGGGATAAAATCTTGAATAATTTATGATTATTTTAAATAAAAAAGATAAAGGCTCCTAAAATTAGGAGCCTTTATGATAAATACAACAACGTTGTTAGCGTACGTGGATCGCATCCACAGGACATTGAGGAGTACATGCATCACAATCGATACAAGTGCCTTCGTCAATAACACGGGCAGAGCCGTTTACTTCACTGATACATCCAACAGGACAAACAGGTTCACAAGAACCGCAGTTAATACAGGAATCGTTAATAAAATGAGGCATGGTGTTCTCCTTTTTTCCGCATATACGGATTAAAATATTACTATCTTAGTATAACATATAATACTAAGATGTCAAGCTGTCGTCAAAAAAAAACTAGATCTTTTTAAAACTTAGATAAGAAATTGGACGAAGTGGGCTCATTTTGCGATAAAAAAGAGTAGGAAAGTCTTGAAAGATGTTTTGCTGAACAACAGGATTATAGAGACTCTCCCAGCCAGGAAGAGGCGTTAGCAGGTCGGCAACGCTGTGAGCGTATTCAGCAATATCAGAAACGAAAAAAAACTTTCCTTCAGGTTTAAGAACACGCAAGATATCTAAGGCAAAAGACGGGCGAAATAGTCTATTTTTCCACTGTCTAGTTTTCAACCATGGATCTGGAAAATTCATATGGATTTCGGAAAGCGATCCTTCTGGTAAAGATGCAAGAAAATCCTGCCCATCCCCACAATGCAAACGAGCATTATGAATATGCCGACGAGCAAGGCGAACCGCTGTTTTTTGAATGCGATCATTAGCGATATCAACCCCCAACCACAATGTAGCATCATCTTTAGGGCACATATGCAGAAGAAAATCACCAGTACCACATCCCATATCCATACATAGGTTATTATATTCAGGAAGATCCCCCGAAAACTGAAGTAATTTCATCGCTTCAGCACGGTCTCTAGCAGGAAATCGGCGCATTATTTTTTTATAACCTGAGGCACAATAATAAAGCCTTCATCCAATTTAACAATATTTTCAGCAAGATCATCTTGTGTAAGCCCTGGGTTAATAACATCCGGGCGAGAGACTGGGGGGATATCAATTGATCGAACAGTAGGTTCTAAGCCTTCAAGCTCTAGACTTGCAATGGTGTCAACAAAGCCCAAAATATTATTCATACTAGTGTAAAGATTTTCTTTTTCTTCGGGACGGAGCTGAAGATATGCCAAAGCAGCAATGCTGTCGGTTTCAAAAGGCGCCATAGTATTCTCCTATAAAACAGTGTGAAATATTATAACTATTTATCCATTTTTTTGCAAGACTCTAGGCTCACATTTTTTTTATGCACACATTTTTGAACAAATATATTTTGATTTATTTTATTATTTCTAAAGGAATAATCGATTGTGCTTATTCAAAATTTCACGAGTATTGCACAATGAACATTCTCTTTTTAAAATTTATCTCTATATAAAACAATGATTTAACCAAATGTGTAAAATTTTAAAAATCTCTTGTTTTTTTTTGAATAATTTGATACAATACGGGACGTTCATATCACATAACAATTATTGGAAGGAAGAATCATGGATTTTTGGAACAGCTTGCTTACTCGCATTCCCCAGCATATTGACTCTCAACTTGCTGATACAATCTTGCATCGTATCAGTTTACAGGAAATTCAAAATGACAGTCGTGTCGTTTTTCAGGCTGAGGATGAATTTACTAAAGGCTGGTTTGAGAAAAATGGCATACCCGTTATTGCTCAAATATTGAAAGAAGAGCAGCTTGTATACGAATTAGTCGTTGTCACAACGCCTAAGGATTCTGTGCAACCTGTGTCAACAGAGGTCTCTCTTACACGACGAAATAAAAGTGCTGGGCTTCATCTTTCATCCGAATTTACTCTTGAGCTATTTATCGGTGGACAATGCAATGAATTTCCACGTCATGCAGCGGCTAGTGTGCTGAAAGGCGGGAGTTCTTTCAATCCTCTCGTTATTTCTGGGCCTACGGGCAGCGGAAAAACGCACTTAGCGCAAGCCATTGCCCATGAATTTGTTAAAAATCACCCAGATAAGCGTGTTGTTTACGCTACTGGCGAAGAATTTATGAACGATTTCATTAAAAATCTACAAGGTCAAGGTGGTTCCATGAACCACTTCCGCGATACTTATCGTCATTGTGATGTTCTTATTATTGATGATATTCAACTTCTCTCTGGAAAAAAAGAGGGCACTACCACCGAGCTTGGAAATATTTTTGATAAACTTATCAATCGTGGCGTACCTATGGTGTTTACAAGTAATAGAACGATTCGTAATATTAAAGATTTTGATGAACGCCTAGCGGCTCGACTTGATGGAGGGCTTAGCGTAGAGCTTGTCTACCCCTCTTTTGAAACTCGTTGTGCTATTTTGATGACGCTTGCCCAAAAAGAAAATATATCTATTGATAACAAAGTACTTACTCTTATTGCAGAAACGCTTGAAGGTGATGTTCGGCAATTAAAGAGTATGCTGTTTAAGATTGCTGCCTACGCCGACCTTAAGAAAAGCCACATCAGTATGAAAATGGCTACCGAGTTTTTATCAGATAAAATCCAAATTGATGTTCCTAAAGATCTTTCTATTCCTGATATTCAAAAAGTTGTTGCTAAATTTTATGGTGTAACCCTATCTAATATCAAATCTGATAGTAAATTAGGTGCCTACACTCTTCCACGACAAGTTGCGATGTATTTAGCAAACAAGCATACAAAGAATTCTTCTACAGAAATTGGGCAACTTTTTGGAAAATCTCACAGTACTGTGCTTAGATCGGCACAAAAAATCGAAGATACGCTTCCTAAAAGCATGGATCTTCGAAAACAAATTGATAAAATTCTCATCGAACTTACTGGGTCTCACCGATAGATGGCTTGTTGCTCTCTTCGGTGTTTTCTTGGGGTGCTGGTTGCGATTGTCGCACAGCTGCCGCATGTAAAACCCTATCGTAGTGGGCTCGTTTAAAATATAAACCTTCTGCACCCACTGGTTTCCAAAGCGTTGGATCTAGTGGAGTGCCATTAAAGGCTGCTTCAATATCGTCCTTACTAATTTTTCCTCTTGCTACAGATAAACTTACGCCCAGCAGCATACGAATCATCCCGCGAAGAAATCCTTCTCCCTTGATAAAAAAAACTAAAATATCTCCATATTTTTTCACCTGAAAATAATCTACTCGTCGAATAGTAGTCTTTTTTAGGCGCTCTTGTGGCGTATATCCTGTGCAGAAATTCCTAAAATCATGCTCTCCAACAAAAAGCTTGAGTGTTTTTTTAAGAGTTTCATAATCAAAAGGTTGAGAATCATGAAACATCTTCGTAAAATAACGAGGTGGCAAGATATCTTTACAATAGATTAAATACATGTAAGTTCTTGCTGTACATGTAAATGTAGAATGAAACTTTTCCGATTCTTCTCTTACATTAAGAACCCTTATCGTCGGAGGAAGCATTCCATTGAGAACTTCTTTTATTTTTTCAAAAGGAATAATATTTGTTCGAGTTCTATAGTGAGCCGTATAACGTAAAGCATGCGCCCCCGAGTCCGTCCGCCCCGCCCCCCAGAGAAATATTTTTTCGTTATAGAGTTTGGTTAAGGTTTCTACCATTGTTGTTTGAACACTTGGAAAATCTTTTTGTAGGTGCCAACCTTTAAAAGCCGACCCCTCATAGGAAAGTTCTAAAGAATATGTTTTTTTCATGCTATTATTATAAAAGGGTTAAAAGCTCTTGTCAAGCTGGGTAAAAAATGCTACAATAAAATATGAGATATATTATTATACTATTGTTATTTTTTTCAACAGGGTGTTCTCCTCGCAATAAAATTGGGTTTATTCGCTCTCAAAACACCTATCCTCGTATATACATCCTACCCGATGAACTCAACCAGCGGCTATATAGCAATCCAAATTATTATATAATTATTGATACTCGACCCGCTAAAGTGTTTGAAAAGGCGCATATTCAAAATGCCATTAACTACCCCTACCCTACTTCACGAAGCGAATTGCTCCAATATATTTCATCTATTCCACAGGGTAAGCCTATCGTTTTTTATAATGAAGATGGGAAACTTCCTTTTTCTCTAAGCCGACTTATGATCTATCAAAAAAATCCAACATTTTTCTTGGCATATGGATTTAAGTTATGGATTGGAAATATTGAAGGCCCCGATGCCAAAAATCAAAAAATAGAGAATCAACGCCGTTATGATAACTACCACTTATGATCCCTTTGGGGCTTCAAAAATCCGCAATTTACTTTCAAAAGAAAATCTTCATCTATCAAAGCAACGCGGTCAAAACTATCTTGTAAATCGAGCTTCTGCAGAGAAAATCGTAGAAGCCCTCCCTCCTTTAAAAGAAGATCAAACATACTTTGAAGTTGGTTCTGGTTTGGGGGCACTTACCGTTCTTCTTGCTGAAAAAGGAAAAGTTATTTCCATCGAGATAGATAGGGGCGTAATTCATGTTCTCTCATCTCATTTTACTCATGAAAACGCAACTCTTGTCCACGCAGATTTTCTCAAATATGATTTTTCAAATCACCAAAATCTTCTTTTTATTTCAAATCTCCCTTACTCTATTTCGGGAGAAGCATTAAAAGTATTTATTGAAGAAAATTGTTTTCAAACAGGGGTGGTGATGTTGCAAAAAGAATTTGCAGATCGACTACTTGCCAGCCCTGGTTCCGATGCTTATGGGCCTCTATCAGTTATTGCTCAAAACTTTCTTACTATACGCAAATTATTCTTTGTTGGAAAAGGAAATTTCTTTCCTGTGCCAAAAGTAGACTCTCTTGTTGTATTACTTGAAAAAATTGATAATGGTCTTCCTCAAAAAGAATTTGGGCGTTTTGTAAAAACTCTTTTTGCTGCCAAAAGAAAAACTTTGGCAAATAATGCTCTACAAAGCCCTTGGCAAGAAATAGCCACGTGTTCCTATGCCAAAGATCGTCCGGATATGCTATCTCCAGAAGTATGGCGTGAATTATTTCTAAGCACTTTAAAATAGAAAAACCCTCACAGAGTGTGAGGGTTTTGTTGTTTTTATTGAGCAGGAGCATTTGCAGCACCGGCAGAACCGGGCATTAAATCTAAGGGATTTGTGCTGATTCCCTGAGCCTCTATCACTGGCGTATTACGCTCGACTCTATAGCCTTCGCGAAGTTTACGCATAAAGTTTGCCATCCATATTTGTTGTTTTTGCTGACTTAATTGGTTCACAATATACTCTCTACTTTGCTGAGCTGTCATGCCTTGAGCTCTCATTTGAGCCCCATACTGACGGTAAGCCTGATCGATTTCAGGGGTTGAGGGAGCAAAAGCATTAGAGTTTGTGGGAATATTTTTAGAAACGTAGAGCTGCTGAAGAGCGGCATTCATTGCGCCTTGCATAGAACGCATATTTTCAGGATCTTCCAAAAAACCCTCTTTTAATGCTTGTGCTACAGTAACATACTGATTAATCATTGTTTCAAATACTTCAGCCTTAAAAGCTCCCTCTTGTTGTTTGTAAAGAGCAAGTTGCTGGGGAGGTAATGTTCGTTGGATAGCCTCATAGGCATTAGAAAAATCTGATAAAGGAATACCAACATTTTCAACTTTCGCGAGCAAGGTATCATCAAGATCTTCAACATAATCAAGCGCAAATGGAATAGCAGTAATATCGCCGGCCATCATTGATTTTGGCTTCATTAAAACAGCGATAAGTACTCCAATAAGCACGCCACCAATCAAACCGCAAGTTAAACCAACGATCATATCTTTTTTCATGAAAAACTCCTAAAGAATAGAGTGACATTGTAGCAAATTTTCATAAAAAGTTCAAGTTTTTATAATAATAGAAAAAAATCCATTAGTATTTTTATTTTTTTCCGAAACCTATTAAGAAGTTTCGTAATTATAGTATGAGAGGAGGAGTGATGAATAAGCACTTTATCATAACGATTTTTTTAATTATCTTAGCCCCTATTGCAGTAAAAGCTCAGGAAACACCTAAAAGCCCACGTGAAGTCGTTGTTTTTGCGCTTACAAGCCTTACAAATGGAAACATTAAGGCTCTTCTTGACGTAACTGACGGATCTGAAAAGAAAAAAACTGAAGAAATCATTAAACAAATGGATCAAAATCAAAAATATAAGAAAAATCTTGATGCCGAATACAAGTTACTTCAGAGTTACAGTATCGAAGATGTTAATTATACCACGAATAATGGACGAGAACTTGCCGTTGTAGCGACTAGATGGGTTATCAAGGTTCCTGTAGAACGAGCACCTCGAAATCTTGTTGCTGGCGATAAGAATGCAAGAACAGCAAATACCGTATTTATGGATTACATGCTTGAAAAAAAGAACAATTCTTGGAAAATCATCTCTCGTCGAAGTTTATAAAAGCTTCCAACCTTTACGATGCCATGGGCTAATTCCATATTCTGCAATAGCTTCTCTATGTTTTTTGGTTGGGTATCCTTTATTTTTATCCCAAGAATATTGAGGATACTCTTGATGCATTTCTATCATCAGTCTGTCTCTAGTATTTTTTGCTAAAATTGAGGCAGCCCCAATGCTGAACGATTTTTGATCACCCTTAATAATAGATTCCACATATACATTTGGTAATTCTTGTGGAGAAATAGGCATTGCATCGGTAAGTAGGGCTGTGGCGCCTGTTTTGTTGGCTATCTTATGAAAACAAGAAATCATTCCCCATTTTGAAGCGCCATAGATATTGAGTTCTTCAATTTTTTGAAGCGATACCACCTCTATAGCCCAGTCTAAAGATTGATTTTTAATCTCTATTTCAAGCTCTAATCTTTTCTTCTCGGATATTTTTTTACTATCGCCCACCCCATCAATGAATACTCCTCGAGGAAAAACTACTGCAGCAACCACAAGCGGTCCAGCAATAGGGCCTCGCCCTGCTTCATCAGCGCCTACTACTAATGGATGACCCAGTGAACAGCATTTTTTTTCATAGAGAAATATTTCATTATAAGAAATCATCTATAAATTTCCTTGTTATAATAAATAAGAAAGCCTCCCTTTTGGGAGGCTTATTGTTAAGCTTTTTTAACAGCTTTTTTGAGTATTTTTTCTTTAAGACGAGCAGCCTTACCAAAGCGACCACGAAGGAAGTATAATTTAGCACGGCGAACAGATGCAGCACGTACAACTTCAACCTTAGCAATAGTTGGTGAATGATACACAAATACTCTTTCGATGGAAATACCATCTGTAACACGACGAACCATAAATGTCTTACGATTCATTCCATGCTTAAGACAGAGAACAGTTCCTTCATAAATCTGGACACGCTCTTTATTGCCTTCTTTAATGCGAACATGAACACGTACAATATCACCAGGACCAAACTTAGGAAACTTGCCGTCATTATTTTGCTCGGCTAGCAACATAGTTTCGATGTCATGTAACGTATTTTTTACCTTGACTTGAACCTTGGTAGCTACTTTAGGGGAAGCTACAGGCTCTGTACTCTCAGACTGAGCCGTTTCCAAGGGAGCCTTTTCGTTTTCGGGCATCCTTAATCTCCTGTACTATCTCTTCTAAAGCTTCAACACGCTTCCGGAGAAGTATATTTTGTTTTTTGATTTTTGTTAATTTATTAGGATGGTTCATTTCTTCATAGAGAGGAATATCTCTTAAAAGATCAGGTCGAACCAACCAAGTTTGTTTTATACTTTGTTTAAAGCGCCACTGGGCAATTTTTGCATGATCCCCACTTTTAAGGATCGAGGGCACATCTTCCCCCATAAAACATTGAGGCGCGCAATAGTGAGGGTATTCAAGCAGATTGTTTTCAAAACTTTCTTCTTGAGTTGCCTCTGATTTAAGCACTTCTTCATGCTGACGAAGCACAGAGTCTGCAACAACTGCTGCAGCTAGTTCTCCACCAGTAAGAACATAAGATCCTATCGAAATCTCTTCATCAACATAATGATCTATAAAACGCTGATCAACACCTTCATAACGAGAAGCAATGAGTAAAACATGGTGTTTTCTAGCAAGTTCTTTAACCTTTTCAGCATTAAGCTCATTTCCTCGAGGAGAAAGATGAACAACCCACACATCAGGAACTTGTTTTTTATAATCATCCACTGCTTTAGCCAGAATATCGGCGCGAAATAGCATTCCCGAGCCCGGACCAAAAACAGGTGCATCAACACGACCTTGAGGCGCATATTTTCTCAAGTCCAAACATTCAACATGAGCTCTTTTTAATACCCCAAAACTTAGAGCATGCGAAACCATGTCGGGAAAAACCGATAAAACTGCAATTTTAGAGAAGCTCATCGATATTTCTAACTGTAATAACACGCTGATCAACATCGATTAAATCGATATATCGCTCTGTCATAGGAATAACCAGCATCTGTTGCGTCATCTTAACAACAAGCATGTCTGTATCAGCAACATCTAAAAGGTTATCAACTACGCCAACCGCATCAGCACCCTGAACAACAGAACACCCGACCAGATCCCCTATAAAAAAGGCATCTTTCACAGGTTTAAGTTTCTCTCTAGGAATATAAAGAGAAACCTGCCGCCAAATTTCTGCTGCAGTGCGATCGGGAATTTCAGGAAAAGTACCCTTTGCGAACTCAACGTTTTCTTCAAACTGAAGAGTCCCCACTTCGAGTGGTCTCCACCCAAGTTTTTTATCTTTAATAAAAAACTCTTTAATTCCCTTAATATCTTCGGGATCGTCAATAAAAAGATGGATTTTTAACCCACCTTTAACGCCAAAGGGCTTGACAATCCTCCCAATTTCGACGAAAGAAGAATCCATTAAGAAGCTCTGCGTGCCTTAGCAACAATCTGACGAACAGTATCACTAGGTACGGCACCTAAGCCTAACCAATGATCGTATCTGTCGGTCTTGATCTTAATTTGATTTTCTTTTTCAGCTGGGTGATAAATACCAAGATTTTCAATATAAGCACCATCGCGTGGTTGACGAGAATTAAGAACGACAACTCTGTAGCAGGGTACCTTTTTTCTTCCCATTCTCATAAGACGTATAGCAGTAGCCATGAGGGAACTCCATTTAAAAACTATTGTTAAATATTCTACAATAAACCACCCATTTTGTCAAGCGATTTGAAAACTTTATTAATTATTACTTTATGCCGATAGAGTATTTTTTTTGCGGGCGAGGTTAGTGGGGGCAATTCATCCCATAAAAATCGTTTTTCATTCTCTAATAAGGGGCGTTCTTGGTCTATTTTTAGGCCAACATGACGCAAAACACTATCATTAGAGATACGATATCTAAACGAAAACGCTTCTTTTTCGATGGTACCTAGGGGAAAGTCCCATAAACCTGTTCGTCGACGCCCTATATTCTGGGCTAAAACTACTTTTTCGGCGTTTCCTTCAACAATTACGCTTTCTTCCACCATGTTTAGGACAACTTTAGGCTTGTCTCCAGGGTAAATATCAGGTGAAATATTGCCTTTACACCATTGTTGAACAGGACAAAGGGAGCATTTTGGTAGATTTGGGGAACAAACTAAGGCTCCAAGCTCCATCAAGGCTTGATTCCATACCGAAGGGGCTATTTTTAGAGCAAAAGCTTGTTCTATCAGCTCATTAGCATCATTAAGAATGACTTTTTGGAAGCCTTCACCACGTTTTCGAGCATTGAGCCTTCCTAAAACGCGTTCTACATTGGTATCGACAAGAGAAACTGGCTGATTATAAGCAATAGAAGCAATAGCACCTGCGGTATATGGGCCAATCCCTGGTAGTTGGAGGAGATCTTCTACGCTTTTTGGAAAATTTTCTTCCGATTTTATCTTCTTCGCCGAGGAAAGAATATTCCTAGCTCGGCTATAATAGCCCAAGCCTGCCCAAAGATGAAGTACTTCTTGCTCATCAGCGGCTGCTAAATCGGAAAGCGTTGGAAAAGCCTCTAAAAAACGTTGAAAATACCCCATAACTGTTGCTACTGTTGTCTGTTGGAGCATTATCTCTGAAATCCATACTTTATAAGGAGTTGGATTGTCTCTCCATGGCATTTGACGACAATTCTCACGAAACCATGTGGCAAGGGCGTTTAAGCAAGCCGTTTTTTGAGGCATATTTGTTGTTCATCTAAAATCACCCTATCTCCGGGAGAAAGCTCGAGCGAACGGGTAAAACATTGGTCGGAGGAGATGTAATCTTTAATATTATTATAGAAAATAGCGGCTTGTAGCCATACTTCTGGGTTAGTTGGCTCTTTTTCAAGGGCTTTTTCGTAAAGAGAACGGGCTTCGAAGGTTCTTCCTTGCGCAAAAACAATGCTTCCAAGGAGGCTAAACGCTTCTCCGTGGGCAGGATCGCTCTCTATTAAAGCTTTAGCCCAGCGTTCGGCATCTTCGTATCGTTCATTATCAAACAACATTGCTGCATAATGAAACCTTAATACTGGGTCTCCATTATGGCTGAGAAGCCCTTGTTTGAAAATCGCCTCACTTTCTTCGGGCTTGCCCATTTCAGAGAGAGTCATTGCCAATAAGGCTTGAGCTTCGGTATTTTCTGGGTCGAGTTCTATCGATTTACGAAGGTACTCTGTTGCCTCTTCGAGGCGTTCTGCCTCTGTGAGAATAGAAGCGTATAGATAGTAGGAACTTGATAAATTAGGATAGATATCCAGCAAATGTTGTGCAGTGTGAAGGGCTTCGGCGGCTCTTCCATCCCTACTAAGCAAGTACGAGTAATGTTGAAGCGCCGTCATATCCGCTGGAGACAAAGAAAGAATGCGTTTAAGCATCATTTCTGCCTTGCGAAATTCTGCTTTGCGGATTAAAAGAGAGACGTAATTATTTAGGATAGCTGTATCTTCTGGGTCTGCTGCAAGGGCTTTATCGTAGTACCATTCTGCCTCTTGAACCCGATCTAATGTTAGAAGCAAGTTGGCATAATTAAAGCAAGCAGCCATGTCTTCACCTTCAAAAGCAAGAGCGCGTTTGAAAAATTCTTCTGCCTCATTAAAACGCCCTAAATCAGCTAGAAGCAACGCATAATTATTAAAGACAAATGGATCTTCAGGGATGTGACGAAGCATAAAATGATAATACCATTCTGCAGCTCGACATTTCCCTTGTTCGGCGAGGTCGTTTGCTTTGTCCATGAGGCGTTCACTAGCAAGCTCTTCCATTTCTAAAAAGCGAACAAGTTGCTTATCTGCGATTTCAAAATCTCCTATTTCGACACAAAATGCCCCAAATCGAAATAAAAGATTGGGATTGTCTGGTTCTAGGTGGAGTAATTTAGTATAAATTAGCTTAGCATCTCGAAATCTTCCAATGTCGTGGAGAAAATCGGCGTAGATAGACAGCGCCGTTGTATGCTCATCATCGATGCTAAGAATTTTTTGATAGATATTTTCTGCAAATTCGGAATCGGTATGTTTTATTTGATCGGCATACTCGCCCCAAGCTGCAATATTTTCTTCGTTGAGTTTTGCTAAATTTTCTTTATTAAATTCCATACTAACCTTTGCGATTTTCTATTACCGAAAATCTAAGAATAATGATTTAAACTTGAGCCCTGCTACTTCCATATTGCCATATTTTTCGGCAATCCTTCCTTTTGCAGTAATAAAATCCGCTGCCGTTGCCCCATTTCGTAGTGCTGTATCAGCCTCCATAAAAGCCGCCATCTGATCGGCAAAACGGACTAACGCTCCATCTTTAGGGGAGAATTCATCTTTGTTTTGCTCTGGTCTTAGACCATCTTTATGAATTTTTACTACTCCATCTTCTAGTGTGCAGTCGGCAAATTCATCTTTAATAAAGTAAAAAAGCTCTTCCGCAATAGGCTCTGGCACTAATTTTTTAAACTTATGTTCTAACTCTTCATCCTCTATTTCTTTAATGAGGTCGCCTAATCCAGGGATATTTGTTTTTAAGGGCGAGATGATATCTCTTGTAAATACTTCGGGCAGGTCGTGAAATAGCCCCGTAAAAAAGTTGTTGGCAAGCCTTCTTGGGCAGACATCAGCTATAGATAGAGAAAACAGGTAAGTCATCATTGCAACATAGTAGGAATGCCCCAGAACAGAAGTTTTTGGCACCCTATGCAACTGTGCCCAACGCACTTGAAACCTCATTTGACCAAACATTTTTACCAGTTGCGCATAAGATGAGTAGTCTTCATCGTCGTAAAGATTATCTTTACTTGCCATTCGTTGATCTCGCGTTTCTAGCTTTTGGATAAGGTGCCTTCTTACAACCATATGCTTGCTATGAAATGATTCCATATCTTTTCGGATATCTTCCATTCCGTAGCCATATGGATTAGCAGTGTGAAGGAGTTCGTACTCCCATGTGGATGCATCGATGTGGGCAAGGGTGAGGATTTTTTCTTCAAGAGTTTCTTGAGATTGAATATTATCACACCAAGCACAAAAACGGTCGATAAAATCTTGAGGAAGCCCTTCTAAATAAGGAATCATTGAATTTTTCACAAAAGTTCTCAAAGCACGATAGCGTTCTTCGTTGGCTTTAATTTTATAAAAAACCGGCGGTTTGATATCTGTGATTACAATGCGTTCAAAATATTCAAACAGTCCTAACTCTATCATAGCAATCAAATCGATTTGTTCTTCTTTTTCGACGGCCTTCGCCAAAAAGTATGCCAGCGACATCTTATGAGCTTGTTTATCAATTTCAACAAGTTCCATTGGGCGCAGTTGGTCGTTCCAACGTTGCATGGTGAATCCATCAAACAATTTTATTATGAGGCTTTTGTGTATCATAAACTTCTCAAAGGGGAATAATAAAAATTATAGCAGAGCACTTCTGTTTTTGCAAGAATAATCATACTCTATCCTCATATCTAGTATAATTTTCCTGAAGGCGTTCGAGGAGATACGGCGCTAATTCTGTTAATTCTGTGGGGTTTTCGACGGCAATTTTATCAATCATCGAGCGGGCAAAAAATGAATACAGTACTTCTTCGGAAATTTGTTTTAGCCCTTTTAAATCCCATTCTATAGAAGAAGGGTCTATTTTATGACTTCGTAAAATCTCCGACCACAGGTTAATTCTTTGTGAGAACGAAATATTACTATACATAACCGATCCAATAATAGAGAGTTTCAGGCGTGCGTTGGGGTTTTCTCTTAAAAAATTAGAGGCAAATACAAGCCTATCCCCTATTTCGTCGTGGCTATCCATTACAGAAACGGCAATTGTCTTATACTCCATAAAAGAGATAGGAAGAGTAATGCGTTCCGTCAGCCAGGAATCGGTATCCAGCAGGGAAACACATCTAGCACCATGATCACTTTTACGAATTTGGCGAGGTGCCCCTGGATTAACGACAAAACAGCCGTTAACATATTTATCAAACCATGTATGATAGTGCCCCAAGGCCGCATATCGGTATCGATTAGACAAATCAGAAGCATGAATTGGGAAATATTCGCTTTCTTTAGTGCCAAAAGTGCCATGAGCGACGATAATATCAATAAATTCATCAGGAAGAATGATCTCTCCAAGAGATATTCTAGGCTGATACGGCACACATAGTAGAGAAACACCCTCAAATTCCACCACAGAATAGGGATTTTTAGAGGCAACAAAGGCATTTTCGGCCAATTCTGTGCGATCACGGAGATATTTGTAATCGTGATTTCCAGGAACGATTAATATTTCACCAGAAAAACTTTCCCAAATAGGAATTAATGCCGCCTCTAATGCTCTGCCGTTAGCCTGAGCATCAAAGAGATCGCCAGCAATGAGAATAAGGTCTGCACGGCGTTGTTCAGCGGTACGAATGAGGGTTTTCACCAAGGATAAATGCTCCAAATTTTGTAAATGAAGATCGGCGGTGTGGAGAATTTTCATAGAAGCCTCGTATCTGCTTGTATTTGTTAGTAAAAATAAGTATAATATTAAGAATTATCGGAAAAAATAAAAAGATACAAAGGATTTTTATGAAAAACTCCCCTCAGGAAATTTTCTCCATCTTCACCCCTCAAACCCGAGGAGAAATCCCCGAAGAGCCCGGTGTTTACATCTATAAAGACAAATCTGGCACGATTATCTATGTTGGAAAGGCTAAAAACTTACGAAAAAGGGTTTCTTCTTACTTTATCAAGCGTCAAGTTTTCTTAAAAACCTATCTTTTAGTGCAAGAAATTGCAAATATAGACATTATTGTCGTCACAAACGAGCGTGAAGCCCTACTTTTAGAGGCAACTCTTATCAAAAAGCATCTTCCACGCTATAATATCAACTTCAAAGACGGAAAATTCTATCCCTATATCAAGGCAACCAAAGATAAATTCCCAAGAATTGTCATTACGCGAAATAAAATCGATGATGGTAGTCGCTATTTTGGGCCTTATATCTCGGCTGGGGCTGTGCGGTCTAACCTTGAAATTCTACAAAAGCTATTTAAACTACGCACCTGTAAAGTCTTACCTAAAAAAGAATGCCTCGAATATCATATGGGGCGATGTTCTGCTCCCTGCATCAATAAAATCGATGACACCGCCTATGCCGCCAGTGTTAGCGATGCTTTGGCATTTTTGGAGGGTGGGAGAGAAACGCTCATCAACGCGCTTACAGCAAAGATGAAAGAGGCTGCAAAGTCGTTGCTTTTTGAGAAGGCGCAAATTTATAAAGCACAAATCGATGCTTTAAACTCGCTAGAAGAACATCAACATGTTTTTTTGCAGGATGAAAATGCCACTGATATCATTGGTATTAGTAATAAAAATGGGGCATTTGGTATTGCGGTTTCGTTGCTTCGTAAGGGGAGGCTATCAGGGAAGCTGGGATTTACCGTAAAAAGTAAAGAAGAAGCCTCGGCAGTGCTAGAAGAATTTCTCATCTCTCGTTATATCGAAGACTCCGAGCCACCCACTGCGCTTATCGTGAATACTCAATATCAAGAGCTTGCCGAAAATGTGAGTGCCTTATTCGAGGAAAATCAAATCCCCATTGTCGTGCGATCTCCCAAAGAAGACGAACAGCCTTTAATGCTTATCACAGAAAGAAATGCCTCTCTTCATCTCGAACGTCTTCTTACTACGCCGGATAGCTTAGAAATTCTTAAAGAAATGCAAAAAGTTCTAGGATTAAAACATTTTCCTTCACGAATCGAAGGTTATGATATCGCAAAACTAGATGGAAGCTTGGCATCAGGGGTGATGGTGTGCTTCACGGGGGGGGAAGCGGACAAAAAAGCCTACCGAATGTTTAATATTCGTCATGAAAACCAGCAAGATGACTATGCAGGAATGGAAGAAATGCTTAGTCGACGCTTAAAACGCGCTCCAGCACCTGGATTAATCGTAATTGATGGAGGAAAAGGGCAACTTAGTGCAGCATGCAAGGCCTTAGAGCAAGAAAATCTACCTCTCGACAACATCATTGCGCTTGCCAAACAAAACGAAGAAATCTTTATCCCCAATCGAGATGAAAGCATTATATTAGCTAGAAATAGTGCGGTTCTACAGTTACTGCAACGAGTTAGAGACGAATCACATCGTTTTTCCCAATATCAGTTACATCGTCGGATGGACAAGAAAATGAAACAATAAAGGCTGTTAAAAATTAAAGTATTTTAGTTCCGTGCAGTTCTTTAGCGCCGGTCGCCTCGGCAATAGCAAGATAATTTTCGGCAGTAACGCCTCCTCCAATCATCACCGTAATTCTATCACCAGCAATGTCAACCAGCTTTTTTAGCATGTCAATATTATGAGGAGCCTTGTTAACTCCCCCTTTTGTCAATACTCTGTCGTAGCCAAGTTCTATCAAAATTTCAAGGCTTTCCTCAAGGTTTTGGGTGTCATCAAACGCCATATGGCAAACTGCTTTTGAGTTTTTAATGAGATCTCTCATTTCTTGCATGAAAGGAATATCGAAGGAAGAACCGCATAGCGCCCCAACAACTAGCCCTTCTGGGTGAAAATCATCGGCAAAGGCGATATCACCTAAAATAATGTTTTTTTCATCGTCATTGTAGATGAAATTTCCAGCTCTGGGGCGGATAAGCGTTGAATATGGCACAGAAAGCTTTTCGGCGGACAAAGCCAATGTGGCAGCGGATACGGTTGTGCCACCCACCGCTAAATTATCACAGAGTTCTATCCTATCAGCCCCTGCCTCAGCAGCGAGTAAAGCCTCGGAAAAATTCTCGACACAAACTTCTTTGATAATTTTCATATAAATAACCCCTATTATTTGTCTATACGCTTGAAAAACTAGATGTAATTCTTTATATTTTATAGAATATAGATATCTATAATAATTCTAAAAGTGTTGTCGTCAAAATTTTGACAAAACTAAAAAAAAGATGCACAATAATATCGACACAGAGCACCTAGGGGTGTAAATTTTTTATTGAGGGTGATATGCTTCGCACCTGTTTTCTCTATTACGGGCTTTCGCCTGAGCTTTCTTCATCGTTGTTGCGTCTTGCGGTATTATGTCGAGTACAAAATGCCGAAAATAATGCAGCAACATATCACTTTTCGCTAGATCAAGCAGGGAGTTTTCTGCAAGTTCCAGCGAGTATGGTTCATGAAGTACTTCATTATGCAGGGCTATTTGGCTTGGTGAATAACGTCGTGCTTTCACCGCTCCATACAGAGTTTTCCATTAATCCTCACTACGAGCGAGATCTATTCTTTGCTCACCTACGCCTGCAACTTAGAAAAGCTTCGGCGATGTCTTAAAAATAAATTTGACAATGTTTCATAGTGTGTGCTATGATAGCAACAAGATAGAAGTGCCCGAAAGGGCTTGATAGGGAAATCGGTGAAAATCCGATGCGTTACCCGACACTGTAATACGGTTATGCCAGCAAAATGCCATTCGCGAAAGCGGAGAAGGCGCTGGATTATGCCCTAAGCCAGGAGACCTGCTTTTATTTTTATGTAGCCCCCAAAGGGGGTATCTTCCTCGGGAGTAAGGAAGAAAAGACAAAGAATAATAGCCTCGTCTTTCCTTATTCCGAAAAGCATATGCTTTTCGGTTTTTTTATTCTTATCTTATCTACTTTCTCCCTTGGTCTAGGGAGTTTTTTTATGATCATCATCTTTTTATTGTTGTTTACCACACCGCTGCTTGCAGAGGATTCCGTCCCCTTGCGTACAGAAATTGAATGGCAAAATGTGCCTTCCATTAAATATCGCCCAGGTATTCCTTATAAAAAAGTCCCCCTTAACCAAGAAGGTAGAGCCAATCTGCTTCCCTCCGCATCTGTTACAGTAGAAAGCCCTGGAACGGGGCGTCTTGGGTCTACGCGTATTGATGGAACAGGCACAAAGGCAACACTGGCTGTTGATGGCTTTGCCATCATGGACATATCTATCAATGAACATCAACCCATACTCGACCTTATTCCGATTGAATTTGCTTCTTCAGCGGATATTTACCAACAAAATCTGGTGCCTATTGGGTTTCCCGCCAGCTCTTTGATCGATTTTCGATTGGGAAAAGGTGTTCCCTACGTGCAGTTGGCAACATCGGTGAATAGTTTTGGAGAATGGAAAACTCGCGTTCAAGGCGAACACCACTTCAAAAACGGATACACTCTTTATGGTGTCTCTGGTAGCTTTTTATTCAGCGACTATCTATATGCCGACCCAGAAGGTAGCTTCAAAGCTTGGGAAAATAGTACCTATCAACGAGTGGGGCTTATCTCAAAAACGCGAGTAAATAATTGGGAGTTTCTGGCCTCTGATACTTTTATGCGCAGCTTTGATGAAGGCGGAACGGCGATTCTTACACGAAACAATCTACTTACAGGCCTTCGTTGGCGTGATAATATTGGGTATTTTTCAACATCTTATAATCTTAATATGCTACAGGCTGATTATGCATCGGGAGCAACAAATCGTTATTTTGGCCATTACTTAAATGTTGTAGGGGGAACCGAAGGTAGCCACGGCCGCTATCGGTGGAACGCAGGGCTGGGATATACGCTATCCTTGCTGCACGATGCCCCTGATGCCCCTCAAAAAAATTACCTTTCTGCTCCACAAGAAGGCATCCACGCAATCAATGGGGTTATTGAAGGCGGAATATCTGTCTATAATCCAGAAGACAATCCCCTCATCAATGCAGAATTTGCAATCGCCCTGAATCAAATATATTCAACAGAATATGGCTATACAGCCGTGCCTTCGTTTATGCTTGCACTCAAACACCAAGGAGGGACATACATAAATTATTATATCAGCAGAGTTTACATTACCCCCGATTTTTCTACCCGCTTTGGTTTTGGGCTTACAGATGTGTCTGATCAACCCAAGCTATTACCAAAAGACGGTATCAGAACTGATATTGAATTAGGCTATGGAGCCTCTCTGGGGAGAATTTTCACACGTGCGGGCTATTCATGGTTTGATACCGCATTCAAGCTTGTAGAGCGAAGTAACGTTGTAAATATCACAAAAGTAACTGGGTGGCACGCCGAATTAGGAGGAGAAATCCTCATCCCCACGGGGTCGTCGGCGTTGACAGAAATATCTAGCGGCCTCGCCTATAATATTGAAATTGACGGAAGAGGAGAACGAACTCCCCTCAACCCTTTGATAAAAATGAGTAGCGTTCTAGGTTGGAGAGGCATTGGCAACGAATGGGGACTAAAAGTGCTATACACCTTACGCTGGAATATCGCTTCTGGAGGGGGCATTATCGACACAAACCTCAGGCACTTTTTAGACATTACAGGGCATTGGAAATGGTTTAGTTTTGGAATACTTAATATTCTCAATCAAAGTTATCGACCAGACCCAGAAAACCCCTTTAGTGCCTACACACCAGGGATAAGTGGGTTTATTGGTATTAGTTATACATGGAATTAACATAAGGGGATCAATATGAAAAATTATTTTTGGTTAATTTGTCTTACAGTATTTGTTACCGGATGTTCTGTTTCCTCTGGGCAAGGTGATGCTAGGTCAGGAGAAACTATTGACACATCATCAACTAGTCAAGAGAAATTTAAACAAGAATGGCTCACTGCTGTGGAAGGTAAAGTTTTTACTGGAAGACCTAATGTATTTGGTGGGGGTGGCTCTAAATTTTTTGCCGTCTTTCTATTTGATAAAGAAGGAAATCTACATAACACAGACGACGATAATTTTGTCACCGTAAAAAAATATTACTCTTTGCACCGCATTCTTTTTTTCAAGAGCGGAACCGAAGCCGTAGTACGATTCTATCGAAGTGCTAGCTCAACACTATATAACGAGATTTATGCCCTAAAAATCAGCAATAATACGTTATATAGAACGGATAATGTCATTAATAAAGCAGCTCGGGGCTTTGCAACGGTATCTAGCTGGGATGGAGCCACCTATTCAGAGGATTATATGAACTTATTTGCCACTAATAGCACTCGCCCCTACCCTGCCGACCCTCTTGTTGTCCCTGATGAAAATAGTTAATAGTAAATAGTAAATAGTTAATAGTTAAAATATAGAGGTATATTATGAATAAATGGATCTTAAGTCTTATTCTTATTTTTGCAAGCTGTAATGTCGCTCCAAGCGGGGATAACTCTGAACTAATCTCTATCGATACTTCTGCCGAAGCTCAGGCAAAATTCAAATCGGAATGGATTTCTCTCACCAGAGGAAAAGTATTTGAAGGCCTAGCAAATGTTTATGGTGCAGGTGGTTCAACATTTTTTTCCGTATTTTCGTTTGATAGTGAAGGCAATCTTCATAACACATCTCACGATCTTACGGGATGGGATCCTTCGGGGCATCCACAAGGATACACGGGCTTGCACCGTATTCTGA
This sequence comes from Brevinema sp., assembly GCA_051653605.1. Taxonomy (GTDB): domain Bacteria; phylum Spirochaetota; class Brevinematia; order Brevinematales; family Brevinemataceae; genus JBOFWL01. The sequence goes on from JBOFWL010000145.1 coordinate 22,098, forward strand.
TATTTTATAGCGGAACTCAAGCGGTAGTTTCTTTTTATAAAAGTGCTGCTAGCACAAAGTTACATGAAGAGATATACGCCCTTGAAATTCGAAATAATACAATATATCGAACATCTCTTATTGTGGATAATATAGCTATGGGATTTACAACAACTAGAGCATGGGATGGAGCCACTTATTCTAGATCATATATGGAAGAATTTGCGCCTATTAGTTCGCGGGCGGCACCAAGCCCTGAGCTGACGGTTCCTGATGTTAATAGCTAAGCATGATAATTGACAAAGTACTAATCTCTCCTTATAATGCATGGGGAGATTGGTATTTATGATCGGTAAAAAAATCCTGTGTGTTATGATACTCCTTGTGAGCGCCTGTTCGCGCCTACCACAGAGAGAAGAAGTAGATTTCCGGAATCAATTAGAAAACGCAATTGTCAAAACTTTTCCATCTAAACTGACGGTATACATACATAATTTTAGTAATCGAACTGCTAATGATGTAGACAATACCTATTTAGTTCAAGCTATCCCCGATTCTATCGAAACCTTGATTGACCCTATCAGGGATACACTTTCTTACCGAAAATTTGATGAAATGCCGTTTTATGTTTCTTCGGAGTTGTCAAATCTCTTGCAGCGTCTGGCGCCCCCTTTGTCTAATACAAACTCAACAACAAGCAGTACAAGCAATAATTATTTCTCATATCTAACAAATTATCTTATTATAACACAAGAACTTATAACTCAAACAGAATATGACTTCACCACAAATACTAACTATCTTGAAGTTACAACAAATACTGTTTTTCAGAATGGAGTAGCAGTAACTAACTTTGTTTCTAATGAAATTCTATCTCTGACAACAAATAGCTCTAACGATGTTATCATCCCTCAAGATCGCTATATTCTAACGCCCACCAATATGTTATTGCTTATCCACGAAGAATTTCCACAGCTTACCAACTACCTCAGCTATATCCCAATTGATGTTGTTCGAGCCGGAGAAGACGATAAACAACGCCTAGAAGATTTTTTAGATCCTCGCGGGGCAGCACGAAGAAAGGCTGCAAAAGAAAAAGCTGAGGCAGATAAAAAAAAGGCCGAAGAACCTGGAGTTAAAGAAGATGAAGCGTTGATTAAGTTGATTATCGATCTCAGCAACCGTGCCGCAACCAATGAGCAAGGCGCCGCTGCAGAGTTACTCAAGCAACGTAGGCTACTGGGAGTACAAAGGCGAGAACGTCAAGCTAAAGCAACTAATACAAATACTACAGCCACAGCCACTAATAAAACGATTCCCGATCCTCCGGCATTTACCTACGAATATCATATCTATGGATCTTTTCAAACTCTACGCTCCTCTCGAATAGACCCTCTCAATGTAAATATTCAATTATATGTATCACCAGTACTTAGCTCTGGTTTATCTTGGTGGACAAACAATTTATCAAATATGAAGCCGCCTAGCTTAAACGGCATTCTTGAAGTTATAGAAAATATGGACACAAATGACATCCAATCTTTCAAAGATATTAATTTTAGGCTTCCTTATAAAAGGCCTATTCCATCCCGCCGATTAGCCGATGAAATAGCTGATGTATCAACTAACCAATATCTGGATCGCCCTGAGCTTCCCGAAGTATCGCTACCAGAACGAGTAAGCCCTCTTCTTTTAAGGAGAACGGTAGTTGAAAATCAAATCTCTGAGCTTATGAAAGAATGGCAGAAACAGATTGTCGCCGATATTGTCAACAGACCTTACACTGTTCTTCAAGTTGAAACAACCCCGCCCGGAACCCTTGTTTATCTAGATGGTGTTTATATAGGGAAAACCCCGCTTATACATCCCACCGCCCCTTTAGGGTTTCATCGTATAAGCTTTTTACAGGATGGATACTCAAGATCGGAGCTTTTCACAACAATTGAAGGGGGGAAGACTAATAAGCTATCATATAATCTTATTTCTCTACAAAACTCTGGGGCGATCGAGATTTCTTCATCGATGCTTGGATCTGAAGTATATATAAATGCATTATTTCGAGGCGTTGCACCACTTACAGTGAGCAATCTCAGTTTAGGAGAAAAATATCGCATCGAAGTGATGAACCCTTCCGCAATACCAGAGTCTAAAAATCGAAAGTCTGCCTATAAAGAGATTTTATTAACAGAAGATATGCCTTATGCTGTTTTCAATGCCAGTTTTAAGACATATGAAACATTCTATAAACCGCGAACTCAAAAGATGCTTCTATCAGCAACCTACCTATCATGGTTTACAACGATAGGTCTTTTAGGAGGAACGATTTACACGTTTGCTAGGTACAATGAATATCGCGATCTTGCAACTATCTCAACAGATAACTTACGAATTCAATATTCTGAGAGGGCTCTTACTTATCAATCTCTTTCACAGAGTCTTCTTTACTCTTCTTTGGCCGGAATACTGGTATCTAGTGCCATTATGGGCTGGTATATTCACAGTAAAAACGTGTATTTAGGGTTTATTCCCTCTCAAGATCGCTGGTATGCGCAAGTAAGAATTAAGTTTTAAAAAGAAAAAAACTCCCAATATAGGGAGTTTTTTTATTGATGAGATAAGACTTAATCTTCGAAAGCTTCTTCAGAGTACAGGTAACGGAAACAATTAGGGCATTGCATAAGAGCAGAGTCTTCCGTTTCTTGAAGATCATCACCACCGAGGTAAGATGTAGGCAAGTGAATATTACACACTGAACAAGCATCATTTTCAATAGGAGAAAGCACCGAGCCTTGATTTTTCACCAAGAGACGATTGAAATACTCCATAAAGTGAGTGTCGAAGTGAGCTGCAACATCTTCTAATTGTTTTTCGAGCTTAGTACGTTCAGGGAGAGTTTCTGCCTTAACAGCATTCAATGTTTCGGTGAGATGAGAAATTTCCAATGCGTTAGCTTGAAATTTGGTTCCCACATCTTCTAAAGATTGAACGAGATCCCCGTGTTTAGCTTTATCGTAGTATACTTGAGCCTCAAGTACTTCTCTATCTTGGGAATATTTTTCCATATCTTTTTCCCAAGATTTAATCTGACGAGCCATTTTGAGATTATCACGATCTTTTTCCATTGAATCCATTTCTGAATAAACGTGTTCAAGTTTTGCCGTTTCCGATTCAATTTTTTGATTTAAGGAAACAAGCTGAGCCTCAGCGTCGCTTTTTTGTTTTTCGAGCATCTGAGTTTCTTGAGTCAATCTTTCGAGTTTACGTTCATCTTCTTCATATGTGGAAACAATTTGTTTTAGCTCGTTATAAAAACTTTGCCAAGCTACCATGTCCCGGATACGGGTCTTACGATCCATTACAGCCTCCAAAGCAGAATAATAAATGCAATCATTATTATAAGGAAGAGTTATTTTATTGTCAAGAATAATCAAAAGATTATTTGTATTTTTTATTTACAAGCCAAAAATGTCGGGGTAGGCAACATCCCCTTGAACCTGATGTTGCTTCAGATTGTAGATACGATAAAATTCTGAGGGAATATCAAAAGGTGGGCGTATCCCCAGAGGTATTGCTTCAACAAAGCCGCATTTCGAATAAAGGGCAGGTTTTCCTAGCACAAGGATAAGTGGGTAATCAGTAAAGTTAGCACGCCGAATTATTTCTCTTACCAAAGCTTCTCCAAGCCCTATTCCTTGCATTTCAGGCAAAACAGCAATAGGTGCAAGGCTTAATACTTGTGTATTCCCTATTTTTATCTCTGTACATAGTGCATATCCACTTATTTTGCCATCAATCAGCCCAACAACAGCTAATTCTTGGTGGAAAGAGGGGGCAGATCGAAGTGCCTTAACCAAATTATACTCATCAAAGCGGTTAAAAGCCTTAACTAAAACCTCTCCAACAGCAAGTGAATCGTTTTGTTGCTCGGTTTTGAGAAGAAAATCCATTGTTTTCCCCTTTTAGAATAATAAAAAACCCTCTAATGAGGGTTTTCTGGGGACTGGAGGGTATCGAACCCTCGACCCACCGATTATGAGTCGGTTGCTCTAACCATCTGAGCTACAGTCCCAAAATGCGAAGGTATGCCTATTATAGCAAATTTTCGAAAACTGTGCAAGATTATTAATAAAAAAATCTAAAAAAAAGCTTGACTTTCAACCCCTACCCCCTCTATAATTAAAACACAACACCACCACGGGGTGTGGGTAATGGTTTTTGTGCGTATCGCAGTAAGAGACATGTATATTTTGGCATATGGAGGTTCTATGAATATAGAGAGGCAAAAAGCACTACGCCTGCTTAAAACAGCAAAAGGGCAGCTTGAGGGGATCATGAAAATGATAGAAGAAGACCAATATTGTATGGATATTTCTAATCAGATTTCGGCATCATCATCTTTATTAAAGAACGCCCAATTATTAATTCTTAAACAGCATATATCAGGGTGTGTTATTTCTGCGGTAAAAGAAGAAAATGGTTCCGAAAAAATTGAAGAAATTATGACAATTTTATCAAAAATAGTGAAATAAGGAGTTTATTATGGTGGAATCTCGTGTTTTTTGGGTATCAGGTATGCACTGTACGGCATGCTCTTCCCGTTTAGAAAAAAAGCTTAATAATCAATCTGGAGTGCAAGCTTCGGTTAATTTCGCATCAAGTACCGCTGTTATCAGCTTTGATAGCAGTAAAATTTCAGCAGATACCCTCAATAAAGAAGCAGAAAAGCTGGGTTTTAAGCTCAAACCCGAAACAAAAATGGCCTCTATGCGTTCAGAAATTATGCCAGATATCATCAATCTTGCTATTTCGTGGGTCTTATCCCTCATATTAATAATGGAAATGTTTGGGGTGGGTATGCATACCCCTTGGTATAGCTTTGGCTTGGCAACGATTTCTGTAATTATTACAGGAAGAGGTATTTTACGCAGTGCATGGTCGTCGTTTACCAGTGGTGTTTTAGGGATGGACGTGCTTATTGCCCTTGGTGCGCTAGTGGCGTTGGGAAGTTCTTTTTTCCGAGTGATTGGAGTGAACATGCCCAACTATGCAATGACGGCCTCGATGCTTATTTCGGTAAACTTACTTGGTCGTTTTCTTGAAACTATTGCCCGAGGCAGAGCATCGCAGGCAGTTCAAGCCTTGGCTAAATTCAATGTGAAAACTGCACTTAAAAGAACCGCCGACGGAAGTTCTGTTGAAGTTTTAGTGCAAGACCTCCAAATTGGAGATGTAGTAGACGTGCGGGCTGGAGACAGAATTCCAGCAGATGGCGTTATTTTAGAAGGGCATAGTACTACAGATGAAAGCTTTCTTACAGGAGAAAGCCTCCCCGTTGAGAAAAAACCCGAAGACAAAGTATACGCCGGCTCTATTAATATAGAAGGCGCACTTGCTGTACGCGTGAACAATACTTCTGAGCAATCATTTCTGGCTCAAACAGTTTCTCTAATGCAGGAAGCACAAGGAACAAAAATTCCTATTCAAATTATGGCAGATAAAATCACGGCTGTATTTGTGCCTATTATTGTAAGCATCGCTGTGTTTGGCACGGCTATCTGGATAGCGTTTCCTAACGCCATTCCCTCGATGATGTCTATTATAGGAATAAATTTCGAACCACAAGGCCGCTTTATCGACGCCATATCTGTTGGGATTTCAGTATTAGTTATTGCATGTCCCTGTGCTTTGGGCTTGGCAACGCCAATGGCTCTTGTGAATGGTTCGGCATTGGGTGCAAAAAATGGTATTCTAATTCGTCGAGGAGCTGCAGTTCAGCTTTTATCAGAAGCAGCAATTATCGCGTTGGATAAAACAGGTACTATCACCGAAGGTCAACCAGAGCTAAGTAGTTTTCACACTGAGGGGATAGAAGAGCAAGAGGCGCTTTCAATTTTGGCAGGGCTCGAACAACTCTCAAGCCACCCTTTAGCTAGCTGTATCAACCAATATGCCATAGAAAAAAAGATCTCAGCAGCAAAAGTAGAGAATGTTGTTATCAAAGCTGGAAAAGGCATTTTCGGTGATTATAACGAAAAAGAATGGTTTGCAGGGTCTCTTTTGGCAACGGAAGATCAAAAAGCTCTATTTTCCCATGATCTTAATACTAAGGTTGAACGAATCCAAGAACTCGGAGAAAGTATCGTCTGTTTAGTAAATCGCAGCGAAGGAATAGTTGTCGCGGTAGCCTCTTTCACAGATAAAATCAAATCTGATAGCCCCGAAGCCATCAAAGCCTTGAAAGAAATGGGCATGAAAATCGTCATGATTACAGGGGATCATCATAAAGCTGCTCAACATATAGCCAATCAAATGAAGATTAGCCAAGTGGTGTGGGAAGCATCGCCAAAAGAAAAGCTTGAACATATTCAAGAGTTGCAACGGCAAGGGTACAAAACCATTTTTGTTGGAGATGGTGTCAACGATGCGGCTGCATTGGAGGCTGCTGATGCCGGTATAGCACTAGGCACCGGAACGGATATCGCCCATGAAGCGGGGGATATAGTGCTAGTCTCTGGGTCTCTAAAAGCCTTAGTTGGTTCTGTTCGACTCTCGCGGCTTATCCTGAATAAAATACGACAAAATCTATTTTGGGCATTTTTCTACAATATTATAGCAATACCACTGGCTCTCAGTGGGCTAATGCACCCTATTATAGCAGAAATTGCGATGAGTTTTAGCAGCCTATCGGTAATTGGAAGCTCGGTTCTTCTATCTTATAGAAAAATTTTCTAAAAACCCCTAAAAGATCTTGAACTTTTAGGTAAAATAAGATATAATAACCAGTCCCATACTTTTGGAACGCCGCACCTCCTAGAGGTGTTCCAAATAAACCAAAATAAGGACGGAATATGAAATCCGACAACATCCGAACAACCTATACCAAGGCGCCAGAAATTACGCGTCGATGGTTGGTTATTGATGCAAAAGGCAAGCCCCTTGGGCGTATTGCCGGCGAAGCTGCCCGTATTCTACAGGGTAAGCATAAGTCTACATTCACCCCTCACGTTGACGATGGTGATTTTGTGGTTGTGGTTAATGCGCACCAGTTTATTTTAACTGGACGAAAGCCCAGCACAGTTGTATATCGAAGACACACAGGTTTTCCTGGTGGGTTGAAAGAGCTTTCTCACAAACAAATGATGGAAAAGAAACCATGGTTTCCATTAGAAAAAGCAGTCAAAGCTATGCTTCCTAAAAATCGCCTTGCTCGCCAAATGATCAAAAAAATGATTTTGGTAGAAGGTTCTGATTATAAGCACACAGGTCCTGGCGACGTAATTCGCCACGAATTTTAAGGAGTAGAGCATGGCAAAGATCATTGATAAACGCACATATGCTACTGGTCGTCGTAAAACCAGTGTTGCTCGAGTATTCCTTGCACCTAATGGTAGTGGATCATTCGTAGTTAACGGCAAAAAGGTTGATGAATATTTTCCAGTATTTTTCCGAGACCAAATCACCCAAGTTTTTGATATTACAGGAACACTTAATCAAGTAGATATCTACTGCACAGTTAAAGGTGGTGGGGTTAACGGACAAGCAGAAGCTATTCGTCACGGTATTGCACGTGCCCTCAACCTCTTAGACAGAGATAAATTTCGTTCACTTCTCAAAACTAGCGGTTTTCTTACAAGAGACGATCGTATGGTCGAACGAAAAAAATACGGTTTGCGCAAATCCCGCAAGCGAGAGCAATACTCGAAGCGTTAAGTCTTTCGGCTTAAATTATTCTATAAAAAAAAGTCCCTCTTTATCGAGGGACTTTTTCTATTTTCTTCCATAAATTATCTTATTTAAGATAAGGTCTTAAAAAGCTTTTATCTCTTAAATTACTATCTTTTATTCCCTTTGTTGCTTCCTCTCGAAGAACATTTTGAAAAGATGGCGTTGTTTCCGCGGCTTCTGCCAAAGACGCTATCATACGTGCATATGTATCAGCATAGCTCAACCCTGGATATAACGCAGATTTATAGCTTGTATAGGCTTGCAACCAATTTTTTTGACCAGTATAGATATCTCCTAATAGTCTTGCTGCCGATTCATAAGCCTCAATAGTAGGGTAGTCTCTCATGATACTCTGGATGTCTCTAATTGCTGCATTTGTTTGGCCTGTTTCTACGTATAATTGCGCCCTTTTCAAATATACCTGAGGAATATAAGGAGATTTTTTATCAGCATAATTTCGAATAAATGCTGAAAGTTGAGCTTCATTATTCTGAACCCCGTTAAGAATGGTGTTAAAATCGATAAGGTCGGTAGAGACTGTATAGTCTAGGCTTTTGGCATTGAAACGGCGAATTCTTCTGCGTTCTCTAGCCTCATAATAAGAAAAAATACTCAAGCCAATTAAGCTTCCTGTTCCAATTCCAACCCCTGTCCACATTACGTTATCCAACGTTGCCGAGGTAGCTAGGTTATTAACAGCCTCATCAAAATCTGTGGCGGCATCAACTCTAGCTTGAAATATGGGGCTTCCAACAGCGCCTCCAATGACCATACCAAGTGAGACCACTAATGTCGTTGCAAAGACCCCAATATAGGGTGAGTATGGACTTTTTGCATTGAGCGTAAACATTTGTCGTTTTTTATTGTAAGAAGCGTCATAAATACCATATGGAAGAGAAATACTTCCATCTAAAGAGCTATAATTACGGCCATTTACCAACACTACACCTTGATTTTCGGGAAAGACTGCAGTAAAACTGAGAGGTTCTAAGATAATCTTCTCGTCAAAAACCATTTTTGAAGGATTATAGGTGTTTGTTCTGGGGATATGCCCCTCTGTTTGAATGATTATGGTGATAGAATTAGTGAACTCCATACGAAAAGGGGTTTTTCCAAGTCGACGAGTTCGCCCTTTTTCTGGGGCAACTAAGACATCAGCCCCTACAGGTGTAGAGTTAAGAAAAAGAATTGATGCATGCAAAGGTGCGCTACATACGAGAAATATTAAGATTAGCCTTATCATTTTTATCTCTAAAAAGAAATATAATCGAAAACAACAACATCAGATGGCGCCAAGGGGACTCCAATATTATGCGATTGAATTACTAAACGATCATTTTCAGCCTTGATAAAAGTAATTAACTCTTGACGGCGGCTATTTACTTGTTCTAATTCTCGAGTTAGGGCTCTAATAGTCAGTGTTTTCTCATAAGAATCCATACGCTGAGCAGAAAAAAGCAGGCCTAAACACATGACAATCGTTAAAATAAAGAAAAATCTCCCTAAATTCACGTTAACTCCTTTGAAATACCCGTAATTTTGCACTACGGGATGCTGGATTAGCCTTTTGTTCGGCTAAAGAAGGTATTTTAGGCTTTGTTATTGGCAGTATTCCTTTTTTTTCATCGGCAAGACGACGGAAAGCATTTTTAACAAGCCTATCCTCCATTGAATGGAAAGTTAGAATACATAATTTTCCTGCCGGAGCAAGATTTAAAACTACTTCTTCTAAGAATGTTTCGGCAATTTCTAATTCTTTATTAACATAGATACGTAAAGCTTGGAAAATTTTTGTTGCAGGGTGGATTTTTCCTCTTCCGGCTATTTTTAGAATACAGCCAGCAAGTTCTTTTGCGGTGTCGAATGGGCGATTTTGCACAATAACTCGTGCCAACTTCCTCGACGAAAACTCCTCACCATAATAATAAAAAATATCAGCTAATTCCGCCTCACTATATGTATTAACAATATCTTTGGCACTTTCGCTGCTATCATCTAATCTCATGTCGAGGCTTGCATCTTCAAAGGAAAAACCACGTTTTGCTTCTTTAAAATGAAACATTGACACTCCCATATCTACCAAAATGGCATCAAATAGGGGGAATTTGGCGTTACTGCGAACAGAGGAAATGTGATCGTAGGTATCGCAAACATATGAGATATTTGAAAATTCTGACAGTCGTTCTTTTGCTCGATCAAGAATTTCAGAGTCTCTATCTAAGCAAAGCAGTTTTCCTTGAGGAATTAAAGGAGCCATAAGAGAAGAATGCCCCCCCTCGCCTGTTGTGAGGTCGGCAACGATGGAGTTTGGTTTGAGTTGAAACATTTCCAAAATCTCAGTAACCATAATCGATTTGTGTATTGGTGTCATCATTGCTCCTTTTCAACAGGATTTCTTAGAAAACATAGAAGAATTTCATTTCCTTTTCGATTAAATTTAATCTTATCGGTGAGGGTGCGGATCATTGTAATTCCTCGCCCATATTGAGTGAAAACATTTCCCTCATCTAGAGGATTGGCAAGTGTATCGGGATTAAAACCTATTCCTTCATCGCGCACTCGAATCGAGATTATATCTGGGAAAATTCGATAGTGAATTTGCACTTTCCGTTGAGTGTTGTAGCGATTTCCATGAACCACGGCATTAAGTAGTGCTTCATAGAAAGCCGTATGAATTCTCCAATATACTCTTGGGTTGAGGTTCGCCTCTTTTTGAAGATAACCTGTAATTTTAGTAATTGCAATATCCGCCTCCATGAGGGTAGAAGAGATACTTAAAGTGTGGCTTTTTGTTCGATTTTTATCAAAATGCACCATCATAAGGCTTACATCATCCTCTGGGAAGGGCACATTTCGTGCCACCATGCGATTATAGATGATATTAATGATGTCTTGTCGTCCCGCTTGCTTGTTTGTTTCTATTAAACGTCGAATTTTATCAAGTTTTTCCTTTGTATCACCCGTAACATGCTGCAATAATCCATCAGTATAGAACAAAATACGCCCTTTTTTAGGCATTTGAATAGTGTGCACCTGATCATCGTAGGAGACATTTAGAAGCCCTCCTAGCGGATAAATCACGCCTTCTAGCACCTTGGTTTGTTTAAGCTCCATATCTTCTAAAATGGGGAAAGGATGCCCGCAGTTGATATAGCTAAACGAATAGTCTGAAAGATTGAGGATTCCATAAAAAAGAGTAACAAAGCTGCCTTCTGGGAGAATATTTGCAAGATATGTATTAAAATAAGAAATAATACTTGGAAGTTTTTCAGGTTCGTTAGGCGCAAGTTCGATAAGAATTTTTAAAGCAGCTGTAATAAGTGAGGCGCTTACTCCATGCCCCGAAACGTCCGCAATAAGGAACCCCATATGAGTATCGCCAAAAGGAATTACAGAGAAAAAGTCGCCACTTAGCTGTCGAGACGGCATATAGAATGTATTTACTTCGATTCCTGGGCGATAGAGCGTTGGCAAGGATAGAATATGTTCTTGAACGCTTCGTGCCGTTTGAAGTTCTTCGTGAATCTCTTTTGTTTCTTTATCAAGGAAAGACACATTTTCTGATAGGTAGTTTTCTTGCTCGAGAACCACTTCAACAACGGGATTACCCCCAAAAACTACACTAGAAAATCGAATAGTAAACTCTACATCTGTTTGGATCGCCGTGATATTTTTTTCAATGTGCTTATTAATGATAACTTGTTCACAAATTTCTTTAAATTCACTGGGTTGAATATGAAAGAGGTCGAACATTGTTTTCTGCACTGCCTCTCGAGCTTTTAGAACATGAAGTGTATTCATAAAAGCTTCGTTGGAGTAGAGCAAGATCCCCTCAGAAGTAAACATAGCTGTTCCCACCGATGGATTGCTAACGGCAAATCGTCGAAGAGTATTTCCATCATTCCAGAGGTCTCTTTGTTGCTCGAGGTGGTCGTCAAAAAACATAAATACGCAGCGATTAACTAAAAAATTGCGATTTACAAGGGGATAGGCTTCTAATCGAACCTTTTTTCCTCTAAGATTAAAGGTTTTTCCGATTCTTTTACCATCTAACAATAAAAGAAAGACTTTTGGATCAGATAAATCGCTGAAATTAGGGACATTCCCTTGAAATAGCTCGAAAAGGGATGAATTCCCCATCACAAGATTGCCTTTTGGATTACAAATACCTATCGGATAAGGTGATTCCCACAGATTTTCTCGTAGAATACCCATAGCTTTCTGTGTAGAGGAGGAGCTTTGCTCTAAAAAAATCAGAAAAGCAAGCATATCCGAGGCGGATTGTGCCTTTTCCCTATTAATTTTTGCCCCAAAGTGGGGTGGAAATACCATAAGTATCAAGACTCTACGATAAATAGTAGGCATTTCATAGGCTTTAGAGAGGATAAAATCGTTTGTATAAACTGGGAGAAATGAAAGAGTATAGCCCGAGCTGATGTGGATCATTCGATGTAAGCTTTTTTGAGTAAGTTGAGCAATTTCTTCTTGCATTTCCTCTGTAAAAGGCTGCTTTACAGGGTAGGAAGAAATACTATTATCATCGTTAATTACATAAATACGGATATCTATTAATCCAGGTATTGCCCTTAATAGTCGGCTTCGAAGCCTAAGAATATTTTGAGGAGTAACCGATTCGCGAAAGATAGTTCGCGAAAGCCGGAAATCGAACGAAAAACCACCGTGCGAAATGCGATAAATACAATAAGAAAATATCAGAGCAACAAGAACACCTAATACGAAAGAAAAGATGAAAAACATAGATTAGAGATCAGACAATGTATCACGGATAACAAGAAAATCTTGGAGCTTAAAAGCAATGAAAAGATCTTTCATGTCTTTATGAAGGTGCACTACTGCAATAGTGCCACCTAGCTCATTCATCCGCTTATAAGCTAAGAGTAATTTGCCAATACCGGAGCTTCCAATGAATTGCATTTCAGAACAATCGATAGCGATATTTTTGTCGCCCTTGTCCATGAGATCATAAATAACTTGCTTGAATTCATTAGCAACTGGGTCATTAACTAAATTTTCTTCTACTTTAATGACGGTATATTTACCGTGTTTGGAACTTGTGTATTTCACGAACGCGCTCCTATTTGATGCTAAAACTGCACTATATTTAATTATAATAGGTATACTAAAAAAAGTCAAGCAGGGAAAATAAATTTATGCGTGAGGATGAAATTTTTGAAGCTGGGTTTTTAATTGATCTATTCTGACTTTAGTATATCTTTCTGTAGTGGAAAGTTTTTGGTGCCCGAGAAGCTCTTGAATAATACGCAAATCTGCTCCATGTTCAAGCAGATGCGATGCGAAGGTATAGCGAAAAGCGTGAGGGTGAAATTTCTTTCCTTTAAATGAAAGAGTTGAGGTAAGTTTACGAATCAAAGATGTATCTAAATCTTTTCCAGTTCGAGAAATAAAGAATTTATTGCTAATTCCTTTATCATAGAGAGAACGCACACTTTTCCATTGAACAAGATATTGTTGAACCAATGGTAAAATCGGTGCCAAGCGTTGTTTTCCGCCCTTTCCAAGGATATAAATGAGGCTCTGACTCCAGTTTATGTCTTCCAATCGGATATTACACAGCTCTTCACTACGTATTCCTGCTCCATAAAGAAGAAAAAACAAGGCTTTATTCCTAATTTGAGAAGGGTTTTCCTCTGGAAGAGCTTCTAAAACAGCAATAATCTCTTGCTCAGGTGAGGTCATAGGTGTTTTTTTAGAAGATTTCGGGGCTTTAAATACAGAAAACGGATTCTTAGAGCAGATATCTCCTTCTATAAGAAAACGATAAAAACTATTCACGGCAGCCATTTTTCTAGCTTTTGTGCGGGCAGAAATTTTATCAATTCCCATTTGTTGAAGCCACAACGAAATATGTTGTGTTGTTATTTGCGAAAAATCATCTATTCCTAGAGATATTATATATTCTTGAAAATCAGATAAATCTTTTTTATACGCTCTAAGTGTATGAGGAGAAACACTTTTTTCATAGACAAGTTTTTGAAAGTATTGTTCAATAAATAAATTCATGTTAGGGGATGAAAGAAAACTCTTGAACGAGTTCCACGGGTTCGGCGTAGGGGTGTTTTGTTTTAAGATGCACATAGTATGTTTCTCCAGATTTGACTTCTGAAGAATACTCTGCCATCCATGAAAAAAAATAACTACCTTTAGCCAAAGGATGTTCAAAAGCAGGTCTGAAAATGAGATTCCCCTTACTATCGAAGATAGATAGAGTTAGATAGGCATCTTGTTGAAGCGTTGCTGTTATTGTCAGAGCATCTTCGCCTGCCCTAACATCTCTTTTGTCAAGAAAAAGCCCTGTTGGTTCAACAAGAATTATAGGTTCAATAACCATCCCTACGGATCGCAACTCTAAATCTGCTCCAAAAATCTCCACAATAAGATAAACCCTGTCCGAAGTTAGCACCGTGTCCCAGGATAGAGATCCAGATTCTTCCATAATAAATTTAGAGATTTCATGATCAGTAAAAGCATCCATAACTTTTACCACAATATGAGAGCTATATGCTGCCTTTGTAAATGAGGCGAAAATTTCTCTGGGCTGATGGCGATTAGAAATCGAAATTTCCTCGATATAAAGATAGGCATTAGTATCTTTTGCAACAAAAGCGCCATTTTTAATATCAAGATTATTAGTATCGGTTAACATCAATGAGGGTTCGGCCCCCACTCTCCACGATTTAATATATGTATGATTTAACATTGGGAAAGAAACAATCAAAGTCATGAAAATCATACAATACTTAATCATTTTTATCATCCGGATGATTTTCTTTGTGTGATCTAGCCAAATCATCAAGCCAATCAAAGTTAGGCTCGTCGTTTGAAGATGTTTTAGCGTTTCTATACTGAGAAAATTCGCGATTCCTTACCTTTTTTCGCTTCCATACAACAAAAAAGTGGCAGATAATTCGATCTAAAACAAAAATAACACAGATAAATATAATAATAAATATGAAAAACACTAATTTTGCATAAGAATGAGGCGGAGTCGGAATGGTTTCTAAGGTGAATAGCAAAATCGGGGTTTGCAGATTTTGGTATAATTTATAGTAGTATAACGTTTGAGTTGTATTTTCGATTGCTACACCCTTTAATTCAGGAAGATTTGTCTCCGTAACTTGCGCAAAGAAAGAAGGAAAAACTCTATTTAAAGATGGAGAATAAAAAACATCAGAGCGAATCTTAACTGCAATAGGAAAAAGTATATTACTCAAAACATCCATGATAGGGTCTGTATCATAGTAAAATGTAACTATAAAGCGTCCTCTCATCGTATCAAAAGTATTAGTAAAAGTAAGTGGGGCATTTATAACAGCATTTTCATATCTGTAAATCATTTGATTTTCATAAGTTACAGTTAAATCATGGAAATCTTTATCGGCGATCAATCGAGAACGAATTAGATATTCCCAATCATCAAAGTTTCCATTTTTGAGCAATTCTAAAGCTATCGTAAATTCTGGATCACTTAAAAATTGATCCATAGAATTTTGTAATGGTGCCAATAAACGAGTGCCAGCATCTTCTAGGCGATTCAAAAAAACTTCAAAATTTCGATCTTCTGGTTGTTTTTTTCCCAAAGAGGTATAGTAACTATCAATAGAGTTAAAAATGTTATTTAAATCAGGAAAAGGCGAAAATACATCTCGAACAAAAAATAAAATAAGAAATATTAAAGAAAAAACAACAATAAAATAACGAAAAAGACGGTATAAAATCATTTTTTTCCTCGATAATCACGTTTTAAAGCAATTGTAAGCCCAATTATACTAACAACACCAACAAAAATAAATGCTATCACCATAAAAATAGTCTGTAACATCAGATATTTTCCTTCTTTTTGTGTAGCAACAACTTTTTCTGTGCTTTGATAATCAGGGAATTTATAAACAACGATATCCCTCGTCTTACGGTCAACTCCAGCTAGAAAGGCTTGGTCTGGCTCTTTCATTTCTTTAAGAGCATTATACCTTAAAAGAAGTTGATCCAACTCTGTATTTGATCGAAGAATATCTGTCTTAAGTCTAATAATTTCTTTATTTTTAAAATTAGTATCTACAATTCCAGATTCTCCAAAAATAAACAGGGCTATAAGCCAGCACGTAGCAACGTAGAGAAGAGGGGCAAAATATTTTGTTTTCATAATAACATTCATATCGGTTTTTTTAAAAAAATCTTGATAATAAGGAAGTTCTGTCTTTAATTTTTCATTTGTTTATGCTATAATTAATACAATTGGAGGTTTCTATGAAACTCGTTTTGGGCCGTCAGGCTATTCTTGATCGAGAACAAAAAACTATCGCTTATGAGCTCCTTTTTCGTAATGTCGAAAACACTGCTATCATATCAGATACCGATGCAACAGCTCAAGTATTATTTAATACATTAAATATGTTTGGATCTGGAAATGTTCTTGGTTCTAAAAAAGGATTCGTCAATCTTGGAATAGATATTCTAAGACAAGACATTCTTGATATCCTCCCCCCTAATAAATTTGTTTTGGAAATTTTAGAAACCCAAACACCTAATGAAGAACTTATCCGTCGAATAAAACTATTAAAAGGTAAAGGGTATACTTTTGCCTTGGATGATTTTATTCTAACAAAAGAAGAATATGACAGATGGGAGCCTGTAATTCGTGAGGTTCAAATTGTAAAAGTTGATGTTCTTGAAACTCCTTTGAAAGATTTAGAAAACCACATCGATCTCCTCAGAAAGCACAAAGTCCATCTTCTCGCAGAAAAAGTAGAAACTCCTGAAATGTTTCGCTTCTGCTTGAGTTTAGGGTTTCATTTCTTTCAAGGCTATTTCTTTACTAAACCAGTAGTTATTGAAGGAGAGGGCTTTGATCCTAACACTCAAGGTATTATGAAAGTTATTAAGCAAGTTCAGCAAGATCAAGATATTGATGAAATAGAAGAAACTATCAAGATGTATCCTGATTTATCAATATCCGTATTAAAGCTAGCTAACTCTGCAAGTATCGCCCCTATCAATACTATTACATCCATAAAACAGACGCTTGCGCTTATTGGAAAACGATCAATCGGGCAATGGCTAATGCTGATGCTATATGCTCAGAATGCCCCATCCGATATTGGAGCCTCTTCAAACCCTTTATTTCTACTTGCTGCACAACGAGGAAAAATGATGGAACAGATTATTAGAGCCTCTGGTAGCGCCGGAAAATCCCTTACAGATGAGAGTTTTCTTGCTGGATTACTCTCACTAAGCGATACACTGCTACATGTGCCTTTAGAAAAGATTTTAGACGAGCTTTCTGTCTCTAAGCTAATAAAAGATGCCGTTCTAAATGGAGAAGGTGCCATAGGAACTGCATTAAAAATGGTTATCGCTCTAGAAACTCACGACCCAGACGCCTTAGAACGCCTCATGGGGTCTGTTTCTGCGGAGGAAGCCAACAAAATTGCTCTTGATGCATTCAAGTTTTCTCAAGATTTCGCCCGAGCTCTTTAATTTTTGGACAAAAATCGCTTTTTTAGTGAAAACAGCTATTACAAATATGATGAATTTTGTCTGCTTTTGTGCATCCATTATGCATTATGTTCTCTCTTGAAATTGCACCACTTTTAGCTCATCGTTTATTATCAAATAAAAAACTCCCCCTGACTAGGAGGAGTTTTTCTTTTTTTTTACTGCTATAAATCGATACCTTCAGTGAAATCTTCTATTGGATCCTCTGATAGTGGTTCCGGCGTTTCCGTAGGCAAGCTTCTCCATAAAGAAAAGAGAGACTTTTTAATATCTTCTAATCCAGCCCCAGTCGCCGCACTCACGATAAATACCGGTGTGTTTTGGCTCTTTAATTCTTTAATAAATTCTTCGATTTCTTCTTCCAGCTCTGGCATCAGATCGATCTTATTGAGACAGACTGCAAAAGGGCGATCCGATAATTTTTGAGAGTAGAGAACCAATTCTTTTTTAAGTATTGCTAATTTCTCTGCTGGAGAATCGGTAATATCCAAGACAAAAAGCAAAATTCGCGTACGCTCAATATGCCTAAGAAACTCGAGACCAAGCCCTCTACCTTTGTGCGCCCCTTCGATAAGCCCTGGAATATCGGCGATGATAAGGCCATCACCATAACCCTCAGGCACCATTATACCTAGATTAGGCACCAGCGTGGTGAACGGGTAATTGGCAACTTTAGGCCTTGCATTTGTGAGTCGCGATATAAGCGAGGACTTACCCGCATTGGGAAAGCCAGCAAGACCTACATGAGCGATTAGTTTTAACTCAAGGCGTAATTTCTTGGTTTGAGCTTCACCACCTTTTTGCGCGTATTGAGGGCTTTGTTTAACAGATGTTTTATAGTGTTCGTTCCCCCACCCGCCTTTGCCACCTTTTAATAGAGTGACAATGCTATTAGGTACCGCAAGATCGGCAAGCATTTCGCTAGTTCCATCTTCGAGTTCTTCGTAGACAACCGTGCCTGGAGGCACATCAAGGACGATATCTTTTCCGTTTCGCCCATGACAACGTTTTCCCATGCCCATTGCCCCATGTTGAGCTTGAAATTTTTGCCCTTCATGAAAATTAGCCAATGTGTTTAGGTTGGCAAGCACTCGAAAAACAACAGAACCGCCATCTCCGCCATCCCCGCCATCAGGGCCACCGTTATCTATAAACTTCTCTCGACGAAAAGAGACGCATCCGTCTCCTCCCTTGCCTGATGAGGCATATACAACTACTTCGTCTCTAAAAATCATTATTTTAATCCTGTACTTCCAAAACCGCCTTCTCCTCTTTGAGTAGAAGTTAGGTCTTGCATTTCTTCAAACACTGCTCGCTCTACTGGCGCTATAACCGCTTGAGCAATACGCATTTGTGGCTCGATAATAAACGGCTTCCCGCTAAGATTAAGCACCAATACTTTTATTTCCCCTCGATAATCGCTATCGATAGTCCCCGGCGCATTGGGAATTATCAAACCTTTTGCTCCTAAGCCACTACGAGCTCGAATTTGCATTTCATAGCCTTTGGGAATTTCAACACTCAAGCCTGTGGGAACTGCAAAAATCTCTCCCTCTGCCAATTCTTTGGCTGCGTCAAGCATCGCATAGAGGTCGGCTCCCGATGCTCCTTCGCTTTGATAAGCCGGTAGTGTTGCTGAACTGTGAAGTTTTTTAATTTTTACCGTCATACTGTCCTTCTTGTATTAATTTATTTTTTTATCGGAATTGTTTTATGCGAATAGATACGCCGAACTTTCTCGTATTCTTCTAACATCGCTACAAATATTTTATTGTTGGCTTGCTTTGCATATTCTAGAGGCGTAAGCCCGTGTGAATCGGGAGTGAATGGGTCTAGGCGATAGCGCATCATTAATGATAAAAGCTCTCTCTTATTAGAGATAACCGCGTATGATAGAGCTCCTCTTTTATTATTATCCACCACTTCGGGGTTTGCTTTATTTTTGAGGAGGTATCGCACCATTGCATCATCGCCTTTTTCGAGT
Organism: Brevinema sp.; assembly: GCA_051653605.1. Classification (GTDB taxonomy): domain Bacteria; phylum Spirochaetota; class Brevinematia; order Brevinematales; family Brevinemataceae; genus JBOFWL01. The sequence continues at coordinate 41,320 of JBOFWL010000145.1, forward strand.
GAGAGCAATAGCGGCGTCATCTTATCATCGTTTGCAACATTGACATTTGCTCCTTGATCAATCAAAAACTCCAAGACATCTATAGATTGGTTTCGGAGAGCATAGAACACCACCGTTTCGCCATTTTGATCTTTTCCATTGAGCTTTGCCCCATTTTGAAAAAGAAATCGGACGATGTCCACCGAGGATTTTTCTGCTGCCATCATTAGTGGAGTGATTTTTTGATTATTCCGAAGATTAACACTTGCTCTTTGATTAAGAAATAATTCAACAAGCGTGAGGTCATTCATCTGAATGGCATAAAAAAGGCCTGTGTTTCCTTCTTGATCCTTCCAATTAACAAAACTCTTGTGTGTTTTCACTAATTCGAGTACCGTTTGCACTTCGTTTGCTTGCAAAGCGGTAAAAAATTGGTCTCGAGGAGACGCGATCAATAAACTAGGAAAAAAAATAAGAATCCACTTGTATTTCATGTGCACATTATACACGATTTTGTTTATATTTTAAAGAAGTTTTTTATTCTTAGGGGGATTTCTCTAGGCCCTACTCTAAAAATTGGGGCTTTACCTGCTGCTTCCAGAAACGCTTTCCCGTAAAACTTGCTATGGATTCGCCCATCCATCACAAGAAGTACTCCTCGATCCGATTTTGTGCGAATAAGTCGCCCTATTCCTTGTTTAAAACGAATAATTGCCAATGGTAGGGAGTATTCCGTGAACGGATTTCCTCCTTTTGATTCGATTAATTTACTTTTAGCACGGTGGAGCGGGTCGTCGGGGCTTTCAAAGGGGAGTTTGTCGATCACTACAAAGCGGAGGTGTTCTCCCGGAACGTCTATTCCTTCCCAAAAGCTAGAGGTTGCAAAAAGAACTACATAATCTTTTGTTTTCATTATTTCGAGGAGGTTCTCTCTCGATCTCTCCCTTTGGCTCATAGGGTATAAGCCTGCTGCGAGGAGTTCGTCTCTTAATTCATTATATGCTTCATCCATAGCCTTATAAGAGGTAAACAAGATTAGCGCCCCGCCACCAGTAAGACAAATGCTGTCGCTTAAAATTTCATAGCGTTGGCGTCGAGATTGGCTAGGGTTGAGTTTGGTTTCGTCCAACACCAGCATCTCCATTTGTTTGGGGTAATTGAAGGGGCTGGGCAGAGAAATACTTTGAACCGATCGCTCGCCCTCGACAAAGGGCAAGCCTGCACCTTCAGAAAAGAAGCTGAAGCTTTTGTTTGCGGACAGCGTTGCCGAGGTGAATACAACAAATTCTTTTGTGCGAAATACGTGTTGCGCGAGAAAATCGCCCACTTCTGCTGGCCCTGCTGAGAATCTTAAATTACGGCCTGTGATTTCAACCTGCTTCACTGCATATCGAGGGTCTTCTTCTACCGAGAAAATATGAATAAAGCACTGCCGCATTTTAGAAAGAGCATCCGAGTGGAGCATCACTACTCTCAAGGTATCCCGTAATTTTTCATCGCTTGTATACGGCGCAAGGCATTCGTTAAGCTCCGAAAGCGAGATTTCAAGAGATCTCACATGCGCAAAAAGGTCGTCCAGGATCGACTTTATCTCCTGCCATACAGGTTGTTGAAGAACTTGAGGGTTGAGTTCTATAGATGGTGGGGCATCATTTAATAAGGTACGAAGGTTTTCTTCTTTATCTCCAAGAGAATTTCTTAGGTCGATAGCAGCATTACAGGATTCTAGGTATAATTCTGAGGCTCTGGGAACTGTTTCTAGTACAATTCGGTTAAGCAAAATAGGAAGTTGCCCCATATCTCGCCCGCCCCGACGACGAAAAAGTCGCGTAAGCCTCCATGCAATGCCACCAAAAGAAAAGTCTTCTGCCATCGCTCGAAGTGCTGTATTCTCGATGTGGTGTGCTTCATCCATCACCAATCCTGAAAACTGCGGTATTGTTGACAAGAAGCCTTGCTCTTCGTCTATCGCCGCAAAAAGAAGAGCGTGGTTGCCTATCACTACTTGCGCAGCTTCGGCGTTCATTCTCGCTCGATAATAAAAACAGCGGTCGTAAAGAGGGCAGTCTTTTCGAGGGCAAGACGGCGTTGTGGCGTTGATTTCTTCCCATAAATCTGAGGGAATCGCTTCGGGAAACTCACTTTTGAGACCTTCGGCACTATTACTCATCCATTCTCCAATTCGGCTCAACATTAACTGGGCATTATCCGCATTATCAAAAAGAGAATAGGTTTTTTCGTGATCGTGAAGAAGTTCTTCGACCATTTTGGGGCATACATAATTTGCTCGACCCACCAAAACCGCAAACTTTGCCCGGACTCCCGTAAGGCGTTCGACAAGAGATGCAACCAATGATGCATCCTTTTTAGCAATTTGATTTTGAAGATTGATTGTTTGAGTGGTGAGAAATACTCGTTTTTCGCTTTGAACAGCCCATAATGTGGCTGGAATTAAGTAGGCGAAGGATTTTCCTGTGCCTGTGCCTGCTTCTGCCATCAGAATTTCGCTTTGATTAATCGCTCGCACTACCGCTTCGACTAATTGTTCTTGCTCTGGGCGTTCTTCATAAGCTCCTATCATTTCTGCAAGAAGCCCTTCTTTTTGAAAAATAGACAAAATATAGCTTGAAGAAAGATTTATTTTAGGCTTTGCTTTATAGACAACATTAACTTGCGTACATTCATTATCAACAATATAGAAGCCCAATTTATGGGTAGCCAACAATGACGCAATATTGACATCAGGATTAGATGCCCGTAGATCGCCCGAGGGATGATTATGAATAACTAAATCACCTTTTAAGCCTTCTGCAAGCGGCGCTGGAACGCTATCTTCGCTGCCAAACGCCACTGCTTCTGCACGGCAAACCAAGCCTTCTTCGTCTGTAAAACCGATGAAGAAGACCTCGCCTCCTTTGTTTTTAGAAATTGTATTTTCAATAAAAGAACAGACATCCAGGTGAAAAAGCTCATCAGAGGAAATATTCATCAGTCGATAAAGTTAATGATTTCATCTTTGCTGATAATAACCTGCCAACCCTTACCTGCACTAGTTGGTGGAGTGATGATCCGCTGATCTTTTAGGGTTTCAATTAAGCGAGAGGCTCTATTGTATCCTACTCGAAATCGCCTTTGTATTCCTGATGCAGAAATTTCTCCACTATCAACTGCATATCGAAGAACCTCTGCAAATAATGGGTCGGAAAGTGCATCTGTCATTGATTTATCTCCATCATCCGATTGTTCTTGACGAGCAAGAATCTCTTCAAAATCGATGGTGTAATCAGGAGGGCCATTCCTCTTAACTGCTTTCACTACCATTTCTACATCTGTTCCCGGCACAAATGGGGATTGCATTCGCTCCGCTTCGATGTAATCTGGCGAGATATAGAGCATATCACCCTTTCCAAGCAAGGATTCGGCGCCGTTTCTGTCTAGAATTGTTCTTGAATCGATCTTTGAGGACACTCGGAATGCGATACGGCAGGGGAAATTTGCTTTGATTACCCCTGTAACAACATCCACCGAGGGGCGTTGCGTTGCTACAACAAGGTGCATTCCCACGGCTCGCGCCATTGCTGCAAGGCGAGAAATATGTTTTTCTGTATCTTTAGGCGCTCTTAGCATGAGATTTGCAAATTCATCCACAATAATCACAATATAAGGAAGATGTTCCCATGTGCCTTCGGCGTCTGCCTTTGCTGTAAGCCCTTCATATTCTTTAATGTTTCTTACGCCCATTTCAGAAAGGAGACGATAACGTCGATCCATTTCTTGAACAGCCCACTCCAGCGCCGCCATTGCTTCTTCTGGTTTGGTGATAATGGGAGCAAGCAGGTGAGGTATTCCATTATAAGGCTCTAGCTCCACCATCTTTGGGTCGATCATAATAAACTTAAGGTCTTCACTGGATCTTCTAAACAGCAAACCACTAATAAGTGCATTAATATATACACTTTTTCCGCTTCCCGTCGTACCCGCAACTAGCAAATGCGGTAAAGATGCTAAATCACTTGAGATTTTATTGCCACCAACATCCATTCCTAAAATAAGAGGAAGTGCTGCGTCACTTTGGCTAAATGTTTTGTCTTCAATAAATTGCTTGAGCATAAAAGAGCGGCGCAAGGTATTGGGGACTTCAATTCCAATATAGCTACGGCCTTCAACGGGACTGATTATTCGAATATTTGATATACCTAATTGCAAGGCTATATCATCCTGTAAATTACGCACAGTTCGTAATTTAAGACCAGATGGAGGATCGAGTTCAAAGCGAGTGATAGATGGACCTCTGCTAAAATCTACCACTTTCATGGAGATATTAAAGCTTTCAAAGGTTCTTTCTATCGTTTGAATCATACTTTCGATTTCATCTTCTTCTTCGAGAGGATCGATATGATCTGTATTAGGAACTAATTCTTCACTATTTGGAAAAATTGGTTTTTTTTTATCTTTTTCAACAGAATTTTCACTTTTTTCAGTAGAAACACTCAATTTTGGCGCATCTTCTCGGAGAAATCGAGGCATTAATGCGGCTTCTTCCGGAGCAAGCTCATCATTTTCGTCTTTTTTACCTTTATTAGAGTAATTATCAACAATTGCCCTAGGATAACTTACATTATTGTCCAAAATATGAGTAATATGAGATATTTCTTCCTCAAGTTTAGGCGTCGTTTCTTCTTTTATTTCGATCTCGTCGTTGAAGGTTTCTTCCTCAAGTTTGGGCGTCGTTTCTTCTTTTATTTCGATCTCATCGTTGAGGGTTTCTTCCTCAAGTTTGGGCGTCGTTTCTTCTTTTATTTCGATCTCGTCGTTGAGGGTTTCTTCCTCAAGTTTGGGCGTCGTTTCTTCTTTTATTTCGACCTCGTCGTTGAGGGGTTCGTCAATAAGATCTTCAAATGAAAAAATGGAAGAATTTTCTTCTACTATGGTGTCATCAAGTTTATAAGCAGGAGATTGACCTTTAGATTCTGTTTCAAAATGGTTAATTGCCACCTCAAATGGATCCATCGGAGGGATTTCAAAGGTTGGGAGAGGCTTTGGAGCCATTTCTTCATCATAAACATCAAGAGAATCTGATGGAATATAGCTAAAAGAGGGCGATGTTGGGCTATTAAGCGAGAAATATTCACTTTTATCAGTATTATTTTCTTGTTTTTCCTGCAAAGTATAGTTAAAAGACATGTCAGAGGGGGGATTAAGCGAAATTTCATCGTTCATATTGGTGTGGGGTTCTTCGGGATCATTAAGAAGAGATGGAGGATAGTAACTTGAGTGGTCGGAAAGGCGGTAGAAATAGTCACTTGGAAGCTCTCGAGGCTCCTCTTTTACCTGTTCTTCGGTGATATTTTCTTCTTTTACAGCAATATTTTGAATATCTTCCTCGGAAAGTTGGTAGAAATAGTCGCTTGGAAGCTCTCGTGGCTCTTCTTTTACCTGCTCTTTGGTGATATTTTCTTCTTTTACAGTAATATTTTGAATATCTTCCTCGGAAAGTTGGTAGAAATAGTCGCTTGGAAGCTCTCGAGGCTCTTCTTTTATAGCAGATTTCTCCGTTTCAGGTTGTTTTTCAACAGATTTAACTTCTTCAGAGGTGGTTAAAGAATTCAATGGGGCAATATGCTTAAGATCATCCTCTTTTTTAATTTTTTCATCAAAAATAGGTGGATTAGAGATGATTTCAGAAAAAGAAATGGCCGAAAACGCATCTGAAGGCTCTTCCTCTTCTTCTTCAGAAGCATATTTAGGTTCTCTGAGAGACTTTTCAAGTAATTCATCAATATTTATTTTATCATTAATCTCAATAAGGGGCTTTTGAGGCTCATTATTGCTATCAATTGGAGGAAGATCTGTTATTTCTGCCATTTCAGGGAAATTTTGAGAGGGAAATGGGGCAAAAAGGGCATCATTATTGTAGTTAATAGGAGGCAATGTATCTGGAGCTAATTCTTCCTCTTCTTTGGGAGCAGCACTATGATGTTCGGGCAGGCCTTCTCCTGGATTAGGAATGATAAAATCTTCGAGTAAGGCTTCTTCTTCATCAGGGGTTGCTAGAGCTGTTGGAAGTGGGGCTTGCTTTGGGGCTTCCTCCACTACTGGGGGCGGGGATCGAAAAGATGCTATTTCATCATTTAAAAAATCGACAATATCATTAGGATTAAAAGCGTGGTATGAGGCTCCAACTTGATAAGTTTGAGATAATTTCTCCATTTTTTTCGCTAATTTTTGCTTAAATTTACTTACTTCATCTTCGTGCTTTTTCTGGAGTTGTTCTGCTTGCGCGATAAGCGTAATTTCTTCTGGTGTAAGTTTATCCGTATCAATAATTTTTTCAACTAACTCGTCTTCTGTCACTGGCGTAAACCCAGTGTCACTACCTTGATACGCCTTTGCTAGCTCCTTCATTTTCTCTGATAATTTCTGCCGAAGTTCCTCTTGATCTTGCAAATGACTATGCTGTTCTTTATCTGCAAGGTTCACTAATTCCATTTCTTCTGGTGTCAATGTGTTTTGAGGAAGGCTTATGCTTTCATTATTAACAGCGGTAGTAGGATCTTCTGGTAGGATCAGTCTTCTAACATCAACAAGCCGTTTTTCGCCCTTAACAATAATAGGCTCTGCAACTTTTTCTTGTTCTTCCATTAAGATGCCATTTTCATCGTACATAGGCTGAGCAACACTAACTGGCTCTTCTTCTCTGGTATCGATATTAAAGCTTTTAATATATGCTGAATTTTCCACAGCATGATGAATAGGAGGTAATCTCTCTCCATCTCTTTCTATGGTTAGATTGTCCATGCGTCGAGTTATATAAGGGTCTGGCGCAGCTTCATCTGTTGAAATATTTGGATCTATTGTGAGCTTAGCAAGGGGGGAGACATGATAGAGCCCTTGAGGCACCGGCGTTGTATTGAGGTAGCCAGAACCTTCCGGGGCTGCCGGAATATGAAAGACCGTCGCATCATCTGTTTCATCAAAATTTTCGGGATCACTGATAAATTGATAATTTCCTTTGTTTTTGGGGGCATCATCAAGCTCGACTAATTCTTCCTCGATAGGTGCCATCTCCTCTATATTATAGTTAGCAACTTCATAAAAATGATTTGCTGGAGGTTCATAAATAAAATCTTTAGGCACTAAATCGACATGCGTGTCTCGGAGAAATGAGGGCACGTCGCTAGGAAGAACCCGGGAGACTCGTGGAGATGATTCTTCGATAAAGGGGGCTAGGGAATCATTATTCATAAAAGGCACTTCCTCTGCTGCAAAGGAATCGTATTCGACCACACCTTTATCTTCTTCATAAAAATCTTGTGCTTCTGATTCTTCCGCAATATAGGGGACTTCTGCAAGAACAGGTTGAGGCTTTCCCTTAAACATCTTCGCGAAAAATTGTATCATCTTAAAGGGTAATGAGCTAGCTCCGTTCAATGCTAAAAATAGTAACACCACCGCCATTGGCATCCACACCATTGCAGGTGCTATTGACACAAGCGTTCGCACAAGAAGAACCCCAACAACCCCACCCATTTGGTATGAGATATCGCCGCTGAGAAGCATTGCCAACAGTCCGATACAAAACGCCGCTCCGTGTATACTGAAAAATCGCATGAGCAATGTTTTCACGGGCAGACCTTTAAGTAAGGTTGGGCCAGAACGAAACAGTACCAGCGCCCAAAACCACACTCCTGATCCGTAATGTAGTATGAATGGCTCGGCAAAACGTGTCGCCATTGTCGAAAATAGTGAAGTGCCAAAAAATCCAGCCACATTAGGGCTGAACATCATCGCTCCATAAGTTAAAAATAGACCTGCCAGCATCATCAATGCCGAAAGAGCTGCTCTAATCATAGGCTCGCCCCTTAATTTCTTTTAAATTTTTATTATTAAATAACCAGTGAACGCCAGTGCCACCACAATACAGTAGCAGGCAAAGTAGTAAAGTTTACGGCTGCGTAATATAAGCATCAGAAAACCCAATGAAAGCACCCCTACAATAAACGCTACTACAAAGCCTATCGCGAACTGCATTGGAGGCAGCACCCCTGTTTTGACCACAGACACAATTTCTAGCAATAAGGCACCAAATATAGCCGTCATCGATGCTAGAAACGACAACTTACCCGCAAAAACTGGCTTCGCACCTAATAAAAGTGCCACTGCTATTGTAGAACCAGATCTACTAATGCCAGGTAATAGCGCACAACTCTGTGCCACTCCAACCAAAAATGCTGATGCTAAGGGAAAACTACCCAAGCCAAGCCCTTTTTTCTCTTGAGAGCGCGTTTGAGACCACAAAAGAACCCCCGCCGTAATCAGCAAGCCCATGGGCACAAGCATAGGAAATGACAGGCTCGCAATTTGTTTTCGCAACAATAGCCCCACAAAGACTGTAGGTATCGTCACCATCACCACTAAGCCTATCCATTTAAGAGCAAACATCGCTTTTAATGTTTTTTTCGCCGTTAAGAGGTCTTTCGTGCCCAACAGAATATGAATAATGTCTTTTCGGAAAAAAAATACCGCCGCACATGCCGTTCCCGCATGCACCAACACGTAGTAGAGAATCATCTCTTCATTTTGAGGAAGATGAAAAAAGCTAGAAATCATCACCAAGTGCCCTGAACTCGACACAGGTAAAAATTCCGTAAGCCCTTGTATAACCGCCAAAACTATTAATGCGATAATAGGCATTGCTCCCCCCATCTTCTCTCAAAAAAATACCGCTACATTATACAAGTATTTCAAAAAAAGTGCAAAAGTTTAGCCAATCCCTCTTATTTTATAGATTCCTTTTTTTTGCGATAAATTCTCTGCTGCGTTATAATAGCGGATAGAAGTCTCTTCGGGAGGAGCCTTATGGCAGAAACAACAAGCAACAGCGTTACATTTTTTTCCAAAAAAGAGATTGTCTGCCCTTTGTGCAGTTGTTCTTTCCAGAGGGAGGAACTCCAGACGGGTAGAGGCCGTATCAATGCCGGCGATCTAACTCCAGAACTAAGAAGACTTTACATCCCCACTCAAAAATATGGCGTAGTTAATCCTCTGCTATATCCTTTAGCTGTTTGTCCTCAATGCCTTTTTGCAGGATTGCCCAGCGATTTTCAGCGCCTCTCAAACATAGGAAAACAAGATGTTGAGGCTCAAAATCGTCACACCATGATTAAAAAAATTTTTGGCAAAACGATCGACTTCACCGTCAATAGAGATATTGCTGCTGGCTTGGCTTCATACGTGCTTGCCTTTATGAGCACCACCCATTTAGAAAAAGATTTCTCCCCCACTCTAAGGCGTGGGTTATATGCTCTACGTGCCGCTTGGCTTGCAGGGGATCTCTTTGCCAAATCAGGAGTTTGCCATCTTGGAGACCTCAAGACCGAGCTATATAAGCAATCTCTTCTAAATTATGAATCTGCTATGGAAAAACAGCTTAAAAACCAAGAGCCTTTCGACGGTTTAGTGTGGATGGGCCCAGATGTAGACACAAATTTTGGCTACGATGGGGTGATTTATATTATCGGCGTTCTTTTATACAACCAAATTGAGTTTCTCCCCGACGCAGATAAAATTAAACGCATCGAAATGGTTAAACGAAACCTATCCCGTATTTTTGGAATGGGCAAATCAACCCGCGATAAACCTGAAATTCTCATTAGCTACACTAGAGACCTTTACAACAAGATGAATGCCGACCTCAAGCGCCTCGAAGAACGTGGCATAGATGTTAGCAGCGCAATGAATATAGAAGGAATGGATAATGTCTCCCTCTAAATTATTACTAAGTATAGTTTTAATACCATTTTTGCTTCATGCCATGCCATCGGCTGAAGAAAAAATCCAGAACCTCATCGACAAAGGAGATTATGCTCAGGCTTTTTCTCAACTTAAAATATATCGAGATGAGTTTCCTTCTGGGTACCAATATTATTCTTTATCAGCGCAGCTTTTATATGCGATGAACAGTTTCTCCGAGGCTTACACCAATATTTATCAAGCAATTGCTCAAGCTCCTGCCAATCCTACCAATTATCTTATCATGGGCAACACCTTACGCCGGCTTGGAAATAACGCCCATGCCAGAGGAATTTACAATAAAGGCCTCTCCATTGATGCCAGCTATGGTCAATTATATTTGGAATTAGCTCGGCTTTCCCTTGAAGAACAAAAACTTGCTGAGGCAGAACGATATCTCAAATTAGCAGAAAATTTTAGCCCCGATTCGTGGTCGACAAGAGTGCTTTCGGCAAAAGTTATGCTGGAAAGAGGGAGAACCAATGAATCAGAACGTGCTTTCTTACAAATTGCCAACGCTTACCCTCAAAATATTACTATTCTTGATGAATTAGCCTCTTTTTTTGCTCAGCAGGGAAAATTTGATAAGGCAACCGAGGCCCTCAAAGAAGCCGAAATGAGATTTGGAGAAAATATTTATCGAAGCCAACTCATCGGAGACTATGCTTTCCGAAGAGGAGCTTTCAACGAGGCTCTTCGTTATTATCAACACGTTAAAAATCTCTTTGGGGGGCAAGTTTTTTCTGGATCAAGCATTGTTAGCTGGAGATTATTTCAACTTTATTCCGCAGAGGGCAATCTCGCTGAGGCAGAAACAAACCTCCGTAATGCTTTCGAGCAACAGCCAGATAATCAGCTTTATTATTCTGCTTTCATTCATTTTTTAGCTCAAAATTATCCTCCAAACAATAGCTATCGGGCAGCCATAGCTTCTTTCACCGATAAACTTGCAGCCAAAGAACGCAATAATGGCTATGGTAATTTTTATCTCTCTCTTATTTATAAATGGGCCTTGATCGACCCTCTTAACAATAAGCCCTATCAAGAATTAATTAACTTTGCCAAAATTCATAAAAATGAACGCATGACATCAGAGCTTCTTCAGAAAATCGTTAGCTTGTCTCCTCAAAACGCCAAAGCTCTTACTACCCTCCGCATGAGAAATCAACTCTCCTCCACGGGGCGACTTGATGATAAAATTGCTCCTATATACTCTTACAAAGCGTTGATTTTTGTTGATGACCCTACTCACCAAAGCGCCTTTCATTTTGCCAATGAGTCGAAATTTTATAGCAGCATCTTTTCTCGAATGGATATAAGTACTGCTACTGAAAGCTTTTCCCAAGCTAGTCGTGATATTTTTCGAGCAGGAAAATATGGCCTTGTCATTCATGCCGAGGTAAAACCTTCTGGGGCTCTTGTTAGGGTGTTTGATAAAAAAGGATCCCTTATTCTTAGTCAACTCATGCCGTACAACCCCGAATCATTCACAAAAGATATCCTTGCCATTCTACGCTCCATCAATAATATGCTCCCTCCCATTGCTTATTTTGAGCAACGGCTTCCGAATAATATCTTTCGCGTAAGCATCGGCGAGCATGAAGGCGTTAAATCTGGTGATATCCTTAATATTTACGACAAAAATTTCTCCATACTTGGTCAAATGACCGTGACCGAGGCTCAAGCATTCCGTTCTTCTGCCTCTATCAACCCTGGAAAAGCAATCTCTCTTGGCGACGGTAGCGATTTTTTTATTACTCCTGCTGATTCAAACTACACTATTGCCCCGAATCGTCTTTTTATACCCGAATCTCTCTCAAACTTCTCGATAGACCCCTTTGATAAAAATAACACAGATTTAGAAAAGCTTAGTTTTTAAGTTTACAATAAATAGAGGATGAAATGGAAAAACGCATCGTTATTATTGGTGCCGGTGAACTGCAGGTGCCGATCATCCGCACCGCTCAAGAAATGGGTATTTACACCATTGTTGTCGATCGCAACCCCGATAGCCCAGGGTTTGAGTATGCCTCGCTACGCGTACTTGCCGACACCTTAAACCCCGAAGAAGTACTCACGGCTATCGCCCCTTATGGAACCCCTCAAGGCGTTCTTACATCCGGAACCGATGCCTCATTAACCGTTGCTAAAGTTGCCGAAAAATATCATCTTGTTGGGCACTCCGTAGAAGCCGCCGAAGCCTGCACTGATAAAGTTAAAATGCGTCAAATACTTCAAAAATCTGGAGTTAGCGTCCCTGAATTCTATCCCGTATCAAGCCTAGAAGAAGCTAAAGAGGCTTTCTTCAAACTGGGGGGGAAAGCCGTTGTTAAGCCTTCTAAAAGTATGGGCGCACGTGGGGTTTCTTTGGCCTCTAATGAGCAACAACTAGTAGAAGCTTTTAATCTTGCTTGGCAATATGCTTCCAATTCTCAACAGGTTTTGATAGAAGATTTTAGAGAAGGTAAAGAAATAAGCGTCGATGCGCTCGTTATCAATAATACCATTACCATTACAGGGGTCGCCGATCGCATTATCGAACTCTCCCCCTACTTTGTGGAAACGGGGCATATTCTTCCTTCATCACTTCCCTCGGAAACCATTGAGGCTGCTTTACTTTTATTCAGAGATGCGATTAAGGCTCTTGGATTAAGCGCGGGCGCCGCTAAAGGTGATATTAAAATAACACGATCTGGCCCCGTTATTATAGAGATTGCCGCTCGCCTTAGTGGTGGGTTCATGTCGGCCTACACTTTCCCGCTGGCAACGGGTATTAACCTCAATCAATGGATGATCAAACTCGCACTGTCCGAACCCCTTCCTTTATTGAAACCAACGCTAAATAAGGTTGCCGTTGAACGAGCCATCATCGCTCCAGCCGGTAAAATTAAAAATATCATCGTACCTGAAGGCCTCGACATCGCTCATCTTTCAATCCGAAGAAAAATCGGTGATGTTCTCCCTCAACCTAAAAATAATCTTGATAAAATTGGAAACGTGATCGTTGTAGGGACATCAAAAAAAGACGCCTTACAAAAAGCTAATAAAGTATTGAGAAATATAAAGATAGATATAGAAACAGAGCCAGCACCTATTAAACCTATCGCCGATGAAATTTCTTACTTGCCTAAATATAGGCTCATCCCTCAATATATTCACCACGTGCATCAGGGAAACACTAGCTATAACATGCAAGGTATTCATTGCCGGATACCTGTATTTCCTTATATATCATCAGATTTGATAAATATTGAGCAAGCAAATAGCATCCTTAAGGGGGCTTTCTATGCGGAGACATTTGGATTTGTTAGTGGGGTGAATTGTAATGATTTGATTCTTCAAAATTTTGGGCATGGAGTTGCTTTAGCAAACCCTTCAACAGAAAGCGAGTACACATACCAAAAACTAGAGGAAGCTATTGAATTTGGAGCTTTAGGCACGGGAATAACCCTCGAAGGCACTGATGTAAGAGGAAATATTCATTATTCCTCTCAAAGTGAAGACAATATTAAGAGTTTTTCGTCAATTTCTCCTCAATTTTTTGTTGTAAAAGGGATTTTATCCGTATCAGATGCTCTTCTTGCCGTTAAAAATGGGGCTACTCACCTTATTATTTCAAGTAGGAAAGAAGGTTCTGGGTTTTTCGCCTCTGCAGTCGATATGCTTTCGTCAATCAGGGAGGCTGTTAATAGCAGAATTACTGTTCTTGTTGAGATACCCTCTGCAACCCCTGCCGATATCATAAAATGTTTGATTTTAGGTGCTAACGGCGTTATTATACCCCATCATCTTATTCCATCATCTAGTTCTCAAGAGGTTTTTTCTTATTTTTCCGACTTACAAGTGCAACTTGAACAGCTATTGCCCATTTTTGGCGTCAATAATATCAATATGCTTCAAGGAAGACACAATCTTCTATTAAATATGATGTAAAAAACACCCCTTTAAGGGGTGTTTTTAGTGTTGTAATTGTAAATCTTCAAGGAAACGAAGCTTTTCTTGCACTTCTTCGTTAAGAATAACTCCACTATGGAGCGCCGATACCACAATATAACCTTGATAAAGCCAATTTGCATCCGACGTATCATCATTAGGATGGACACTTTTAGTGCCCGCATAATTTACGTATTTTGTACCTTTTTTATCAACTTCGGTGATATTCATATCAAAAGTTTGCCGACTAAGCGTTGCGAGTTTTATCCCCTTTGCCTGTGTTGTTGCTGGAAAATTAATATTGTAGATAAGATCCTTAATATGAAAAAGCTCTCGAGGCATTGCTTCGATAATTTGACGAGCATAAGATGCCGACGTTTTAAAGAAAACGCTATTTCGTTCTAGATCATCATCTAAAACTTGCTGTGAAAGCGCTACCCCACAAAGATCAAAGAAAGTCCCTTCTCTTGTTGCGCCAACGGTACCAGAATAGAATATATCTCGACCTATATTAACTCCAAAATTAATTCCAGAAATAAGCAAATCAAAGGTGCCAATATCAGGAAAAAGGTGATTAATACCAATTTTTACACAATCTGCAGGGGTGCCATCTAGGGCATATCCCTTTACATCACGTAATTTAACTAGCTCGAGATTATCTTGGTAGGTGATTGCGTGACTAAATGCACTTTTATGATTAAGCGGTGCACACATGCGAACATCATAGTTAGATGCAAACTCTTGATAAACCGTATTAATGCCTATAGCATCATATCCGTCATCATTTGAAAATAAAATTTTCATTGTTTCTCCTACGATATTACTTCTTATGGACAGAAAGTTCGATCAATTTAGGGCCTTGCGCCTTAGTAACTTGAATCTTATATGATTCTTCCTCCCAAGTTTCTCCCTCGGAAGGAACACGCCCTAATTGTTGCATGATATATCCGCCAATAGTGTCACAATCATCGCTATTAAAGGCAGTTCGAAACTGCGTATTGAAGTCTTCAAGTTCCATTCTGGGATCAACAGAATAGACCCCCTGACCATGACGTTGTGCAGTATAATTTTCTTCGCTAGGGTCAAATTCTCCCTCAATGCCTCCAAGCACAGATTCTAGGATATCTTCCATCGTGATAATCCCACGAACAGATCCGTGCTCATCTACAACAATAGCAAAGTGTGTTTTATGTTGATTGAATTCTTTGAAAAGCTCATCTAATTTTTTATTCTCAGAGATAACCAGTGGCTTATTGAGATATTCCCGCAGAGAAAAATTTTCCTGCGAGGCAAAAAGCAGGCTACGAATATGCAAAATGCCTACTATATCATCTATTCCTTCGTCATAGACGGGAAAACGTGAAAAACCTGTTTCCTTGACAGTAGCTAAAACCGTTTCCCATGTTGCATCTAATTCAAAAAGTTCCGTCTGAGAAATAGGCGTAAGTACATCCTCCGCCTTAAAGTGAGCCAGTACCCCTAAAAAGTGTATCCTTTCCTGCTCTGAATAACCATCTTCCATTGTAAACTAGACCTTCATTGGCATTGTTATATATTCGTAATCACTATCACCCGCCGGCATCATTAGAATAGGGCTGGTTGATGAGTTAACAGATAGTAGAACTTTTTTGCCTTGCACAACTTTAAGAAAGTCTGTTATTGAACGGTGATTCACCGCTACTGATACAGGTTCGCCAGAGTATTCTACTTCTATAATATCTTTTGCGTCCCCATGCACGATAGCTCCAGAGATCGTAAGCCCATCCGATGCTATATCCAATTTGAGCTTACCAGAATCATTATCCGACATAATTGCAATGCGTTGGAGGCTTGATGAAAGCGCCGATGCATCGAGAGTAAGAATATGCGCACTTTGAGATGGAATAACATCTCTATAATTAGGGAATTTTCCTTCGACTAAATTAGAGAATACATAGACTTTATCAATTTTGAAAAACGCTTGCCCGTCTCTAACGGAAAATAGCGCATCTCCTGATGTCAAGGTGTCTGATAATGTTTTCATAATACGCTGAGGCACGATCAACTCCGATGCCACCTCCCCTACTTTTTCTTCGTAGGGCTTTGTGATTACAGCTAGGCGTTTTCCATCCGTTGTAACAAAGGAAATCAGCCCTTCTGCACTTTCTCTTATATAAGTGCCTGTAAACGCAATTTGTGCAGCATCCGTAGATACAGCAAATTCTGTACTATTAATAAGCTCTCGCAAGGTTCCTTGATTAAGGCGAATATAGCTATCCCAATTAAATTCTTTAAATGTAGGATAGGTATCTGCACTAACTCCATGGAGACGGAAAATAGGGTGTTTCTGCCCTTCCGGAGCTATAACAACCTCTAATTGCCCTTCTTTTTGTTCAAATATGATTGTATCACTGGGAATATTTCGCACAATTTCTAATAATTTCTTGGAAAGAAGACTTATCTTTCCAGCTTCGCTCACGTTAACCTGAGTTTCTATTTTTACCCCATGCTCGCCATTATAGCTAAGCAGGATCAACTGCCCATCATTATGCACTTCTAGGTAGACATTAAGCAAGATGCTAAGTGGTGTTCGTGGATTAATAATAGAATCAGCTGTAACTAGAGCCTTTAAAAACTCGTCTTTATTGACGCTAAACTTCATGTCTGGGGTCTCCCTCAAATAGTTATACAGTCTTATATTACATTTTTTTTTGAAAAATTGCAAGGTTTTTTTTAAAAATAAAATCCCTCGCCATTACAGCGAGGGATTATTTTAGGGTTTTACATCATTCCGCCCATTCCACCCATTCCACCCATGCCTCCGGGCATAGCTGGTGCAGCAGAACCAGCAGGTTCTGGTTTATCAGTAACCATTACTTCTGTTGTGAGTAACATTCCGGCAATAGACGCTGCATTTTGCAATGCTGTTCTTGTAACTTTTGCAGGATCCACAATACCATAACGAAGCATATTCACCCATTTATCGGTAAGAGCGTTATATCCTAAGCCTGTTTTGGACTCGCGTGCACGCATTACAACAACAGACCCGTCAACACCTGCGTTTTCCGCAATATGTTTCATAGGTGCTTCGATAGCTTTACGGATAATATTGATACCAACTGTTTCTTCTTCGTTAATACCTTTCACAAGGCGAAGGCTGTTCTGGATCTTAATAAATGCCAAACCGCCTCCAGGAACAATCCCTTCATCAACAGCTGCTTTTGTTGCACTAAGAGCATCTTGCACTCTATCTTTTTTCTCTTTAAGTTCTACTTCTGTAGCAGCACCCACTTTAATAAGTGCAACTCCGCCAGCTAATTTTGCTTTACGTTCGTTAAGTTTTTCTGTATCATAATCGGAGGTGGATTCTTTAATAGCCGCATCAATTTGAGCAACACGACCCTTAATAGCAGCCTTATCACCTGCTCCATCAACAATTGTTGTGTTCTCTTTATCAACACGCACAAGACGTGCACGTCCAAGCATCGTAATATCAGCTTGTTCAAGTTTCATTCCTTTATCTTCGCTGATAACTTGTCCGCCTGTGAGAACCGCGATGTCTTCCAACATTGCTTTACGGCGATCACCAAATGCAGGTGCTTTAACCGCAACAACGTTGAGAGTTCCTCGGAGTCTGTTAACAATTAAGGTTGCAAGTGCTTCGCCTTCAACATCTTCCGCGATGATGAGGAGAGGCTTGCTTTGTTTGAGGATGCTTTCGAGAAGTGGCACGATATCTTTTAATGATGCGATTTTTTTATCAAAAAGCAAGATATAGGGGTTTTCCAATTCAGCAACCAATGTTTCGGCATTAGTAGCCATGTAAGGTGATAAATATCCACGATCAAACTGCATTCCTTCGACAACATCAACAAAAGTATCCATTGCTTTGGAATCTTCTACAGTAATAACACCAGATTTCCCTACTCTTTCCATTGCATCAGCGATAATTGCCCCAATTTCTGGGTCGTTATTTGCTGAAATTGTAGCAACGTGTCGGATTTGCTCGGCAGTATCTACAGGCTTAGAGATTTTTTTGATCTCTGCTACAAGTCGATCTACTGCTTTATCCATTCCTCTTTTAATAAGAGTTGGGTTTGAACCTGCTGTAACATTTTTGAAGCCTTCTTTAATAATAGCGTAAGCCAACACTGTAGCTGTTGTTGTACCATCACCAGCAATATCGTTGGTTTTTGTAGCAACCTCACGCACCAATTGAGCTCCCATGTTCTCAAATTTATCTTCAAGCTCAATTTCTTTTGCAACTGTAACACCATCTTTGGTGATATGAGGTGCTCCATATTTTTTATCGATGACAACATTTCTACCCTTAGGCCCTAGTGTTGTCCCAACAGCTTTCGCAAGTTTTTCTACTCCAATAAGCATTTTTTGTTGTGCTTCTGAAGAAAAGAGTAAATCTTTAGCCATAAAAGACTCCTTATGTGTATAATTTATGATTTTTATTATTTTTTTGACAATATTATAGCCGTTTTTTCACAGTTATATATCATATATAGCAAATTTCATGCCATTTACATTATTTTAGTAAATCGTCTAATCTTAATATGTTGACTTTTGAGCCTGGGTATTCAAAAAAGAGCCATGTTTCATCACTATCTTCGACAACTTCGTATGCTAAACCATCTGCCAAAACCTGACTTGGTTCTTCTACCCATCGATAGGGATAACTCTCATTTGCTTCTGCATCGTATAGATAGAGCGTAGTAATCGCACCAGTTCTACTTTTTGCACTATATAGGAGCGTTTTATCCCCTGCAAAAGATACAAAATCCCAAATTGGTTTTGCTCCGCTAAGATTTCGAATTGTATTTTTTTCGTAACGCACGGTTGTACTACCTTTTGTTTCTAAGCGTTGTAGAAAAGCGGTGCGTTCAAGCGAGGGATAGGTAGTGAGTTCGAGAATTGAATTAGTAAATCGATATATTTTATTATCTAGATCCACCAGCAATTCGCCACCAGCTTCGGCAAATACCGTCTGCATTTCTTTAGCCTTACTTTTATAGAGTTCTTTTCTTTCTCCAGAGGGCAAAACAAGATCCATTGATGTTTGCTTAGCAACTAGAATCGTATTTTCACTCCATTTAAATACCTGCACATCTGGCACTGATGACAACAATTCTCCTGTTAAGACATCAAAAATAAGAATTCGCTGAGCATCTTTAACCGCAATATGCAATGCAACATAGGCATTATCGGAGGAAAACTCCGCCGAAACTAGGGCAACATCTCCATAAAGCTTAGTAAGTGGGGCAAATTTTTGTGTTTTGGTACTTAAAAGTGCTATATTTAGGCAATTTTCAATAGCACCCACAAGCAAGAGAAGTGATTGATCTGAAGAAAAATATGCTCCTGTAACCGAGGGGGTATCCGAAATTTTAGAAATATGGGGATTGGTGAGATCCGTGATGTCAAGCGCGTAGAGAGCTTTATGAAAGACAAAAGAGAGTTTCTGATTTTGAATTGCGGCAGGAATAAAACCTGCGTTTTCCTGAGAAAAATTTTTAACCGTCACGTCCATTTTAATAAGATTACTAGCATCAATCCAGTATTCCTGCGTATTGGACATAAACGATATTCGACCTTGGCGTTGATTTCTTGCTCGAATTGGCGCTCCATAGGAAAGCCTTGCCACAGGCGTAGATGATTCTCCCTTATAAACAGGCGCATCATCTACTCGTACTGCCCAACGCCCTGCATTAAACTGCGAGAACAGTGGACTCACCCAAAAAACAAGAGACAACAACAGTATGGGCATTTATTCCTCCGCTTCAGTATGACCACAACCTTCTTTAAGACATACAAGTGTATTTTTGTTTTGATAGAACAGCGGAGTGCCATCCTTCGGACAGATTTTTTCAGAAATTTTACTGTTGGTTAGAAAATCACAGGTTGGGTATGTGTTACAGGCGTAAAATGCCCCTCTTCGCCCACCTCTTTTTTCAACAACCTTGCCCGTAGCACACTTGGGGCATGCTCCATAAGGCACTGGCTTTGCATTTGTACAGTCTGGCCACCCCGAACATGCAATGAAATAGCCAAATTTTCCCAGTTTTTTGACCATAGGACGTCCACAAACTTCACAAATCTCGTTTGTTTTTTCGTCGAAAGCACCTTTGATGCTATCAACATGCTCGTAGGCATGGGCTACCGTTTGATGAAAGGGGATATAAAAATCTCGGACGATTGTTTTCCAGTCGGCGCCTTGTTCTTCTACTGCATCAAGGCTTTCTTCTAGTTTTGCTGTAAATGCAGCATCGATAAGGCTTGAAAAGTTTTCAACCAATAATTTATTCACTGCCTTACCTAAATCGGTAGGTATCAGCGTTCTCCCTGATTTTTTAACATAGTAGCGTTTTGTAAGCGTCATTATTGTAGGAGCATAAGTTGAAGGCCGCCCTATTCCTAATTCTTCCATGAGCTTAACCAGTGCAGCTTCACTATAGCGCGCTGGGGGTTGGGTGAATTTTTGCTCTGGCTCTAGCTTTTGGCAGTTGAGAACAGCACCTTCTTTAAGTACGGGTATTTTACTTTCTTTTTTCTCGGCGCCAAGATTCCATACTTTTTGAAACCCATCGAAAATAATCCGAGAGCCTGAGGCCGAAAATAGAGCTTCGCCTGCTTCGACGATAACACTATCTGTTTCTCGTTCTGCGGCAGCCATTTGCGATGACATAAATCGACGCCAGATAAGATTATAAAGCTTAAATTGGTCTGCAGAGAGGTAATTCTTGATAGCGTCTGGGTGATTCGCTGCAGATGTGGGCCGGATTGCTTCGTGCGCGTCTTGTGAACTTTTTTTGTTTCCGTAAACATTGCGAGAGGCTGGTAGGTATTCTTTTCCATAATTCTGCGTAATGTAGCTATCGGCTTCGGCCAGTGCTACCGGCGAGAGGCGTGTGGAGTCGGTACGCATATACGTAATTAACCCTGTACGAGATGTGCCGATATCAAGCCCTTCGTATAGTTCTTGTGCTGTTCTCATGGTTTTTGCTGCAGCCCATCCTAATAAATTATTCGCTGCTTGTTGCAGGGTGGATGTGATAAAGGGCGGCGAAGCTTTAACCTGTGTACGTGAGGTTTTAGTTTCTTTTAGGGTGAATTCCGATTTTTCCAGCGTTTTGAGGAGGATATCCATCTCTTCTTGAGAGCGGATAACCACTTGCTTGTTTTCATCAGTGAGGTCTCCTGGAGAAACAAGCCTTTTCCCTTGCCATCGTGATAATGTTGCTTTGATTTTATCTTTACCCGCAGCTAGTTGTGCTTCTAGCACCCAATATTCTTGGGAGACAAAAGAGTTTATTTCGTTTTCACGGTCGACGATGATTCTCAATGCGGTGCTTTGCACTCTTCCTGCAGATAATTTTCCTTTAACTTTCTTCCATAATAAGGGGCTTAGTTCGTATCCAAATAGCCGGTCGACAACCCTTCGCCCTTGTTGAGCATGCACTAGTGGTTGCGTGATCTCCGTGGGCATTGACACCGCTTTAAGAACGGCATCTTTGGTAATTTCTGCAAAACGGATTCGCTGGATAGGGAGTTCTCGTTTAAGTTTCGACACAATTTTTTCGTTAAAGTAATTTTTGAGGTGGGCGGCGATAGCTTCTCCTTCTCGGTCAGGGTCGGAGGCAAGCAACACTTGCTTAGCATTTTTAACCGCTTCGACTAAGTCTTTCATCACCTTGCTTCGATCTCTCATTACAATATAGCGAGGCTCGAATGTTGTGAGATCGACCCCTATCGTTGATTTGGGCAAATCGATAACATGCCCCGCCGATGCCTTTACGGTATATCCCGAGCCGAGATATTTTTTTAGCGTCTCTGCTTTAGATGGCGACTCGACAATAACAAGAGTTGTAAGTTTTTTAGTAGTTTTTTTTGCAGGCTTTTTAGCTACTGGCATGGATGCTCCTGGTTAGGAAGATTTATCACAAAAAAGCACGGAAAGGGCTTGTATAAAGGACAAAATTACGCTAAAATATGCGTAAGAATTTTTATAATAGCACTATTGTTTATAAATTACAACATTTTTATTTATTATTTTTTAGGAGCTTTCATGAATCGGATTTTTTCTGGAGCTTTTTTAGGGTTAGATAGCATCACCATCGAAGTTGAGGTAGATATAAGAAGTAAGTTGAAAAGTTTTGAGATCGTTGGCCTCCCTAGCACTGCCATTAAGGAATCAGAAAAGCGTATAGAGGCAGCCATTGTCAATAGTTCTTATCATTTTCCAGGAAAACAAATTGTTGTGAATCTTGCCCCTGCTGGCGTAAAAAAAATCGGTACTTTGTTCGATTTACCCATTGCTCTAGCTATTTTATGCCATGAAAGTGAAACTTCCATCCCTGAAAACACTTTATTCTTGGGAGAACTCTCCTTGAATGGGCAGCTACGCCCTGCTAATGGTGTCTTGTTGCTCGCTGGACACGCCAAAGATAATGGATTTCAACGCATCTTCTGCCCACGTGCCAATGCTAGTGAGGCGTCTTTAATAGAAGGGCTTGAGGTTGTTGGGGTTGATAACCTCAAAGAAGCCATGGATATTCTTTTAGGCGTTGAAACACCCAAAACCGTGCCCACAGGTATCAAAACACCAGATGAAAACGATATACCCTGCTTCAGTGAGGTTCGAGGACAAGAAAATGCAAAACGAGCCCTCGAAATAGCAGCAGCTGGAGGCCATAATATCCTGCTACTTGGCCCTCCAGGAACAGGAAAAACTATGTTAGCCCGACGACTATCAGGGATTATTCCCCAAATGAGCCATAAAGAAGCCCTCGAAACAACTAAAATTTACAGCGTCGCTGGATTACTCGGCGAAAATACCCTCATCAATAACAGGCCTTTTCGATCCCCCCATCATACCGCAAGTAATATATCCATTGTAGGAGGTGGGCGATTTCCCAAACCTGGAGAAATTAGCCTCGCTCATAATGGGATTTTATTTTTAGATGAGATGCAAGAATTTCAAACCTCTGTTCTCCAAGTGCTTCGCCAACCACTCGAAGAGAAAAAAATTACTATCAGTCGTGCCGAGGGCGCAGTGGATTTTCCTGCCCGATTTATGCTGGTAGCCGCCTTAAACCCTTCCCGAGGCATCGAAAATGCCGACTGGACAAAACTCGTTCGTAAGTTCTCTCACCCCTTTTTAGACCGCCTCGACATGCACATAGAGGTTGGCTCTGTTCCCCATGATAAACTTACTACACGTGGCGAAAATTCGGCTATTATAAGGGAGAGAGTGAGAAAAGCAAGAGAGATTCAGCAGCAACGTTTCGCCAATTATGGCTTCTATATCAACGCAGAAATGCGCCCCAAGGATATGGAATATTTTGCGAATCCCACCGAATCTGGAAAAAAATTACTAAAACTTGCCATGGAAAAATTGAATTTATCACTTCGTTCGTACGATAAGATTCTGAAATGCGCCAGAACCATCGCCGACCTCGCCGAAGACACAAACATCAACGAAACCCACATCAGTGAGGCTCTCCAGTACCGCGTTTTAGACCGTACTTTAGGGGGGATAACGTAAAAAATTCACCTTAACTATTGACAAAGAAAGATAATTGTACTATAATTACCAACGGGTGTTTTTTAGCCCTAAGTAAGGAGCATAGACCATGTACGCTATTGTAGAAATCGGCGGTCAATCCCATAAAGCCGAGCAAGGCAGCCAACTGCTTGTCAACTTAATCGATACCGAAAAAGGGAAAACCATCGAGTTTGATAAAGTCACCATGATTACCGACGCTGGTAAAACTGAAATTGGTGCGCCCTATCTTAAAGCAACCATCAAAGCTGAGGTTGTTGAGCCATTAGTAAAAGGCGATAAATTAACCGTCTTTAAGTACCACAACAAGACCAATTATCGCGTTAAAACAGGGCACCGTCAAAAGTATACCCTGCTTAAAGTTACAGAAATCAGCAAGTAACATGATTCGAGTTATCCTCGCAGAAACCACTAATTGTTATCAAGTAGAAATACTAGGGCATAGTGGTAAGCAAGGATCTAGCATCGTGTGTGCAGGAGTAAGTGCTCTTGTCGAAAGCTGGCGTCTTGCAGAACAAGTTCTGGAAGGCGTGGAGTGCGACATCGCTGCAGGAGCTGTAAAGGGCTTTATCCCCAAAACAGATACCTCTCGTGTATTGTTTCTCCAACTCACACTTGGGCTAAGAGCTCTTGCAGCTCAATACCCTAACGAAATAGAAATAAATACTGGAGGCCAACATGGCATCTAAAAAATCCGGAGGCTCGGCCAAGAACGGTCGCGATAGTATTTCCAAACGCCTCGGTGTCAAAAAATTTGGTAAAGAAGTTGTTCTTGCTGGAAACGTGTTAGTCCGTCAACGAGGTACTAAGTACCATCCAGGGCTTAACGTGGGTAGAGGCGGAGACGACACTTTATTTGCTTTAAGTAGTGGAGTAGTCGAGTTTACTTCTCGCCGTGGACGAACTTTCGTCAACGTTATCACTGCTTAAGCACCGTCATTTAGCTATATTTGGGCGGGATGCAATATTCTGCCCCTTTTTATATTTGTAGCACCCCCGAAGCCTAATCGACTAAGGAGGCCAATATGTCCGATGAACAACTCATCGCATTTAAAGAAGAACTAATTCGTCAACGAGAAGAATTAATCGAGACGATTCTCGGCGAAATTGAAGACGAACAAACACCTTTCAATATTTCAGGTGACTTGGCCGATAAGGCAGAGGTTCTCACCTATGTGTCTGTGAGTGAAGAATTGACAGCCTCTCAACGAAATACTCTAGATAAGATCGATCGTGCCTTAAAACGGATCGATGATGGTCTTTTTGGGAAATGCTCTGTCTGTTCAAACTACATTGAGCTAGAACGCTTAGAAGCTCTCCCCTATGTTGAAACATGTAAAACTCACATGCAGTAAAAAACTATCAGAACGCTCCGTACTCACGGGGCGTTTCCTTTATTCTTCCTTGGAGGCATTGATGAAGCCATTTTTATTAACGATACTTTTATTCCTAACCGCCTGCGGTTCAACAATGAATAATCAAGACGTTATTTTTCATGTAAGAAATGGAGATACTGTTTCTTCAATAGGTCTACGCCTCAAAGAACAGGGCTTAATCAACGATACGTTCTCCTTTCGTCTAGCATCTCGCATCTACAAACCAGCTCTCAAGCGGGGAAATTATACTATTCTCCCTCAAACCAGTTATAAGGAACTCTTTATTCTTCTTTCTTCAGGCAGAGGAAGCACCATTCCCGTAACCTTTGCCGAGGGTTTAACAAGTTTTGATTTCGCTCGAATCCTTGAAGAAAACAATATTAGTTCATCTAATGACTTTATCAACGAAATATCTAATACCACCTATTTATCACGTTATAATATACCTCCGCATTCCGCCCAAACCTTAGAAGGATACCTTTTTCCTGATACCTACTATTTTGAGGCAAATACCCCTACTTCCCTAGTAATTCAGACGATTTTAAATCGATTCAACCAGATTATCTCCCCTGAAATTAAGGCAGAGATTGCCCGTAAAGGTAGTTCTCTTCATAATATACTAACGATGGCTTCGATTGTCCAGAAAGAGAGTGGCGGAAATAGTGAGATGAGATTGATTTCCGGAGTATATAACCGCCGATTGAAAATTGGAATGCCTCTTCAAGCGGATCCAACCCTCATATATGCTCTTATTCTTGATGGTGTCTATGATGGAAATATTCGCACTCGCCATCTTCGCCCCCCCTATCCTCATCCTTACAACACCTATTACCGTAAAGGCTTACCCCCAGGCCCCATCGCTAGCCCTGGGAAAAACGCTATTTTAGCCGCTTTAAACCCTGAACCTACCACATTTCTTTATTTTGTTGGAAAAGCTGACGGCTCTGGAACTCATCAATTTTCAAAAACTCTTGTGGAACATAATGCCGCCGTTCGACGATATCAATTAGGGATAAAGTAATGACACGTAAAGAATTAGAAAATTATTTTAACAATAAACTAAACCCCAAAGCCCTTAAAGATGCTACGATCAACGGGCTACAAGTTGAGGGAAAAAATGAAATTAATTCAATTGCTTTTGCTGTTGATGCTTCCTTAGCAACCATCAACGCTGCAGCCGAGATGAATGCCGATGCTCTTGTTACCCATCATGGATTGATCTGGGGTGGCATGAAGCAAATTCGGGGAGTCGATAAAAAACGAATTGCTGCCTTGTGTTCGGCTAATATTAATCTTTTTAGCTTTCATTTACCTCTTGATATTCATCCTCAACTGGGAAATAATGCCGTTCTTATGGATGCTTTGGGAATTACACGTAGCGAGGAGATTTTTTTTGATGTGGGGTATTATGGCACTTGCAACATTTCCTATGCAGATCTTTTAAGTCGTATTCAAGAAATTGTGGGGTCTTCTATCCAAGAAATGAAGTTTGGCCCAGATACTATTCATAAAATCGCTTTCTGTACAGGAGCAGCTGGCACCATTGAGGCTTTGCTGCAGGCTGTAGACGCCGGTGCAGATACTCTTTTTACAGGAGAAACATCCAGTCTTCCTTATCATCATGCAAAAGAACTCGGAATCAACATTATTTGTGCTGGTCACTATGCAACAGAGGTTTTCGGCCCAAAGGCATTGCAACAAGATTTACAATCAAGCTATCCTCTTATCAAAACAGAATTTATCGATATCCCTACTGGATGGTAGTGTTTTTATCTTAAAGAAAAAGCCCCTCAATGGGGCTATTTTTATAAAAAAGATGGTTCGTTTGTGAGTACAAGTTTAGCTTCTAAGCAACGATCTCTAAAGGCTCTTAGAATTTTTTCAGCATCCTGATAACGATGCTGATTCATCAAATGTGCTGCAAAGCGAAATGTTTTTTTCGAGCCTTCAAAAAAATTATCATTATTCAGTGGCGCATTCATCACCATATTATATTCTTGCTCTGCCTGACGCGGGTCTCCCGCCTCGACAATTAGCTGTTCAAATGTCTTTAATCGGCTATCAGGATAGGTAGTTTCAAAAATATCAGAACAAATTATGCTCTGCTCTTGTGCGAGCTCAAACTGATTAATTTTAAAATATACAAGCGTCAATAATTGGTGAACACGAAAATTCTCAAACTGTGTCACTTCTAAATCAAGTAGATCTGGCAAGGCTTCCGTATAGCTTCCACGAGCAATTAAATCTTCCACATGTAAAAGCGTTCTCTCGACTGCATCCTGTGGAATCACTTTTCCATGCATTGCGGTCTTTTGTGTCGAAAGTCCAGCACTTTGTGCTTCTTGCTTGATAACATAGCCCATAATACACCTCGTTATGAGTTATTATTCGGAAATATAAAAAAAAAAACAAGAAAAACATATGTTTTTCTTGAATTATGTCAATAAATACTATTATACTTAAGTACATTAATATTTTAGGAGTTTCTCATGGCATTATCAGCGATGCGTATTAACTGGATGGTTGGACTTTATTTAGTGTCATGAGCGATAAATAAGTAATGTTTTTATAACAATTATAATTTGCCGCCATGCATAAAAGCTATGGCGGTTTTTTTATTTTTTGGTTTTCCATGAAAATAACGTTATATTATATTTATGAGAATGCTAAAATATATTAAGCAAAATCTTTATAAAGGAGACTTCAATGAAATCTTTAAGTATAGAAGAGCAATTACTATTATCTCATGTTCCAACAGAAACTGATGTCGAATATCTTTATGGTGATTTTGCAGAGCAGATGATTAAACAACGATTTTGTCGCTCTATATTGGAGTTTTGTGAGATACTTTATCATCTTGAAAAAAAGGGATTTATAAAAAAATGTAATCGAATAATTCGAATGACAGCTAAAACTTCATCTATATTAAATTGTGATTCAACCATAACTTTGTAGGATTCCTTCTCAAAAAAAGAACCTATCTATACAGGTTCTTTTAGACTCATAATTGATCCATCTTTATTAAGAATACATACTTCCGGTTGGAGGATAACTTTATATTTCTCAAACACCTTATTTCTAACGTGCTCCATCAGCTCAATAATATCTTTTGTTTTGGCGTTGCCTTTATTAACAATGAAACCTGCATGTTTAAGAGAAACTTCAGCTCCGTTAATATTCACACCTTGTAGCCCCGCATCCGAAATAAGTTTTCCTGCAAAGTAGCCTTCTGGGCGTTTGAAAGTGCTGCCAGCACTAGCATATTCTAATGGTTGTTTTTCTTCTCTTTTTTGAGTAAGTTCGTTCATTTTTGATTGGATTTCAGTGGAATCTTTCTGTTTCAATCGAAAACAAGTTGACAAAACAATGGCTTTTTCTTTCATTAAATAGCTATATCGGTAAGAAAACTTATGCTGATCTAGAGAGAGCCTTTCTATTTTTTGTAGGTGAGGAAAAAGCACATCGGAGTATTCTAGCACCTGTGAAATTTCTCCGTCGTAGGCACCAGCATTCATATATACGGCGCCTCCGACAGACCCAGGAATTCCAGATGCAAACTCTAAGCCCGTCAAAGACTGATTTTTTGCAAATTCACAAACATCTTTTAGAGGGGCTCCGCATTCAGCTATTACCCTATCATTTTCGCATTCCATACGAGTAAGATTTTTAGTGTGAATAATCAGAATTTCCATTCCTTCATCTGGTATGAGAATATTAGAACCCGAACCCATGATGAAAAAGGGCAATTTTTGAGTTATTAACTCGGTGACAAGATTTTTAAGTTGTTCCAACGTTTCGGGGAAAGCGGCTAGGGCCTTGCCTCCCGTTTTAAACGTTGTAAAACTAGACATCGAAACCAATGCGTGTGAAATATTAATTTTATTTAATTCTT
Organism: Brevinema sp.; assembly: GCA_051653605.1. Taxonomy (GTDB): domain Bacteria; phylum Spirochaetota; class Brevinematia; order Brevinematales; family Brevinemataceae; genus JBOFWL01. The sequence continues at coordinate 69,842 of JBOFWL010000145.1, forward strand.
TATAATACATTAGAGATTTTCAAATTGTTGTATAATATCCGCTGGTAGGCGTGAAAAAAACTCATCTTCTTGTACGATGGGTATGTTGTATTCCATTGCCTTTCGGATTTTATCAGGTCCAGGTTTGGCACAAGATAAAATCATATCTGTATTCCGCGTAACACCAGCTAGGTATTCCGCACCCAAGGCCGAGATAAAACGCAACATCTCTGTACGAGTTTTCAGATATTCACTCTTACCTGTAACTAAAATATGTTTTCCTATATAAGGGCTATCTTTTAAAAGAATTTGAGGATCTTCGGTATCTTCTGTAGCAATTTCAATACCTGATTCTAGTAGAAGTTCTAACTCTTTTTGACCTCTTACATCGTTAAAAAATCGCACTAATTCTTCGGCTGCTGCTGGCCCTAGGAGAATTTTCTTAACTAATGTTGCTTCTTCCCGACGTAATCTTGAGAGTTCGAGGTCTACCTCTTTGAGCCGGCTTGAAAATGCCTCGTATTCGGCATCAAATGTAATAATATCTGTCTGAAGAGAGGTTGCCGAGGCTTCATTTGCTTGTATTTGCGCTATTTTCATCGCTGCAATCGCTTGTTTTCGACGCTCATCGACTTCTTTTAGTGCATTCTGCACATTAGGGCGAGCACTTATGAAATGCTCGATCTCATCTCTAATTTCGCGGATACTTCGAAACTTATTATATTCTACGCCATCTTGTTTATAACTTGCAATGAGATTTGGAAAATTGGTAAATGTTTTGGCAAGTTTACCGGCTCCAACTGCTCCAACGCTTTTTATCCCCAAAGCGCGGATAAATGTAGATAGAGGCTGAACTTTCGCCTTAGCAATATTAGCTAGCAATGTGTTGACGCTTTTCTCTCCAAATCCATCAAGGCTTAGCAATTGTGAGCGATATTTTTCAAGCTTGAAAACCGAGGAGAAAATATCTGTAAAGGCTATTTCTTTTGATCCAAGAAAACCTCTATCGAAAAACTCTTCGATCTGTCTATCTCCTAGACCTTCGATATCAAGACCTTGTTTAGAAACAAAATATTTTAATCGCGCTTGCATTCGGGCTGGGCAGAGAGCATTTGGACAACGAAGCGCTTTTTCTGACGATTCGTTATCTCTTAATAATTCTTTAACCGGTGGTGCTCCACAAAAAGGACACGCACTAGGGGCAACTAAGGGAACCGTATAATTAGGGCGTTTTTCAGGCACATATCGGATAATTTGCGGTATGACATCACCAGCACGTTTGATGACAACGGTATCTCCAATTCGAAAATCGTTTTGGGCGATGTATTCATAATTATGGAGAGTTGCTCGTGAAACAACCACTCCCCCGAGATCCACCGCCGTGAGATTGGCTACCGGTGTTAACACGCCTGTTCGCCCAATTTCGTACTCGACAGAAAGTAATTCTGTTGTTGCTTCTTCTGCTTCGAACTTCCAAGCAATAGCCCATTTAGGAAAACGCTCTGCAAAACCCAATATTTCTCGGATTTCGTCTGTAATCACTTTGACGACAAGTCCATCAATTTGATATGGGATTTCATCTCGTCGCGTAACGACATCTCTATAATATTGATAAGCTTCGTGTAAGTTTCCAGCGTGTATGACTTTACGCTCTGGGCAGATAGTAAAGCCAAGTTTTTGGAGCTCGTCTATACGCATTGTATGGGCATTTAGCTGTGATATAGCAGCAACATCTTCTGATCGACAGTCGTAGGCATAGAATAACAGACGACGTTCCGCCGTCTTTCGAGAATCGAGAAGGCGGAGGCTACCCGCTGCAGCATTTCGCGGATTGGCAAAGAGTTTTTCTCCTCTTTCTTTTCGATCAGCGTTGATCGCTTCGAAATCTTTCTTGAGAATCACTACCTCGCCGTATACAACCAAAATGCCTGGGCTAGGTTCGTTAAGTCGAAGAGGCACATTACGTATTGTACGCACATTCTCGGTAACTAGCTCTCCAATTTCTCCATCGCCACGCGTTGAGGCCTCTATCAAGATACCATCTTTATAGACAAGTTCTATTGCAAGCCCATCAAATTTATGCTCTATCACAACACTAGGCGTTGCTAGAGAGGTTACCTCAACCTTCATCACTGTATGAAAAAATAATTCAAACTCTTTATCGTTATAGGCATTACTTAAACTAAGCATTCGGTATCGATGCTTTGTTGTTGGAAATTCACTAAGAGGGGTAGTACCCACTCGTTGTGTAGGCGAATCGGGCGTACGAAGATTAGGGTGTGCTTCTTCAAGCGACATTAGCTCTCTAAACAGGGCATCATAGGCTGCATCCGTAATCTCAGGGTTATCTTCTAAGTAATATTTACGATTATGAAATTCAATCTGCTCTCGCAGTTCCCGAATGCGTTTTTCCAGCATAAATCCCCCTGTAAGAAATCGAAAGCTTGCCTTATTAGATTATATAGTATATAATATAGTAGATTATTTCATTTTTTGCAACTTTTTCAGATTTTTTTTGAGGGAACGTGAGTATCAGAATATTTTGGATTTTGCTTGCCACCTGCTCGATATTGTCCGCACAAGAACCCCTACGAATAAACGATGTGCCTAATGGCCCCAGTGCTTTGGTAGATTTATTCATAGGGGGAAATGACGATTTTTTTCTAGGAGAAGCATCTTCTTACCTGAAGCGTCATCCTCAAAGCCCTTTCAAAGAAGAAATTGCTTGGATGCAGGCTCACACTCTTATGAGATTAGGTAAGAGTGACCCTGCTAGCTCCATTTTCACCGATTTAACCAACAGCTCGAAAAAAGAAATCCGTCATCGATCTTTGTTTGATCTTGCTAATATTTTCAATATGAAAAAAAACAGCACGATGGCGCGCTCTCTGCTTGAAAGAATCCGTCTAGATCCAGAAACCACATCAATCAAAGAAATTGCCAGCGCTCAAAGTTTGTTGCTCCGTTTTAGCCTTCCTTCCGACTCCTCTTTATTTCGAGATATTCGAGCCTATGCTCAACAATATCCTAACTCGCCCGCTCTTAATGAGCTTTCTTATTATGCAGCGTTATCAGCTCTTCAAGCAACCAATCTTACTGTGGCAGAAGAGTTTAGCCAGAATATTACTGGCTCTAAAAACGATACCATTCAACGATTGCTTGCAGAGATTGCTCTCCAGCGGCAAAATTATGCCAAGGCATGGGAGCTTTTTCTTCCCTTAACACAAAAAGAAAATATATTTCAAGATGAGGCGCTTTATAAATCTGGGTTGATTGCTAAGCTCAATAGAGATTATCTAGAATCTCGGCGGTTCTTTGCTACCGTCGTTGACTATTTTCCCAACTCCCCCTATCGTGATCGAGCCCGTGCAGAACAAGCTCTAGTAAATATTATTCTTCAAAACTACGATGCGGCTCTCTCTTATTATCGCTGGGAATCTGGCTTTTCAGGAAGTAGAAAGGCCGAGGCTCTTCTTAAAATTGCAGAGATTTATTTTGTTAAGGGAGATTCTCGCTCTATGCTTAGAGCTGCGCGTCGCGTACAAAAAGAATTCCCCTACAGTGCCTATGCCAACGAAGCTTTGTATTGGCTAGGACGAATGGCTCTCAACGATAAACAATTCTCTCAGGGCATCGATCTTTTTAATACCTATCTCATCCGTGAGCCGCTAAGCCCTAAAAAAAATGAAATCCGAATTTTTCTCGGGCAGGCTTACACCGGTATGGGCAATATTGCCGAAGCACGCCAACATTATCAGGCAGTCGTTAAGGACTCCCCCGAAACAGAGGTTGCTTTTAACGCCATGATGGGTCTGGGCAGCTCTTACAGTATTGAAAATCAACCAGCTCGGGCTTTGAGTTTCTATGATGGTGTGTGGCAAAATGCCAAAGCGCCCCCTATTCTTAAAGAGCAGGCTCTTTATTTTGCTGCAGCAAGTCGTTATAATTTAAGACAAAACAAAGATTCCTCTGCTCAATTTAGGCGATTCCTTAAAGACTTTCCTCAAAGTAAGTTGCGTCAGGATGCTTCTCTTGCCTTGGCTAAACTAAGTTTTAAAAATGAGAATTTTGAAGATGTTTTACTTGTCGATACTTCTGGTATCAAAGATAAGGAGAAGCTCTCCGAACTAAAAGAGTTACAGGCACAGAGTGATTTCCGATTAGAACGATACGACACAGCCCTTACCCTTTTTCAGGAGGCAAGAGGCTTAACTCAGAATAAGTCGCGTCGTACAAGCCTTCTTCTTTCTGAAGCCGGTGCGCTTAGAAATCTCAACCGTAGAAAAGATGCTGTTCGATTGTACGAAGAATACCTCAAAGATGTTCAAGCTTCTGATTCTCAAAATCAAATTGAAGAAGTTCTCTGGAATGAGATCACCCTAACCTATATCGAGGCTGGTGAGACCGATAAAGGTATTCAAAATACCGAAATATTTAGACAACTTTTTCCTAAAAGCATTTATTTATCCGAGCTTTATTTCAAACTAGGGGACGAACGATTCGCCCAAAAAAAATTCAAAGATGCCGCTACTCTTTATAAAGAAGCTCAAATCACCGCTAATAAAAAGGACAGCTCCGTTGAAGCTGCTTTGAGAGAAGGGTGGAGCCTCGATGCCGATAAACAATTCGATAAAGCCGAGCTTATTTTCCTTTCTTTCCTTAAAGATCAAAGTTCTCACACTGCCACAAGCGCAGTTCTAAGCAAGCTCATCGAGTATAGAGACGCCCAAAACGACTCTGCTCAAGCCAATAATTTTAGAAATGAGCTTATCCGTCGATATCCTCAAAGCCCTGATGCGGAAAAAGCCCGCATCATTCTAGCGGGTTCTATTTCTTTTGATGAGGCTGATTCTACTTTTATCACCGCTGCAAAGCAAACAAGGGACAAAGCCTTGAAAGCCCGCATTCTCTACAGGCTTGCTTTAAAGTACGAAGCCGAGGGGAAAATTGACAGGATGTTTGGTATTCTTTGGGAGGTGAGATCTTTGAGCGACCCCATTATTGGGAGCGAGGTGATTTTAAAAATGGCTCGAGCAACTCTCAATGTTGGTGATCCAAAGGGTGCGTTAAATCTTTTCATCACCGTAATTACAGACTTCAGCGATGATACGGCTGAGGCTCTTCTTGGAATTGTTGATAGTTATATAGCTTTGGAAGATATCCCCAATGCAAGGCGTTTTACCGAGCGATTAGAAGAGCAATTTCCAAAAAGCCCTCAGACAAGAAGAGCAAGAGAAGCTTTACGTGCCGCTTTAAGGCGGGGATAATCAAAAAGCTTTTTTCTAGTTATTTTTAGAGTTTTCTTCTAATACATGACGAATAGCCTGCGCAGGGTTATTTTTCTCATTTGTAAAGCGCAATTTCATTTCTGGGCTTCTATTAAGTAATGTTTTAATTGTTTCTAAGAGACTCTCTGCTGATAGTTCAGGTTCTTCTATCAATAATCCTAGGCCTTTTTTCCTTAAAAAATCAGCATTTAGGTATTGATGATTATCTGGTGATCCGTGAATAGGGATGAAAAGCGTTGGCTTTGCAAAAAACAGGCTTTCAGAGACTGTCCCAGCCCCCGCCCGTGCGATAACACCATCAGCAGCTCCCCAGAAGCAGTCCATGCGGTCGATAAATCGCTGAACATTTACGTTAGGATAGGATTTTAGTTTTTCAAGGTATCCTTCGTTTTCAAAGCGGCTATATTCTCTCGTTCCTAAACTCCAGATAAGAGAATACTCTTTCAATTTAGGAAGCAAATTAAAAATAAGGTCGTTCAAAATCTTGGCGCCTTGCGATCCTCCCGAAATTCCTAAAACGGTTTTGTCATCTGAAAAACCAAAAAAATCTTTTCCTTCTTTTTGAGGCACTTTTGCGGTATACAGCAAGGGATTTCCCACCGCCATAATTTTTTTATTGGAAACTTTTTTAACTTCAGGAAAAAAGGTAAAGATAGACTTAGCGTATCTTGCCCAAAAGCGATTCGTTACTCCAGCAACGCTATTTTGTTCCAGCAGGTATAGCGGCACTCGCAGGAAAAACGCTGATAGAGCCGCTATATTAGAAACATAGCCACCCGTCACAATAACGGCATCCGGTTTGAATTTTTTTATCACGTTGAATGCTTTCATCCATGCTCGAAAAATATCCATCACTTGCATTGGCGTTTTCAGTGTTAATTTTCGAGAAACTCGCCCCAAATTCACTTGTAAGCGATCTTCTTTTGCAATGTGACTAACCGCGTTGTAGGATAAATCATCTTCTCTCAGCACATAAAGTGCCTGATGCCCATGCTGAGTGAACTCTTTATAGAGAGCAATTCCTGGAATAAGGTGCCCGCCAGTCCCTCCGCCACTTAAGAGAATCTTCATTTTACCTCCGGAATAAAGCCAACAAGTTTTGCAAATTCTGATCTATCTTTAACATCGATATGACTACGAGGATTTAAGCCTTTTGAGCGGACAAGCCCGCCCACTGCCCAAATTTCGAGATTTATATTTGGAAGAAAGAGCAACAATAGATTTTCAGTATCATTAATGATGTTTGTTGGAAGTGGATTTGTCTTTCGATAGAACAAATAGCCTTTATCATCAACGGTAAAGACATAATAATCGAGGGATCGAAACACAATTCGAGCGCCTGCAGGTAAAAAACGAGTGAGTAACTGCTCAAATTGGTGTTCATCGGAGGTGAAATAGCGTTGAAGATTAGGGATTTCTAGTAAATCTTTGTTTTTTTGGATAATTGTTGCCGTATCTTTATAGTTTGGAGCCTCTTTATAGAGAGTTTCAAAGCGTTCTAGCCCTTTATATTCTTCCCCCATTCTCATATGCATCAGGCCATCTAAGTAGAGAAGCTCATGCCTTATCTTTCCTTTTGCTTTTGGAAGATTTTGCTCGATGACGGCTTTCGCTTGTTCAAAGTTGGAAAGATCGATATAGACTCGAGCATATTCAGCAGGAATCATCGGATTTATCTCGATTGATTTTTTATCCTGCATCAGTGCGTGATACACCGAAACCGCCCGATGAGGCATTTTAAGCTCTGAGAGTGTTTTGGCGTGACCATATGATGGAGAAAGTCTACCCGCACGTTCAAGCATTCCAAATTCTCGAATCGCCTGTGCGTACAGCCCCAATGACGACAATACTTCACCATAGAGTAATCTGGCTTCATGAAACGAGGGATTCTTTTTAAGTATATCCTGCAGCAGAGTACGCGCTTGAACTTTATTACCTGTGTCAAATATATTTTGCGCGTAACAGAGCTCTAATACGGCGGAATCTTCTGCCGATTGTATCCCCTGCTGATACACCACTGCTGCATCTTGATAATTCCCCAACTGGGTGAGGACATCCCCATATTCTTTCAAAACAATATCTCTATTTGGTGTTTTTTGGGGCGAAAGTGCGAGCAATCTCTCGTATAGAGTAGTTGCCTCTTTTAGCTTTGATATTCGCACATAACTTCTTGCCACAGCATGCATTGCAGACAGAGAAATCCGTTTAGAGGACTCTTCAAACAATCGTATTATTTCTGTATCATTTTTTTGACGAGCGTGCGTTTTTATAAGGAGATCAATACTGCGGTAAGGAATAAAACGATGCACAAAGTAAAAACCCGTTATACCCGCTATAAGAATTGACAACAATAACAATAACATTGTTAAATAGTCCATTTAATACCACCTAGACCCTAAACATTAAACAAGAAGTGAACAACATCCCCATCTTGCATAATATAGTCTTTTCCTTCTTGGCGAAGTTGCCCTTTTTCCCTGGCTTTTTGCCACGAACCACATTCTACCAGCGATTCATAAGATACAATTTCCGCACGAATAAATCCACGCTGGATATCACTATGGATTTCTCCGGCAGCTTCTGGCGCCGTTGCTCCTTTAGTGATTGTCCACGCTCTTGTTTCTACTTCGCCTGTTGTAAGGTAGGTGAGCAGCCCCAGCAAGTTATACCCCGCTTTGATAAGGCGATTAAGCCCGCTTTCACTCCAACCTAATGATATTAAATATTCTTGGGCATCAGCTTCATCGAGTTCGGCGATTTCTTGTTCGATTTTTGCAGAAATAGGCAACACCGATGCTTGCAACTGCTCTGCTTTTTTACATAAAGCTTCCCAGTGTGGATTGTTTTGAGGAGTGTTGACTTCTTCTTCGGTAAGATTTGCCACCACAAGCATAGGTTTATCCGTAAGAAAACGATAAGTTCGCGTAACGGCTCTTTCGTTGTCTGATAAATCAGCAAGAAAAATCGTTTGCCCCGAGCTAAGAACGGCGTCTAATTTTTCCATAAGGCTATAGAGTTCTTTCGCGTTTTTATCGCCACTTTTAGCAAGGCGTTCTTGCTTAGATTTAACATTCAGAACCGTTTCAAGATCTTTTAAAGCTAATTCTTCGAGAATAATTGTTAAATCACGCACAGGATCGACTCCTCCCGCAACGTGGATGACATCGGCATCCTCAAAGAGGCGTGTCATCATCACCAATGCGTCGGTCTCTCGAATATGGGAAAGAAATTGATTCCCCAAACCTTCACCTTTAGCCGCACCTTGCACCAGACCTGCAATATCAACAAATTGAACCGTTGTTGGCACAAGCTTTTTAGAGCCAGAGATCGAAGAAAGTACGGCGAGCCTTTCATCGGGAACTTCAACAATACCGATATTTGGGTCTATGGTTGTAAAAGGATAATTCTCAGAAGGAATACCTGCCTTCGTTAGAGCATTAAACAAAGTTGACTTGCCCACATTTGGCAATCCCACAATACCACAGGAAAAACCCATTATATTCTCCTAAAAATAATTATATACTCTAACATTTTATCACAAATAAAAAAGATTATCAAGAATAGGTTGAAAATTCGTACATCGTACTCTAAAATGAAGTTATGATTTTAAGACAAACTTTTTATTTTCGCCCAATTAAGTCTCCAATAATGCTGTCTAAGGCCTTCTCTATAAGTCTACGCAACCCTTCCGAAAAAGAGTTGTCCTTTGCCGAAAAAAATATTAATATTTTATTTGGGAGCCTTTCCGATAAAGAGAAGAGACGCATTATTTATTGTCTTCACCCTTTTGGAGTGCCATCTCCTCAAGGGTCACTCCACGAAATATTCGTTAAGGAGCTTGCAAAAATTTGGGTTTTAGTGGAGCATCCTCAACAACTGCCACTTTCCATGGAAGAATATGGAGTTTTGTGCGGATTTTATACCGAGGGAGGACATATTATGAATCCCTCCTCCTTCATTGCTGATACAAATTCGACAAACCAGCGTTTTTGGCTCCGTGCTTTAAAAAAAGAGTTAGCTGTGGCAAGTTCTCTCATCGCAAATCCTTGTGACAACTTACGATTAAGCCCTCTCATCGACTTTTGCCGAAAATTAGATGGCATCCTTGTGCAAAAAGAACACTTAGCCTGGTTGAAACAGCTGGCTTCTATCTTTATATCGCCCGAAAATTTGCAAGAAAAAGCATTCCTCAAGTATATTATGGCATTAGAAGTGATGATTTTACCTAAATCATCAGATATTAGGCGTAAATTTGCCGAAAAAAACGCACTTTTATACTATTTATGCCTCAAAAATAAGAACCAAAAGGCTTTGGAATCGCCAGAAAAGATAGAAAAATTCTTCGCAAAGGCTTATAAAAAGCGATCAGAGATGGTTCATGGCTCTATTTCAAGCGTGAAAATACCTATTGAGCCTCTATTTTATAATATTAGATTAGGATTAGAACTCATGGTCGATGATCCAATATTATTTTTTTATCTCAAGAATCTATAAAATCAGATGGAAGATCAAAATTGAAAACACCCCAATCTGGAGCAACGCTAAGAATATTTTCAACCCTCTTGAGATCGTTGGGGGTATCAACCGTAACCAATTTTAAAGAAGAAACTACAGGCGATTTCCATTCTTCAACGCGAAATAATTCGGGGTGACGATAAAAATAAGGGGTAACATGCTCTCTTTCATAGGGGTCAACAGCATTTTGGGAGGCAAAAAGCAGATTGGACGCCATAAAAATCTCAACTCCTGTGCCTAAAGGGTTTCCTAAGTAGTGAGCAATGCCGTCTTTTGGGTATTTTTGAGCAAGTTGATCAGCTAAAAATACAGAAATAAGAGGATTATCTCCCGTAACACGCATAATTGCATCCTGCCAAGAGAAAAAATCACTGGCAGCAGCATATCTACCAAGAACATCTTGTTCACTACCCCCAAAAACGGTAATAGGTAGATTCAAATCTTTTATAAAAGATTCAAAAACGGTCTTTTCTTTATTAGGCACAAGAAGATAGCACTCATCAATTTTCATTTTTAAGCATCGTTCTAAAACAAGCTGAAGCAATGGCCGCCCCTTTACAAGGGCAAAACATTTCTCTGGAAAACGACTAGAATTAATTCTAGATTGAACAGCACAAACTATTTTTGAGATATTTATACTATTTTTCAACATTTTTTCCTTATAGGGTTGTGATTTTTTATTTTTTTTATTATAATGTTCGGACATAAAAAAGGAAAGTTCTATGCCGTCATATTTCTCAATAGGTCTTGCTGTTTTTACTGTGGGTCTAATTCTTTTTTCTTTCAAGCTTTACAGACGGATTCGTCATCTTGAAAAGAATCTCTTTAGCTATCAGCGTGTTTTAGAACAAAAAACAAGCATCCTTGATAGCGTTGTTTCTCAAATTGCCTCGGCGCTTCCTCCAGATCTCAATCCTCAACTTCGAGAGAAACGCTTACTTCACCTTATTGAAGATTTAGTACAAAATTTTTCAATAAAGCTCAATAAAACTACTCATGAACAAATATCTCTTCAAAATGACATCTGGAATGAAAAATTTTCATCCCTCTTAAAAGTATTGGGGAAAGATGAACGAGATCTAATCAAAACGCTCTCTACTGGCGCGCTTCCCGCGTGGACGTCCATTGTAGATTTACGCCAAAAAAGCCAATTACTTTTTGACGATATGAAAGAAGACGGAATTTTTTATCGTATCCAAAGCCTCTGGTTGCTGGGTAACCTTTGCTTTGCTCAAAGCCGCAATGTTGATGCTTGGCGTCATTATATTGCTGGAATCAGGCTTTTTAAAGAGAGTTCACCTAAACTGCCTCTTACTAAAAATCTTATGTGGAAATTGGCTGATGATATCTTATTATGTATCAAGCAATTACCCACTCGTGATCAGATGGATGGACTAAACAAGTTTCATGTTTTGCCCGAAGAAATAGCTCTTATCTTCATCGAATTAAATAAAACCGACTCTCATCCAGACAGTCTCCAAAAAATTCGCAGTTGGTCTCACAATATGCAAAATCGATAAAAGCACCCAAAAGGGTGCTTTTCTTTTATCACTTTTATATTATGATGCAATGGGGGATATAAGCTCCCATTTGCTTCTTTCACCTTGTAAATCGAGGGTGAAACCACCACCTTTTTCGTCTAAAATAAATTCTCCAACAACTTCTGGCGTGAATAACATTGTCTTTTCATCAATAGAACCAAGAGTGAAGGTTGTATCTCCTTCGTAAAAAGCATGCGAAGGCTCTAAAGCAACAAAACTCTGCCCTGGATTTTCTTCTTCCCACTCGGTAAGATCTTCTACATCTGCAATCTCAAATGTAAGAATATCCGCAAAAGGGCTATTTTTTTGTTCGGGGTTTTCCAAAACACGTTCCATCGCTAGAAATAATCTCTCTCCCGTTTGCTTATTTTGATACTGTTTGAACCAAAGGCTTCGCAATTCTTCAGGCATTTCTACCATTAAAGGATGCGTATCCGCCGCAAATGATACCATATTACGTGTTGTCATGAGAAACAAACCATGATTTAATATTTGATCGATGTGTATAAACGATAAGAACGAGCAAAAATAATGAAACAATGCGAAGAGTCCAAGAGGTATCAGGAACAAGCCAAAGTATGAATGGATAACAAATTACCGCAGCAACCGAAGCCTTTCCAACAACTTTTCCCATCACAAAAAAGATAACCATAAAAATAACAAGCGCTATTGTTGTTGGAATAGGAGCCATAAAGAGAAAAACTCCCCCAGCCGTAGCAACGCCTTTTCCGCCTTTGAAGGAAAGCCATGGAGAAAAAATATGACCCAAAATTGCTGCGATCCCAACTATAATAAGTTGAAAATCGTTAGGGTTTTGCATCATTTTATAGATAAAAAGGGGAATTACACCTTTTAACATATCTAAAATTAAGATAGGAACAAACCCTTGCCAAAAACCAAATGTACGCGAGACGTTTGTTGCCCCTATATTGCCCGAGCCTCCTTTACGGATATCAACCCCTCGCGCAAACCCATAAAGAAGGCCACAGGGTATACTACCGCAAAAAAATGCCACAAGAAAAAATATAATATGTGCCATTGAGGACACTCCTAGAAATTTATCGTTCGTTATCTAATGAAAGTCTGCTAAAATCAGCAAAATTGTGGAATAAAGCATCCATTTTTTGAAGCAATGCGATGCGATTTACCTCTATATCGCCCCCACATTTGACCATCACTTGCTGGAAAAAAGTCGATGCCAGCGGTTCTAAACTTAAGAGTGCTGAAAATGCCTCATCAATAGTAAGGGTATTAATCGTTTCTTCTAAATTTTTAATCTGTTTAAAAAGATTTTTCTCAGCATCTTCTTGGAGAAGTGACTCATTAAATAATGCCTCACCTTGATCTTTGACAATATTATTAATTCGTTTCGCTAACTCCACCAATGACGCCAACATCGTTGGCTGTGCAGCTCTAAGCGTTTCCAATGCTTTCGCTCGATAGATGCAATCGAGGATGTTGTCTGACTTAACCGATAACACCGCACCAACAGTATCCGAGGAACATTGGCAGGAATCAGATTTAAGTACGCCTTCTAGGCGAGTTTGGATGAAATCGCTAAGCAAGGTTTTCCATTCTTCTTCCGGAAGAGTGAGCATCGGTTTATACAAGGGTAAGACCTTCTCTAAGAAGGCATTCACCGAAAAATGATGCCATTTAAACGTCATTAAAATGTTGATCACTGCTATCGTTTGACGACGAAGCCCATAAGGATCCCTAGAGCCTGTAACCTTCTTTCCTACCGCATATAAAGTACAAAGGCTGTCTAGGCGGTCAACCATCGCCACAAAACCCGTAAGAGGGTGAGGCTCGTTATTGAGGGGGTCGTATTGATCACGAATTGCCGCCACCACTTCGGGAGTAAAACCTGCCGATTGAGCATAATAAGAACCCATTATTCCTTGAAGTTCGGGAAATTCACCCACCATAAGGGATGCTAAGTCGGCTTTTAGGTAACTCAATGCTTGATTTAATTGTTCTTTATTGGGATTATACTGAAGTTGGTTGCTTAATATCGCCCCTATCTCGAGCATTCTCTGTGTTTTGTCGGCAATACTGCCTCCTCCATCAACAAAAGTAACCGAAGATAACGTTGATTTATAGTGATCAAGCCCTTTTTTTAAGTCTTCATTATAGAAAAAGGCTCCATCTTCTGCACGCGCGTTAAAAACTCTATTATTTCCTCTTAATACATTCGATTTAAGCTGTTCATCATCGCAAGGAAGGTTTGCTGTAATAATATAATTAGGCAATAATTTGCCATCCGCCCCAATAAGAGGGATATATTTTTGATGAACCTTCATCTCTGATATCAGAACTTCCCTTGGTATAGAGAGAAATTTTTGATCGAAGGATGCTAAAAGCACATTGGGGTTCTCCGTAAGACAAGCTAGCACGCTAAGCAATTCTTCATCGCAGTCTAGTTGAGCATTTAACTCCGCTGCTTTGGCTTGAGCCTGAGTGAAAATCATATTTTTTCTTTCATCAAAAGAGGCAATAACGCCCATTTGCTTCAAGGTTTCTTTATATAAAGAAGCTTTTTCTAAATTTTTAGGTTGAGGATGTAGTTGTCTATGCCCCACCAACTGATTCGAGCTTTGAAGCCCAAAATAGGAAAGTGGTAAAATCTGATCATTAATGAGCGCCAAAATCCCTCGAACAGGACGAATAAACTCATAAACCGCATCTCCTTTATTCCATCTCATTGGCTCTGAAAACTTTAGCGATGGTACAAGTTCGTTACAAATTTCGGTTAGTATCTGAGAGAGAGGCAGACCCGCTTCGGTTTTCCGCACAAAAAGGTAGGTTTGCCCTTTGATTTCTTGCTGGGTAAGATCGGCCTCAGTTACGCCATAAGAACGAAAAAAGCCTTCCAGCGCAGGTGAGGGCTTGCCTTCTTCTGTATAGGCAACCTTAAGTGAGGGACCTTTTTGCTCTATCGTACGCGATGCCCCTGACTGAGGCAGATCTTCTATATAGAACCCTATCCGTCTAGGCGTAGAAAAATAACAAATATTACGGTAACTCAAGCCATATTTGGTGAGCAGACCTGGCAACATTTCTTTCAGCTGACCATCAACCTTAGGCAACACACTATGCGGTATTTCTTCGACAAGAAGTTCGAATAAGAAATCAAACACAAAAACCCCCAAAGGATATTTAACTATTATTATATAATAATTTGTTAAGAATTTCAAGAATTTAGGAAATCTACCGTTATTTTATAACCCTTATTAACATTATGGTTTATTTGGTTTTCAACTTAAATAATAATTTAATTACAAAAAACGTTAAGGCTTTACTTAAAGAATCCGAAAGAAATTGGTATAAGTTATTGTATTTTTTTTAAAGTGCTGTTATAATAAAATGTATCTTTTTCACTTTTCAGTATACTTATCAAACCAAAGTAAATATAAAATATAAAATATGTTTCCTATCTCAGAGGAGGAAAAACTAATGAAAGGTTTTAAATTCTGTGCTATATTTGTTACAACTCTGATAGCACTGCCCTTACATACTCAAGACACAGCAGATGGTAAGTGGTCAATATACTCTGGAGACCCAGCTTTTATGACCCTTTCAGATACTATTGATCGTGGACGTATCTTATACCATAAGGACGCCCAAAATTACTCCACCCTCACAGGAAACCGTGGTGTTCTTTTTCCAGCTACCTTTGTTGCTTTTCCATCTCTTAATGGATCATTGGCTTGGAGTCAAGTTCGTATCAACCAAGGTGCAGTCTCCTTCTATCCGCATATCTTCACTGTAGAAGGGGGGGAAAGTATTCTTTCATTAGCTATTCTTTATAATATTGCACGTATTTCTCCTATTCGAGGTGTTCGCACTCGTCCTAGCTTCACTCCTGTATCAGTTGCGCAACTCGAACGTGAACGTATGAATTTTACTCGTCTTAAATTTGTCTCTGAGGGCTATGCAATCGATATTAACCTTCAGGTTGCTAACCAAGAGACAGAAATGTCTCAGAGTGACTACGAAGTCACCTACACTTATTGGGTTAAATCTCGTCCAAATAAACAAGAAAGCGATAATCTTAAAGCTTTCTTTACTCGTCCTTTAAAATCATTCAAAATTCGTGCTTACAGTGATAAGGGATATCTTGATACAACTATTGACGGATCCAAAGTTAGTATTGTTAGTGATGTTTTTGTTAAAAGTATTGGCTTATACGAACGCCTTCTCGACCCAAGAGCTGCTGCTGAATTAGCTGCTGCTGAACAACGTGCTGCTACTGCTGCTCCGACACCTGCTCCTACTCGCCGTGCTGCCGCTCCTGCTGCCACTCCAACACCTGCTCCTACTCCTGCTCGCCGTGCTGCTGCAGCTGCTACAAATGCGGCTCCTCGTACACCAACTCCAGCTCCTGCTCCTGCTCCAACTCCAGCTCCTGCTCCTGCCCGTGCTTCTCGTACAGCTCGTGCTCCTCGTACTCCTCGTACCCCAGCTGCACCTACAGCTACAACAAATGTTGTTACAAACCAACGATCTACAACAACTCGTGTTGCTCGTCCTACTACAGCCGCTGCTGCTGGTGGTGGATCTGCAGTCCGGCCTGCTCAAGCTAACACCCGAACACCAGCTGCTGCTACAACAAGAGCTGCAAGCGCTGCCACTGGTGCAGCAAGAGGGGCTACTGCTACGGCTAGAGGCGCTGCCGCTACGGCACCTAAACCTGCTACTCCTGCTAGAGGCGCTGCCGCCGCTGCTAAACCTGCTACCCCCGCTAGAGGTGCTGCCGCCGCTAAAACTGCCGCTACCACTGCAGCTAAACCTGCTACTCCTGCTAGAGGCGCCGCCGCCGCTAAACCTGCTACCCCCGCTAGAGGTGCTACTGCCGCTGCTAAACCTGCTGCTCCTGCTAAAGGCGCTGCTGCCGCTGCTAAACCTGCTACCCCCGCTAGAGGCGCTGCTGCCGCTAAACCTGCTACTCCTGCTAAAGGCGCTGCTGCCGCTAAACCTGCTACCCCCGCTAGAGGCGCTGCTGCCGCTAAACCTGCTACCCCCGCTAGAGGCGCTGCCGCCGCTAAAACTGCTACTCCTGCTAAAGGCGCTGCTGCGGCTGCTAAACCTGCCACTACCACTGCTGCAGCTAAACCTGCTACTCCTGCTAGAGGTGCTACTGCCGCTGCTAAACCTGCTGCTACAACAAATGCTAAAACAACTACTAGAGCACGGCGTTAAAATAGAAACAATAAAAAACACTCTCATTAAAAATAATGAGAGTGTTTTTTTATTTATCGAATCTTTTTTAATAAAAATCATACTTATATAAGTATAAAGAGAAAAAAATAAGCCCTACTATACTCCAAATGTACTGTGTCCCCTTTTTGCAAACCTCCCTGCCCGGGGAGGTTTGTTTTTTCAAAAGATTCTCGATCAAGTGTATGTAGTGAGGAGAAATTATGGAAAATCAGTATATGTTTGCATCATCCAATCAATGGTTGAAGCAGAAATTTTCAAGTATTGAGGCAATTCTATCTCTGAGTGAGCATTTTCAACTCGTTAGCTCTGATATTCAAATAACATATTTACAGAAAGTTCTTTTTAAAGAAAATATTATCGATGTTGAAATCTTACAAAATAATCCTAGCCCTCAAGATATCCAGTACATTTCAAATTCATCTCCTGACTTTTACAAAAAATATAATCTATTCAACCATGCTTTTTCGGAAATAATTTCTCTTATTCTTCCTATAGATGAAGAAGATTTATCATATACTCTCCATGAGAGAATAGAAAAAAGTCTCCCACCCTTGTCTCATGATGGAAATCCTGTAGATAGCTTAAGTTGGTTAGCATTATTAAATACCGACAAAATACCTTTAGGATCGACTTTATATATTTTCGGCTCTGAAGAAGATTTTTTCAGCGGAAAAAATGTTCACCCCTATCTTAATCATGAATGGAAATATCATAAGAGGGGAGCTCTCTGCGCCTATGATCCATCTGTTTTTACGCTTCGATTGAACAAGAATCATCAAAAAGAAACAAATAAGAACGTAATGTCTCCGAACGACTTATTCTTATACGTTGATAAATTAATTAATCGCACATTTTACAACTTACAAAAACCCAATCCTGATCTCATCAAAGCACGTGAAGACCTTATGAAAGCTCGATCTTATATTCAAAATCTTGAAAATAAAGTATCACCCAAAATGATTCTTGGTCTAAAACAAGTATTTCAAGAAGCTACTGAGAAATGTCGTTCTCTTTTAAATAAAAATAATATTAAATTTTAATTTTTATTTAATAAGAGAAGATATTGTTCTAGCCATGGGGTGCTCAAATGATCTCGTTAATTCAAAAAGAATACTCTCGCTGGAAGTTATTACTATACCCTCTTCTTGAAAACGATACCGAGCTATTTCTTTATTTTCAATAGTTCTTGATGATACTGCATCCCAAACAATGTAAGGAGTATATCCTGCATTTTTCAAATCAACTGCAGTTTGTAGAATACAAATATGCGCTTCTATGCCATAAATTATAATATTTTTGCACGGATTAGCTTTTAACCAGTTATTATATCCTTGATTATCAAAACAAGAAAATTCCATTTTATTCATTGGTGAGAAATTATCGAGAAATTGTGTAAGCTCTGGAACAGTTGCCCCTAGTTTTTGATTATTTTGCTCTGTAACTGCAATTGGCACTTTCAATGCTGCTAGTCCCTGTGTCATAATCTGCATTCGTTTTAAAGCTTTATTAAAGTCTGCAATATGAGGGGCAAAGTTCTGTTGAACATCAACCAGTAGACCTGTTGTTTCTGATAAAAGACAGCGCATAAATTTCTCCTTAAAATAAAATACCCTGCAATAAAATGCAGGGTATTTTGTTATATTATTTATTATTGTTCACGACCACCAGCTTGAATAACACCCCCGCCTCCTTTTTCATAGACAGGATATGTGGGCGGTGGCTCTGTTGTACTCCGAACAGAATCTAAGAATCCTGCTGCATCCGTACTTCCATACGTTTCTGAAAGCCCTTTATACCGAGCTGTTATAGTACCACCAGTTGTGTATCCACCAAGAGCCCCTGCGAGAGCATTATAAGTAACACTACCTGAGTAAAGCCCCGTTATATTAACAGTCCCCGTCTGAAGGGCTGTCATTGATGAAATCTGGATAGAAAAACTTGGATTTCCTGTGAGCGAGACTTCAAAGCTTGTATAATTTACCCATTCACTTCTAGCAGTTGTTCCCGCTGTAAAGAAATACTGTCCAGTTGCACGAGCCATTGGCGATCCACTAGAGCCGTTGTTTCCAAAGCCAGCAATACGTGTTTGGGCTTCAATAATCGTTTGATCCACATCTTGTAGAAATTCTCTTACTGATATGGGTAAACGATAAGCTTCTGGGCTAAGAGATGGGGCACCTTCTTCGTTGTCTGGGTCAATTGCAACAATTCTGTATTGATATCTTCGGATTGGTAATTTCACAAGAGAATCAATATATGCTCTAGACCCCACATCTGCAATATGGCGAAAATCTGAGTTTCTCAAATCTGAAACCTTAGCAAGTCTATGCATCAGTGTAGCTCTGTAAATACGGTATCCTTGAGCTAAGGGGACAGAATCCCAAGAGAGGCGAAGAAATTGCTCTGTTGATGTATGATTATTAAGAATTTGGACATTAGCTGGAGCTTGAATTTTAGAAATGGCACCTTCAATAGGCGAGGATGGGTCACTGACTCGACCTCCTGCTGAAACAACGGAGATTCTATAATATAGCGTTCGAGATTGATCAGGAGAAATATCCAATCTATGGCTATATTGTTCTCTCTGTGTGTCAGAGCCATTAGGTGTTAGCTCTGTAACAAGCACGAAAGATCCGCTTGAAGTAGGTGAATACTCAATTACATAGCGATCAGCACCTGGGACAGGGTCCCACTCTAGGAGCACACGTCCACCATAAATCTTTGATGCTGTTATATTTGCAGGAGCTTTATTTGCCCAACCTTGTAGTGCAGCTGTTTCAGCTCCTGGAGCGGGATTTAGCGCAACTACCTTATAGTAATAACTAAAAGAAGCTCGTGGATTTCCTGTATATGGATCATCATTTGCAGTAATTTGCAAAGAGCTTGAGGTGTTTGATGTAATTGTAAGATCTATATCTTCCCAGCCAGAAACCCCATTTGCCGAGCGAGAAACCTGATAACCAGTTGCACCCACCACCGGAGACCAAGAAAGACGAATATAGCGTGCATCATCACCTTTACTCACCGTAAAGTTTTGGGGCATTGCAGGGGCACTAGCTGATTTAAGGTAACCTTTTGCTTTTTCATCTGCTTGTTGTGAAACATTGGCTGCAGAGCCGTGCAGAAGAATTGTATAATAATATATTTTTGATTTATCAGTAGGAATATGCTCATAGGCATATCTTGTATTTGCCGTACTGGTACTACGTGCATTAACCACCGCTATTTCAGATCCCATATTATTTACACTTTCAGAAGCAAAAATCTGATAGCGGGCAGTCCCAACAACATGGTTCCATGTCAATACTATTTTATCACTATAAGCTCCTGGGTTTGCAGAAAAATTGAGTTGCCCCTCTTTTGCTCCAAATACAGAACCCTCAAGCCCACTTTGAGTAGATGTTTGGGAAGGATATACCGCTGTTGATTGAAATTTATCAACAGACGCCACTTTATAGTAGAAGACATCCCCTGGCGACATCAATGTTTTTGCTTCATGGTCACTATATAAATCTTCAAAACGCTGATATGGTATATTTGTAATTAGTACAGCTTCCCCAGCAAAAAAGTTAGGAGAGCTAGAACGATACACGTTATAGGAATCTGCTCCAGCTGCTCTTTCCCATGTAAGAATAATCTTATTAACACTTTCTCCTCTACTTACTTTTAAAGTAGTAGGCGCAGAAATAGCTCCAACTGTGCCCGCAAGCCCTTCAACAGGCTCTGGAGTAGTGAATAGCGGCACTCTAAGAGCATTAAAGCCTCTTACTTTATAATAGTAGACGACATTTCGCTCCGCTGTAGTGTCATCAAATTTGTCCGCTGCTATCGATCCCGAGACAGGTAAATAGGTTCCATTCTCTTGAGAACTACGGAGAACTTGATATGTTTGATAAAAGCTATTCGTAACCCAAGAAACTTGAACTCTATCTTCAATATCTTTAGAGGCTGTCGCTGAAAATGAATTCAACGTCACGTCTATAAGTGTTACCTTCGAACAAGATGTCGCAAAAAATAGAAACACTAGAAAAAATGAAAATTTTCTCATTTTTTATCTCCTAGACTAATTTAATAATTAGTCTGATAATACCATAAACCTCTAGATTCTCCTTTCAAGGGGAGCCCATCTAAAACAATATTAAGGTTTACTGAAGTAACTTCTATCCCTGCTCCACCAGCTCTGGCAGAGATGTCGTAGAGCGTTGTATTTGGATTTCCACCGCTTAGGCTTCCAGAGTTACTATACTCAATAAAGCGATTGGATGTTGGTTTTTCTTGTGTGGCAACATGCGTTGTTGTTGAAAGGCTACCACTGTAGTTATGATCTGTCATGTTTAGGTTGTCGAATCCAGGCCATTCTCGTGAAGCTCTAAAACTCTTACGCACCCAGAAGCGAGCATACCTATCACTATCAGAAGTTCCCCATGCAATCCAGAATGGGTTTGGAGGATAACTAAACGAACCACGGGTTCTTGTACCGAAGAGCTCGATTCCTTGAGGGCTTTGTGCACCCGTAAAGACTTTATAATTACCCCAGCCTGTTGATTTGCTGTAATCAAAGACTACGTTCACATAATTTGGTGCCGTATAAATATCTTCAGGGTTAATTGCTGAACCAGCGGCCGCAATACCTCTATGTCCTGTAGAAAGGTTGGTGAAATAACTAGGGACAGATTCTATTTCCACACCGTTAACACGCTTAACAGCTGTAATTCTATAGAAATACAATGGGTACATAAATGTTATACCTGCGCCTTTTCGTTGTTCAGCGGTTGTAGATAAAAGTAAATTGTCTCGGTAGGTAGGAGATAGTGTTCCAGCTACAAGCCCTAAATATTTAGGAGATTCCCATTTACTCATATCATCAGATATTAAATCATTGGGTCTATTAGGGTTAGATGTTCGATAAATCTTGTAGTAATCAGGAACTTCACCAGAGTGATGTTTATCCCATTTAATATTAATAATTCCTTTATCTTCAGCTGTAATCGTCCATCGGCGAGAAACTCCTCCTGTAATCATACTAGACGAAGCTGATGTCCCCCAATAAACACGAAGTGGCTCATTATGTGTAGTTATATTGGTAAACTCACCGCGAGAGTTTGTAGAAACAGATCTAATTACTGGAGGTTGTGGTGTTATATGAGAATAACCAACAGAATTGGTTCCACCTTTTTTCGGAGGATCAAAGTTTGTAGCAATAACATAGTATTCGTAAGATGTTCCTAGTGAAAGATTTGTTGCAGGTAAAGCCACATTATAAGTAGATGGATCATCCACTGGCGCTATGATATTCGAGAGGAAAGAAATACTATTATTTTGTAAATTTTTCAATAAAATAGTATAACCTTGTGCTCCAAGAGAACTATTCCATTTCAAATCTACAGTATACATATTCTTTGTTGCATAAGTATTTTTATTGAGAGATGCCGTAACACCCGTAGGCGCTTCAAGATCTTCATCATCATAAGGATTTGCTGGCTCAACAAATTCAAACCCTCTGGATCCAGCTCTAACTGTTATTTTAGACCCAGTAAACTCCATAAAGTAGTTAGAGACTACAACTTCCATACTAATAGTATCTCGTTTATAACCAGCCGAATTCGTCTCATAGGAATGATAAAGCCCAATATCTTTAGAAGATGCTTCAAATTTAGTAAGGGTGCTTCCCCCGAGTAATGTTTTTGTCGTGAGGAAGACTGGCTCGGTTGCCGTGTGCGCCGTTGAAACACCTTGTATCAGGGTATAAGTTGGACTTGCTCCTTTTGTAGCCTCAGCCCATGTAAACCATGTATAGTTACCTTTAGATTGTCCACCCGCTATTTGACCACCACCTTGATGCGTGGATTCCGTAGCAAATATCTTACCTTGATAACCATTTTGACCAAATGCCCACATGTGAGGGATAGAGAGATAATCTGGTGGAGGTGATAAACGACGATCTTCTAGAGCAACACCAACGGCATCTCTTGAAATATCACTTGTAACACCTTCTAGATTATCATAAATAGCTGAAACAGCATAGTAATATCTGCCAACGTTGGGTAGGGGAACATCATCCACATAGGTGACTTTTCCCATAGGGGTATTTGGCACAGGAATAGAAATTCTAGTCCATGGCCCGCTTACCGTTG
Source organism: Brevinema sp. (assembly GCA_051653605.1). Taxonomy (GTDB): domain Bacteria; phylum Spirochaetota; class Brevinematia; order Brevinematales; family Brevinemataceae; genus JBOFWL01. Next base: position 92,522 of record JBOFWL010000145.1, read on the forward strand.
TTGCTCGGTAGAGAATATATGTTTGAGGTAATTGTGTAAGTCTTTGATAGGCAATGTCTAACTCAATGCGATCACCTTTTGCTGTAACTTCCCACATGCGAACAATAGAACCAAGTTTTCGATTCTTATCAACAAATTTAACTTCGCCATCTTCGAATGCTGTATTAGAAACTTTTGTTGTAATATCGAGACCAGTGGTATAGTTAGTTGTATAGTATATCTTATTTGTAGAGAAATTAGAGAGAACTGGCTTATAGGGGCGTCGATGTAGATAGCTTGTAGAATTGTTGCCCGCTACAGATCCAATACCTCTAACTGTAGCAACAAGAAAATAGTATTTTTGACCTAAACCAAACTCTTCTGTAGGTTGATATGTATAGTTAGTGTTTGAAGTTGTCATCTCTGAAAAAGGATCATCAACACGAATAAAGTTGGTAACGGTTTTACCGTCCGATGTCGCATGAATATCTGCATCCGTAGCCACCATAACCTGATATCCTTTAGCACCATTTACTGAAGTCCAGTTTATATCTACTGCGTAAGGATATTCAGAAGTATTGAGACTTGCTGTTACAGTTTTTGGCCCATCCGTGACTATAGTATTGTGTGAATTTAAGTGATTATAAGGATTTATAGGAGATTCTTCAAACAGGATACTAATAGAGTCTCCCTCGAGACCTGCAGCTATATTATTAGTGGCTCGAACAGAGAAGGCTGCTGTTTCAGGGGAATAAGAGCCAACAAATGCTACCCCTATCCCTGAATCCACAATAGTATAAAGACCTGTTTTATGATCACCATTGTCTTGATTGTCTAATTTAATAAATGTCTGACCTTCAATATTCTCATGATGATACCATGACTCTGGATCTGAATAGTCTTTACCAGGTCTAGCGTGGGAAACATCATAGTTAAATGTATCGTTAGGAACATGTCCCTCAACATTAATAGCATCCCATGTTAAAAACATTCGTTGAGTTTCTGTTGACTCACCACCCTTACCAACAATTTGCTCTAGCCCCGTAGTTGCAGGGGTAGCAGCTACTACAGTCCAATAACCGCTGAAAGCAGAAATACCGGTTCCTGAAGCAAAGTGGAAAGGAACTGATAAGTATGATGGGGCAGGAAGTAAATCTTTAGGGTCGATAGCTTGCCCCTCTCTTATAACAGAAAGAGCACTTTCTCTGGAACCATTAACGGCTGTAACCGCATATTCCCAAATAGGGTAGAATGAATCAAGAGAAGTTCCACCAGAACCTTTATATTGAGCAGGGGTAAAGTTAGTATCATAAACAACTTGTTGTAGAGCAATGTTTGGATCATCTAGATTAGCTTGTTGATCTGCAGTAATAATGAGCTGCCATTTGTCATTAGAACCTTTGAGACGTCGATAAAAATTATACAAGCTTTGAGTTGCGGGAGAATCGGGAGTTACCTTAAGTTCTATATCTCCCACCTCAGATTTTGTTACCCAAACCTTAGTGACAGCACCAACAGAACGAATAAGCGTATCTGAAGGCCACAATAAAGACCTATAATAGGTATGCGTAGGTGCGTTTGTTGTGACCTCATTAGTTGTAACAACGCGTCGCAGCTTTGATGCTTCATCAAAGTTAGGAGGCATTGGCGTAGAACTCTTATAAAGAATAGAATTCTCAAAGCCACCAATTCCACCTTTGTCAAGGTTCATTGCATAGATGGAATAACGAAATTCTTCACCAAATTCTGGGTTAGGAATGCTGTAAGAGGTTGTTGATTTAGGAAGTATCACCGCATTTAGGAGATTTGTTCTTGATGTGACAGTATTACTAGCAACAATAAAGTATCCAAAATTATCCGAAACACCCATTGGCGCCGTCCATTGAAAGATAAGCTCATAATTTTTTGTAGAGGAAGAAATAACTGGTAAAACCACTTTAGGATCGAAGTTATTATTCGTTGCAACACGAATGTTTGCCACGAAATCATTGGGAGCAGCGATAACATCTTTTGGATTAAGCGCACTTCCCATTGCAACAGTACTGAGATCAGACTCATCACCATTTTTCACGAAAGAAACTTTATAATAGTGGCTTGGGTATTCAAAACGTGGTGGTGAAACGCTAGTATTAGTTTTTCCCGTAACATCCATACCACGATCAACAAATACAGAATAATCTTCCCCATCAATACTTATTGAAGAACGAACATAAGGAGCAATTAATGTATAATCTCCATCAGCTCTATCAGAACGATAAACTCTGGAAAATTCTGCTTGAGGATCAAGATCCCAAGTGATTTGAATAGCACCCTGTTTAGCTATACTATCCGAAATAGTAGTAGCTTTTACGCCCATTGGCGCATCCGACGTCTGCCCCAAAATACTAAGACCTTCAGACAATGTAGATGCACCCTCTATTGTGCCATTATAGAAGCGTTCTTTAACAGCTGTAGAGCGAGATTGAGAATTAACAGAGTAATCCCTTCCAATAGTAGACATTTTATAGTGAAAAGTTTGTCCAGGTTTTACATTTGTATCTATATAGATAAAATCACTTGATTCATCAAGAATAGTATAAGCCCCACTAGCACCATCAGTAGAACGGTAAATTCGGAATCGAGAAACTTCTTGCCCAAACCATTCTAGAGTGACACGATCGGGGAACCTTCTGATATCGGCTTTAAGAGCTCGAGGAGCTTCCATATCAGCATAATCTTGATAAGAACGAAAACCTTTTTGAGGGAAAGATTCCCCAAGTTGACGCCCTTGGTGATTATACACCTTAAGATAGTAGGTATATTCCTGCCCGGGAATTGCATCTATATCTATCCATCGTGTCTGCCCAAGATTGCTTACATAAAGTGCTAGCGTAGCTTCATTTGTTCCACGCCAGATATCAAAGGATGTTGCGTCCCAGTTTACAGACCACGCAAGATGTATCCCATCATCAGTTGTATCATAGGAAACATTAAGTGGCACCTTTTGCAATCCCGACGTCTCATTTAAGAACGTCTGAGACCCACAAGCAGATAAAACCATGATTACAATAGCTAAAAAAATATTTTGCATATAGTTTACTCTTTTCTTCGACGAACCTCAAGATAATAAATAATTCTGTCGAAGTAGTACTCCAATATAATAATGATAACGGGCAGTGTTCCGCCGAAGAATCCCCCTGGATAAGAAACTTAAGAATAATTAAAAATATAATTATATACAATTATACTACATTATAGACCGAAAATCAAGTTATAAAGCATAATATAAGCCAAACTCTTCTACTACAATAAAATAATTAAATAAATTTGTTGAAAAAATGAAAGTTTTTCCTTATAATGAGGGTACTATGATAAAAAAATATTCTATACAAAAACTTTCGCTCAATAGTATTCATGCCGATACCGTTGTTAATCTTACTTTTGCTTTAGGTGGCATCTCTCATATTGTGGGTGTCGATAATTGTATGTCTCGTCTTCGTATTACGCTTTCTGCCCAACCCTCTACAGAAGATAGAGATTTTCTCTCTCTAGGGGCTTTAGGCATTGTCCGAGCTTCAGATCAGATCCATCTTATCTATGGTACGTCTTCAATTGCAATTAAAGATGCATTTTTACACCTACTTAATATCTATCGCAATCCTCGCGCACTCTCATTAATTGCCTCTCTTGGAGGGGTTGATAATATTGCCGAACTGTCTATTCAAAATAATGAGGTTAATATCCAGCTTAATGCACCACCTAACACCAATTTAGATCCCTCATTGATACGAAATGGCCTTTTTATTACTATAAATTCTCAAGAAAACCCTATATCTGCGGCAGAAATCCAACATACTATTATTTTCTGGAATCTTCTCTTAGCAAATATTATTTTCGAGTTGGTACAGCCACTAGGCATAAAAAAAGTCAGTGCCTGTCGTTCACGTCTTCGAATTAGTATTTCATCTACAGAAGATCCAAAGCTTTCATTCCCTTTTCTTCATGTAAAACCAACACCTTTTGACAGCAATGAACAAGAATTACAATTACCTCTACTAAGCTCTCGGGGGGAAGACTATGTCAATCTCCTCAACCGCCTTTTAAAATAAGAATTTAAAACAGAATAAAAAACACGGTCATAAAGACCGTGTTTCTTGATTTTATTTACCAGTATTAGTATATTGCCAAGTCACAGGATAAATAGGCGTGGTATACATATGATTGTCATCACTTGAAACCACGTTTTGAGAGTTGATTTGAACGGCAAAAGGAGATGAAAAAGCCTGAGAAGATGCATCTCTATCCGAAATAACGTAGCGGTAAACATTAAGATTTGTTGTAGTACCCAACATATAAGGTACATATAAGTCGATACTCACCGTATTTTCTGACAACATTGCATTAGTAGAATTAGCAATAAATGAGCCTCTCTGATCGCGTAGCTGTTTACGGGAACGAGTAAAAACTTCGGGAGTAAACTTGAGATCTCCTTTTGTCACTCTCACTCTTACCATAAGCATAACTCTACCAGTTTGTACTGGAACAAACTCAACCGGTTCTGGCGTTGGCTTAGCTTTTTTGGCGCATGAGGCAAGAACTAAAACTACTAAAACGACGGAATATCGAAAAATCTTCATAGGATCCCCCTTCCTTTTCAATTTATTTCTAAAGAAACATTAGTTATCTATTGTGTAACCTCTTACATAATATAATTATTCAACATCTTATCTAAAAATAAGATTTCCCCACCATTATACAAGCTATATCACTTTTTATCAAATTTTATATCATTTCGATTTGTCTAATAAAAAAAATTGGTTTTCATAGGAAAATCTTGACAAAACATAGGGTATGACCATATACTATTAGCAAATAGAAATCATTATATACAAGGAGTTTTTCATGCACTACAAAGAACTTGGTTTTGTCAACACTCAAAAGATGTTTGAGGTTGCTGTTAAAGATAAATTCGCCGTTCCTGCTTTTAATTTCAACAATATGGAACAAATTCAAGCGATTATTATGGCTTGTGTTGAGGTTCAATCACCTGTTATTCTTCAAGTTTCTAAAGGGGCACGTGAATACGCAAACGAAGTTCTTCTTTCATGGATGGGGCGTGGCGCTATCGAAATGATGAAAGCTTATGCTAAAAAACTTGGTGTTGGCGAAATCCCTGTTGCTCTTCACCTCGACCATGGCGATACTTTTGAAACTTGTGTATCTTGTATTGAGGGCGGATTCTCTTCTGTTATGATTGATGGTTCACACCTCCCCTACGAAGAAAATGTAGCACTCTGTACAAAAGTAGTTGAGTATGCGCATAAACACGACGTTACCGTCGAAGGCGAGCTCGGCGTTCTTGCTGGTGTTGAAGACGAAGTTTCTCACGAGCATGGCACCTACACTCAACCCGAAGAAGTCCAAGATTTCGTCAGCAAAACAAAAGTTGACTCCCTTGCGATTGCTATTGGTACCTCTCACGGGGCTTACAAATTCAAACCTGGTCAAAACCCTGAAATCCGTATGGATATTCTTTCTGAAATCGAAAGCAAAATCCCTGGGTTTCCTATTGTTCTGCACGGTTCTTCTTCTGTTCCTCAAGATGCAGTTGCGATGATCAACAAATTCGGTGGAAAAATCGAAGATTCTATGGGAATTCCCGAAGAGCAACTCTTCAAAGCTTCTCACTCAGCTGTATGTAAAATCAATATCGACTCCGATTCTCGTTTGGTGATGACAGCTCATGTCCGTCGCGTCTTTGCTGAAAAACCCGGCGAATTCGATCCACGTAAATATCTCGGGCCAGCTCGCGATGCCATGAAAGAAATGTACAAACACAAATGTGAAAAAGTTCTCAATTCTGCTGGTAAAGCGCCTCTCATTATGAAAGCAATGGGTAAATAATTAAAATCCCCCTCCTAACGGAGGGGGTTTCTTTTTTAATGATAAGGTCTACCTCTCGCAGGCAGCCTTGGCTAATTTATCGGCACGGTTATTAAAAGGATGCCCCGTATGTGCAGCAACCTTATGCCACTTAATGCTTATTCCTTTATATTGCATGAGTTTAGCCACATAATATTGAGCAATAGGGCTTTGAGGTTTCCATTTTCCAGTCGCCCAGTATTCAAGCCCATTGTAATCAAAAAATATTGTTAGGCTTTTAATTCCTTTATCCAGAGCAAATTGAAGAGCCTCCAGTACAGCAGTGACTTCGCCCGCAATTTGGCGAGCGCTATCTTCGGCGTTCATATCGACTACGGCTCCTCCCTCAAACAAAATCGTTTCTCCTTCTGCAAGAACAAGCCCCCAAGCACACTTAGCATTCAAAAAAGAGCCATCCACATAAGCACATACACCCTTTACTAAGGCTTCATTTGGATAAACAAAGCGATGCCAGAGACGCTCTATATCCTCTATATTGCCTTTGTATTCGTGGGTTCCAATAGAAAAACTACCCTTTGAAGGCTTGTGATACAAAATAATAGCGCCTTGTGGCAAACGAATTTTGCAATTATAATCGCGGAAAGAGTTTTCATCTAGCGTTGCAGAAATTTGATTATTCTCCAAAAAAGAAATAAACTCACCCGATTTTTTAGCAAGTTCGTTTCGGCTGATCGTCATAAAATTCCTCTCATTTTGGTGATCATTATAGCAAGAATTCAGTCGAAAAGCAACCGCTTTTTTGTCAAGGGTTGACTTTTTAAGATGGAATTGGTACAATGTATGAAACTTTTTTGGAGTATTATTATGAGTGAAAAGAAATTTCACGATATCAAAGATATTATGGATCTATTACCCCATCGTTTTCCCATGCTTTTAGTCGATCGCATCGTCGAAGTCAATGATGAAGACGGTTCTGGCTATAAAAATGTAACCATTAACGAAGATTTTTTCAATGGACATTTTCCTGGGGCCCCCGTTATGCCTGGAGTACTTATTGTCGAAGGCATGGCTCAATGTAGCGGATATATCGCTCTTTCTCAACTAAAAAAACGCTATCCTAAACTCAATACCGAGGGAATTTTAATGTTCTTTATGGGGATTGATGGAGTGAAATTCCGCCGCCCCGTTGTTCCTGGAGATCGCCTTGATTATAAAGTCTTTGTTACCAAACGTCGTGAAAGCATCGATAAAAGTGGAAAATCATTTACTCGAGTGATTAATTCTTTTGAAGTTAAAGCTTTTGTGGATGGTGATTTAGCCTGTGAATGCACACTCAACGCCATGATGACCCCAAAAGAAGGATCGATTGCATAGGAGCGACAAATGGTTTTCTTTTTTCCAGGACAAGGCACTCAATCGGTAGGCATGGGCAGTAATTTACTCGACAAATACCCTTCAGTTGCCCAACCTATGTTCGAGCAAGCAAACGATATTTTAGGATTCAACCTTCAAAAACTCTGTCTCGAAGGCCCCGAAGACATCCTCACCGACACAAAAAACGCTCAACCGGCAATTCTTACCGTGCAAGCGATCATCCTCGAGCTACTAAAGGCCAAAAATATCAAGCCTAAAGCTGCTGCTGGCCACTCTTTAGGAGAGATTTCAGCCCTTATGGCTGCCGAAGTGCTATCTTTTGAAGACGCGCTCAGGCTTGTGCAAAAGCGTGGAGCCCTTATGAGCAGCGCCGACCCCGATAAAAAAGGGGGAATGAGTGCTATTCTGGGCTTAAGCGACGAACAAGTTATCGCTATTTGTAAAGAAGCCTCTCAAACAGCCTACTGCGAGCCTGTCAATTTTAATGCTCCAGGGCAAGTAGTTATTTCAGGCCTTAAAGAAGGATGCGCCAAAGCAGGTGAGCTAGCATCAACAGAAGGAGCAAAGGTTGTTCACCTCGTTGTTGGAGGAGCATTCCATTCTAAGCTGATGGAAAATGCTGCTAACGAATTTGCAACTTACGTTAAGGGAATCACGTTCAAGCAAGGTATATGCCCCGTTGTCTCAAACGTCACTGCCGAGTTTTATTCAGCAGATGAAGCAAGTATTCTTCTTCCCAAGCAAATTGCTAGCCCTGTGCGTTGGGTTGAGTCTGTTCATTATCTTAAAAATAAAGGATTTAGCGAAGGAGTTGAATTAAGTTCCTCTCCTGTTATCCGTGGGCTCATCCGCAAAATTGACTCATCTTTTAGTATATCTTCTTTTGAAAAACTACTAGAAGCCTAATATCTTTTTTTCAATCAAAAAACCCCCAAAAAATGGGGGTTTTATTTTTATAATTGAGGAACATGAACATCTGCATTTGAAAAATTTGTTGATTTCAGTTTAGGAGCAATATATTTATCGAAAACTTTTCTCAAAGTTTGCTCGGAAACCCTAGTATGCTCGCCCACTGAAGGAGCTTTCACACTAATGATATTAAATATATCTTTATTTCCGCGACAATAAAAAAGGCACCGATCTTTATATAGGCGTTCTAGGAAAACATAGGCTTGTTTCTGGCGCTCAAAAGAAATTCTATCCCAGTCGGATGCATCAAGCCATATAATACAGAATTTCAGCGGGGCAGGAACAGCAACCTCACCTACAGAAACATCTAGATCCATTATTTTACCCCCTTCTTTTGCTAACTTACTTAAGTATAACTGCTTTCGTCAGGCTTTGTAAAGATTATTTTAAATAAAGTTCTACTAATTTTTCAGCAATTTTTTTAGCCCCGCCGGCTTCACCCATGCGTTCTAGCCCTACAGCACCTCTAGTTTCTCTTAACTCTTTATTTATGAGGAGCTCGTTGAGTATTTTCGTCACTCCTTCGGGAACATCTTGCACGTAAATAAAGGCATCCCCTAAAAGTTTCTGATATTCTTCCATTCGAGGCTTTGAGCTCTGAGGCCCTGTGCCGATAAAGCTAACAATAGGCTTACCCAAACCAACAATTTGATCGCCAACTGTCCCTGCCAAGCTAATAGCGGTAATACAACCCAGAGCAACGCTATCAAATTCAGACCCACTATAAACATAGACTTTACTAGAGCCGTGTTTCCAATAATTTCCCTCTTTCTGCCAATTGCGACTGAAAAATATCTTCTCCATTTTTTCTGGATTAAGAACCGATGCCTGCACCAAAGCCCAATGCACCGGCTTATGAATACGTTCTACCACTGACAAAATCTTATAAAAATTTCCATAGCTTTCTTCTCTACTGCCAGGAAGCAGAGCAACAATAGGGCTATCTGCCGTTAACGGTTTTGCCGATGAAGAAAGCAAATCTTGCATTAAATTACCATGATATTCAGCATTAATCCCAAAATTCTGGAAGTTTTTTGCGGTCTTTTCATCTCTGGGGAAAGAAATTGTTGCATATTTTTTAATATATTTTTTTTCAATTTTAAAATGAGGTTGAATATAGTCACTTTTTGCGGTGGGGATGAAAATGCAAGGCACTTTCTTCCGTTTGAGAGCAGGTATGGCCGTTGCAAGAAGTAAAAAGTCTCCCACCACTACAACCATTGATAAACCATTATCAGCCCATTGTTTAACAAAATTTGATAATCGAAAAGGGCCTCTAAAAACCCCTGCGAATAGATCAGAGAAAAAACCTTTTATCGAACGTGTAGGAAAACCACCAGAAGGGCTTATACCACCAGAATAGAATGTGGCAAAGCGTTTATCTTGATACCAATGCCCCGAGCTAACCAACGAGCCTCCAACAAAAAAATAGTCGTCAACATTATCGCCCAAAGCAAGCCTCATTTGATCCATTAATGTTGAGGCCATCATCTCTTCCGCATAACCATTAGCTATCACACAAATAATCTTTTTAGTCATTTTTTTCCTCCAATGGCGATGTTCCCACCGCTAGCAGAACCATAAAAAGTGATGAACTCCATAAAAAATAGAGCCAATTATCAAAAAGGCCTGTAACAAGCCACGAACTAAACATTATAAAAATTAAATCTTTACTATGCTGCCTTTCTCTCTGCCAGAGGATTATTCCTATTTGAACCATCAACAGTATAAATACTATAAGTGCTATAATCCCCATTTCAAATCCTATGGAGAGAAAAAGTTGATGGAGATAATCAGGGAGGGTATCGTCATTTTTGATGCGTCGAAAATAGGGCCCAAAATTCATCAATCCTATGCCTTTAAGAAACGATACCGCACCTTCATGCCATTGCTCTAATGCAAACTGATATTGGAAAATCCTATTTTGAAACGTCCCCGTCTCCCAAGGGCGATGTAAAATACTTCTCCATTTATCAAAACGCTGCAAAAACTGATAAATAACACCACCAGAAAGGAGTATTCCTCCTCCCAAAAAAGGAAGAAATCGGCGATATTGGCGATTAGATAGCACATAAAACATCAAAAATACCGCGCTTACCAGCACAAACAGCACGGCATTACGAGATAATGTGGCGAAAACACCTACAAGAGCCATTATCATCCCCACTATTAAGGTTATTCTCTCTATTTTTGATTTGATATAAGGAAAAATAATTAATAAAGCCCAACATGCAAGGCTTAAAAATGCACTAGAGTGCGTCGGCCATTGCCCATACAACGATGCCATCCCAAAGGAATTGCCAAAACCTGTATGGTAAGGAAATTGGAAAATTAACACATCAATTCTGAAGGGGAAGGCTTTGTAGTGCCAAAGAGAAAAAATTACTGTAACCACTATGGAGAGGCTCATCAACACCCCTACTCTGGGTAATAATACCGACAAACGCCCTTTTAGCAAACCTGTAGAGTTATAAACCGCAAAGAAATACAAGGCATAAAGCACCAAACCAATAACAGCCCCGAAAGATAAGAATACACTTTCTATAGCAAAAAAACTTACTACCAAAGCGATCAGAATAAGCAACAAAAACAGCCCTAAAATAGATGATTTCCAATAAAGTTTACCTTTTTTTAGAGCGTAAACTATTGTCGCAACGGATGCACAGACCAAAGAAATCCAAAAACCATCAGAAAGAGGAGAAAGAATCGCTGCCAACATGATTAATACCTCTAGCCAAGGGGCAGGGGATACGTCGTGGACAGCTTTTCTAGCGATCATGATCAATCCAAACAGCAAAATAATGAAGATTGGTAGCGAAATCCATAAAGGAATACTAACAACACCTTGAATAACGGGGAAAAAGTTGGTAGAAATACCCAATAAAAAGAAAACAAGAGCAAATAGGGAAATCATTTGTAATTCTGGGCGTTTCAAGCTAAGTTTAAGGTTCATCGACTATACTCCTCGAGTAATTGAAAAAACTGATCCATCGTATTCTTTTTAGAAAACATTGCCGCCCTCTCTCTGCCCGCAAGAATAAGTTCTTCTCTTAAGGATGGTGTTTCGTACAATAAACGCATCTTCTTAAAAATATCATCATCGTCATGAGGATCCGCATACAAAGCCGCTTTCTGGCAAATTTCTCTGTGTGCTGGAATATCCGATACCAAAACCGGACACCCTGCATTCATTGCCTCAAGCGCCGGGAGCCCAAATCCCTCATAAAAAGAAACGCTACAAAAAAACAATGCCTTCTGATATAGGTTTGCAAGCTCATCATCGCTGCATCGCCCAAGTAATTGTAAATTAGGGGTTTGAGAAAGAGGCTGCCACTGCGGGTCGCTGGCGAAAAGGCTGCTTGCTCCCCCAGCTACTTTTAAGTGAAGATTTTGAGAAGAATCGAATTGAGTAAAGGCTCGAACTAAAGCAGGATAATTCTTTCTTGGTTCTATACTTGCAACAGCAAGAATGAAGTTTTCTTTGTCGAGTTTAGGTTGATGGCGTAGATTTTCAAAGCGATTACCAACCCACGATGACAGAACATGCACTTTATCAGGAGAGATTTCAAAGTTTTTTAAGATTTCATAGCGAGAAAACTGGCTTACAGTCATCACAAATCGAGAATTTTTAATCATTTTGGGAATCATTGTGCGATAATAAAGCCTAAAAGAAGGGGAAAACCACTCTGGGTGAGCTAAAAATGCTGTATCATGGATCATTATTGCTTGATTCTTCAAAAAAACAGGTGCTGTATTGCCAAAATTGAGCAAAAAACCATCCTTGGCAAGCATAGGAAGAACCATTTGCTCCCAGAAAATATTATAAGGCTTTATAGAGAATACTTCTTTGGCATCTAGTTGCATCGCCTTATCTTGATGAATTGGCTTTGGTGGAGTCCAAATTTTTGTGTTTGGGTATGCAGCCTTTATTTCTGTTGCATATTGATAGGCAATACGCTGCACTCCCGTTAAATTTTGACTCAAAAAACGCCCATTTATCATTGGTGTCATCATATTCCTCATTTCAAAGATGTTACAAGAGTTTTAAGGGACTCCGCCACTAAATTGGCATCATTATCGCTTATTTTTCCATGGATAGGAAGAGAAATTTCGTTAATCCACTGATTTTCTGCTTCTGGACAGTGGTGATTTCCATAGAAAGAGGCAACACTCATCTGTGTGAGTGGCTTGTAGTGAACATTTGTGTGAATATTCTGCTCAAATAATTGAAAAATCAGCTCATCTCTTATCTTTCTTGTGATATTTTTAATGCGTAATGGATACAAATGTGCTGTATGACCTTCGCCTAAATTCGGTTTAATGAATACATCGTCATTAAGTGCTTCATTATAGATTTCAAAAATACGACGACGATAAGGTAATATTTCTTGATCGTATCGTTTTAATTGGCTACTCCCCAACGCTGCAAGCACATCTGGCATATTAAATTTATAACCGGGCAATAAAATATCATATTCCCACGAATTTGCAGAGGTAAATTTATCTTTTGCACTTTTATTTTGCCCGTGGAGCGCGTAAAGCCTCATTTTTTTCATAAATTCCTGTGAAAATTCAGTAGAAGCATGCGTAACCGCAGCTCCTCCCTCTGCTGTTGTGAGGTTTTTGACCGCATGAAACGAAAAAACTTGCACATCAGCCTTATTTCCTTTAGCTCCTAAAGCATGGGCGCTATCTGCCAATAGCATCGGCCGCCCTAAAATTTCCTGAAGAATATTACTAGACGTAAAAGAAATATTATTTAGTAAAGCAGAAATATGCTCGTAATCCGCCAAGCCCCCGCCAAAATCAACCGCTATCACCGCTTTCGTACGTGGGGTTATTTTTCGCTCTATTTCTTGTGGAGAAATAAAAAAACTATTTGGCAGTGTATCGGCAAAAATAACTTTAGCTCCCGTATGCAAAATGGCATTTGCTGTTGCAGCAAAGGTATAGGGCGTGGTGATAACTTCATCCCCCTCCCCTATCCCAAAAGATTTAAGAGAGAGGCACAGCCCCGCCGTCGCAGAATTAAGGCATAAAACATCATTTGCCCCCGTGTAGGTGGCAAGTTCTGCTTCAAACTGCTTAACAACAGCCCCAGTGGTGATCCAACCCGAGCGAAGAACCTCAACGACAGATTGAATATCTTCTTCTGCGAGCGTTGGTGGAGAAAATTCAATATTTTTCATTATGTGCGAGCCCCTATATAACGAGAAATATACTTCTCAAACAGCATAAAAACGTCTTGTTGAGACCCAAAAGAGGCTGCGTCTGCAAATTCTGCACACATTTTTAATATTTCTTTTTTGTCTAGGCGTGGACCAGAATCTTTAAGGATGAGTAAGCGTTCAAAATCGGAGGGCTGAGAGCTTTCAAAGGAGTGAATAAGCTCCTCAGAGAATTTTTCCCCACCCCGATTACCGATAATCTTTACCGCCCGTTGATCCTTAGTAATACCGCAGTAATCAAAAACTCGATTTGCTAATTCTATCATCGATACCGGCGCTCCCATATCAAGTGTAAAGAGACTTCCCGATCGAACTGCTCCCGCCAATAAAACCAGACGAGACGCTTCTTGCACAGACATAAAGTATCTCATCATATTTTGATCCGTAAGTGTCAATGGTTGTGATTCGGAAAGTTGCTGTAAAAAAGTAGGAATAACACTGCCTGTAGACCCAAAAACATTTCCAAATCGCACTGATGCAAAAGATGTTGTTTCGTTCTCCATCGATAGGCATATTTTTTCGGCGATTCTTTTAGACATACCTAGCGCCGAAGTTGGATTAACTGCTTTGTCAGTAGAAATAAGAATAAATCTTTCAGCCTTGCTTTGACACGCTGCAGATATCGTCTTATAAGTACCTAAAATATTTGTTTTTACTGCTTCTTCAGGGAAGGATTCTAAAATTGGGACGTGCTTATGTGCCGCCGCATGAAAAACAATATGAGGCTGAACAGCTTCAAAGCTACGATAGAGTTTCTCTTCATCCCTAATGTCTCCTAAAATATAGGAAAATCGTGGATCTTCTTTATATTGCAAAAGCAACTGGGAAATGCTATTCTCTCCATGTCCATACACCACCACCCGTGCCACAGAGAGTTCGAGAAGCGACTTAACAAGCGCCGAGCCTATATATCCTTCTCCCCCAGTGATAAGAATCGTTTTACCTGTATAACATTCTTCTAATTGTTGGCGATATTTCGGGCATTCCTCGCGAGAAATTATGTCGGAGAAGCTTGGTGGCATTGCTATAGCATGCTTTTTAACCAGATCGGATAGCTCTAAGACACGTACCCCGTTATGATTGAGGTATTGACGCACATCATCCTCGATAGGATTTGTAAGAAAATAAAGGTGGCCTTCTGAATCCATCAGGCGGGTAAGATCCGAACCTGTTACACCATGTAGAATAGGCGTTGTGCTTGCCGTAATAACAATTTTCACGACTACTCCTCTATTAATATTTGTTTGATCTCTGTACTGTCTGAAAAACAGTGCCGTTCTCTACCAATAATTTGGTATTCCTCGTGCCCTTTACCTGCTATGAGAACGATATCGTTTGTTTGCGCCAGTGAACATGCTTTTTCAAGTGCTTTTCGTCGATCGGGCAGGCAGTAGACATCAGCTCTATCCGAGGGGATTCCTGCTTTAATATCCTCAATAATAGCAAGTGGGTCTTCCGTTCGGGGATTATCAGATGTGATAATGATAATATCTGCTGCCAAGGCCGCTTGCCCCATTAAAGGGCGCTTCGTTTTATCTCTATCTCCACCTGCTCCAAACACTACGATGACTTTCGAACCCTGCGTTTTAGCGCTTTGTGCCGACATCACCGCTCGAGATAGGGCATCGGGAGTATGAGCATAATCTACAAGAAAAACCACGCCTCTGGGGGATATTATTTTTTCCATTCGCCCCTTAACAGATACTTGCTTAAGCCAGGGCAAAATTTGATCAGAACTTAAACCTAGCCAGAGAAGAACTCTATATGCCATAAAAGCATTTTGAACATTCACTCGCCCAATAAGCGATGACTCTACTTTTTGATCTTCCACTATAAAACTCACCCCAGATGAGGAAAGCTCTATATTTTCAGCATTTATAAGCCCCTTACCTTCGATTGATAAAGACTCGGCAACTACCCCTCTTTCTCCCAGAACTTTTAAAATACGCTGGCCATAGCTATCATCTGCATTGATAAAGGCACAGGTTCGCGTTTTACTCGACTCCGCAAGCAAAGTAGTAAAGAGTGTTCTTTTTGCAAGGTAATATTCTTCCATATGCTTATGAAAGTCTAGATGGTCTTGTGTGAGATTTGTAAAAACAGCCGCATCAATACTTAAGTGCATCATTCTTCCGAGTGCCAGCGCATGAGATGCCGCCTCCATAACCACGTGCGTTACTTTTTTATCGATACAACGCCGCAAGTACTTTATCAGAGGAAGGTGGTCGGGAGTAGTATTGGGGGCATTAAAGTGATCATCCCCAATACACCAGCAGGTAGTCCCAAAAAATGCCGTTTTGATACCATTACGCACTAAAACTTCGTTTATCATTGTTGCTGTGGTTGTTTTTCCATTCGTGCCTGTAACGCAGATAATACAGAGTTTTTGGTCGGGAAAACCATAAAATAGACGTGAAATACGTGAATTTTCTTCTTTTAGGTCGGAAACAGGGATAAAAATAGCGTCTTCCATGCCTTTATAGATACTATAACGCTGATCTACCACAAAAATCCGACATCCTTTTTGGTAAGCATCAGGGATATACGCATGTAGGTCTCTTTCAAAACCCGTAAATGCTATAAATAAAGACCCAAAAACGGCATAACGACTATCATTTTCTATGCTAGAAACAGGTATAGGAGCATAATTAGGAAAGAGATCTGACAAATACATAAAAACCTCAATCATTTTATAATCCCCACATTATAAAGGAAAGCTATTAATTCCGCAAATACCAAGCCCTTATTGACAAAAATGGTAAGGCTTTGTATAATAACAAAATGATTAACGAAAGCATTACCACCCCCTTTGCTCAAGAAGGTGATCCAGAAGAAAGCTTACGCCCGAAACGGCTAGCCGATTTTATTGGTCAAAGTAAAATTAAAGAAAATATTTCTGTCTATATAGAAGCCGCTAGAAAACGCAACTCTGCGATGGATCACGTATTACTCTACGGCCCTCCAGGGCTTGGAAAAACCACGCTTAGTCATATTATCGCTGAAGAGCTTGAAAAGCCAATCCGCATGACATCAGCACCAACCATCGAAAAACAGGGCGACTTAATGGCCATTCTCACCAGCTTACAAGAAGGTGAGGTGTTGTTTATCGACGAAATCCACCGCCTTCGCAAGACGATGGAGGAGATTCTCTACTCTGCCATGGAAGATTTTAAGGTTGATATCATCATAGGCGAGGGCACAGGCGCTAAGACTTTGTCTTTTTCCTTGCCTAAATTCACCCTTATCGGTGCTACAACCCGTGCCGGAAGCCTTTCCGCACCTCTTCGCTCTCGTTTTGGCATCATTGAGCGTATGGAATTCTATGATTTTGAAGAATTATCTCAAGTTGTCATTCGTTCTGCAGGGATACTCGATGTTGCCATTGAATCAAGTGGCGCCATCGAGCTTGCTCGTCGAGCTAGGGGAACACCCAGAATTGTTAACCGGCTTCTGCGTCGTATTGCCGATTTCGCACTGGTAGAAAATATTTCTTCCGCCGATGATGCTTTTGTCTCAAAAACGCTCCAACGTCTTGATATTGATGCTCAAGGCTTAGATGCTTTCGACCGTCGATTGCTTCAAATTATCATTGAGTACTACAAAGGGGGGCCCGTCGGAGCTAATGCCCTTGCCGCCACGCTCAACGAAGAACTGGATACCCTCGAAGATGTTGTAGAACCGTATCTTATTCAACATGGTTTTTTACAACGAACCCCTAGGGGGCGAATTGCTTCTGATAAAGCATACAAGCATTTAGGCTTGCAACCGCCCTCTCTTCCCTCCATCGAACCCAATCTATTTGAATAAAAAAACCCCCGCTTTTGTGGGGGTTTTTGACTAATACATTTTACAAAATTTTTCTTCTGACATCCCAATGAGAAGGATGAGATCGATAAGAGCGAGGAATGATGGGATAAGCGTCCAAGAAAATAAAAGAAATAAAAAGCCTTTGCCGCGTTCTCCTAAGTAAAATTTATGACCGCCAACTCCACCCAAAAATAGCGTGAATAATATCGCTGTCATCCTACTTTTGCCACCCATTGCCAACATGCGTACATTTGTTGGTTTTCCACATCTAGGGCAAGAAAATGCCTCAGAACTCATATCTACCCCACAACCTAAACAAAAAGCCACACAATTCTCCTTAAATTAACCAAGATTAGTTTAATAAAGGCATAAATTAAAGTCAAGTTTAAACTTATATTTAAATATGAATTAATCAAAATCTTATAATTATATAGAAAAATCCCTCAAAGGTATTGAAAAAAACGACTAAATATGTTAAAATATCGACAATTGCCAAACCGCAGGCTGCGCGGGGCGGAAACTTAGGAGAACATTGCATGAATAAGAACGGACCTAAAGTTAGAATTTCCCGTTATCTTGGGGTTGCGATCACCCGTAAAGCCGCTAAAATTATGGAAAAAAAGCCAGCTGCACCTGGTCAAGCTGCTGCCAGCAAAAAATTCCGCGGAAAAATGTCAGTTTACAAAACTCAGTTGCTTGAAAAGCAAAAAATCCGAGCTCAGTACAATATTTCCGAAAAGCATATGCGTCGTATTTACTCAGAAGCCATTCGTAAAGAGGGCAACTCTGTTGAAAATATGGTTCAGTTGCTTGAACGCCGTCTTGATGCCTTTGTTTACCGTGCTGGATTTGCTCCTACCATTTATGCGGCTCGTCAAGCTGTATCTCATGGACACTTCACTGTTAATGGTAAAAAGGTTGATATTCCTTCTTACTCCATCAAAACAACAGATGTTATCGCTGTAAAAGATAAAAGCAAAAATAAAGCTTGCTTTATTGATAGCGTAGGAAATGGCTCTATCGTGGTGCCACCTTACATCAACCGCGACGTTGCTAAAATGTCTGCATCTATGGAACATTACCCTTCTCGTGCGGAAGTGCCTGTAATTGGCGAATTCCCCTTCGTAATCGAGTTCTATTCTAAATAAACACCTTAAGACCTCCCAATTGGGGGGTCTTTTTTTGTGCTCTTTTCGTTTAAGTTATATACTCCAATAATACGATATAAATGTATACTTTAAATGCTAATTAAAATTAAAAAACGATTGACAAGACAAGCTCATATAATGTATGATATGTTGTGAACTGTTAACTTGTTAAAAACAAAACAGCAAGGCCAAACTCATAACATTAACACTGTTGTGCGCTGGTTAATTCTATAAATTAAAATATTAAAATAGTGTGGTCAAAAGCATCTATTATAGGAAAAACACCCTCTAATAATGTGAAAAGCCCGACTATAATCCATAAGGAGGCTCTCATGAGTAAAAATTTCTTGGATTTTCGTTTTTTTGGATTATTATCCCTAATGTTCGTCACAGGCTGTAACCTTTCATCGTTAGCTGCCATTAACGACACCACCGATACGCAAGATACTATTACTCCTGATGTTAGCCAGCCTAGCACCGATTCCCGCTTCGATCTAAGTACTGACGAAGGCGTATTTAGACACCGCGTTGCAGGGCGCACTATTACCATAGTTGATAGCGCTGGAAAACAAAGTTCTATAACTTTTTCTGATGATGCATCAGAGCTCCTAACAAACGGTAGAACTTTAACTATTGATAATGTAGGTTCTGTAGCTTGGAACACGGTAGGTGTTCGTGACCCTAACTATCCTGTAGTGGGTGGTTTGGAAGCGAATGCACCTATAGCGTCTCCTATAACAGCCTCTGCCGCTACTTATGGTGCTGTTACGGTTGATGTGGATAGTTCAGGTGTCCCTGAATTTACTTATCAATATAACCGGCGTTTCACATTGAATCTTGGTAGCAGAAGTGGTACTATAAAAACAAAAGTAATAGTAAACCATGTACAAGCACCAACGGTGACGGTTAGAACTAACGACTACACTGCAATATTTGACATGGACTAGGATTTGATGATGGGGGGAGGTTTTTTATTAGTAGCTCCAATAATGTACCCCATTATTAATGCTTATAATATAAGTTTTCAATAATTAAAAATATTACATTTAACTTGAATTAAGGAGTAATTTTTAATGAATAAACCTTCAAGCATCACTCTTTTCTTTTTAGGATGTTTAATTTTGGCAACAGCATGTAATCTCTCATCATTAAGCGAGACCGAATACATCGGAGGATTGAAAAACTCCGAACTACCAAGCGTCGGCGTAGATGAAGAAAAATTCCAGCAGTTTACAGCCCAAGAAAAATTTCTATCATCCGTCCAAGGTAGAGTAATCAGCTTGCTTGATATTGATGATATAGAAAGCTCAGGCACTTTTTCTTCAGATGGTAGAACTTTGATGACCAATTCGAGAACTCTCTCTATTATTAATCAGGGCTCCGATGCCAAGTTGACGCTATACAGCCCTGCTAACCCCTATGCTTTAAGAGCCGTAACCGATACCGAGGGATATGTCGCCACCTATTACTCAGAGCTTTACAGACCATTGACAGACCCTCGAGCAGCAGACTTCACCATAATGAATATCTCGGTTACTCTAAACAATAGTCGTACCGGGGGAGTTATTCGAACTCAAAAAATATACAGCCTCTATGAAAACGCTGCTTTAGTAGCTGGATATCCTGTTACTAATATTTACACCGCAAATTTTACTCTAGAATAATAAAATATTTCTAAAATAAAAGCCCCTAAATTTAGGGGTTTTTATTTTATTAAAAATCTTGAAAAAAACAATAAAACAGGCTAAAATAATAGCTATGAGCAAATATATTCCTTTACATGTGCAATCGCACTACTCTATCCTCCAAGCCGTCCCCACAATCGATGAGCTTGTTGGGCAGGCAAAAACATTTGGTCTTTCATCTATTGCCCTCACCGATCGCAATAATATGTTCGGTGTTCCAGAATTTGGAAAAGCAATGAAAAAAGCCGGCATGAAACCTATTTTTGGCGTCAAAGTCGACATCACCGAAGGATCTCGCTTCTCTTCATTCAAACAAACCAAAGAGCAAGCCCTTCGCACGCCACCAAATACTCTTGTCCTCCTCGCTCAAACCGATCAAGGATACCGAAATCTGCTTAAATTAGTTTCATCTGGCTATAAAGATGCGTCTTTTGGGCGATTTAAAGTCGATAAAAATCTCATTGAAGAATACAATCAAGGGATTATTGTCCTTTCCTCTGATGATACTGGCTTAATCCGCCAACTTGCTGATAATAAAAATATTGATCGTTTAGATGAAGAACTAAAATATTACTATGATCTCCTAGGTAAAGATAGATTTTTTATAGAATTACATGATAGCGGTTCCACTCGTGATAAAATCATCAATAAATTACTCCTTGAAAAAGCCGCCGAGTTTGATATTAACTATATTGCATCCAATACCACGCGAATGATTAATCCCTATGATCGTATCTTGTGCGATATTGTTTGCGCTATCCGAGAGGGCGATACCATCTCCAAGATGACAGATCGCTCTGATTATAATAGCCTCATGCCTAGCGATGAGCTTCAAGACACAAGCTATACCAGCCATGAATATTTCAAAAGCCCCCAAGAAATGGAAGAGCTTTTTAGTGAGCTTCCTCTCGCACTTGAAAACACACTTAAAATTGCGGAAATGTGTGAGGATATTGCTTTCCAAGCTAAGGGAGATCAAAGCCCTCAATTCCCTGTGCCACAAGGACATAATGCGGAATCTTTCCTCCGAGAGCAGGCTTTCCAAGCTTTGGAATCAAAATTTCCTCAAGGCGTGCCTCAAAATTATACAGATAGGCTTCAACGAGAGCTTGATATTGTTTGCACAATGGGTTTTCCTAACTATTTTCTTGTAGTTGGAGACTTTGTAGGCTTTGCTCGTAAAAATGGGATTTTTGTTGGGCCAGGAAGAGGCTCCGCTGCTGGAGCACTTCTTAGTTATGTTTTGGGTATCACCAACATCGACCCCCTCCCCTATGATCTTCTCTTTGAACGTTTTCTCAACCCAGAACGGGTTTCCATGCCCGATATCGATAGTGACTTTGAAGATGAACGCCGTGATGAAGTTAAAGAATATCTTAGATCTACCTATGGCATGGATAAAACTGCCGACGTAATTACGTTTGGGTACAATAAAGCTAAGGCCGTTCTTAAAGATGTGGGTCGAGTGCTAGAAATTCCCCTTGTCGAAGTGAATAGAGTTAGCAGCTTAATTGGGCGTCAAGAGGTTGATGAAAATCTTGGGGAAATACTAAAAACGAACGCGGCTCTTCAGGAAGCTGCCTCTAAAAATAGAAATGCTAAACTTTGGATAGAATTTGCCTCTCTTCTTTGTGGGCGTATCCGAAACCTCGGCAAACACGCGTCTGCAATTATTGTTGCTGGGCGCCCCATCGAGCAAATTGTCCCTCTTACTCGTGATAAAAATAATACCGTCACCACTCAATTTGAAGGTGGCTATCTCGAGGAAAATGGGCTGCTCAAAATGGATATTCTGGGGCTTGCCAACTTGGGAATTATTCGCGATTGTCTGCTGCGCATCCGTAAAGAGCGTGGAGAGACAATCAATATTGATACGATCCCTCAAGATGATGCCAATGTTTTTAAACTTTTCACCGAAGGTCGAACCGCGGGGATTTTTCAGTTTGAAAGTGAGGGGATGACCGCATACTTGCGTCAGCTTCGCCCCAATAACATCGAAGACCTCATTGCGATGAACGCCCTCTATCGCCCCGGCCCTATGGATAACATCCCTTCCTTTATCAAACGAAAAAATGGTGAGGAACCTATCGATTGTTTCCACCCCAATTTAGAACCCATTCTTAAGCCCACATACGGAATTATTGTCTACCAAGAGCAGGTGATGCAAATTGCACAGGTTTTGTCTGGATTTTCATTGGGAGAAGCTGATAATGTGCGGCGTATCATGGCCAAGAAAAAACCTGAAGAACTGGCAAAAATTCATAAACCGTGGATCGAAGGTGCAGTTAAGCAAGGTTATACCGAAGAATTAGCCCAAACTCTCTTTGATTTGCTAATCCCCTTTTCAAACTATGCCTTTAATAAGTCTCACGCTGCGAGTTATTCTGTACTTGCCTACCAGACTGCATGGCTCAAGGCAAACTACACTGCGGAGTATATGTCATCCTTGATGACCTTTAACATCAACAAAGATGACCCCATTATTAAATATATTAATGAAGCTAGAACAATGGGGATACCAGTGCTTCCGCCCGATATTAATAAAAGTAATGTTGTTTTTGAACTTGAAAAGAATGACGCCGGGCGCACCTGCATCCGCTATGGTTTAAGTGCGCTTAAAGGTATTGGGACTTCCGTTGCAGAACAGATTATTGCAGAGAGAAAAATTGGCGGTTCTTTTTCTAGTGTTACAGATTTTATTGAACGTACCTATCAAAACCAAGGGGTTCGAAAGGCTTCCTTAGAGTTGCTCATCAGCATCGGCGCTTTTGATCAGTTTTTCAACCCTGAGAATCTTCTTCAGGAAAAAGGAATCTACCTCCACCAGCCAAACATTGATGCTCTTTACCGTAAATTCGAAAAAGAAGAATCTTCTGAGATTTCTCTCTTTAGTACCGAAGAAATGGTGGCAGCTTCTGGAGATGGGCTTAATCGCAACGTTCCTCCTCGTAGCGAAGAAGATGAGTATGCCGATGAAATCAGAATTTTTGGATTCTCCTTTGTTGGGCGATTATTCGATACCGTTTTTGAAAAATATGGTAAGTATTCATCTTATAAAGAAACCCTAAAAGATGTTCTTGCTCCTGGAACGCTGGTTTGTATGATGGGGCACGTGACTCAAATGGAGGAAATTAGCGGAGCCCGCGGGAACTGGGGGCGATTCACCCTAAGTACCGAAAAAGAACGTTTTTCGTTTCCTTTATTCCGTGATAAATGGGAGAAATTCCAAAAATCAAACATCAAAGAAAAAGCTTTCCTCTATGTTCGTGCAAAAATTAGTGAATTCCAACGAAAAGATGGAACTATTTCACGTTCTTATGATGTTCTTGATTTTTATAAGCTTGATCAGCAAAAACCATTAATTTCAGAGCTTCATCTTTTTATCGATCAGGTGGAGCCCAATCCCGCACTAACGGAAATATTATCCGAAATAAAAAAACGAGCCAAAAAAGAATACCTCGAACAAGCTCGCATTACGTTAAAACTCTATCTACCTTGTCGTGATGGATTTAAAGTGTACCCCGCCGGCCCTGAGTTACGGTTATTTTATAATTCAGAATTATGTAAAATTTTAGATACGCCTGAAATTCATAGTTTTTGGTTTGTATAAAAAAACGCCCCCAGAAAACGGGGGTGTTTTTTATAAATTTGCAGTGGAACAAACTAAAAGGTGATCCAGAATATTTTGGATATGTGCAACATCCTGCGGTAAAGAATCTACAACAACAAAAAAACTAAGAATACGCATACTTAATGGAGATAGATCATGAGGGTAAACGCCCAGACGAACCCCAAATCCTTTTGAAAGATGTGGAATTAGCTTAGTCTCATAGACCTCATTATTATCTTTCAACATTAAAACATCCCCTCCCCTAAGATTAGGGCGACGAGACTCTCCTGTTTTAATAATAATCGCACTACGAATACCACGATCTGCAGCTTGTTTCAAAATATCAGGCGAAGTATTAAAGATAAACAATACTCTCTTATTTTCGATTAAACGATAAAGATAAGCGTCATCTTCTTGAAGTGGTTGCGCTAAAAAAGGCACAAGTTTTGCATTCATCTGAACAAGAATATCAGTAGGAAGACTATTAATAACTTGCTCTAACGATTTCCCCATAAGATTTTCCTCTAACCTTCAAAATTGGCAGCGGCTTCCTCGTCTAAATCAGCATTAGAAGCGACTGAAGATACATCATCTAGCTCTTCTAAAGCATCAATAAGTTTTAAGAAACTCTTAGTTTTATCTTCATCAAGAGTAATTTTGTTTTGAGGAACCTGTGTAATCTCTGAAGAGCTTGGATTATACCCAGCCTTAGCTAAAGCATCACTTACCGTCCCATAATCTTCGAGAGCAGTGAAAATTTCTGCCACTTTATTATTTGCGTCATAGACAATATCGTCAGCGCCTGCTTCTAACGCAGCTTCCATAATTGCTTCTTCTTCAACGTTTTCAATTACAATGTATCCCTTTGTATCAAACATCCATGCAACACAGTTGGGTTCACCAAGAGATCCGCCAAATTTGGAAAAGAATTTGCGTACGTCTGCTGCAGCACGATTTTTGTTATCCGTAGTAACGTTAACAAGAATCGCCGATCCTCCCGGGCCGTATCCTTCATAAAGAAAAGACTCATAAGAGACTCCCTCTAGCTCTCCGGCTCCACGTTTGATTGCTCGCTCGATATTATCTTTAGGCATATTGGCTGCTCGAGCCTTTTCAATAGCTGCTCGAAGGCGAATGTTCATTCCAACATCCGATCCACCATTTCGCACAGCAATAATGATATCTTTTGCAATCTTTGAAAAGATATTACTTCGTTTAGCGTCTTGCGCCCCTTTACGATGTTTAATATTTGCCCATTTACTATGTCCGGCCATAAAATCTCCATTAAAGAAGGCGGCCTAGGCCGCCCTCTTTTCTATTTTGGTATTACTAATACTAGTTAGCAGCAGGTGCTATTGTTCCAGCAGGAACTTCTTGACTCGCGTCTAAGTCTTGTTGAGCAGCAGAGTCTGCAGGCACAACTGTGTCAGCTGTTTTAGGTGTTTCCATCATGTTTACTTGCTCTGATGATGCCGCTGCAGGAATTACTGCTTGAGGAGCTTCACCAACAGTTAAGTAAGCTGCGTTACCAGAGGGAGGTAATGTATCAACAACAACACTGTAGAGAACTTCTTCACTAACGTTGCCAACAATGTCGCTAGCGATAGCTTTGATATCATATTCACCAGCTCCAGGAAGACGAATTCCGATTTGTGGATCATATGATGTAAATTCTCCGTCGTTGATAGCATACATGATTTCTTTTACTTCTGTATCTGCATCAAATGCTTCTACATGAATAACTTCTTTTGAAGAAATATAACGAATACCATCAAGTTCGAACACTTTTGCAAAAACATTAACAACTGGTGCTACAGCATCTAAATAAAGAGCCATTGTTTTAACAGGTGTTACATTACTTACGGCATCTACAGCTTGGTAAGCAAGTGAGAACGCAGTATTAGTTGTCAACCCTAAAGAATTAGGTGTGAATGCTTCTCTATAAGTAATTAATTCGTTTGTGTCAGCTGCGTAGGTAACAAAAGCTGTACCAACGAGATCATCAAAATGCTTAAAAGTAATGCTATTGGTAAGCCCAACATAGTTACGTCCAGAAGCTTTGAATACAGGAGGATTGAATACGGGCTCGAGCACACGAGGCGCACTTGCATCAATATAGATGTTAAAGTTTTCAGAGTAAGAAACGTTTCCAACCTTATCAATAAATTTATAACTCAAAGAGTGAGTGCCTTCTTCTGTAAAAGAAACAGGCCCTCGGTAAGGAGCATAACCGTTATTATCCAAGGATACAAAAATCTGATCTAAACCAGACAGATCATCCATACCTTGAATTTGAAATTGTGCTAAAGGTGATGCGTAAAGAACATCATCTTTAGTATAAGTGTAACCGACTGTTTCAAGCAGAACGGCTGTATTTGTAGGTGCAGCTGCAACTTCTGGAGTTGTATCAACTGTTCCTTGATCCATTGCCTGAGCAAAAACATTTACTACTGCAAAGGCAGGAAGAACAAGCCATAATTTTTTCATTTGTCCTCTCTCTATATTTTTTTTTGAGTCTCTGTATTTTTATACTATATTTTTTCTATGAAACAGCCTGCTGAAGTGCCGCTACCTGTTCATTACTAAGGATTCCATTCACATTAAGCACTAGGAAAAGTTGATTTTCCTCTCGAATAAGCCCTCGAACCAAAACAGTATCGTATCCCATCCCTTCGGCATCCTGAATTTGTGAATCGTCAGAAGTAATGATTCTATCTAATATATCAACCAATAATCCTAAAACTAGACCATTTGCTTTAACTATCATATATTTTTTTATGGATACTGCCCCAGATTCGCTGATATCAATCGCCCCTATTTGCTTATGTATAGACACAATAGGGACAACCACCCCTCGAAGGTTTATTACCCCTTCTACAAAAGAAGGAAAATCAGGCATGTGCGTGATTTGTTGCTCTCGCGCAACTTCTTGGACATCCATGATATCGACACAAAAACGAGTGCCTGCAACTTGAAATGCAACGTATTGTCTTTCCACAAAAACCATCCAAAAATACTCATTAAGTATAGTATTTCTTTGCAAAAATCGCAAGGGATATTGCAAATTTATTTTATTTTTATGCCTTTTCAGCTAAAGTTTTCGCTATTTCGGTCGACCAGAGAAAAAATACCCTGTCATGGTGTCTCTTCTTCCTATCGTTCCATCGATATCTTGCACATAATAATACCACTCTATAGTTTCGAAAGGAAGCAAATATGAAGAAAATCTAGGGAAAATTGCTGGCTGCACTTTTTGAAGCAATGGATTCGTTCGAAGAAGCGTTTGTCCTCCGTAAACTCGCCCTTGTATCGCTCTTACAAAAGCTGATGGTAAGGTTTGAAGAAACCCTCCATTTTTTTCGTAAATGTTTTTCACAAGATTATTTAGCTCCGTCTCTGATGTAGACAGCACCAAGTGCCCTTCGACGATCCCCATCCACAGAGTAAATCCATATTGAGGGAAAACAAAGCCTGTGAATTCGCGTGTGAACAGTGTTTTGCTTTGAATTTTTAAGCCTTTACGCTGGGCTATTGATTGCGTTTCTACAAGAAAATCTCTCACTCTTGTATCGTTGTTAATTCCCATTGTAACCGTTAGATCCAAAACCTTTGTCAGAGGGCTATAAGCTCGCACCACGTAGGAAATTCTGCCTCTTAGGTAAGGAAAGAGCCTATCTTTAATATTGATTCCAGCCCCTTCGAGGAGGCTAAAAAATCGACGAAGTTCTATTGTATCTGATTTATCAATATTAACCAAACTCTCCACGTAAGAAGGAATACTAAGATACGCCTGCCCCACAATAGCCGGTGTCCCCGACTCAAAATCGAGAAGAGAAAGTTTTTGCTCGAGAAGTTGCTTCATACTTGATTTAAGCATATCTTGCACATCTTTATCTTTATAAACAGTGAAGGCATCAACTGATATTTGGCGATCCGTAAAGGTACAAACCATACCTATACGGTCTCCATCAGGGAAAACATATCGATTAGAGCCTACTTGTAATTTAGAACGAAGATATGACCCTTTCATCCAAAGAAAAGGACGCGTCCAGCGAAAATCCAACGCCTTAGCAATTGTTTTGAATTCTGAGAGCATCTCAATGCCCCCAAAATTAGTATAGTCAAGAATTTCTTCCGATGCTGTAAGAATGGCAAAGTTATCAAGAATACGGTATGGAACAGGCTGCGAAAGATTGTCCATTGCATACGTGAAAAGTACTTTATTTTTCAGCGTGAAGATCATATAGCCATGATTATCTTTTACATGAACATACGCAACCGCACCTGTGGGATCTAAACCTATGCTTTCTGCTTCTTGAGGCTGGAAAGGGTTTACTCCCATACGACGATGCATTGCATCCTGCCAGTATGCTAAGGTTTTTTTGCCTTCTGCCCCTTGATATTTTTGCAACAACATATCAGAAATTCGAGAAACCTCAGAAAGACTAGGCGCATATAAAACTAAATCTCCATCAACGATGTAAGGGGCAATTCGAGGATCAGCAAAAAGAATCGTTGAACTCGTCAAAAAAACACCAAGAAGTATCCATCTTTTCAACACAAAAACCCCCTTGTAAGGTATACTATATATATTAGGGGATTTTTGGATTTTTCGCCAATTTTAGCACCCTCTTAAGCAAAGATTTTTAAATTTTGGTGCTTTTTGTTTGCAAAAATAGCCTTGGGCATGTTAAACTATAACCATGAAAAATAAACAAGTTACATCTCCAATCCGTCGATTATTGCGGATGCTATCAATTTATAAAGGCCGCCTTTTAACTATATTAATGGCAGCTATTCTTTTTGTTGCCGGTCGAACAGGGGTTTCTTATTTTATTGGTGATTTTATCAACAATGTGTTCATGAGCGGCAATACTTCTAGCCTTAATATCAGAATGATTGGACTTCTCTTTGGGCTGGGTTTTTTGTGGAGTGCTGCTCAATACATGATGTATGTTCTATCCGGTAAGCTTGCCATTCGTATTGCGCATCTTTTACGCGAAAAGCTTTATGAAAAACTTGTTCGTCTTCCTATCCCTTACTATCATAAGCACGATTCTTCTCGAATAATTTCCACTGCCTCTAACGATATTACGTTGGTGGAGAGTTTTCTGATGAATATTATGGTACAGCTAGTAGCACAACCACTTACCGTGCTTGCAATTATTGCCACAATGTTTATCATTAACTGGAAATTATCTCTTTACTTTATTATATTGGGGCCACTTATTGCAGGATTATTAGGAATCGTTGGGTCGAAGGTTCAGAAGCTTGGGCGAAGTATGCAAGAAAATATCGCTGGAATTACTAAAATTTTTTCGGAAAGTATTCGCCATATCGTGGTTATTAAAGGTTATAATAGCGAAGACGCCGAAATATCTCGTTTTAAAGAAAAAAACCAAGCCCAGCTTACTCTCGCCGATAAAGAAGTCAAGATTCGGCTTCTTGGTCTTCCTGCTTCCGATTTTTTAGGGATTACCGCCGTGATTCTTCTTCTTTCTGTTGGAGCATTAGGGATTCAACTCGGCATTGCTGTCCCTGGTGATGTTGCTAAATTTGTTGCAATGGCTATCGTACTTTCAGAGCCAATTTCATCTTCAAGCCAACTTATTCTTGTGGTGAGACGTCTTGCCCCTTCTCTTGAACGTATTTTTGAGATTCTCGATACCCCAGAAGAACAGGAAAATCTCAAACCAATCGAAGATATTAAGGGGCAACTCTCGTTTAAGGATGTTCACTTCTCATATAATCATCAACGAAAAATCCTCAACAACGTTTCTCTTGATATTAAATCTGGGGAAACAATTGCTATTTTGGGCGCAAGCGGTAGTGGAAAAAGCACTTTTATGGCGTTAATTCCTAAATTTTACTGCCCTCAGCAGGGACAAATACTAATCGACGGAAAAAATATTTCGGAATACGATGCAGCATCTATTCGTCATCAAATTGCCCTTGTTACCCAGGATACAGCCCTCTTTAGTGATACCATTTTATCGAATATCACCCTATCTAAACCCGATGCCACACTCGAAGAAATTGAAGAGGCAGCTCGCATTGCTCACGCTGATGCATTTATCAATGCCCTCCCAGACAAATATCTTACTCAAGCTGGAGATCAAGGCTCTCGACTTTCAGGGGGAGAACGCCAACGTATTATTTTGGCACGCGCCGTGCTACGCAAACCAGCATTTTTATTGCTTGACGAGCCAACAAGCGCTTTGGATGCTGCCAGCGAAAAACAAGTTTCTCAAGCCTTGGAAAATATTTATGGACGTCAAACAACTATTATCATTGCTCACAAGTTAAAAACTATCGAAAAAGTTGATCGTATTGCCATCATGCACGATGGAAAGATTGCAGAATTTGGCACTCATCAGGAACTTCTCGAAAAAGGTGGGCTTTACACAAAACTCCGAGGGGTGCATGGATGAAAAAATTCTGCCTCGCTTTTAGTGTAATATTTGCCATAGGAATATCTTACGCAAAAGATACACTTAGTATTCGAGGAAATATTACAGTTAGAGCTGATGCCTTACAACTATCTGGAGATCTAACATATACTATTCAAAATCAAAGCTCGAATCCTAAAAATCAATGGGTTCTTGCCGTCAACCCTTTAGTAGATATTCTCGCTGTCCGACAGGGTGAAGCAGACCTAGAAGTGCGTTCTCAAATATCTGGCAACATGAGAATTCTCACAATAACTCTTCCTCTACGCACTAATGAAAGAACTAGCGTCAATATTCGATTTTCTCTTCTCCCCCAAGGCCAAGATCCTCGACTGATATTTGATGAAACTGGAGCCTTTTTGGATGGTAGAAGACAGTGGTTGCCTCTTCCCATCAACGATAAATCTATTTCTTATAATATAAGTGTGCTAACTCCCACAAATTTAAGAGCGATTATGGGGGGAAAACTTATTTCTGAAACCGAAAGCCTTGTTGGAAATATTTCTACATGGTCAAGCGAATTAAATAAGATTATGCTAAGCTCAACTCTTATTTTAACAACAAAATCTCGAAAAAAAATAGGTGATTTATACTTTTATGATGACGATCTCGATGCTCTAACTCAAGCACTAACCCCTTATTGGGGCGCAATCAGGGAAAAACAACGTTTCTATCCTTTGACAGAGGCTCATTTATTTCCAACAGATATTCGTATTCCTGGGAAAGCGGATGATTTTGCTGACGGAGAATTTATTGGGAGTATTATATTCCTAGATTCTAAGTTAGTTAGGGCTGCTAAAAACCCACTGCATTCTTTTACTCTATCAGGTCCAGCCCATAAACGATTGCTCGAAACTGTTATTCACGAATTATTTCATGCCTACCTACCAGGCGTCCTTGAATATTCACCAAAAGAATCCATTCTTATGGAAAGTTTTGTTCAATATCTAACATTGAGTTTAATCTCCTCTATCTCCCCCTCTTGGGGAGCTGAAATAAGAAGACGAGACCGTTTTTTAATGCTAAATCTTCTTACTTCAAGAGATACGCAGAATCCTATTTGGAAGTATCTACTGGGATCAACCTTATTTGACAAAACTTTTGAGCAAAGCATGCTAAGGGGAATATTACTAGCTGATACTTTATCCGAGAAATATCAAGATACAGATTTTGCCTTCACTGATATCATCGAAACAGCTAATATTCATCAAAATCTGGCTCTTTCCGACGATAAAATTTTCCCAGAATTTCTCAATGAGTTCAATCGAACATTTCTATATAACACCGATTTACAACGAATCTCGACAAATCTTACCAATGCATTTGATAGTTCCTATGAACAATTAACATTACTTCGTATTCGCCACACCTATCCTAAAGAATGGCTTGGGTCTCTTGTATGGGTTGATCAAGATGGAACAAATACGCTTCCTTTAACCCTGCCTGCGGGGACAATATGGGTAAGTAATTTTAGTAGTTCTCAGATATCATATGCTATGCTGAAATCTCATCTGGATGATTTAGAACAATTCCTCGGCGATAATCTTACCCCCGAGGCTAATATAGGTTGGCAATTGATTCAACATCTCAATAACGCAGATTTCTTTGATGAAGAGTATAGAAAAAATCAGAGAATTTTAGTGAAACCAGAACTACTTAAGAGATTAGAAACATATCGATCATTGGGATTTTCTTATCTCTGGGATAATACAAAAGATCGGGAGCTTCAAGCATATTTAGTCGATATCAGAAACTTGAGGCAAGCTTTTATTACGTTATCTTTTTCTCAGGTTAATGATAGTGTTGAAATACTAGAATTATTTAATCCTCTAGAACAAAGAATTTTATCTCAACGCCGCCAATCTTTAGAAAATTCATCATCTCCTTAAAAGAGATAAAAAGAAAAACCCCTCTAAAATTAGAGGGGTTTTTAATTTCATAATACTTATTAAGCACCTGCTGCTGGAGCTGCTGCAGCTGCAGCGGCTTCTTGATTCGCAGTTCGGAGTTTAAGCATGTTCTTGCGAAGAAGTAATTCTTCAGCAATACGCTTACTCATAACTGATCGTTTGCGGATAGCTTCTGTAGAAATAACTTTCCAGAGCGCTTCGTCATCGATATCAAGATCTTCACGAACAACTGCAAGGTCACTATCGATAGTAATGTCTCTAACATAACCAAAGAAGTGTGGGTTTGTATTGCCTTCGGGTTTGTAGAAAGCCAAGGCATCAAACTTGTAGTAAGGCATAGTGAAAGGATATAAAGGATTCTTTACAGGTTTCCAATCATTTGCATCTTCTAAGTAGAAAGGATTAACGTAGCTAAGACGTCTCCATCCTTCGTGGAAAATAGATCCAAAACCATATTCAATAAGTTGATCGTTTTCATTACGAATACGAACACCAGCTGTGTAATTATAGTTAAGACCATAGATCCAAGAACGAACATTTCTTAATTGACCAACGTTTACTAACAATCCGATGCTTAAACCAGCATCTTGACCATCATTTTCGGATACATAAGTTCCGTCTGTGTAGTTAGCGTTAAAATAGAAAGGCATAGAAATTATAGCCCAGAAAGGGTTAGCCCAAGGTTTAAATGCCAATCGAACACCTAAAACTGTTCCATGTTGTTGACTTGGAGCAGGTTTAATCATAGAATTTTTATCATTTTCGGGTGTCTGTGCGGAAGAATTTAATTCAACTCTCCAATTAGACAAATCCCAATCGGCTTCTGCAAATTCAAAATCCGGCCATCCATTAGCACGAATATCCAATTCTGGATTTTCTGCAATAGCATTGTTGTAGATTTCCTGATCGCGCTGCATTACTTGTCTGATGTTTTCATCAAAAGTAGTGAAGTCAATCAAGGTTCTTTCAGCGGCACTCAGTGGCCCGGCAACACCAAGCACCAGCGCAATAGATAAAAGAGCTCTCATGTGACTCATAGTCCTCTCCTTAGGAATATTTTATATCCTTATATATTTGGGAATATTTAGGTTGGTTCTGACAATATCAGAATATCTCTGACATATTTTGCACGATTTTAGGGGCAACTGTCAAGTAAAAACCTATATTTTTCCTCAAGTATTTGTCGGCACGAAGGGGGGCAAAACTTGAAGATTATTATTAATTTTTTTTATTTTTTTGAATCGTTATCGATTCTATGTTTACCCCTAGATCAAGCCGTTGTTCTTCCCATAAAATAGGGATGCTTCTACCATCAATTAAATAACGAATCGTTTTAACTGGGAAATTTCTTTTAATACTATAAAAAAATAACTGCGTATCCCTTGTTGGAACCCCCTCTTGCCAAGAAAGATAAAACTCCGAATTCCAATTAATTATCAATGTTTCTTTTGGTGTATCGTGGTATATACCAATCATGCGCCCAACAGAATTGTAAGGAAGTCGAATTTGATAATTATCATTTCCAAGAAAATACTGGCGTATATAAGCTTGAAGATCACTCTCTGATGAAAATAATCTTAATGACATTCTTTCGGTAATAATTCGATTTGAGTTAAGTCTATCTCCATAATAAAAAGGTTTTGTTGCCCAAAAATGAATTCCAAATAGTAAAATAACCAGAGAAAGAATTCCTAAGCTTATTTTAAGAATAATGTTTTTATGAGAATTTACATAACTTACTAAAAGTGATATACATTTTTTAGCAATAACTACGGTTTTTTCGGCGATGTCTTTTATAAAAATGTTTAATTTCTTCAAAATATCCTTATATTTGAGTTGAAAACCTTCTTTTTTGGAAGCTGAGGAAGCCTTATCTACCTTTTTTTTCATTAAAAACTCCCTTACCTGTTGTAAAGCCTTGTGTATCATTGTATTCATCGATAAATCTAGCAATTCCTTTATACATTCCTTCTGCAAGCATCTCATGGTAGGCTACATCTTTCAAACGATTTGCCTCGGCAGTATGAGTTAGATACCCTACTTCCACCAGAACCGAAGGGACGGTATTATATTTGAGGACGAAAAAGTTTGCTTTACGATAGGCTCCGCGACCAACGCCCCCTCTGGGTTGGATCTCGGGAATTGTTGCATCATAAATATATCCTGCAAGCCATTCTGATTGTTTTCTGGTACCATCTCTAATGAGATCCGCAAGAAGAGAGTAGATATTCTGAGTTTGATCAATGTCTTCCTTAGAGAAGCCAGCATTTTCAAGCCTTTCGACTTCCAGTGCTTCCGGATCTGATGCTCTTTCTGAGAGAGTATAAATCTCAAAACCTTCCGCACGTCGATTAGGTGAGCTATTTCCATGAATAGAAACAAATAAAATATTATTTGTCTTAGGTGCTGACCACCGCGCTGTCTTAGAGACTCTTTCTTCAAGGGATATAAAAGTATCATTTTTTCGAGTAACAAAAACATTCATATTTTTTTTATTGAGGCGAAATTTTGAGTGAAGGTGCTTAACGATAGACATCACTAGCCATTTTTCGCGAATTCCATTTGCAATAGCTCCAGGATCTTTTCCTCCATGCCCTGCATCTAGAACAATACCATTAATAGGTATGAAGGGTTGAGGGCCTTGGATAATAGAGGTGTCTGGCTTGGTAATAGGGCGTGGCACTATAGGAACAGGTGCTATTTCTGGGTTTCGCCGCCTCAAATGGTCTTGAATGACGAGTTCTGGGGTAAGTTCTGCCGTTTGTTCTCTAATTGCATCCAAGATATCATTAGTGTTTATAAATACCTCATTTGTCTGAGGGGGAGACACTACGGGAATAGGAGGAGGTGGCGGAGGCACGATAACTACGGGAGGCTCCGGAGCTGGTGGTGGAGGTGTAGGAGCCGGTGAAGGGCTTTGATTAGTTGATTCTTCAGGAGTTTGTCTTTGAGTAGGAAGAAAACTTTCTTTAACACGTTGAGGAAAGGTTGGCACAGCTAAAAGAAGCCATAATATAGCAATAACCCGAAGCATAGTTTACTCCTCTAACATTTCTTCTTCTGATAAAGAAGTTTCATCAATATTAACGCGAAAGCCTTTACCCGAAAATACATTCGATTTTTCAGAAGAATTTTCCAATGGCATCTCTGATTCTGAGGGAATCTTATATGATTTATCATCTACAGGCACAGGTGGCTCATAGGCAAGTAAACTTGAAAGTGCTCTGATTTCAAGGGGTTCTGCAGTATCAATAAAGGTTAATCCTAGCGCAACTAAATATTCGTGTACAGAGTGAACACTCCGCATATAAGGGCTTACAGTGTAGGCTCGCCCACCCGTAAGCACAACATTTATATTTCCCGTTAATGCAGCATCGCGTTGCATTCTTGCTATAAATCCATCTATCATCACCGCATGCCCAATAATAGAACCTGCTGAGAGTGCTTGAGTGGTGTTAGTTCCAACAATTTTTTCTGGAGAAGGAAGATCCGACAGCATCGGCAAATGCGCGGCTCTAGAAAGTAAGCCTGCATAAGCAGAATCTAAGCCAGGAAAAATAACGCCGCCATAAAAAATTCCTTCTTGAGTTATCAGATCAATAGTAGTTGCCGTACCTAGAGAGACTACAAAAAACGCCTCTCTATACATCTCATGAAGAGCAAAGGCTGCAAGAAGACGATCTGTTCCGATTAATCCAGGTACAGAAGGCCTTTCAAGTGGTATCATTGATTCGAGTACAAAAGGGGAATCTTCTGGAAGCTCCATCAAGGCTGGATCAAAAGGAAGGTTTGTATCGAAGTCTTCTATAGAAGTATAACCGAAAACCACTCTTAAAGCTAGGAAAACTCTCCAGTTTACACAAGAAATTTTCATTTGGGAGTTTCTATAACCTTCGTGGCTTTCTTTTAAAACCTCAAGAAATTCTTCCCACGCTTGAGGCTCAAATAAATCTGGGGTGGGGCGAGTCTTTTTTGAAATCACCGCACCAGAAGCATCGATCAAGAAAACTTTGACATTTGTATTGCCAATATCAAACGCGGTGGTCATTTTATCCTAGCTTTTGTTTTAAAATCTTACTAGCAAGAGCAGGATTTGCTTGACCTTTGGTAGCTTTCATTAATTCACCAACAAAAAAGCCAAAAAGTTTATCTCTACCAGCTTTATATTCTTCAACCTTTGAGGGGTTATCTGCAAGAATTTTATCAATCATGGCCTCTAGGGCGCCTACGTCACTAACTTGCTTTAAGCCTTTTTCTTCGACGATAGTTCCAGCGCTTTTACCTGTAGTGAGCATTTCTGGGTATACATCTTTAGCAATTTTACCACTAATAGCACCGTCGGCAACAAGAAGAAGCAGTTCTGCTGTGGCTTCTGGATTGATTTTTTCGATAAATTCTGCAACAGATAGCTTATGTTCATTAATGAGACTCATCATTTCTGTAATAATCCAGTTTGCAGCTTTTTTCGCCTCTACTTTATGAGAAACAACACTTTCAAAATACTCTGAAAGTAAAGTATCTTCTGAAAGCACGCTACAATCTTGAAGTGGTAGCCCATATTGGTCCATATATCTCACTCGTTTTTCAAAAGGGCGTTCTGGCATTCTGGCTGATACTTCATCAATTTGCTCTTGAGAAAGGACTAAATCGGGAAGATCTGGGTCGGGAAAGTAGCGATAATCAGCAACAGTAGCTTTAGTTCTCATACCTAATGTTATATTTTTATTAGCATTGTAGAGTCGAGTCTCTTGTTCTACTTTGCCACCAGATTCGATAAGCTTAATCTGGCGTTCAATTTCATAATCGATTGCTTTTCTTACTCCATTAAAGGAATTTAAGTTTTTAATTTCAACTTTTGTGCCAAATTCCTTCTGACCAACAGGCCTTACAGAAACGTTAGCGTCACAACGAAGAGAACCTTCCTCGAGGTTGACATCACTCACATCAACATATTTCATTAAAGTACGAATTTCTCTTAAATAGAAGTAAGCTTCATCTGAAGTTTTCATATCAGGTTCGGAGACAATTTCTAGAAGAGGCGTACCAGCTCTATTAAGGTCAACTCTGGAAAAATCCTCGTTATCATTATGGATCAATTTACCAGCATCTTCTTCTAAGTGCATGTGGTGTATGCGAATATCCTTAACAGACCCGTCGCCCATATGGACATTAACAACCCCTCCTGAAACGATAGGGTGAAAGTTTTGAGTTATTTGGTAGCCTTTTGGTAGATCCGGGTAAAAATAACTTTTTCGATCAAATCGGGACATTTTATTAATAGAGGATTTGAGAGCCACACCCGCAAGAATTGCTTTCTCCACTGCCCCTTGATTAAGCACCGGTAAAGTGCCGGGGTATCCCAGACAAACGGGACACACGGAACTATTTGGTGAAAGACCAAAACTAGTTGGACAGGCACAAAAAACTTTCGTCTTTGTATTAAGCTGAACGTGAACTTCCAAACCGATAACTGCTTCATAACTCATGGGATACTCCTCATAAAATACGGAAATATTATACCATTTTTTAGTATAAAAATCAAGGTTAGGGATAAAGTACAAAAAAACCCGCTACAAGTAGCGGGTTTAAGAATAGATTTAGTTATCAGCTTCAACAAACTCAACAAGAGCCATTTCTGCACCATCTGTAAGACGTGCTCCAAGCTTTGTGATTCGAAGATAACCACCCTCTCTATTTTGAAAGCGGGGTGCAATATCATTAAATAGCTTTTTAACAACTGATTCATCATAGATGTCGGCAAGAACTTGGCGACGATTATGTAAATCAGCAGCTTTTGCTTTTGTAATTAATTTCTCAGCATAAGGACGAATTGCCTTTGCTTTTACTAATGTAGTACGAATACTTTCATATTTGAAAAGAGATTGGGCGAGGTTTCGGAACAGAGCCTTGCGGGCGCTGCGATTCCGGCTTAATTTTACTGTTTTCTTTCCGTGGCGCATTTATACGGCTCCTTACTTAATACTCAAATTAAACATTGTTAGTTTTTCAGCAATTTCAGTGAGAGACTTTTTGCCAAAATTTTTAATTTTCATCAATTCATCGGTGTTATAGTTGAGCAACTCACCGATGGTTGCAATATTTTCACTCTGAAGACAATTCAATGAACGGACAGAAAGGTCTAAGCTTTCAACCGATCGAGAGAGTATCTCATCAGCAGCAGAAGTTGTTTCAGGAATTCCTGGTAATACAGCCTCTTCTACAGGTTCAAAATTGATGAATAGCGAGAAATAATTTTTCAGGATAACCGACGCATCCGCAACCGCATCAGCAGGTTTAATACATCCACCTGTCCATACTTCGAGCACAACTTTTTCACAGTCTGTACGATCCCCAACACGATATTCTTCAATAATAAAGTTTACTCTATCAATAGGAGAAAAAATAGCATCAATGGGTATCACGCTTAATTCATCAACTTTTGCCAAAGCGTCTTCTGCAGATCTATAACCACGACCAAATTCAATTGTCAAGTCTATAACAAGTTCTGCAGCATTATCTAAAGTAGCAATGACAAAATCAGGATTGGCGATTTCAATAGTGTTATCAACGATAAGATCTGCAGCCGTGAATAAACCAGGTCCTTTCTTTTGAACACGAATTTTTTTGCTATTAGAGGAATCGTTGAGAAATAGGGAAACTTTTTTAAGTGCTAAAATAATGTCTGTAACATCTTCTTTTACACCTTTAATGCTATCAAATTCATGATTTACTCCTTCGATTTTCACCGAAGTAAAGGCGTATCCTGGAATAGCGCTTAAAAGCACTCTTCGTAGAGAGTTTGCAATAGTTACCCCTACCCCTTTATCAAAGGGGTAGATGAAGAATTTTCCATAAGTATCAGTAAATGTTTTTTGCTCGTATTTTAGTTCATAAGGAAGTATGAGATTTGAGAGAAGTTCTCTGTGAGCCATAAGGTGCCTTCCTTTAAATATTTATTAAACGCGTCGTTTTTTACGAGGACGGCATCCGTTATGGGGAATGGGGGTAATATCACGGATACTCTTAACGGTAACTCCAGCTGCATCAACAGCACGGATGGCAGATTCACGACCAGGACCAGGACCTTTAACACGAACGTTGGCTGTAAGTAGTCCATGGAACTTTGCATCTTCCATTGCTTTTTCACAAGCAAGTTGTGCAGCAAATGGAGTGCCTTTTTTCGTTCCTTTAAAACCACCAACGCCAGAGCTAGCCCAAGAAATCGTATTGCCATTCATGTCGGTAACTGTAATAATCGTATTATTGAAGGTAGCTTGAATGTGAACAATTCCTTCAACGATATTCTTTTTATCTTTTCTTCGTTTGCTAGTAGCTTTCGTAGCCATGGAAACCTCTTATTTTTTCTTGATAGCGTTGGCTCGAGGACCTTTCCAAGAACGAGCATTCGTACGAGTGCGTTGTCCACGAACAGGCAATCGTTTTTTATGCCGAAGTCCACGATAAGATCCGATATCAATAAGACGTTTAATGTTCATAAGACGCTCTGTTCTGAGATCTCCTTCAACTTTAAACCCTTGATCAATAGCCTCACGAATTCGGTTAAGTTCTTCTTCAGAAAGCTCACCTATTTTCTTATTCATTTCAATTTTTGCAGATT
The DNA here is from genome assembly GCA_051653605.1 of Brevinema sp. Taxonomy (GTDB): domain Bacteria; phylum Spirochaetota; class Brevinematia; order Brevinematales; family Brevinemataceae; genus JBOFWL01. The sequence continues at coordinate 132,161 of JBOFWL010000145.1, forward strand.
CTACAATCTTTAATGCAGAATGTCTGCCGATACCATAAATATAGGTCAACCCAATAAAAACAGCTTTGTTATTGGGAACCTCGCGGCCAGAAATACGTGCCATCTATTCCTCCTAAGCTCTCTTTTGACCTTTTTGTCGTTGCTTGTGTTTGGGATTTTCACAAATAACACGCAACAAGCCGTGGCGACGAATCGTTCGACACTTCTCACACATCGGTTTTACGGATGCTCTAACTTTCATGGCTATAAACCTCTCTACTTATACCGATAAACAATTCGACCTTTACTAAGATCGTACGGTGAAAGCTCGATACTAACACGGTCTCCAGGAAGAATTTTAATATAATTTATTCTCATCTTGCCTGAAATATGTGCTAGAACCTGCTGTTTGTTTTCCAGCTCCACTCTAAAAGTAGCTCCGGGAAGTTGTTCTAAAACAACTCCATCTAATTTGATAACGTCTTCTTTCTCGATCATCACAGCCCCAACACTTTTTTCACATCAGAAAATACAGCATCCATTTCTTGATCTGCATTAACCCTTCGGAGAAGCCCTTCTTCTTCGTAAAAACGAATTAGCGGCGCAGTTTGTTTGTGATATACTTCCATACGTTTGGAGACAGCTTCAGGTTTATCATCATCTCTTTGAATGAGATTTTCTCCGCTGACATCACAGACTCCATCTTTTTTAGGAGGATTGGTGTAAACATTATACATCTTTCCTGATCCTTTTGCAAGACGTCGACCTGATAATCGTTGAAAGATCTTTTCTTCATCCATATCAAAGAGGACAACATCACTTGGAGAATCATAAGCTTTGAGAAGTTCTGCTTGCGGTAAGTTTCTGGGAAATCCATCTAAAATCCAAGAATCTTTATGAGAAGCAAGAGCTTCTTTAACCACAGAGAAAGTTAGATCATCAGAAACCAAATCTCCCTTTGCAACGAGCGATCGAACTTGATCGGCAACGTCTCCCGTACCTCTAGCAATCATTTCTCGAAAGGCATCGCCGGTGGAAAGTACAAAGCATCCGCATTTTTCAGCAAGCATTGCACTCTGCGTACCCTTCCCTGAACCAGGAAAGCCCAAGAAAACGATTTTTTTACTCATAATAATGTCTCCGCTGAGGAGAAAGGAATCCATCTTTATGATGCATATTTAAGAAAGCTTCAATCTGTTTGAGCGCATTGAGCGATACTCCAACCATGATAATAAGTGATGTTCCGCCCATCAAATAAGCTATATTTTGAGGCACTCTCATCTTATATACAATAAAGGTTGGTAGCAGTGCTATAATTCCTAGAAACGCTGCTCCAGGGAGAGCTAATCTATACAGCACAGTTGAAATATATTGTTCTGTCTCAATACCAGGTCTGACTCCAGGAATATACGCGTTTTGACGGCGAAGATTCTCTGCAATATCGTGCGGGTTTAGTTCGATCTCAATATAGAAAAAGGCAAAGAACATTATAAGAAGGAAATATATTATAGAATACCAAAGAGTTCCAGGTTGCATATTGTTAGCTACTGTCTGCAACCAAGGAGCACGTGGACCAACCCACTGGGCAATTTGAATAGGAAATACCAACACTGCAGATGCAAAGATAATTGGTATCACATTTGTAGGGTTAACTTTGAAAGGTAAATAGGTAGGCCCTTGCTGCATTGTCCCTGATCGTGTATACTGGACTGGAACACGACGCAGAGCTAATTCTTCAAACAATACTGCCATCACAACACCAATGAAGAGTATAACAAGAAGTAAAGACATAATAGGATCTTGAGGCGTATTGAGTAAGGTATATAAAGCTCTAGGAAATTCTGCAACAATACCACTTAAGATAACCATAGAAACACCATTTCCTATTCCCTTTTCAGTGATACGTTCTCCAAGCCACATAAGAACAAATGTCCCCGCTGTTACTGAAATCGTGAATAATGTTACAAATTCAGTAGAACCAATTAAAATAAAAGGGCGAGCGGTGTTAGCATTAAACTGAGCTAGATAAGAACCATAAATCACCCCTTGAACAGCAGCAATAACAAGAGTACCTAAGCGAGAAATTTGGTGAATCTTACGTCGTCCTTCAGGACCATCTTTAGATGTTTTTTCTAATGATGGAATGATAACTGTCAGCAGTTGCATAACAATACTGGACGTAATGTAGGGAGTAACCCCTAGAGCGAAAATAGAAGCTCTACTAAGAGCCCCTCCACTCAAGAGGTTAATCAGGGCAACAAAACTATTATTATCATTTCCTACAGCGGCCAATAAATTATTGACATGTACACCAGGAACAGGTATTTGTGTACCAACCCTTACAATTACCATGATAAACAAGGTGAAAAGCAGACGTCGGCGAAGTTCCGGAATGCGGAACATATCATTAATTATGGACATCTAAACCACCTATTGTACAACCGTACAACCGGCTTTAGAAAGAAGATCCATAGCAGCTTTTGATGTTTTATGAGCATGAATCTTAAGATTTTTACGTTCAAAGTTTTTTTCTGTATCAAAAGAAGAGGCTAATAATTTAACAGGATTACCGTTAGATTTTATAAGACCAGCTTCGATTAAGTTATCAATTGTAACTTCTGAACCATCTGCAAAGATATTCAAGTTTTCTAAGTTAATTACATTGTTGAATACTTTGTTAATATTTTTAAAACCACGCTTCGGAGAGCGACGGTAAAGTGGCATTTGACCACCTTCAAAGTACAAAGGAATATATCCTCCACTCCGAGCTTTTTGACCTTTATGACCACGTCCGCAGGTTTTACCATGACCGTTACCGGTTCCACGACCTACTCGCTTGCGCTTATGTACAGCACCTTCGTTGGGTTTAAGTTCAAAATGACCCATTTATGCGCTCCTTCTACTTGCCGTAAATTTCGGCAACAGTTTTGCCACGTTTAGCAGCAATATCTTCAATTTGATAAAGGTTTCCTAAAGCTGTAAACGTTGCTTTAACTAAGTTCACAGGATTAGGAGAACGTAAGGACTTTGTAAGCACATCTTGAATACCAAGCAATTCCAATACAGGACGCACAGCACCCCCTGCAATAACCCCAGTACCTGGAGTAGCAGGTTTCATCAAAATGCGAGAAGCTTTGTAAACACCAAGCACCGTATGAGGAATAGTAAATCCTTTTAAACGGATAGAAACGGCATTAGCAATAGCTTTATCTTTTGCTTTTTTGATAGCATCGGCGAGCTCATTAGCTTTTCCATAACCAAGGCCAACTTTTCCTTTTTTATTTCCCACGACAACCATGGCATTAAAACGGAAACGTTTTCCTCCTGAAACAACTTTTGTAGCACGGCGGAGGCTAACTACTTTTTCTTCCCATTCGGAAGGAACAGCTTCGGTTGCCGAGCGATCTCGACGATCTCCACGTCTTCCAGCTCCAGAACCACCTTGGCGACCGCGGCTACCGCGTGCAGGGCGTTCGGAGGAAGGAGCTGTATTGGTTTGTTCTTCATGAATATCCGACATAGTAACCTCTAAAATTCTATTCCGACAGCGCGGCAGGCATCAGCAAGAGCTTTAATTTTGCCATGAAACAAATAACCGTTACGGTCAAAAACAACTTTCTGAATCTTCAACGCTTTTAATTTTTCCCCAATTTGGGTTCCAATAATAGTAGCGCATTCGATATTATTGCCAAGCTTATCTTTGCCTAACTCTTTAGAAAGAGATGAGAAAGATGCTAAAACATTGTTATTTATATCCAACACCTGAACATACAAGTAGCGATTCGAACGAAAAACTGTCATTCGAGGGCGGTCTGCAGCAACTTTTAAATGCTTTCGACTGCGGAGCTTTCGTTGTTGGTGATGTTTGATTTTCTGAGAAATCGTATCAATCATGGTTTACTCCTAATCCCTATTTCTTTTTACCGCCAGATTTACCTTCTTTTAAGCGCACGACTTCGCCAGAATAACGAATTCCTTTGCCTTTGTAAGGTTCTGGGGGTTTAATGAAACGGATATTGGCGGCTACTTGACCAACAAGTTGCTTATCGAAGCCCTTAACCAATAACTGTGCCGGGGATGGTTGCTCAACCGTAACTCCACTGGGAATCACAAACGAAACAGGATGTGAAAAACCAACAGTAAGGTTAATTTTGGACTCTTTAACTTCCCAACGGTAACCAACCCCTTGAATTTCAAGACCTCTAGTAAAGCCTTCTGAAACTCCTGTGAGCGCGTTTCGAACTAAAGACCAATAAAGACCTTGTAAAGCCCGAGATTCACGTTCATCATTAACACGACCGACAACAACAGCATTGTTGTCCACAGATATTTTGACGCGAGCAGCATCAAAATCCTGTTTGATTTCGCCAAGAGATCCCTTGACGGAAAAGATCCCATTTTCTACCGTAACGGTCACCCCGCTAGGAATGGGCAGGGATTTGTTTGCCAAACGAGACATGTATTTCTCCTACCAAATATAACACAGAACTTCACCACCGACACCCATAGAACGGGCTTCTTTGTCAGTGATAACGCCTTTAGAAGTTGTCAAAACAGCAATCCCATAGTTATTATAAACACGGGGAAGCTTATCTTGCCCGACATAAATACGACGGGATTGACGACTTACGCGTTGTAAGCCATCAATGACACATTTACCGTTATTGTACTTGAGCACAACTTCGATAGAGTAAGGAATTCCTGCATCTTTAAAAGATTCAATAAATCCTTCTCGAACCATAATTTTCAAAAGACCTTCTACGATCTTTGTTTTTTTGACATTTGTTTTAGGAAGACGTCGCATAGCGGCGTTTCGAATTTTTGTCAAACTATCTGCAATAATATCCATTTTTTCCTCGCTCTAACTTACCAAGAAGACTTGGTAACTCCAGGGATTAACCCTTGAGATGCCAACTTGCGGAAACACAATCGGCAAACACCGAAATCTCGAATATAGGCACGAGGACGACCGCAGATATTACAGCGATTGTACGCACGGGCACTAAACTTAGGAGTTCGTTGCCAGCGTTGAATCATTGATTTTTTAGCCATGTGAACCTCCGTCTACTTAGCCCGGAAGGGAAAGCCAAACTGATTAAGTAGGCTTCGAGCTTCCGCATCTGTTCTTGCCGTGGTAACAATGGAAATATCCATGCCTCGGACTTTGTCGATTTTATCGTAGTTGATTTCGGGGAATACAATTTGTTCTTTAAGACCAAATGTGAAGTTTCCTCGCCCATCAAAACCTGTAGGTTTAACACCTCTAAAGTCTCTTACACGAGGAAGAGCTGTAGAAATAACCTTATCAAGGAAGTCAAACATACGATTTCCTCGAAGAGTCACTTTAACACCAATAGGCATTCCTTCTCTAAGTTTAAAGTTAGAAACGGACTTACGAGCGATAGTCTTAACCGCTTTTTGTGCAGCAATGATAGTTATATCATTTTGAGCATTATCTACAACATTCTTATCAGAAACAGCATCTCCCACACCACTATTGATGACAATCTTAACGATTTTAGGAATAGCCATAGAAGATTTATAACCAAACTCTTTCAAAAGTGTAGGACGAATTTTTTCTTCATACATAGTTTTAAAACGAGCCTGATAAGAATCTTTTTTAGGAGCTGCTTTCTTAGCAGGTGCCTTGACAGAAAGAGTCGCAACTTCTTTCTTTGCTTTTGCAACTTTAGGAGCCGCTTCCTTTTTAGGAGCAGCTTCTTTAGGGGCTTTTACCGCTTTTGCTTCAGCTTTTTCAGCCACAGGCTTTTTGGGAGCAGCTGTTTTTTTAGGAGCAGCAGCCTTGGGAGCGGCGGGTTTCTTTTCTTCAGCCATGAGTGCCTCTTACTTATTCAAACACATGATCGGATTTAACCGATTGGCGTTTCTTATTGCCCTGAGCATCAACAACTGCCTTTGTTCGAACAGGTTTGTTGACTTTTGGGTCAAATAACATAACATTGGAAACGTTAACTGGCATTTCTTTTTCAATGAAACCACCGTTAGGGTGTTCTTGGTCTTTTTTAATCGTCTTTTTAACGATGTTAATCCCTTGAATCAAAACAGTGTTTTCTTTTGGGAAAGATCGAAGAACTTTTCCTCGACGCCCTTTATCGTCTCCACTAACAACGATTACTTCGTCATTTTTCTTGATATTCACAACAGACTCCTAAAATACTTCCGGAGCAAGGGAAACGATTTTCATAAAATCTTTCTCTCGAAGCTCACGGCTAACAGGGCCAAAAATACGAGTTCCACTGGGTTCATTCTTTTTATTAACGATAACAGCAGAGTTACGATCAAAACGAATCGCAGATCCATCGGCACGGTTAACTTCTTTTTTGGTGCGAACAACAACAGCTCTAACAACATCTCCCTTTTTTATAGGAGCATTAGGAGCAGCTTGTTTTACAGCAGCAACTACAACATCACCAACAGAAGCATATCGACGACGAGTGCTTCCTACAACGTGAATACATTCAATAACTTTGGCGCCACTATTATCAGCAACGTCCATACGGGTTCCTAGCATAACCATAATATCAACTCCTTCCCGTTAGTCTCGATGTTTTTCAATAACTTCAACTAGCGCCCAACGCTTGAACTTACTAGTAGGAGTTGCTTCGCTGATTAACACTTTATCACCGGCTACGGAGATATTGTTCTCATCATGAACCATAAACTTTTTACGTTTAGGAACATATTTACCATAAAGAGGGTGTTTTTCGTGAGTGATAACTTCAACCCCTCGAGATTTCTGCATCTTGTCACTGACAACGACACCCATCAAGGTTTTTTTAATTGTGGTTTTCATCTACTGCCCCTTGAGTTCTGCTTCACGAATCAGCGTATTGATGCGGGCTATTTTCTTTTTCATCATTGAAACTTCTTTGATGTTTTTAGGTTTTTCCATCCGAGAACGGAAACGATTCTGCATCAATTTTTCTTGAAGCTCTTTTTTCATAGCTTCTAATTCGTTCTCTGGCAAGGAACGGAGTTCTTGGACTTTTTTAGACATCTTATCCCTCTATTCTCTTGACAAATTTTACCCCGATAGGCAACTTATGACCTGCACGGCGGAAAGCTTCTTGCGCACGCTCTTCATTAACCCCTGTGATTTCCACAAGCATTTGACCAGGGCGAACAGGAGCAACCCAGCCTTCGGGAGACCCTTTACCTTTACCCATACGCACACCTTCACCTTTACTGGTATAAGGACGATCAGGAAAGATACGGATCCAAACTTTAGCGCCTCTTTTAAGATAGCGGTTGATAGCAACACGAACAGCCTCAATCTGGCGGTTAGTGAGCCATGCCGCTTCCAAGGCTATCATTCCGAAGTCACCAAAAGAAACATTTGTTGCATCGTGTGTAGGCGATGAATTTATTTTCGGTCGGTGTTGTTTACGGAATTTGACCCTTGCCGGTATTAACATGGAAGGACTCCTAATTTAATTTTCATGCGATGCATGGCAGCGTGTTACTTTGCCAACCAAACCTTAATTCCAATAATTCCCATTTGAGTGAGAGCTTCGGAGAGACGGTAATCGATATTTGCAGTAAGAGTATTTAGAGACATACGTCCTTCTTTGAACTCTTCACTACGAGCAATTTCGGCACCATTCAAACGCCCAGAGATACGAATTTTTATCCCGTGAGCTCCAGATCGCATTGCATTTCTGATGGCTTGTTTAATGGCTCTTTTGTAAGAGACACGTCTCTCAATTTGAGAGGCAATATCAGCACCAATAACAGCAGCATCTAATTCTGGTTGCTTAATTTCTTTAACAGATAGAGATACTTTCTTACCAGCAGTTAAAGCTGCTAATTTTTTAGTGATCTCTTCAATCTCTGCGCCCTTACGACCAATTAAAATCCCCGGCTTTCCAGCAAAAACTGTAACATTTACTTGCTGAGGCAGACGAGCTATCTCAATACGTGCTGGAAAAGCTCTCTTGTATTCTTTATTGAGACATTCTCTGATTTTATAATCTTCCAAAAGGAAGGTAGGAAAATCTTTTTCTGCATACCAAGAGGATTCCCAAGGTTTAGTGACGCCAATGCGGTATCCTATAGGATGAACTTTTTGACCCATTATTGGTTCTCCTTCTTGTTAAGCATCAGAGTAAGATGCGACGTAGGACGGTACATTCTGTCTGCTCGACCTCTTGCTCTAGGTTTAAAACGAGCAAAAGACGTACCATCGTTTACAAAAATGGTGTGAACATAAAGACCTGAAGGATCTTCATTAGGATTTTTGTGCACAAAGTTTGCCTTAGCAGAATGAAGCACTTTATAAACCATTTTTGCACCTTTTTGAGGCATCATTTTTAACAAAGATAAAGCCTTATCTGCATCCATATCTTTGACGAGTCGAGCGACTTTTCGAAGCTTCATTGAAGAAATACGGAGGGAATTTCCTTTAGCGATTGCTTGCATTAAATTCCTCCTATCTCTTTACCGCTGCTTTTTTAGAGCCAGCGTGAGCACGAAAGGTACGGGTAGGAGAAAATTCTCCTAACTTGTGTCCGACCATATTTTCATTAACTGCGACAGGAATAAACATCTTGCCGTTATAGACTTGAAATGTAAGACCGATCATTTCCGGAAGGATAGTGGAACGACGGCTCCAAGTTTTAATCGGTTTTGCATTACCCAAACTAGCAGCTTCCTGCTGAGATTGAACTTTCTTTAGCAGGGAGGCGTCAATATAAGGGCCTTTTTTAACGGAACGAGCCATCTTCTACCTCTTGCGGGCCGATACGATGTATCGGTTGGTAACTTTATTTTTCTTACGGGTCTTATACCCTTTTGCAGGAACACCTGTAGGTGATACGGGCATTTTATACCCTTTTTGCTTACCGCGTCCACCACCATGAGGGTGATCTGTTGCGTTTTGAGCCATACCTCTAACAGTAGGACGCCATCCTAGATGACGCTTCGCCCCTGCAGAACCGTAGGAAATATTAGATCGTTCAGCATTACCTACTTCACCAATGGTAGCCATACAGCGAAGAAGGACCATACGAATTTCCCCAGAGGGAAGGCTTAAGAAAGCATAACCATTCTCTTTACCGTCAAGTTTAGCACTTGTTCCTGCGGAACGTGCCATTTGAGCGCCTTTTCCAGGTTTCATCTCAATATTATGCACAACGGTACCAACAGGTATATTCTCCAAAGGCATCGCATTTCCAGCCTTAACATCAGTTTTTGTTCCAGCCATGATACGATCGCCTACTTTTAAGCCGTTAGGAGCTATGATGTAAGCTTTTTCTCCATCCATATAGTGGAGAAGAGCAATACGGGCTGTACGATTTGGATCGTACTCAATTGAAGCTACTTTTGCTTCAATATCCCATTTTGTTCGTTTAAAATCAATCTTTCGGTAGAATTGCTTGTTTCCTCCACCTCGGTGGCGAACAGTAATTCGACCCTGAGAGTTACGCCCATTCCCTTTTCCGCGCAGCGTCATGGTAATAAGGGACTTTTCAGGTTCTGTTTTAGTAATTTCACTGTAGTCAAATGAAACCTTATGGCGCAATCCGGGAGTAGTAGGTTTATAACGTTTGATACCCATAATATGCCTCTTATTTCATGAAGTCAATAGCGCCGGACTTGAGGGTCACAATAGCCTTTTTAAATCGGGCTGTGCGGCCGGGGCGAGACATTCTTTTGGTGCGGAAGTTCTTTTCTCGAGGTTTAACCACGATTGTGTTAACTTCCTTTACTTCAACTCCGTAGTATTCTTCTATGGCTTGCTTAATCTGAAACTTGTTTGCATCAATTGCAACCTCAAAAACATATTTTTGAGAAGCCATTAATAAAGAAGATTTTTCGGTGAGGATAGGGCGGACTAAAATTTGAAATGTATTCATTACTCGCCTCTCTTCGCCAAAATACGGGTGTATTTTTCGTCAATTTTTTTCATGGCTGCTTCCGTGATCAACACTTGATTTGCGTAAAAAATAGGAAGAACATCCATATAGTCAACACCAAAATAAACAACCTTAGGAATATTTGCTACACCTTGTAAGGCAATGGGATTGTAATCTGCATCAACAACAACCACTCGTTTAGCAACTTCACCTAAATTACTCTCAAGCATTGCTTGAAAGCTTTTAGTCTTATTATCAGGTAGATTCAAAGATTCTACTACTTTGAGCGCTCCTTTTTCATAAAGAGATCTCAATAAGAATAAGTAAGCATTTGCCTTTTGTTTTTTGTTAATATGTTGACGATAGTCTCTGGGTTTTGGCCCAAAGGTAACACCTCCCCCTCGTAACAAAGGTGAACGGAAGGATCCTCGACGAGAACGTCCCATCCCTTTTTGTTTAAAGGGTTTAGCACCAGTACCAGCTACTTCAGACTTTGTAAGTGTGGAGTGAGTACCTTGACGCTCGTTGGCAAGACGGGCAACCACGACTTGGTGCACACATTTGCCGGAAGCAGTGTCCCAAACCTTAGAAACTTCTAGGGTTCGAACCTTGCTTTTTCCATTAAATATATCAAAATTCATGGTTTACCCCTTAATCGCATCACGAACAGTAACATAGCTCTGACGACTTCCAGGCACCGAGCCTTCTATAAAAAGAAGCTTTCTTTCAGTATCAATACGAAGGAGACGCTGACTTAAGATAGTAACACGTTCATCCCCCATATGACCAGCCATTTTCTTACCCTTGAAAACACGGGCAGGAAATGTATGGTGACCAATGGATCCAGGTCGGCGGTGAGTCTTAGACCCGTGGGCAGCAGGCCCTCCACCAAATCCCCAACGACGCATACCGCCTTGGAAACCTCTACCTTTCATAATCCCACTGACATCTACTTTAAGAGAATTGCTAAGTAACTCAACAAAATTCCCATCCTGATAAGGTTTGACATCTTCAACACGGATTTCGCTGATAAATCTTGGAACTTGACGTTCTTTATCGGCTTTACGAACTGTCTTGAAATCATACCCCAAAATCACGGCACTATAGCCGTCTTTCTCAACGGAGCGGAATCCCAATACTTCTAAATCTGAGTAGTCGACGACGGTAACCCCACAAAGGGCACCTTTATCATCGTAGAGTTGGGTCATACCGAGCTTTTTGCCGATAATTCCGACGCTTTTCGCTTTCATTAATATTTCCTCATCATTAACTCTATTGCTTAATCTCAACCTCTACGCCTGCTGGAAGCTGAAGCTCCATAAGTGCGCTGATCAGTTCTGTTGTGGGCTCGAAAATATCGATTAGCCTCTTGTGAGTTCTCATTTCAAATTGCTCACGGGAGTTTTTATCGATATGGGGAGAGCGCAACACCGTATACTTTTTGGTATGGGTGGGAAGCGGGATAGGTCCCGCTAGACGCCCCCCCTTGCTCTTCACCGATTCCACAATAGATTGAGCGTATTGCTCAATGAGAGAAGCATCGTAGGCTTTCAATCGGACTCTGATTCTATTCACAATGATTCCTTAATTTATTCCAATACCTTGGTAACAACGCCGGCACCGACTGTGCGTCCACCTTCGCGGATAGCAAAGCGCATACCTTGCTCAATAGCGACAGGAGTGATAAGTTCAACAACCATTTGGATGTTATCCCCAGGCATAACCATATCAGCACCTTTAATATCTGCAATGTTTCCTGTAACGTCAGCTGTTCTGATGTAGAACTGAGGACGGTATCCTTTATGGAAAGGTGTTTTACGTCCACCTTCTTCTGGCTTAAGAACATAAACTTCAGCTTCAACTTTTGTATGAGGTGTGATTGATTTAGGTTTAGCGAGAATCATTCCACGGCGAACAGCTTCTTTATCAATACCACGAAGTAAGAGACCAGCGTTATCCCCAGCTTCCCCTTGTTGGAGTTGCTTACGGAACATTTCGACCCCAGTACATGTGGACTTTTGAGTAGGACCGTAACCGATAATTTCGATTTCTTCACCAACTTTAACAACACCACGCTCGATACGTCCAGTTACAACTGTTCCACGACCTGTGATAGAGAAAACGTCTTCAACAGACATAAGGAAAGGCTTGTCGAGTTCTCTTGTTGGTTCAGGGAAGAAGCTATCCATTGCATCACAGAGTTCTTGGATACATTCTGTTTTACCAGCTTCAAGAGCTGCACGAGCAGATCCACGAATAACAGGAGCATTGTCCCCATCAAATTTGTAGGAGCTAAGAAGTTCTCTGATATCCATTTCAACTAAGTCGATGAGTTCAGCATCTGCAGCATCAATAAGGTCAACTTTGTTGATGAAAACCATGATAGAAGGCACATTAACCTGACGAGCAAGCAGAACGTGCTCACGAGTTTGAGGCATAACACCATCTGTAGCAGCAACCACGAGAACAGCACCATCCATTTGAGCAGCACCAGTGATCATGTTTTTAATATAGTCAGCGTGTCCAGGACAGTCAACGTGCGCATAGTGACGCTTGTCAGTTTGGTATTCAACGTGAGCTGTGTTAATCGTGATTCCACGAGCTTTTTCTTCAGGAGCAGCATCAATTTCATCATACTTTTTAGCTTCGGCCTTACCTTTACTTGCAAGGTAAGATGTGATAGCAGCGGTAAGAGTTGTTTTACCATGGTCGACGTGTCCAAGAGTCCCAACGTTCAAGTGGGGCAAAGATCGATTAAATTCAGCCATTCTAGGCCTCCATAATTTAATTTTTTGTTTCTAATGACTTTCTTTTTACACTGTTTAACTATTTATTTCCCAACTTTTCCCAAAGGTTTTTAGGAAGAGGTTCGTAGTGAGATAGTTCCATCGCATAGGTGCCGCGCCCTTGTGTCATCGAGCGAAGATCCGTTGCGTATCCAAACATTTCTCCTAAAGGCACGAATGCATCAATTTCTTTAGCACCGTGTTTACTTTCGGTACCATTAATCTTAGCACGACGGCCTGAAAGATCTCCAAGAACAGAACCTTCGTATCCATCAGGAGCAATAACGACAACTTTCATTACTGGCTCAAGAATGATAGGATCCGCTTTTCTCATGGCATCTTTCATTGCCATAGATCCAGCAAGCTTAAAGGCGATTTCCGAAGAGTCAACATCATGGTACGAACCTTCGTAGAGGCGAACCTTAACATCAACCACAGGATATCCTGCCAAAATACCAGCTTGAAGAGCTTCTTCACAACCTTTTTGCACAGCAGGAATATATTCTTTAGGAATCTTCCCACCTTTGATATCGTCGATAAAGATAAATCCTTCACCAACTTCTGCAGGTTCTATCTCGATAAGCACGTGCCCGTATTGACCACGCCCACCAGACTGTTTTGCATACTTTGTTTCTTGCTGAGCTTTCCCACGAATAGTTTCGCGGTATGCAACCTGTGGAGCACCCACATTTGCCTCAACACGATGTTCTCTTTTAAGACGATCAACAATAATTTCGAGGTGAAGCTCACCCATTCCTGAAATAATTGTTTGCCCTGTTTCTTCGTTAGAAGAAACACGGAAGGTAGGATCTTCATCTTGAAGTTTTTTAAGAGATTCCCCTAGCTTATCAACGTCATCTTTAGTTTTTGGCTCAACAGCAACCGAAATTACTGGTTCAGGGAAGTCGATAGCTTCTAAGAATACAGGGGAATTTTCTGCACAGAGAGAATCTCCAGTAATGGTATCCTTCAAACCAACAATACCAATGATATCACCGGCTACAGCTTCATCAATCTCTTCTCGCTTGTTAGCGTGCATACGCATAATACGAGATACACGTTCTTTGTTGCTTTTATTAGTATTGATAACATAAGAGCCTTTTTGCACTGTGCCAGAATAGACACGTGCGAAAACAAGACGACCAATATAGGGATCAACCATAACTTTAAAGGCCAACATAGAAAGAGGCTCTTTATCATCAGGTTTTCTGTAAACTTCTTCGCCATCAGGTGTGTGTGCAAGTTTTGGCTTTACATCGTCTGGGGAAGGAAGGTAATCTCTAACACCGTCAAGAAGCGATTGAACACCTTTATTTTTAAGAGCTGCCCCACAGAAAACAGGATACATTCGAGACTCACAAGTCATCTTACGAATACCAGCTTTAAGTTCTTCAACGGTAAATGTTTCACCATCAAGGTAGCGAGTCATCATATCATCATCTGATTCTGCAACAACTTCTACAAGGTGATGATGCCATTTTTCAGCTTCTTCTTTCATTACAGAAGGAATTTCTTCTACTTTATACTGAAGATTTTCATCCTTGTCTTCCCAAATAAGTGCTCTCATCTCGACAAGATCGATAACACCACGGAAAGTGTTTTCAGCGCCAATAGGCAACTGTAAAGGAGTTCCATTAACACCCAATTTTTGCTTCATAGAATCAACGGACATCATAAAGTCTGCACCAATTTTATCCATTTTATTCATGAAAGCAACACGAGGGACATTATATTTATTTGCTTGACGCCATACAGTCTCTGACTGAGGCTCAACACCGGCTGCTACGTCGAAAACAGCAACAGCTCCATCTAACACACGCAAGGAACGCTCTACTTCTGCAGTAAAATCAACGTGCCCAGGGGTATCAATGATATTAATTTTTATATCGCTCCAATAACAAGTGGTTGCAGCAGACGTAATAGTAATACCACGTTCTTTTTCTTGCTCCATCCAGTCCATTTCTGACGCACCTTCGTGGGTTTCACCCAATTTATGAGTTTTACCCGTAAAGAAAAGGATACGTTCTGTAATGGTTGTTTTACCAGCATCAATATGAGCTGCAATTCCAATATTACGAAGCTTGTTTTTGGGGAATTTCTTCTCGGCCATTCTTATTTCCTTTTAAATTACCACTTGTAGTGAGCAAAGGCTCTGTTAGCCTCAGCCATTTTCAAGGTATCAGTTCTACGCTTGATAGAGGACCCTGTATTGTTATAAGCATCCAAGAGCTCTTTACCAAGTTTTTCTTCCATTGAATGCTCCCGACGATTTCGAGAAAACTCAAGAGTCCAACGAAGAGCCAACGAAAGCTGGCGTTCAGGACGAACATCAACAGGAACCTGATATGTTGCCCCACCAACACGTCTAGAACGAACCTCAACTGGAGGCTTAATATTAGCAATGGCTGTTTCTAATGATTCTAAGGCACCATTACCTGTTTTTTCAGCAAGAAACTCCATCGACTTATAAACGATAGACGTTGCTATACTCTTTTTACCATCAAGCATTAAATAGTTAATCAATTTGGTAACCAAAATACTCTTGTATTTTGCATCAGGCATAAGTTCACGAGCATTTTTTCCTAAAATTTTCTTTCTGGGCATGTTTTTTCCTTAAATATATTCGCTTCCCTCAAAAGAGAGACATCTTCACGCTATTCACAGTCGCTGCGTATAGCATTACTCGAAATAACAACTAGTTCTTGGGACGTTTTGCTCCATAACGAGAGCGCCCTTGGCGACGATTTGCAACACCCTGTGCATCCAGCGTCCCTCGGATAATGTGATAACGAACCCCAGGAAGATCTGGCACACGCCCACCACGAATTAAAACAACACTATGCTCTTGCAAGTTGTGTCCAATACCAGGAATGTAAGCAGTAACTTCGACGCCTGTTGTCAAACGCACACGAGCGATTTTACGAAGCGCTGAGTTAGGCTTCTTTGGCGTCATCGTGGTAACACGAGTACAAACGCCACGGCGCTGGGGATTGGAACGCAATGCTGGAGATTTTGTTTTTTTCACAGGCATTTGCCGTCCAAAACGCACCAATTGGTTGATAGTAGGCATAAAAAACGACCTCTTTATTTGGCTTGAAAATTTATCATTATTGATATACTACGAAAATTCGCACCTGCCATCACACGGGCAAGCGCTTGTCTTAAAAAACCACAAATGCGGATTGTCCTTGTACAAAGTAAGCAACAGATTCCGGAAAACAGCCTGCCCAAAGGGCATCATGAAGGTAGTGCCGGAAATACCTAACATGGCGTTTTTGCGTGCAAAATAGTGAAGTAAACCCTACAATAGGAGCATTATTATAGCTGAAAAATCCATATTTGTCTAGTCTTTTTGAAAAAAATAATGGCTTTAACTCTCATAATATATAAAGAAATCCCCCCTGAAGTGATCAGAGGGGATTTATTATTTACTCGTGGTGTTCAACGCTTTTTTTACCCAGAATTTTAATTCCTTCGTAACGCTTAATACCTGTTCCGGCTGGTATCAATTGTCCAATAATTAAGTTTTCTTTTAATCCTTGGAGACTATCAACCGCACCTCTTAGAGCTGCACTAGAAAGCACTTTTGGTGTTTCTTGGAAAGAAGCCGCAGACAAGAAACTCTCTGTATAGAGTGATGCTTTGGTCAATCCCATCAAGATAGGAGCAGCCTTAGCACATTGTCCACCTTGTTTAGCAACGCTAATATTTTCGTTCATAAAGGCATGTCTATCAACGGTTTGCCCTGTAATGAATTCTGTATCGCCTGGATCCGTAATTTCAACTTTACGAAGCATTTGACGAACAATAACAGAAATATGTTTTTCGTTAATGTCCACACCTTGCAAGCGATAAACAGATTGAATTTCTTCCAATAAGAATTGTTCAGCAGCATTTTGCCCAAGAATACGAAGCACATCGTGAGGAGAAACAACACCATCACAAAGTGGCTCGCCCGCTTCTACTTTGTCTCCGATACGAACATAAATGTTTTTACCTGAAGCAATAATATGAGGAAATACGCGTCCATTAGAGCCAACAACGTTTACCGTATATTTACCTTTTTTCTGGTCAATTGTTCCTACAATTCCGCTACAAAGAGCAATCACAGCAGCATTTTTAGGTTGACGACTTTCAAAAAGCTCGGTAACTCGAGGAAGACCCCCAATAATATCTTTGGTTCGTCGTTTTGCTAAGGGGCGGCGAGCAACAGTATCACCAGGTTTCACTTGGCGGCCTTCTTCAACAGCCAATGCAACCCCTGCAACCAACATAAATCGCTCCAACTCTGCTCCAGATTCGTCGACAACAAGTAAAAGACTTTTATCTTTTTCCATTTCGCCATCAACTTCTTTTTCGGCAAATTTGATCATCCCTTCTCGTTCACAAATATAAAGCTCATTATAGGGGTCGAACTCTACAAGCGCAGTGCCTTTAGGAACAATTGATTCTTTATTAATAGAAATTGTTGCCCCAACACGGATAGGATAGCTATATCTTTGCGTTTCTAAGGCAAGAAGGCTATCTCCTTCGAGTTGAAGACGAACTCTTTTACCATAACGTAAATCTTGTCCATTTTTAAGAGTTGCAACAAGATGTTCTCCTGCAATATCTTTTCCATTGAGATTTTTAGCATCATCAGGATTGGAAAGATCAGCGATAGCAATTTTATCGAGAATCTTATGAACCTCAATATTTCCTTTACGTGTGATGATACGTTCAATGCCATTAGCAGTGGGGCGTTCGACAACGTGTTCAGGAACAGAACGTACAAAAGCATCATAAGTAAGAGAAAGACGATTTTCCTCAGTACTTGTTGCAGCTGTTCCTCCAATATGGAAGGTACGCATTGTCAACTGAGTACCAGGTTGTCCAATTGATTCGGCAGCAATAATACCAACTGCTTCACCAATCTCTACCTTACGTAATTGAGAAAGATCCCAACCATAACATTTTGCACATACGCCTTGAGATGCTTCACAGGTGAGAACGGAGCGAATTCTAAGTTTATCAATATCTGCTTCATCAATACGTGTGACGGCTTCTTCGTCGATAATTTCATTAGAGCGAACAATTATTTCACCGTTACGAGGATCAAACACATCCATTGCAGAAATACGTCCCAAACAGCGGTCGGCAAGAGTTTTAATGATCTCTTCCCCTTTACGTACAGCTTCTAATTCCATATATCTTAGAGTATTACAGTCTTCCGACGTTATAACCACGTCTTGAGCAATATCCACTAGTTTACGAGTTAGATAACCGGCGTCAGCTGTTTTCAAGGCAGTATCGGCAAGACCTTTACGAGCACCGTGAGAAGAAATAAAGTATTCAAGTACGTTTAGACCTTCTTTAAAGTTTGAACGAATAGCCATTTCAAGAATTTCTCCTGAAGGTTTCGCCATAAGTCCCCGCATCCCTGCAAGCTGACGAATCTGCTCACGAGATCCCCGGGCCCCGGAGTCCATCATAACGTAAAGGCTGTTGAATCCGCCCTCACTATCACGAAGTTTATTTTCAACAAGTTTTTTCAAGCGTTCATTTGTGGAAGACCACAAGTCCATCACTTTGTTATATTTTTCATCGTAGGAGGTCAATCCTTTACGGAAAGTATCCTCGATACGGCGAACTTCTTCTTCGGTTTTAGCAATAATGGCTGCTTTTTCTTCTGGAATTTCAACATCAGAAATACCAATAGTAACACCAAGTCTTGTTGCGTGGGAATAACCAATATTTTTAAGATCATCCACTAAGAGAGCGGTTTCTCTTGTACCATATTCTTTAAAACAACGAGCAACAAGGTTTTCAATACGCTTTGATGTGAGGGTTTCATTAACAAAGCCAAGTTTTGAAGGAATAATTTGGTTGAACATTACTCGACCAAGAGATGTTTCAACCCATTCTCCACCCACTTTATAAAGAATCCAATCTTCGAAAGCAAGATGTTTTCCATCAAGAGCATAAAGAAGTTCACCATAGCTATCATATTTTTTCATCTTTTCAGGTTTATGAAGCTTAGTTTTAGTAAGGTGATAAATTCCCAACACCATATCCTGTGTAGGATACACAACTGGGCGTCCATTTGCAGGGTTGAGCAAGTTTCGAGAAGACAGCATTAAAATCCATGCTTCAATTTGAGCTTCTGGAGACAGCGGCACGTGAACGGCCATTTGGTCTCCGTCGAAGTCGGCATTATAAGCATGACAAACCAACGGGTGCAACTGGATAGCTTTTTCTTCAACAAGGATAGGTTCAAAGGCTTGGATACCAAGTCGGTGCAATGTTGGGGCACGGTTGAGAAGCACTGGGTGGTTTTGAACCACTTTTTCAAGAATTTCCCACACTCTATCATCTTCTGTCTCAATAAGGCGCTTTGCCGCTTTGATATTTGTTGCATATTCTTTATCAACAAGCCCACGCATTACAAAAGGTTTGAAAAGTTCAAGAGCCATTTGCTTAGGCAAGCCACACTGGTGAAGTTTAAGTGAAGGCCCAACAATAATAACCGAACGCCCAGAATAGTCTACACGTTTTCCAAGCAAGTTTTGTCGGAAACGCCCTTGTTTTCCTTTCAGAATATCAGAAAGAGATTTTAAAGGTCTATCCCCTCCCCCTGTAACTGGGTGAGCACGACGAGAGTTATCAAATAGTGAGTCTGCCGCATCTTGAACCATACGCATTTCGTTTCGAATGATAATTTCAGGAGCATTTACTTGTCGGAGTTTTTTCAAGCGATTATTTCGGTTGATTAGACGTCGGTAGAGATCATTGATATCAGAGGTAGCAAATCTTCCACCATCAAGGGGAACCATAGGGCGTAAATCGGGAGGAAGAACAGGTACCGCATCAAGAATAATCCATTCAGGCTTATTTTTAGACTTACGAAGATCTTCAATTAGCTCAAGACGTTTAATAACTTTTTTGTCGCTTTTATTTTGATACTCATTGGTTGATCGCAACTCATCTGCAAGCGCATCTAAGTCGAGATTTTTCAAAATTTGGCGAACGGCACCGGCACCGGCACCGGCTGTAAAGGCTTCTTTATACTGATTACGATATTCATCGTATTCTTCATCAGTTAGAACTTGGTTAGGAGCAAGGTCGGTCTCACCGGCATCAATTACGATGTATTTTTCAAAATAGAGAATGCTTTGAATATCGCTAGGGGCAACATCCAACAGGATTGCAATTTTTGAAGGAATAATACGGTAGTACCAAATATGAGCAATAGGTGCCATAAGTTCAATATGACCCGTGCGGTAGCGGCGAACTTTTGATTCGGTAACCTCTACTCCACAGCGATCACAGAGAATCCCTTTATAGCGGATGGAGCGAAATTTTCCACAGGGGCATTCGTAGTCTTTTGTAGGTCCAAAAATACGTTCACAGAATAAGCCACCTGGTTCGGGTTTAAGCGAGCGGTAGTTAATTGTTTCGGGCTTGAGTACCTCACCGTGTGATAGTGAGCGTACCAACTCGGAGCTTGCTAAGCTAACCGAAATTGATGCAAAACCTTTAATATCTTTCATCGATTAATCTCCTATCCCTTACACCAAATGCACGCGCATGTCGAGCATATCTTTTTCTTTTTCATTCAAGGCGACGCGCTTTCCGCTCTTATCGTACACTTGAATATCCAATGCAAGCCCTCTTAATTCTTGAACAAGCACATTGAATGATTCTGGAATACTTGGGGAGGTAATGCTCTTTCCTTTAATGATACCCTCGTAAACACGGTCTCTTCCTTCGGTATCGTCTGATTTAACGGTCATCATTTCTTGAAGAAGATTAGACACACCATAGGCTTCCAAAGCCCAAACTTCCATTTCTCCAAGTCTTTGTCCACCAAAGTTAGCCTTACCTCGGAGAGGTTGTTGTGTAACTAAGGAGTATGGACCAACAGAACGAGCATGAAGTTTATCATCAACCATGTGGTGGAGTTTAAGTACATACATCACACCAACAAATACTGGTTTTTGGAAGAATTCTCCACTTCGTCCATCACGCAATTGATATTTTCCGTTCTTTTGGAGCTTAACAATATCCCAATATTTGCGGATTTCTTCTTCGGTTTCACCATATTTGGTTCGTTCTTCCAGAAGTTCTTTAAGAATCTTTTCGTTTGCAAGATCGATTTGAGCCTCAATCTGTTCGAGAGACGCACCTTGGAAAGCAGGACACTGGTATTTAACACCCAGTTTCAAACCTGCATAGCCGAGTAATGTCTCGAAGAGCTGCCCAAGGTTCATCCGCGATGGAACCCCGAGTGGATTGAGAAGCACATCAACAGCACGTCCATCGGGAAGGAAAGGCATATCTTCTTCTCTCATAACTCGAGAGACGACCCCTTTATTTCCGTGACGTCCAGCGATCTTATCTCCAGGTTTAATTTTTCGCTTTTTAGCAATGTATACTTTGATGAGTTTGAGCTGGCCAGGAGCTAATTCATCCCCATTTTGAATAGTGAAAACTTTGACGTCAACAACAACACCATCTTCTCCGTGAGGCACAGTTTTAGAAGTATCGCTAACTTCTTTAGCTTTCTCACCAAAGATTGCGTGTAAAAGCCGGAATTCTGGGGTTTCTGTAGGTTCACCCTTAGGAGTAACCTTACCAACAAGAATATCCCCTGCTTTTACATAAGCACCAACTCGAACAATACCGTCCTCATCAAGATTTCTAAGCGCGTCTTCACCAACATTTGGGATTTCACGCGTAATTTCTTCAGAGCCAAGTTTTGTTTCGAGGGCAGGGCATTCTATTACTGTGCTATAAATAGAAGTAAAATCATCATCTTGGATTAATTTTTCCGAGAGAAGCACAGCGTCTTCATAGTTATATCCGTTCCAAGGCATAAAGGCAACAACGGCATTTTTTCCAAGAGCCAATTCACCCTTTTCGGTACCAAAGCCATCAGCAAGAACTTCACCTTTAAGAACTTTATCTCCAACAGAAACAACAGGTTTTTGGTTGAAGGTAGTATCTTGGTTTGTTCTTCTATATTTTGTGAGGTTATAACTTTTTGCCTTATCACCACTTTGGATGGTTATAGTTGCAGCATCTACTCTGGTAATTTCCCCATCTTGTTCAGCCAAAATAACAGCACGAGAATCTCTTGCAACATAGTATTCCATTCCTGTTCCCACAATTGGTGAGGTGGAACGAAGTAAAGGCATTGCCTGACGTTGCATGTTTGATCCCATAAGAGCACGGTTAGCGTCATCATGTTCGATGAAAGGAATCAACGCCGCAGATACCGACAACAACTGAAGCGCACTCACGTCCATAAGCTGCACTTTAGATTTAGGAACAAGCTCAAATTCTCCTTTAAAGCGTACGCGAGGGAATTCTTCGGTGATATTCCAGTCTTTATCCATCTCCACGTTTACAGGAACAATATATTGATGTTCTTCTTCGTCGGCAGAAAGATAAATAATTTCTTGTGTTACTTTTCCATCTTTAACAACGAGATAAGGAGTTTCAAGGAATCCATAATGATTTACTCGAGCAAAAATAGAAAGCGATACAATAAGACCGATATTCGGGCCTTCAGGAGTTTCAATAGGACAAACACGCCCATAGTGAGTATGGTGAACGTCACGAACTTCAAAGCCCGCTCTATCACGACTCAAACCACCAGGACCAAGAGCAGAAAGACGACGTTTGTGCGTCAATTCAGAAATAGGGTTAGTTTGATCCATGAACTGAGACAACTGACTCATTCCAAAGAAATCATTAATAGCCGACATTATCGGTTTAATATTAATAATATTTTGAGGAGACAGATCCTCTTGATCTCGGGTAGAAAGTTTTTCTTTTATTGCTTTTTCAACAGTACCAAAAGCTGCCAAAATAGGTGTGACAATTAACTCAGAAACAGAACGCACACGACGATTTCCAAGGTGGTCAACATCATCTACAGGAGCTTCTGCGTTAGCCACAGCAATAAGGTGACGAAGAGTTCTGGTAATATCTTCAAACGAGAGGGTTCGGACATCCAGTAAGGCTTCTCTATCTGTTTTTTCTAGATCATTATAGAGTTTTGCCGTCATTTTATAGCGACCAACATCTCCCAAATCATACTGTCTATTATTAAAGAACATATCATTAAGATTTCTCAAAATAACATCAAAAGGTGCTGCCTCACCTGGGTGAAGAATAGAGTAAATCTTTTTCACAGCCTTTTGAATGTTGTCTTTGGTATCATCTTTTTCAAGTGTATTCACAAGGGTTTTATTTTTTTGGAGAGATTCTGGAGTAATAATTTTTATTGTTTTTAGGCCCATTTGAAAGAACTGGTTGACCGTATTAGGGAAGAGTTTATCCATAGCCGAGGCAACAATATTGCCTTCAGCATCGGTAATTGTTTCACCTAAGTATTGACCAACTAATGTTCTAAGAGCTTCTGAAGTGTCTTCAAGGGGAGCTTCTGTCATTTCAAAGAATGCAGAAACTACTTGATCGACATTCATATTTAAAGAGTGAAGTAAGGTCGTAACCAAAACCTTTCGGCGAGAATCAATACGAACATACATCAAATCTTTTTTGGTATCAATGAGGAATTCTAACCAAGAACCTTTCTCAGGGACGATCTTGGAAGAAAACTCTTTATTTTTCATACTAAAGAGAACACCGGGACTCTTATAAATCTGATTGACAACAACACGTTCAGCACCATTAATAATAAAGGTACCTCTCTCTGTCATCATAGGGAAATCTCCGATATAAATATCTTTCTCTTTGATTTCGCCTGTTTTTCGATCAATCAAACGAAAAACCACTTTGAGTGGGGCGGTGTAAGATAAGTTTTTATCAAAAGCTTCATCTTGAGAGTATTTTAATTCACCAACCTCGTAATGAATATACTCGATGACAATATTACCATCAGTGCTGGTAATAGGAAACACGCTTTGAAAAACACCTTCTAAACCTTTTTTCTCACGATTTTTAGAGCTAACATCTTGTTGAAGAAACTCTGCAAATGAATCTAGTTGAATAGCCAAAAGATCTGGCGCTTCGGTTTGGGTTTGGAATTGGGCAAAAGACACACGTTGTAGTTTTCTTGCCATTAATCTCTCCGAATGGAATAAGAATAGCGCAGTGCTTTAATCACACTGGGCTTTGCCGCTAGGGCTAAATTACACTATAAAAAGAAAAATACGCAGTCAACCCCTATCTGAAGATAGGGGTTGTGCGTGAACGTTTATCAACTTATTTGACTTCGACGACAGCGCCAGCAGCTTCCAATTTTTCTTTAATTGTTTTTGCTTCCGCGTCTTCAATGCCTTCTTTAAGGGCTGTTTTACCCATAGATTCAGCCATTTCTTTAGCTTCTTTAAGTCCAAGACCTGTAATTTCACGAACGGCTTTAATAACTTCAATTTTGTTAGCACCAGGATCTGTGATAAATACAGAAACAGTTGTAGAAGCAGCAGCAGCACCAGCAGCACCAGCAGCAGGAGCAGCAGCAGCGGCAACAGCCTTCACATCGAATTCTTCTTCGATCTTTTTGCGAAGATCGTTGAGTTCCAAGACGGTCATATCTTTAATAAGATCAAACACTTTTTGTACGTTGTCAGCCATTTTCAGCTCCTTTATTTTTATATTACTAAATTATTATGCAGACTTTTCTTTTTTGTCTGCAAGCGCTTCAAGAGTTCCATTGAACTTAGCTAGAACAGAAGTCATACCACCAAGCACCATTGCAATAAGCTCGATGCGTCCAGGAAGTTTAGAAAGTTCTATAACATCATCTTTAGCATAAACTTTTCCTGTCATATAACCGGCTTTAAATCCTAGTAACTCATTCTCAGCAGCAAACTTGCCAAGCACACGAAGAGTTGCTAATGCATCTTCTCGTCCAATGACAACCATTGTTGATTGAGTTAATACATCATCAAAACCTTCAAACTTATTGGCATCCAATGCATGTTTGAGCAGGCGATTTTTAAATACACGAGCTTTTGCATTGATCGCAAAGAGCTCTCGGCGCATCTTATTAGAAGCCTTAACTGTTAAACCTTGGAAAGAGCAGATGACAAAACCATCAGCTTCTTTTAATTCCTGGGCCAGAGCGGAAGTTACTTCAATTTTTTCTGCTTTCTTTAACATTTCCTACCCCTTAAACCAGCTTTTTAAAGTCAATACGAACGGCAGGTCCCATAGTGGAAGCAACAACAAAAGATTTTATGTAATCACCTTTGAGGTCCGTAGGCTTATTTTTAAGAATCAACCGATGAATAGCCATCAAGTTCTCAACAAGATCCTGAGTAGATTTAGATTTTTTCCCGATCACAACGTGGATATTTCCTGTCTTATCAGCACGAACTTCAACCTTACCGGCTTTAAATTCTTTAACTGTTTTCTCTATTTCAAGAGTTACGTTTCCAGTTTTAGGAGAAGGCATTAATTTTCTTCGTCCTAAGCCTGCAGCAACGACAGATAAACGAGGCATCATATCAGGTGTAGCAACAACAGCGTCGAAATCAAACCAACCATCTTTAATTTTTTGAATCAGATCATCACTTCCAACGAAATCTGCACCACAGGCCTTAGCCTCTGCTGCTTTATCGCCTTCTGCAAATACTAAAACTCGCACTTCTTTACCAATATTATGAGGCATAACAACCGTATCACGAATATTATGTTTTTGTTTAATATTGAGGTTATAGTGTAGTTCAATAGTTTCATCAAATTTAGCAACGGCAGTTTCTTGACTAAGCTTTACAGCATCTTCAACGCTATAAATAGCAGTTAAATCATGAGCCTGAATTGTAGCTAGCCGTTTCTTAGATCCTTTATAGGTAACACCTTTAACGGTAATAGGTTTCATAGTCTACTCCTCCGTCTCTACGCCCATATTACGGGCTGTACCGCGAACAATAGCCTCTGCAGCCTCTATCGTAAACGCATTGAGGTCGGGCATTTTAATTTCAGCGATACGGCGGACTTGTTCTTTTGTCAACTTTCCGATCTTGTTTTTATTGGGTTCAGACGAACCTTTTTCAGCTGCAAGCTCTTTTAAAATCAAATTGGAAGCTGGGGGTGTTTTAAGCACAAAAGAGAAAGTACGATCAGGATAAATCGTTACTTCAACAGGAATTACAAATCCTGCTTTGTCTTTTGTCGCATCATTAAATTGCTGACAAAATGCCTGCAATTGAATTCCCTTAGGGCCTAATGCTGTACCAACAGGTGGCGCAGGAGTGGCCTTTCCAGCAGCAATTTGAAGCTTGACAACAGACTCTTTAGGTGCGCCGCCACCTTTGGCTGGCGTTTTTGGGGCCATGGTCTACTCCTAACAAAAATTTTAGAAAAGCACCCTAGCAACGGTAGAAGCGGCCGTATATAGGGTATCTTTATTCATTTTATTTATTATTAAATAAGAACTTATCCTTTGCGACTCTCTCGCTCAAGACGTTTTAATTCTTCCTGTTCTTTTCGCTCCAACTCTCGAAGCTCAGCCTCTGTACCAATGTCTGAAGCAATTTTTTTATAGTCAACAGGGGGATCATCTTTAGGAATAGAATGAGATTCTACAGGATAAACTCTATCACCCACAGATTCTGAAACATCCGCCGCAGCAAACATTGTTTTCATCATCACGATGCAAAGTATAACAAAACTAACTGCAATAATAGCTATGGCAAAAAGCCAGTTTGGCACCCTTCCCGATCGGATAAAATAACTAACAATCCTAAAGAAAGCAAGGCACATACCCCAGAACATAAACCGCCATAACCATTGTTTAAACACTAGAGTATCTTTTGAATTTGCTTATATTCTAAATCAACAGGAGTTTGACGACCAAAAATTTCCACAGTAGCTGTAAGCATACCTTTATCTGGGTGAACGATATCTATGATACCATTAAAGTCTTTGAAAGCACCATCAATAATGCGAACTTTCTCTCCCTTTTCCCAAACCAAGGAGCTTTCTTGATATTCACCAGTCTCAATATCACCGGTGCGTTCAAAAATACCTCTAACTTCTTCGAAAGAGAGAGGCGCAGGCTTTCGGTTACCTCCACCAGCAGTAAGGAACATCCCTACCCCGACAATATTTCGGATCTCAGCGTAGACACGCTTCCACTCCATATCATCTTCTGGAAGATCAAGCTCTGCAAGAACATACCCTGGATACATTTTATGTTTTTGAACAACTTTTTTATTACGTTTCTCAACAATAACTTCTTCTTCTGGAATACGAACATCAATAAGAACATCATGAAGAGGCCCACCAGCCTTCTTCTCTAGAAGACGACTATAGACCTTGTTTTCAAAACCCGTTTGAACCTGTATCACAAACCAACCGCGCGCCATTATTGAAAGAACCCACGAAAGAAAATTTGCGCGATAAAATCAATCGAGAACAAAACACCAGCAAAGACGAAAACAAAAATAAGAACGCAGATCGTCACACGGACAACCTCATCCTTAGAAGGCCATGTAGCCTTTCTCATTTCATCGATAGAACCTTTAAGATATTCTTTTAAAGACATTGAAATTCTCGCTTTTGACATCATATAACTCAGGGCAAGAGGGACTCGAACCCCCAACACTCGGTTTTGGAGACCGACGCTCTACCATTGGAGCTATTGCCCTAAAACCTAAACAAAAACCCTATTAAGGGCATTGATAAGGAGACTATTTAATTTCTTTGTGAACAGTGTGTTTACGTTCTCTAGGACAATACTTGTTCAATTCAAGTTTAACGCGTGTTTGCGTCATCACTTTAGTTTTGGTAGTAGTGTAATTGCGTTCTCCACAACTAGCACACTCTAATGTAATAATTTGAGCCATGATGGTCTCCTAATAAATTGGGCGCAGACAATGCCTGCAAAGTACTCTTTCAAGCCCACAATCGGAATCGAACCGATGACCTTTTCCTTACCATGGAAATGCTCTACCTACTGAGCTATGTGGGCAAAAATTCGTCAAAAGTCAACTGGATGTCATTATAGCGGATTGATGCTAAATTGTCAATCTTTTGACAATTTTTTTCACTATTTCTCATATCTTTTACTTTTTTATCCCTCTATTTTACCGATATTTTTGTAAAATAGGAGCCAAAAATGATACGACCATTTTCTGCCAATGATTTATCTCGTTTTTCTAATATTTTTATTCTTTCTCATGCAAAAAAAGATGGAATTCTTAAAGATTATCTTCTTTTTAGGAGAAGCGACTTTATTTCTTGTCTTGTAATAATTGATGATCGTATTTCTTTATTAGTAAAGCAGTTTCGTCCTATAGTTAATATGTTTACGGTGGAAATCCCCATGGGAAAGTTGGAAAAAGATGAAGGCCCCCTCGACGCTCTTAAGCGAGAATTAAGGGAGGAGTGCTGTCTATCTCTGGATAATCTCACATTAACTCTTAAAAAGAGAAATAATCATCTAGATACTATTCGATTTAAAAGTTATCTCATTACCGATCTAGGATTTATCCATCCAAGCCCTGGTTTTTCTGATATCAAAAATTTTCGTTTTATGCTTAATATTTCTACTGAAAACAATAATATCGAGGAACTTCTTGCTGAAAGTCAGCTTCTTTCTGAAGAATCCGATCTCGAAGTATTTGCTCGACCTATACACGATTTTGAAGCATGGCAAGATGTTA
Organism: Brevinema sp.; assembly: GCA_051653605.1. Taxonomy (GTDB): domain Bacteria; phylum Spirochaetota; class Brevinematia; order Brevinematales; family Brevinemataceae; genus JBOFWL01. The sequence continues at coordinate 160,421 of JBOFWL010000145.1, forward strand.
ATGGCATCAGTAAGCTTGCTTTATATGAATATTTAATATCAATTAGCACCAAATAAGTTGATTTTCGGTAAGAATTCCATCCATCCTTATATCGTGAGCTTCTTCCGGCACGGCTTCTCTTACATTATATTCGAAGCATACTCCAATTTTTAGGGCATTACAGTGAGAAAGAAAGCGGTCGTAGTAGCCTTTTCCTCTACCTAAGCGACTTCCATTTGCTCCAAACATCAATCCAGGGATAAAAATGAGGTCTATCTCACCCAAAAAAGGAGGAGTTTGCGGTTCTAGTATAGAAAAAGCCCCTAAAACGAGAGGATTTTCCTTATTAACAGGAGAAAAAACCATTCTATCACCTTCAACTCGTGGGTAGAGGATTGTTTTATCTAAAAAAACAGCTTTTTCTACTAAGAGACTTAAGTCTGGTTCATGCCCTATTGATGAAAAAAACGCACAAACACCATATTTTTTCAATAATTCAGCCCCATTTCGAGCAAATTTCTCTCTAATTTCATCAGAATTGTAAGAAGGCACATAAGCTTTGGCTTCGTCTCTTAACTGCTGTTTAAGCATTTTTTTTCTGTTTAGAAGCAATAATTGAGAAAACTACTGGCTTAATTAAGGTATTTCCTCTTCCAGAGAGGTCGGATTTTGATAATAGCCACTGAGCCGCCTCTAAATATTGAGCCACCAACGTTAAAGCATCCACCACGCTTACGCCTGCTAATGTTTTACGATGAGTTTTTGTCACAGGGAGTTCTTCTGACCAGTTGCTTATGAGCGGTTCAATTGCCTCTCGAGAAGACAATACGCGCCCAATATGAACCAAATATTCTTCTAAAAGCTTGGCTGCAGTTGTACGAGCAGCATGAGAAAGAAAAGTTAAGTCTTTCTCTTTATTTTCAAGCTGTAAAAGCCTTTGCGAGCCAGATCCAGAACTATTACGAAGCTCTCTAAAAGAACGAAGTTGGCGAAGATATTCATTTACCTGCTCATAAAATTGATTGATGCGGCTATTAATAGCTATTAATTCTTTTTTTGGATCATATCTTGCCCCAGAGCGATCATTAACAACGTAGAAATTCAGAAGATTCCCCGACCATAATGGAGAAAACTCCGCATCAAAGAAGTCAATAAGCGTATACGTATAGAAAATTTTATCATCACCTTTAAAAAGAGCTCTTAAATCGTTACCCGACTGATAACCATGCAATTTTCCTTCAAAAAGGATGCTTTTCATAATAAACTCAATACCTTCTTTAACATTTTCAGAAGGATATAATGCAACAAGTTCCTCTTCCTCTTCTAACGCAATATCTTCTTCAGAAGCATTCTCAATATCTGCATCAATAATTTCTTGAGTTTTAAAAGTTGTTTCCCATTCTTCAGCGAGGGCACCAATTTTAGGTAGATTTTCCACTCCAAGATAGCGATCTAAAGAAATAGTCGATTTGCCTTTATGACAATCTTCAGTCCAATAATAGAGAACAAGTTGGTTGGTTTCAAGGAAAAACTTGTCCCAAACAATCTCCATCCACTTAGAAACTTGTTTTGCAGAGCTAGATTTCGAGGCTTTTGTAGGAAAAGACTCTGCAAAGCGGCGAAGTAAGTTCGATATTGCCACTTTTGAGTATGTTGTATGCAATCTTAGGCGATATAAAGAGGAAAATAACGCCTTAATATGATCTTTAGCGGGTTTTACTCCCTGAGAAATGGGGCGTTGAAGGTTACTAAACTTTTGATTTTCAAAAAGATGATAGAAATAATACCCTAGTTCGTACTCCATTAAATTTCCACTGGTGTACATACGATTACGAAAATCTCTGGACTCAGGGGTTTCATTGTATAGTGGAGCAAGCATCGTACTAATGGAAAGCACCGCATTTTGATATTCACTCATCACAAGACTAATATATCGTGGGCGAAAGCGTTGAGCAGAAAAGTTTACAATCCAAGATAAGAAAATATTCATTCGGTACCCAAGCACCTGAAAACCCGATGGATACTTTGGCTTTGCTCTATCAATTTTAACTTTATCTTCTAATCTAGAATTTGCATCTTCCTGAGTTACAGGTTTTTGCTGAGGTGGCCTTTTCATTTTCATCGGTTTCGGTCTGGAAGGCCGCGACGGAGATGGCTTAGGTGCAAGTTTTGCTGCCGCTTTCGCTGCAGCTTCTGCCTTTTGTTTATCTAAATCAATAATTTGTCCACCGGCTTCCTTGAGTTTATTAAACATTTTAGCGCGTTCGGAGTGATCCATATCTTGAACATTCAGGCGACGTTGCATTTCTTGATGTTTACTTTCGTGAGCCATATCATTCTCCTCTTATTTTCCTGATGAAATCGATACTTGGTCGACAAGTACATAAGGAAGAAACATATTTCCTTCCTGAAAACTAGTGTTGCCTATGGCTTTTACATTGGAAAGAGTTTCATAGGCATTCCCAGAGAACATCATATCTTTGATTCGCCCTACTATTTTGCCATTTTTGATGAGAAAAGCGCTACTGCCTAGTACCGAAAAATCTCCGGCTAAGACATTACTTTGCCCTTCTCCCAAGCCTTCGCAGAGAAGTACGGCGGTATCGGTGTAATTAAATAATTCATCTCTACTACTCGACCCTAACTCCATACAGACATTAGAAAAAGATGGTCTAGGTAAAGAGCCCGCCCCTCTTGTTGCGTGGCCTGTTGATTTCGTGCCAAAAATATTTGCTTCGGCGCAATCGAAAATAAAATTTTTAAAGAAGCCTTTATCGATGAGTGAGAGCCTCGCTGCTACTGTGCCTTCGTCGTCGACACTAAATGAGTATCCATTTTTACGTAAGGGGTCGTCGTATAACGATACCATTGATGATACAATTTTTTCATTTTGCTTGCCTTTAAGAACAGACAACCCCTTATTAAGGGTTTTCCCATTCATTGCACTTAAAAGAGGATCGACGACAATCCCCAAAGCCGAGGGAGCAAAAATAACAGGATAATTTCCTGGGCTGAGCGTGGCTCCTCTTCGGCTCCACTCAAGTTGTTCCATAATAGGGCGCGTAATGTCGTCGATATCTACATCTTGCTCAAAATAATTTTTGCCTTCGTAAATCTCGATAAAAGAACCATCACTACCAACCTCGAACACTCCTCCTGATATGCCAATCCAAGCGGATCTGTCCTCCGACTGAAGCCCGTGGGTATTTGCTAGAAAAGAATATTGGCTGCCATTCGACACATTGACGGTAATTTTAGCGGATGAAGCTAATTTTTTTAGTTGAGCCAACAGGGCATCCCCGATATCTTTGAGGTCGTTTTTGGTGTAAGCCATATTTTTGGCTGGATATTTCCACGATAAGGGGCGAGGAACCTCTCCCCTAGGTAAATCGAAGTTGGCTTTTTTTCCGAAGCCCACTACTTCTTTTGCCGAAGAGATCATTTTCTCCCAGTCGCCAGGGTTATTGACAAAAGCTACTCCAGCCTTATCATTTTCAAACAATCGGCATGACAAAGCATTATAAGAGACATCTTCCACAGAGTGAAGACGATCAAATTCGTAAGAAACCCCTACTGTACGCGACATTTCAGCAGAAACATCTCCCTTTGTCATAGCTTTAGTGGCTTCAAGAGCAGATTTTTTCAATTGATCTTCTTGTTCAGGTTTTATCACAATCACAATATAGCCTCCGGAGGGTTTAATTCTTTAAAAAGATAGATACCAATACCGCCTGAGAGAGTACCAAACCAAAGGTGTTCTCCTTCACGAACGATAGTTGTTAATGCTGTGCCAGGTAATCCTTGCCTTAAGCCAAGGCGCTTCCATTTACGCCCCTCTAAATAGGCGGCTCCCGCATCGAGAGTGCCTGCCCACAATACTCCATCCACTCTAACCAAGGTTTCGATATAATCCGAACCGAGGTCGTTTTCTCGATATTGTTTAATAATTCGTCCATCTTTAACATTGATGTGAAAAAGCCCTTTTCCGTAGGTGCCCATCCAAATGGTAGAATTGGTATCAACAAAAAAGCTTTTCACTGATAAATTTTCTCCAATTAAGGCCTTTGTTGAGCCATTTTCATGGATGAAAACTCCCTGTTCGGCTGTAGCAATAAAAAGTTTCCCCTCTGTATGAGCAATATCCAACACCGTTTTATTAGGAACGATATTTTGCCAGCTTGCTCCTCCATTGGTGCTTGCAAAAACACCTCGATAAAGTGTTGCAGCATAAATAGTTCCATTAACTTCGATTAATCGCTTTACGCTTAATCGTGTAAATTCTGGGATCACACGCCATGTGTTTTGTTGCTTATTAAAGTAGGCTAGCCCAGAATGCATTGCGATCCAAACAATATCGGGTTTAACTAAAATATCACGCACAAAAGGAGAGGGCAACTCTGTGTTTTTAGGCGTAAAGATGTCAATAACACCGGCACTGCGAGTATATCGCGCCAGCCCTCCAGACCACATTCCTATCCAAACATCATCGCCATCAAAGGCTATAACACTCACGGCATTATCGGGAAGGTTATCCATACGGGAAAAATATCTCCACGTGATACGCCGCTTGAGATCGTTCATTTTATTTTCGAAGTCGGCATCTTTACCAACAATTTCAAGGGCTCTATTAATATAAAATAAAGCTTCTGCCCTTTTATCAGTAGCATAAAGCAGGAATGAAGCCATAAACGCAGCTCTTGGTTTCTCTGCATGCTTGCCTATCTGTTGATAAGCCCTAACATAGGCGTCCATCGCGAGGTTTGTTTGGCTGTCTTGTAAGTGCCTATCTGCTGCTAACATGTAGGCTCTTGTGAAATCAAGCCCTTTAAAAGAAGATGGAGAGAGCATTTTCCAGCGTTCGATGGAAGCAAGATCATTTTTAAGACCAAGATCCATCATAATATCAGCTAACTCATATTGACGAATCACTCGCCCCTTAATATCATTAAAGGTAAGAGAAAACAATGCGACGGGCGCCATCATTAAAAGAATAAAATACTGCTTCACAACAACCTCAAAAGTAGACGAGTTTTAAACTGTCTGCTATAATTTCACTATGATCATTCTACACGATTTTTTCAAATATTTCCAGAGTACGCACAGTTGACAACGAATATTTTTCAATCTTTTACTCATTTTATGCTTAAACGGCCTTGTATCAACTGCGGAATGCCACCAAAAATGCCGTGGTTTCTTTTATGCTCTTCTTGCGTCGACAGCGTCTCATCTATTGATAGAACAAATCGTTGTAGTTTTTGTCTAAATTTATTATCAGAGGGGCAAGCCTGCCTTTGTTGTTCTTACATGAGCTTTACATGGAATCAGTTCGATGCACTGTGGGATTACAACGATGTAGCAGCTCAGTTATTTTTAAAATACAAATTTGAAGGCTCTCTTGCCTCGGAAAAAGATTTCATACGCTTGCTCTCTCCCAGACTGCAACAACTTAAGAATGAGGAAGCTACGATTCTGTTGATCCCCTCTGGTAAAGAGACGTGGCAACGATTAGGTTTTCATCCTCTAGAGAATTTGCTCAAACAATGCGGGCTTAACCCAATTATTCCGTTCGAAAAAATAAAAGGGCAAGCACAAAAAAAATTGTCTGCAAAAGAAAGACGTTCTCGAAAAGGGTTTTTAAAGCTAAAAAAAGGTTTTGTTTCTCCTAAAAATGTTTTATTAATGGATGATATTATCTCTACCGGAGCAACGTGCCAAGAGGGAGTTCGCCTCCTCTACGAAGACGGTGCAGAAATTATTAATGTTTTTGCGCTGTTCCGTAATTAAATCTTGATATTATAGAAAAAAAGCCGATATACAAAGTGCAGATTATAGATTAAGGATCCGCTTGGAATGAGTTTTGCTGATATTTTTAATGCCTATTCTTCTAAAGTATCCGCCGAAGGCCGTGCTGATGTCATAACAAGTCAGCCCGATATTCCCGGAAATGTGCTCTATGCATTGTCTAATGCTCTTGATGATACTTCGTCAGAAGAAAATGATGACGTAGTTGCAGAGGATCAACCCAATAGCGTTGATACAGCTAGCCCTAGCTCACCTAAAGATGATCTTGGTTCTGATTTATCGGCAGAAGATCATGATACGCTTATGGATAGCTTTTCATCCCTTGATGAAAGCCTCCCCACACCAGAAGAACCACAGGCTGAGCCAGCTCAAGCAGAATCGGCGGATTTTTCATCCTTCGACCCTCTTCCTGAAAATTTCGATCTCGAAGAATCTCCAGAAGAAATGTCTCTAGAAGAAAGCGCTAGGGATGAATTTTCTCTTGATGACGACCTAGGGCTTAATCTCCTATCCGAAGATGGAGATGTCTCAAGTGATGATTGGGATGATATGCCTTTCGATCTTGGATCAGAGATAGAAGCCCCCGAATTTGATACAGATACCGATTTACATGATCTTGAAATAGAAGCCCCAGAAGACTTACACGAAGAAATCAATAAACCGGCAGCTCAAGAATTAGAAATGCCCGATTTTTCTGAAACTGAAATAGTTACCAACCCTGATATCGTCGACCCTCTCCCCGAGCCCATTGAGATTCCCGAGGAAACACCCCTTCAAGATAATTCTGCAACCACCTCCGCTGATTTTGACATATTTGGAGCGATGGAATCAACAATTGACGATGTTGATTCGGCATTTAATCTCTCTGAGGAACAAGTTTTCCTTATTCGAGATAAAATTAACACTATTAAAAATAAAAATCTTCGTTTTGAATTAAGAAATGTGATAATCGACCCTAAATTTTATGGGGAACACTATGATAGCATCTTATCTATGCTGCTTGTTAATGCTTCCGAAGAGAAAATTGCCGCTTATGTAGATGAATTTATTCAAAATAATGAAAATGATGCCATTATGCCTTCGGTTCTTACCAAAAGCGCGCGGGCAACTTTTCTTGCAGACGATGTCGAAAACTATGAACTCTTTAAAGAAGATTTTCGCCGTGTTGCACGCCGAGTAACAATTGCTGCTGTTGCCATCATCACTCTAGGTGTTGTTTTATGGAGTACTGTAGCACAACCTCTTCGCATCGATAATCTCTATCGTCGTGGTTTAACTGCTGTTAGGGAAGACCGTTTTACAGAAGGGGAAAGCCTCTATACAAGGGCGCAACAGGTTGCTGGTAGCCCCAACCTCAAATGGACGCTCGAATATGGTAAAGTATACGAAAGTAAAAATATGGTGCGTCTTGCCGAACAAAAATACCGAATAGCATTGCTTATTGCTCCAAAAGATATTCCCGCAGCAAAGCAAGTTGCTTCTTTCTATACTAACCTTACTCCTCCAAATTATAATAATGCTCTGTCTATTTTCAGTAAGCTCAGTAGTTTATATCCTAAAAATTTCGCTGTATGGGATTTTTATGGATTAATCTATATTGGACAAGCAAAAAGCCTATCTAACGATATTAATGCGCAAAACGAAGCCTATTTCAATGCTGCTGGTGTTTATAGGGATTTCATTATTAAAAATATTAACAATCCAGCTCCCTATTATCGCCTACTTGAAATTTATATTCAGCTTGATAGTGTTGAAAAAATCAATCAAATATATGCTCTGATCGAAAAACTCGAACCTAAAGAGTATAATATTGCGGTTTTGAGTCGTCTAGCAGGGTATTTCATCGACCGAAAACAATTAACAGAAGCCGAACGGATTTTCCGAAGAACAACTCCCTATATCGACAAAAATATTACGAAGCTCGCCGACTTCCAAAAGCGCCTCAATAAGGAATTTAATATCCCAGCTAACTCCATCTCGAATATTTTAGGAATGTCTTATTATGAATTTGCACGCTATAATATGCTTAGCTCTGATATTCTTCGTTCGATTCGCCTATTAACAAACGCCCTTATTTTTGCTCCCAGTAATGCTAGCGTACACAATTTGATGGGTGAGGCCGTTATGATTTCTCCTGGGGGAGGAACCGAGCGTATTTCTATAGCCAAAAACCATTTTGACAATGCTATTAAATTAGATAACCAAAACTATAAGCCTTACGTAAATCTTGGGCACCTATACTTTTATAATGAGCGAGTTTTAACCGATGTTGATGATGCCTATGCTAAAGCCCTCTACAATTATCGCTTGGCGCTTAATCTCAAGCCTCAGAAGGATAAAAACTTCTTACTTAATTATAATCTTGGATGGCTTGAATATCGTAATGGGAATTTTTCTGATGCACTTAATTTATGGAGTGATATTTATAAAGATGAACCTTCTAATCCTATTTTATCATATGCAATGGGTAGCACTTTCTACCATTTAAATAATCCTCGCTTGGCTCAAATGGAGTTCCAGAAATCGGCAAATAGCTATGCGCGAATAACAGAAAAAGTAAATGAACCCTCTCTTAATAATCCTCGTCATGTAGAAGTATTTAGTCAAACTGCTAGGGTGAGAAATAATCTTGGTGTTATTAACGCAAATTATGCTGTAGCCAATCCTAGCCAGCGTATTCGCTATGAAAAGGATGCTCTTTTGAACTTTTATGCAGCGAAAGATGCAGCAGATCGCATCCGACAAATCTATAACAATGCCGAATATAATATTCTTGTCATCACTCACCCCAATATTCGAGGTCGTTCTGCAGAATTTGACAATACTGTACCTAAAAGTACAACGATTAATAATAAAGATTTAGAATTTAAGCGCCTCATTCTTGAGGAAATATAAAAGATTTGAATGAATTTTTGAGTCTTACTTGGATATTAAGGATTTTTCAGTACAAGAACGAATTTGGATTGCGGCGGCAGCACAGGCCGTAGGGGCTCTCATTATTCGAGTACCTAGAGAAAACAATGAAAACCCCTGATTAGTAAAGAAATCTACTTCTTTACTAGTAAATCCACCTTCTGGGCCAATGACAAAGGCCGCCGATTGAGAAAAATCGAGTTCATCAATCCGAGATTTTGGATCTGCATTCTCATAGAAAAGTATTTTATGGGTGAAAGTATTCCAATCATTAAGCATTTTCCACGAACAAGAACTATTTACCGTGCAGGTATATAGCCCCCCTACCTTTTTCACCGCTTCATTAGCCAATTTTTGACGACGTAGTTGCTTTTTTGCAAGATCTTTTGCATCCATTTTAGGAATAGACCTCTCCGCAAAAAATGGGTGAATCACCGAAATACCCAGCTCTGCAAGCAATGAAATGGCTTCATCCATAGCATCCGATTTAAGCTCGGCTAAAAAAGCTTCTGCATGAAGAGGAATCTCATCCCCTTGTTTTTTAGATATCACCCTGAAACTAACATCATCAAGAGATGCTGTTAGAACCTCCAATACGGCGATCGAGCCATCACCACAAGAAGCCTCTAGGCTCTCTCCATTTTTCACTCTAAGAACCGAGTATAAATGTCTAATTTCATCTTTTGGGGCTGAGAAAACGTCTCCAGGAGAGGGGAGGCTTGGAAAAATAAATCGTCTCATTGGTTTTTTCCTTTAGGAACATAGAGTTCTACATTTCCTTTTTCTAATTGAAGAAGAAATTCTGATAAAAAAATCTGTGCAGCAGCAGAATCAATACTTTCTTTAAGTTTCTTCCCTCTCTTTCCTACTCCAACTAGAAAATTTTTGGCGCCAACAGAAGATAAAGATTCATCATAAAGATAAATAGGAAACCCAAAGCGACGATGAAGCCCTTCTGCAAAGCCCAAAACACGCGGGAAAAAGCTATTCTCCCCGTCATGAAGAGGTTTTCCGAGTAAAAATGCATCGACATTATAAGACACTACGCAGTTATTAATTTCATCCATTAGTGAAGAATTATTAAAAAATGCCGGATAAGCAGATGCAATTATCCTTGTTTCATCAGACAAAGCAACTCCAATCCTCTTAAGGCCATAATCTAACGCTAAAATCCGCGCCATACGCTGCCTTTTGAGTCTTCAAGAATATAATTTGCCACTGCCTCAAAACAATGTGTATCTCCTAGGGCATCAGATAATCGAGTATAAACATCCGACATCGTATAGGAATACATTGCTGGATCCATTTTATGAACGGCTTCCAGCTCCTGAAAAACACGATCGGGTGTCACTTCCCATTGAAGAAGTTCTGGAAACACTCGTTGATTAAGAAATACATTTGGAAGCCCTATAAGCGTATCATCTCCAAGGCCTTCTGCCTTCTTAATAGTTTTAAAAGTATATGAGGTAACTTTATATGCAATAATAGGATACATGCCCATCATTGCAGATTCTAGGGTAACCGTTCCCGCGCTCACCAGCCCGTAGCGACAATGAGACATTAACTCTAAGCTAGAACAGTTAAGAATATGAACGATATATTCCATCTTATGACGAGCAATTTCTTTTGCGATTAGAGATGCTAAATCCTTATGAGCAATAGTCATAAGGAACTCTATGCCAGTATCTTTATGAAAGCGATGCGCCGCCTGTAAAAAAATGGGCAATAATGTTTTAATCTCTTGACGACGAGAACCTGGCATTATAGCCACATAATTTTTTTGAGAAGATAGATTGTTTTTAGGATAGAAATCAGGGTCTGGTACAAAAGATTTTAGCATTCCAGATAAAGGATTGCCATAATAGAACGCGTTTCCATTATATTTTTTGTAAATATCTACATCTGACTGCATATAACAAAAAATAGCATCACACAATTCAGCAGTCCACGGCGCAGTTTTACGCCCCCACATCGAAACACGGGGAGCAATAAAAAAATAAATTTTTACCTGAGGCCCCAGCGCTTTACGAATACGGCTTGCAGCCATAAGAGAGAAAAATTCATGATCAACAAGGATAATATGATTAATATTATTTTCACGGATATAAGGGACAATAGAACGGAGCATTTTCCATTGTTTAAGAATAAATCGCCATGCCTCGACAAAACCAACGGCTGACATTAAGGTATTGTCTTCAAAGAGGGATTCGAGCCCTTCTTTACGCATATTTGCGCCACCAAAACCTGAAAACCGGCAAGGGTGACGCATTTTCATCGCCTTCATAAGACGCGCAGCGAACATATCTCCAGAAACTTCGCCTGCAACAATAAAAAATTTGTCCATATCTTACCTAAAAATCAGAGCTTGACCCACTCTTTTCGTCATTCCAACTACCAAAACTAGAAATACCTCGACGACAACCCGATAAAAAATTTAACGTAATTTCTGCCGCCCTACTATTTCGCCCATTGAATATCGTTGAAATAGCTTCTTTGGCTGGATTTAAAGCTTTATGTTCCATAAATATTTTAAGAATTTCTTTTGCTTCTGCTCTTTCTTCAGAGCTAAATCCAGCACGTCTAAGCCCAATAAGATTTAGACCTGAAATCATCCCATAAAAACTAGAGAGAAGCATAAATGGTGGTATATCTCTACCCACACGCGATCCACCTGAAATCATAACATTTTGACCAATACGGCATCCTTGATGAACAACAACATTTCCTGAAACAAAAGCTTGATCAAAAACCGTGCACATACCCGCAAGTAATGCGTTATTTGCCAAAATTACATTATTATGGAGAACTGTGTTATGCCCAACATGTGAATTTACCATTAACAGACAATTATTTCCAACAACAGTATCAGCGCTAATTGTGGTATCTGCATAGGCTGTAGGCGCATGTATTGTAACACCTTCTCTAATAGTATTATTATCGCCAATACGAATGATACCCTCAGACCCTTTATACGCAAGATCCTGTGGGGGTGCCCCTATTGATGAAAAAGGGAAGAGTTTATTATGCTGCCCGATGGTAACCGGGCCTTTTATATAAACATGAGAAACCAACTGTGTGCCTGTGCCTAAGGTTACGTTACCTTCAACAACACAAAAAGGACCAATATGAACCCCATCTTGAAGCACTACCTCAGAGGATACAGAGGCTGTTGGATGAATAAATGTAGATGTGGTATTCATTACTCTATTCCTAAATTTTTCTTTTTTTCTATTTCTGCTTTAAGAGCTTGCTCAACCGCTTGAAAACGTCTTGTGTTTTCCGAGGAGGTTTCCATAATATTTTGGTGTGCCTCTAGTAATATTCTCATGTCTGAAATGGTGTTCTCTAATTTTTTATGAACTTCCCATGATGACCCCATATTATGAAGACCATCTAGCTGAAGAGAAGGGATGAATTCTGAAAGACCCATAACTTCGAAAATCTCTTTAATTCTATCGTCTGGGTTAAGTAAAAAGACAGAATCATTACCACTAAGTTTCTTCTTGACTGCTAATATTATACCAATAAAAGAGCTATCCATATAGGACGCCTCTTCTGCATCAAACAGCACTCGTGAAACTGTAGTATTCTCTAAACATTCTTTGATACGTTCATCTAGATCTGGACAATACTCTGCCGTCCCTCTACCAAAAACATGCACAAGAAGGGTATCTTTGACCAAACCCATAGCAATACGCGTATCCTGCATAATCGCCCCTTACCAAATAAAAGAAGCAGGATAATACACCACCCCCTAGAGAGACATATTATCCTGCTAAAAATTGGTTTATTTTAACATTAGCGCAAAAGGCTCTGGATCAACACGTGTGCCGCCCACAAGAACCTCATAATGAAGATGATAGCCCGTAACACGGCCTGTAGCACCTACATACCCAATAACTTGACCCTGCTTAACTTTAGCACCTTGAACAGCTTGAGCAGCAAAACTTTGCATATGACCATAACGTGTACGAAAACCGTATTTGTGATCAATCTCTAGAAGATTCCCATAACCACCGCTAACCCCTCGCCGAACAATAACACCATCTGCAGCAGCATATATAGGTGTTCCTGGAAATGTAGCCATATCCAAACCATCATGACCTTCATAACCGCGATTATCAAAAGGATTTCGACGAACACCAAATTTAGAAGTATGACGAGCTCTGGTTGCAACAGGGTAGATAGAAGGAATTTCTTTTAAAACTCTTTCATTTTCCTTAACTAAAGCAGCAATACGAGCAAATTTTTGTTTTGTTACATCTAATTCTTTTTCAAGCCTTTGTAATTGAGCTATCTCTTTTGGCTCACCCTTCTGAACGGAAACAGCCAATTCGGGGTCATTAAGACTAATCTCAGGCTGGTCATCCTTCGATGCAGGAGCCATCCCTCCAATATCCAAGCGAAATTGTGAAAAATATTGTGAAAGATTGTCAACAGTTTGAGAAACTGTATCATACTTTTTTTCCAAAACATCATTTTCAACGATAAGTCGAATTTGATTTCGCGCACTCTGCTGATGCTGAACAATGGTAAACAACGCAGAAACAGTGGTAGTACCTGCCACCAACGCAACAAAAGACATCATATAATAAGAAATATGAAAATTCCACGCATTTTTCCCAGAATGAGGCACCAGCATTAATGTAATACGTTGCAACCCCCATTCATGGAGCTTTTTACGGAACTCAAGCATATTTTTTTTAAGACGAAGCCAGCTATTCTTTCGAATGGCTTTTTCATCAAAATAACGCATATTCTTATTGAGAACATACTTAGAGGAGTCTTTCTTTTGGAAAACCATATTTTTTCTCCCACTTATAGTAAACAAGTTTTTAAATTGTATACTATATGCAACTTTTTGTCAAGTATTGTGTTAAATCTTATAGCTTGTTTTTTCAAGAAAAAAAAGTTAAACTAAGGTATCTTAAACTATAGGAATTTAACATGGCTTTTATTGATTCCCATGCCCATCTTGATCTTACATTAGAGGCATCTTCTTCCAAAATGTCGGAAATTTTAGGACAAAATTTAGCGTACGCCCTTCATATTTCATTGAGCCCTTTCGATTTTTTAAAAAACTATCCATCTCTTTCTGGAGATGAGAGAATTGTGTTCGCTACAGGTTGTTATCCCGATTGCACAACACGAGCCGATTACCAGCTATCTATATATATGGAAAAGTTAAGAGAAATTTTTGCTACCCATCGTCATCTTGCCGTTGGTGAAGCTGGTATTGATTTCAAATACGAAAAATACGGCTCTAAAGAGGATCAGACAGCTCTTTTTGAAGCTCAAATAGCTCTGGCAGAGGAGCTTTCTCTACCTTTAATTGTTCATTCTCGCAACACTTTTGAAGAATGCTACGCTTCCTTAAAGACTGCCCCAAAGGTTAAAGTTGTTTTTCATTGCTTTAGTTATGGGGTTCGAGAAGCCGAGATTCTACTGGCAGATGGGCATTTTCTTTCGTTTACAGGCAATATAACCTATAAAAACGCTCAAAATATCCGTGATGCAGCCATGATTGTGCCTCTCGATCGCCTATTTTTTGAGACAGACTGCCCTTATCTTGCTCCAACCCCTCACAGAGGGCATGTGAATATTCCCTCGTACGTTGGTTTAGTGTATAAATATTTCGCAGAAATGAAAGAAATCCCTCTCATCACTTTAGAAGAGCAGGTTCAACATAACTTTGAAAATCTTTTCAAACCATAGTATTTATAAACGAATGGTCTGGCCTTGGCGGCAGAAAAAGGAGCTTGGAAATAGTAATTTTGCTTCTCGCTCGAGGGCATAGACAGCATCATCTGTGCGATCGGGATCGTGATGGATAAAACCTATCGTTCTTACTTTGGCTTGCTTTGCTACCGCAATAGCTTGGTTGAAGGTTGAATGCCCCCACCCAATACGAGAAGAAATCTCTGCCTCTGTATATTGAGCATCGTGGATCATGAGATCCGCTCCCCGTGAAATATGGACAACCCTTTCATCAAGATCGGCGGGATAATGTTCGACGTCTGTATTGACAACCAACACTTTACCATCGGCCTCGATCCGGTAACTATATGCTCCACCAGGGTGAGGATGTCGACACACCTCAAAAATAATACCTTCGGCGAATTCAAAACGACTTTCATCGATCTCCACAAATGAAATCTTTGCAGGCAAAAGGGAGAATCGCACAGGGCTATAGTCGGGATCTAGTTGGGAAACAATTATATTTTCTAGAGATCGACCTATTTTAACAGGCCCATAGATTACAATGCGAACTTCTGGATGAAATGCCAATGGAAAAAAGGGAAAACCCTGAATATGATCCCAATGTGTATGAGTAAGAAAAAGTTTCACTAAGGGCAAGGGTTTACCTGAAAATTCTTCAAGAAATGATTTCCCCATAGGAATAATACCCGTTCCAGCATCAATAATAACAACATCACCATTATTAAAGCGAATCTCTAAACAAAATGTATGTCCTCCAAATTGCATCTTATCCATTTCTGACGAAGGATAAGAACCTCTGACCCCCCAGAATGTGACTTGCATGTTGACTCCTTGGACTAGGATTTTAATAAAATAGTATATGGCCCATCATCAATAGCCGAAATAAGCATATATGCTCCAAAACGCCCTGTTTCAACATTAAAACCAACTTCTTTAGATAATTCTTGATTAAAATAATTAAAAAGTGGCAGAGCTTGCTCCGCTGGCATTGCTTGAGTAAAAGATGGCCTATTACCCTTTTTTGTGTCTGCTGCTAGTGTAAATTGGCTAACAGACAAAATCCCCCCTCCACTTTCAGTAATGTTAATGGCGCCCTCTTTTCCGTCAAAGAGGCGTAACTTTGCAATTTTTGTTGCAAGTTCGAGGCATTCCTTTTGTGTATCGGTTTTTTCTATGCCAACATATAGAAGAAAACCACTTTTTATTTTTCCTACAACTTCGTTTTCTACCATTACGGAAGCTTCTTTTACACAACGAACAACTATTAACATAATATTACTCTTTTTAACGAATTTTTAATGAAGCTAATGCTAATAAAGCAAAAAATACACCTAAAATCCAAAAACGGACTACAACTTGATTTTCTGCCCATCCTGATTTTTCAAAATGATGATGAATAGGTGCCATTTTGAAGATACGTTTTCCTTTACGTAGCTTAAATGATCCCACTTGCAAAATCACTGATACCGTTTCTAAAACAAACATAAAACCTGCAATAGGAAGAAGTAACTCTTGCTTGAGTAAAATTGCAACAACAGCAACGCTCGCTCCCATAGGAAGCGACCCTGTATCACCCATGAAAACAGAGGCTGGGTGAACATTATACCACAAAAATGCAGCCATTCCTCCTAAAACTGCGGCAACAAATACGGATAGTTCTCCAATTCCGTTAATATAAGGAAGCAAAAGGTAATTTGCCGTCACAATATTACCCATAAGATAAGCAAAAACTCCAAAAGGAATAAAAAATGAAATTCCCATACCTGTAGCTAATCCATCAAGACCATCAGAAAGATTCGTTGCATTGGAAAAACCAACAATAAGAAAAATATAAAAGAGTAACATCACTAATGCCGGTGTATACCATAAAACCTTTGCATAATAAGGAATAAACTGAGCTTGAAACAATTTAGAACGATAAGGCACAATAAAATTAGTTTGCTCTAGACGCACAACATCCCCCGCCATACCTAATTCCGAACGAGTAAGCTGCAAAGAAAGCGCTGAACCCGTATCAGAAATAATTTTTCCAGAGAGATTTTGAAGCCCGCCTTTATCACTAAGATATGCTGGAAAATTAAATGCATTTGTATAGCGAATAGCTCCCGACTCTACAGCATAAACACCCAAACTAAAAGATAAAATATCCGGCTCTGAAGAACCTTCAATAAGCGTGGACCAAGAAAAATCTTGATTGAGTTCTATATTTGTATGATTAATCAAGCGGTGTTTTGCATCTCTCACCGCGAGATCAACCCTATTAATTGTTGTATTATAAGAAGGAGCATACATCATCATCAACAATAAAACTAAGGCCGCTGATGACTGCCAAAATAATTTTCTCCATGAAGATAAGCCATCAGTGTTGGCTTTTTTAATTTTTTGATAATCATCTACAAAGCCAATAGCCCCATAAAGTACTACTGACAAAAGAGCTATCATCACAAAAATATTAAGAGACGCCCACAAAAGTGAAGAGGCAATCGCTGCTCCCCATAGGAAAAAACCACCCATGGTTGGGGTGCCTTTTTTAACTTTGTGCGTTTCTGGGCCATCGCTCCTAACAACTTGACCAAATTTTAATATACGTAGTTTCTCTATAATTGGAGCCCCAAAAAGAACACCAATCAGAAATGCGGTAAGAAATGCTCCAATGCTCCGGAAGGTAAGATAGCGAAAAATATTAATGTGATTTGCAAGAAAATAGTAGAGCATGATATCTCCCATAAAAGATTTGACCGTTCGATGCGGATAAGATATAATAACATATTATAAAAAATAAAGGAAGTTTATCGAAATGATTTTTTCTCTCTTTTCTGGGAAAGCAATACGCTCTCTACCATCTTTTCAGCACAATCACGACATATTAGACATTGCTTCCGAAGAAATTTCTTATTCTTCACCCGAAATTATTGATGCTGCTGAGCGTATTATGAGAATCCCAGAGACATTTGTCAAGCCTTGTCATGCCTTAAAAGAGCGTTTGCTCCCTTCAACTGGGAATATTGTACTTACTTCTGGTATTAAGCACGCTCTTCATCTCATTATGTCTTCCTATCTCAACCCAAATGATGAGGTACTTCTCTTTGCTCCTCAACCTTCCCACTATTCGGCTGCAGCCTATCTTGCGGGTGCCTTGGTGAAAATTATTCGATTGGACGAAGAAGAAAGCTTCTTCCCCGATTTAGACATGCTTAAAACTCAAGTATCACCTCACACTCGTATGATTGTTTTTTCAAATCCCCAAAACCCTACGGGCGTTATTTGGGATAAGGACACGCTACAAAAACTGGTAAAACTAGCAAAAGAAAAGAATATTTTACTGGTAGCCGATGAAAGTGCCTCCAATTTCATCTATGAAGGAGATTTTATTTCATTGGCAGAGATTAGCTCAAACCTAGATAATATTGTCATAATTAAAGATTTAACTACTTCTATGGCTTTATCTGGTTGGCATATGGCAACAATTGTTTCTAGTACGGAATTTTGCTCTCAAATCGAAACAATTAAGGAAATCTCTCATTCTGGCATCAACACTTCTTCTCAGCATATCCTTCATGAAGCTTGGGATGCTATGCAAAATCGTAAAAACATCATCGCTAACGATCTAAAAGAACGCCGTGATATGCTCACCTCAGCCCTAAGCAGACAACATGGGTTTCGAATTATCGTCCCTTCCGCTGGTTTAAGTTGTTTTCCCTACATGCGTTACTATTTAGGTAATGAAATTGCAGGAAGGGTGCCTAATACCTCTACAGAATTTTCTCAAATTCTTGTGGATGCTGTAGGAGTTTGGGTAGACCCTGGTTCAAACTATGGATTAGACGGCTTTTTCAAGTGTAGTTTTGCTCAAAGGCCGGATGTTTTATCAGAAGCTGTTCAGCGAATTGCTGGCGTCCTTGAAAAAGGTAAACCAAAATAAAAAAATCCCTCGTTATTGAGGGATTTTTATTTTAACGAAGTTTTAAGACTACCGCATAGTGCCACAGCTAGGGCATCAGCAACATCATCAGGTTGAGGTGGCTGAGGAAGCCTTAATAGTGCTGTCACCGCACGTATCATCTGTGATTTATCTGCGGCGCCATATCCTGAAATAGTTTTTTTTACCGTATTCGGTGAAACTTCCCCCATTGGTATCTTGTTTTTAGCTGCAAGATATCTCAATACTCCTCGCACCTCTGCAACAAACAGTACCGTGCTAACATTTCTCCCCATATAAAGAGACTCCATGTAGATGGAGTCTGGCTTGTATTGTGCCAATAGGTGATTAAAATCTTGAGAGAGCTCGAAAAGTCGCTCATCAAAAGTCGCTTGCTTTGGCGTAGTTATCAGACCATAAGAAAGAACTTCTGGAGCTGAATGAGAGGTTTGTTGGCGAAGAAAGGCGTATCCCAGTCGATCAAAACCGGGATCAATACCACAAATAACCATTAATTTTTCTTCCATTCAAGAATATAATTACTTGACTGGCGATCAATTACGGTATTATACAGATTTCCTGCAGAATTAATAAAATAAGGATTGAGAGTATAGTATGCTGACTGTAATGGCACATAGTTTGTGACACTTGCCTCGGTTGGGTCGATGGAAGCTTTGATAATACGCAGTGTATCACTTTCGGAGTCGTAATTTTCATAGAATACTTTGCCTCGAGAATCAGTACCAAGCACGCCCGGAGTAATTCCCCTGAAAGAGGCAATTGTTCGTGTAAAATTATTTTCTAAGATAGAGTACACGTACAAGCTACTAAAAATATTATCTACTTCTATAGGAACGCTTTCCCCTTTTGAATTAGTTATGGGTTGAAACTCTACCATTACCAACAGCTGCTCATCATTGATAAGATTATGCACAGATGTAATGCTTCCTTTGTAGTTGATGTTGTTGACATTCGTTTCAAGGCGGATACTATGCGTTCTAAACTCAAAGCTGAGTTCGCCCGTGCGAGAATAACGCCTAATAAATATTCGAGATGGAGAATCGTTGGAGGCTTGCTCATCAAACTGAACATAAATATTTCCTAGTAGATCCCCTTGAATTCGAGCCGGAAAAGGCATAGGGTCGGTATCTGTAAAACCAAATTTTCCTAGAAATTCCCCTCGAGAAGAAAACTTAAAAATATAGTAATTATAAGGGTTTATTGCGTTTTGTTCGTTCTGAAAGGCAATGTAGTCTCGCTCTGAAATATTTTGATTCGTATAAAATTGAACTTCAAAGCTTTCATTATCTTTATCTGATGCCGCTACGTAGATACTTTCCGTTCTATCAACATATACTAAATAGGGTCGAGCAAATTCATATTGCGCCCCTTTATTAGACAATGTTAGCAGATGTCTACCATCGATCGTATATACTTGCACACGTTTATTATAGGTATCAGCGAAGTAGACTTTCCCTCCTTCAATCACAGGTGCTGGAATATCCAGCAACATAGAGGAAGGTAGACCTCTTCGATCAGGAAAAGCATCTAAAATAGGAAGATTACTTCCTACTTCGTCTCCATTAGTACCCAACGCCACTGTGAAAACACGGTGATAATTAAGAACATCAAATTTTCGCACACAAGAGGTAAGAAACATCAATCCTGAAAGGAGTATATATATATTTTTCATCTATTCGTTATCGTTAAGTATACGTTTCTTCCGGCGAAGGAATGTTGGAGTTTCTAAATCCGAACCCATAACCGGAGCTGTCACAGCCCGTCGAGCTGTAACTTGTTCTTCCTCGTTGAGCATCTCACGTCGAGGAGCAAAATCAACCACTCGGCGACTAAAAGGCGTTTCCGAGCTTTCTTTTTGAGGCGCCCCTTTAGGGTAAAGCCCCCAGTCTTCATCTCTGTCGAGGTATGCCGTTTCGCCATTAAGAATTCCATGAATAGGAAGATCCATAGGTGATAAGGGCGGAAGTTCTTCGGGAAGATTGTCTGCAGGTTGTTGGCTTTTTTCTGCAGCCGCTGCCGCCGCTTGCTTTTGAAGCGGAGTTTCTCGTGTAAGATTCGTTGCCACAACAATGATTTTAACTTGATCTTTTAATTTTTCATCAAAATCGAGACCAATAACAACTTCGGCATTCTCTCGACAAAAACCATTGATCGCCGCTGCTGCCTCATCGTATTCTTTCATGTCGAAGTCTGGGCCGCCAATAATCTTAGCCACCATCGCTCCAGCATGACGAAAATCGGAATTCTCGATGAGAGGATTGGTAAGAGCTTCTTGTGCAGCCTTGTGGGCTCGTCCTTCACCTTTTGCCATCCCGATCCCCATAATAGCTTCGCCTCGATTGGCAAGAACCGTCTTAACATCGTTAAAGTCGACATTAATAAGGCCTGTTTCCGAGACAATACCAGCAATTCCTTGAACTGCTTGCTTGAGAACCTCGTCAATACGCTTAAATGCCTCTGTGACAGGCGTATTTTTACTGACAAGTTCAAAGATTTTTGAGTTAGAGATAACAAGCGAGGTATCAACATGCGCTCGAAGTTTATCAACCCCTGCCAACGCTGTTTGATTACGTTTTGCTCCTTCGAAAGAAAACGGAAGCGTAACCACTGCCACAACAAGACATCCCGATTCTTTAGCAATTTGCGCAATGACGGGAGCTGCCCCTGTTCCGGTGCCTCCCCCCATACCCGCGGTGATAAACACCATATCTGTATCTTTAAAGATAGATTTAAGGTCTTCTGTGCTTTCTTGAGCTGCTTTTTCTCCAATTTCTGGTTTGGCGCCAGCCCCTAGCCCTCTTGTGATTTTAGTACCAACAGCTATACGCGTTTTAGCAAGAGATTTTTTGAGAACTTGTATATCTGTGTTAACCGCAACAAACTCCACACCTTGAACTTTATCTTCGATCATGCGATTAACGGCATTACACCCAGCTCCACCAATGCCTAAAACTTTGATTTTACCACCGAGAGAGCCTTCTATTTCTGCAAACTCATCAAACGCCGTAGGAGCTTCTATGGGAGAAGAAGCCTGTGGTGTTGTAGGAGTTTCAACATTATTTTTAAGTACATCGGGCGTAAAGAAAATATCCGACGAAGCATCATTAGATACAGGTTCGGGTTGAGACGGAAATGAAAATATTCCCGGTTGCTCTTGGTCTTTACCTGCATTCCACAGATCATCAAAATAGGGCATAATCCCCTCCCATAAAAGAACTTTCTCGAGGTTTATCCCACAGAAAGTAAGCCTCTCTCAGCTTATCGGACTTTTTTATGTTTATTTTAGATTTTTTTAAATTTATAATTCTATATAGCATAATTAATTAAAAAAATTCATTAAACCATTCTTTTATTCGACCAATAATTGTTTGAAAATTCTTATCTTCATCTGGTCCACTAATTGATTCCATCTTTATCGCGCCTTTCAGCCCAACCATAGATAATCCTGCTGCCGTTGACGAAGCCGGGTCTAGGATGAGGTCTGTCAAGCCACCTATACCTACGGGGTACCCCACACGAACAGGTAGGTTAAATATTTCTGCAGCAAGTGTTTCGATATGTTCGGTGTTAGCTCCTCCGCCCGTCAACACAATGCCCGAGCTGAGCCGCGATTTCAAACCTGTTTTTGTAATTTCTTCGTTAAGGAGGAATAATATTTCCTCGATACGAGGCTGCATAATTTCAGCTAAAATTCGACGCGATTCTGTAAGCCTTGCTCGCCCTGCTGGATTAGGTAATTCCATATGTTCTTTTAGAGGAACCAATGCAGCCACCGCACAGCCATAGCGATGTTTTAGTTGATCCGCTAGCACCGTTGTCGTTTTAAGGCCATAAGCTATATCCGATGTAACATGAGTACCACCTAGCCCAATTTGCCCAGTATGCCTCATTCCGCCCTCATAAAAGACGACGTAATCGGTAGTACCCGCACCAAGATCAATAAGGCAACATCCCTCATCTTTTTCATCTTCAGAGAGAATCGCCTGAGATGATGCCAAGGTTTTCAATACAATATCTGATGTTTCGTATCCGGCTTTATACACGCTTTTAATAAGATTGCTAACACTAGCCGCCGCCACCGTTATAATATGAACATTAACTTCAAGCCGTGATCCCATCATCCCGACAGGGTTTTTCACCCCTTCTTCATCATCGACCTTATAACCTTGAGGAATAATATGAATAATTTCTCTATCTGGGGGAAGAACAAGCGCCGCTGCCGCATCTAAAACACGTTTAATATCTGTATCAGTGATGCCTTGACGAGTAGAAACCGCTATCACTCCCTTACTTTTAGTGGATTCAATATGACCACCAGAAATACCTAGGATAACATCATCAACGTGTACACCCGCTTGCATTTGCGCTTTCTCCAGCACAGCAGAAGCACAAACCGCAGCTTGTTCTAGATTGACAACCACTCCTTTTCGAATACCACGAGAAGGCACCGATGCCGATGATAAAATTGAAGGTCGACCCGTCTCATCAAGACAAGAAATGACAGCACAAACCTTGTCTGTACCAATATCAAGACCAGCGGAAAATGTTGGAGCTGAAGATTTTATTTTTGCCATATCTGCCTCTTAGTAGTATCCGATCACTGTAGTATCCGATCCGGAAAAATCGACTCTTTTAGGTGGACGACGCCCTGTTTTCTTTGTATCATCGGCGATTCTACGTGCTGAATTTATCAGCGTTGCCGTTAGAGGTTTAGCTCCAATATAAAAAACCGTGTTGGAGCCTTTTAAAAGAAAACCTGCTCCATAATCTCTACTAAGAGAAAATGATTCTATCATTGAAACATCATCTGTATTCAGTGCCATAAGTAATGATACTATATTTTCATCGACAATTTCCATACCATCGAGTGCCAGACCAAAATCAACGTATATCACAGGAATACCCATTTTTCGTATCAATGGCAATACTCTAGCCGTGGCATCCACCATATAGGAACGCCCACCACTGATGATTTCTGCAATAGGTTGTCTTTCTGCAATAACCACCTTTAATGTTGATGGATATTGCTTATAGATTTCAACATTCGATACTAAAGGCATACTTTGGATTCGCTGTTTAAGTGGGTCTAGCTCGACCTCGCGAAGCTGACGCCCATAAACAGGCTGTAATATCGGTGTCACAAATACAAGAGAGTTTGTAACCCCTTGAACATCAATATGGGAAACTTCAAACGCTTTATTGTAAGTACTAAGAAAATAGAAAACAGTCTTATGCAATGCAAAAGAACATGTTCCCAAAAATAACGCTAAAAGATACGCTGCTTTAGGGTTCATGCCGCCCCCTTTTATTAATAGCATATAGGCATAAATCAGCACAAAAATCGGATATAGCGATGCCTTTTGCTTTAAGCATTGCCGGAATATCACTGGTTGCTGTCATGCCCGGAGATGTATTCACCTCTAAAAAGCAGGGCTTTCCATTTTCTTGTAAGATAAAATCTACTCGAATAGAACCTTCTAAACCAAATGCAGCATAGACTTTTCGGCAGTGAGACTCTACCTCTGCCCTAATTTCTTCCGAAAGAGAAGCAGGACAGATAAGATTGCTCATCCCCTTTGTATATTTTGCGTGATAATCGTAAAATTCGTTTTGAGGAGCAACCTCTAATATAGGAAGAAAAATTAATTCCCCCTTGTAAATTGCTAAACCTGTGGTCATCTCTCGGCCCTTAACATAGCTCTCAACAAGGCAATGAGGAAACTTTCCTAGATGCTTTGGCAAAATTTCTTGCGCTTCTTCTTTATTATGAAGAATGCAGGCTCCTACGCTAGAACCTTCTGAAACAGGTTTAATGAATACAGGGTAATGATTTATCCTATCCACTACTTGTTCAGGCTGTAAGCCCTTAGTTGAAAACCCTTCTGCACAAGGAATATCCATGCTTCTAAACATCAACTTAGTAAGATTTTTATCCATCGCCAACGCAGATGCAGCCACTCCACATCCTACATAAGGAACTCCATAAAAATCAAGCACACCTTGGAGAGAACCATCTTCTCCAAAAGTGCCGTGCATTACGGGATAGACAACATCGTAGTTTTTAAGTATATCAAAAGAAAAAGACGCATCCGCAGGATTAAAGACTTTCGCTTCAAAACCCGCGTCAATCAACGCTTGACAAACATTTGCGCCCGATCGATCAGAAACTTCTTTTTCGGAGGAAAACCCTCCGGCAAGGACAGCTACTTTTTTCATAAAACCTCACGGCAAACAGTACCGACTAACAAACATTATGGAGTAAATTTCATATTTCGTCAAACATTAGTTCAAAATATTTTTTTTATCAGGGATTTTTTTCGATAATCCGATACTTTTTTTAGTATATCTGACTTTTTATTTGAAAATACCTTCTTTTTAATGTTAAGATATAATTAAGCGTTAAAGAGAAAAAACATGTCAATCATCATTTTAAGGAGTATCTTTATGCGAAAACGATCAGTGTTGTCTCTTGCGGGAGCGGCTCTGCTCATTGCAGGTATAGGGGCGGTATCATACAACATTGTTGCTCAAAAAAGCACCCTGCGCACCACTAGTACTAATGCCGTAATTGAAAGGCTCCCAGAGCTCGATGCGGCTTTACGCCTTCAAACTGTTTTACGCAGTATTGCTACAAATATCACCCCAGGCGTTGTAAGCATTGAGGTGGAAGGATCTGTTGCTGTTAACAGTATGGCGCAAGATCCATTCTTTAGATTTTTCTTTGGTAACGACGAGCAGCGTCGTCGCCAATATAGTAGTATGGGGTCTGGCTTTATCATTACCCCTGACGGTTATTTGTTTTCAAATTGGCACGTTGTGCAAGATGCCAGCCGTATTCGAGTTGTGCTTAGCGATGGGCGTAGTTTTGATGCCAAAGTTATCGGAGCCGACACCGAACTAGATGTTGCCCTTTTAAAAATTGATGCAACTGATCTACCCGTGGTTCCTTTAGGCAACTCTGATGATGTTCAAGTAGGCGATTTTGTTGTTGCCATTGGGAATCCTTTTGGGCTTAGTGGAACTTTTACTTTCGGAACGGTTAGTGCTTTAGGAAGAGAAGGTTTACTCCCCGGCTTACAGCGGTTTATTCAAACAGATGTTGCTGTTAACCCTGGAAACTCTGGAGGCCCTCTGCTTAATTTAAGAGGTCAAGCCGTTGCTCTCAATACAGCTATTCGATCGCAAAGTGGTGGATACGAAGGAATTAGCTTCGCGATTCCCATTAACGCTATCAAAGATGTTGCTGATCAACTTTTTCAAAAAGGCTCCATCGAACGTGGATACTTAGGGTTGGTTCCTCAATCGCTAGACTCGGTAACAAGACGATCCCTCAGATTAGATGAAAAAGAAGGCGTCTTGATTTCGTCCCTCGAACCTAAAGGCCCTGCTGAAAAAGCTGGTTTACGCCAAGGCGATATTATCACAAAAGTAGATGGTGTCACCGTTTCTAGCCCTCCCGATCTCACATCTATTGTTGCCTCTAAAGCGCCTCGTTCGAGCGTAGAGTTAGAAGTTGTAAGAAATGGAAATCGGCAAAAATTGATTATCACCCTAGGGGTGCGTCCCAATAATATTGTTCGCGGAAACAACCGCGACAGTGAGCCTCAACCTGGAGGGGGCAGCCCCGGAGGAGCCAGCAGCGTTGTTACGTTTTTAGATGTAACTTTTGGCGAGCCAACTGCCGCCGAACTTCGTCGAAGCGGTGCTGAATCGGGCGTTATTGTTCGTAATATAGCAACTTCAAGTAAGTTAGCTTTTGCTCTTAATAGAGGTGATATTGTTGCCGCAGTTAATAATCAACAAATTATTAACTTACAGGATATAAAAAAATTTACAGATGAAAATGGGGGTACGCGAGCTTTTGCTTTCGCGGTCTACCGTAATGGGTTTCTCGTGTATCGAAGTGTTGAGTTTTGATCACACCCCTTTATTTGCCCCCTATTTAGAAAACACCCTACACTTCTCTTTATGAGAAGTTAGGGTGTTTCATTTTATACCTTTTATATTAAGAAATCTTAAGAACGAAAAACATGCGATGGAGGAGTATCTCCATAATTGAAAAAATAAAGCTTCTCAAAACTTTGAAGGATAGCCTCTCTGGTTTCTATTATTTCTTCAGATGGAGAATGCTCTTGATCTCCCATGTGAGAATAATCAACCAGATGCAAGCACTTTGTTTCTAGTGTCTGCGCCATTTGTTGCACATAGGATGCCGATTTAAGGATTTCTTCGATACTTTCCAGCGCTATTACCCACTCTTGCACTTCTTCGTTATAATTTTTCTTAGGAGTATCCTCTGTTGGCTCATCAAGAGGCGTCGTTTCGATAATTTCTTTAATAGACGTATATGCTCGGCGGATAACGACATCTGCATCTTTAATTTCTTCTAAAATTGCTTCGCTAATTCGAGAACTTTTCTCTCCAAAATCTTTTACCTTATCCGATACCGATAAAAATGGGCGTCCATTTTCACCTGCCCGAGCAGCTTCTATAGATACATTCAGAGCTAAAATACCCGCTTGAAATCCATTACTACCTACAGCTTTTGCCAGCGATGCCGTTCGTTCTGCACGTGTAAACAAACGCGCTAATAACTTTTGCATATAATTAAGTTTTTCTTTATGATTGATTTTAGGATTGCTTGTAGCTTGAACGTTGTCGTGAATATTTGGATCTGGCTTGGTTTTATGAACCCGATCCGAAAGAATTGCTAGTTTTTGAGATAGCGAGCGACTAGCCTCAAAAAGATGATAGGCGTTTTCTTTCATTGCTTCAAAATCGAAGTTAGGAGTGGGTTCTTCCGGTTGAAAGAAAGAAAGCTCCTCGGATTCTTGACTTTGATTTTTAAGTTTGGCCCATAGGATACCCAAAACTTCTTCACTCTGCAAGCGGATACGGCGAATCGCCCCCATCGAACTCCACATAAGAATAAACAAGCCCAAAAACCATAAAATAGATAGAAAAACAAGCCCGCCTCTTTCTAACGAGTAATAGAGACTTTTTGACCAATAATTAATACCCATCACTTGAAGCTCGGCTCGAGATGGTTGGCGAATAAAATTGTAAAGAGGCACTTCAAGGCTATCAGCTTGTTTACGGAAAGCAAGGTATGCATCGTTAAGTTGAGCCGGCGCTGGAGGACGAGCATTCGTAGGAATTGCCTGCAAAAGCGCATAAAGTGATTTTCCTGATTTTTCAAGATTTCGAAGTGTGATTTCCATATCTGGCATAATCGTAAGTAAACGATTACGACTCTCTAACCAGCCAGCAAAAAATGGAGGAAGTTTATCCAGCGTTCTTTGCGTGTCTCTATATAATACATAAGAAAGTGACATTTCTTTATCAATTTGGGATAGCGTGTAAAGCTGATCTTGAATCATTTGTATTTTTTGCTTTTCCTTACCATAGAAAACAAAAGCCGTTGCCAAAAGACCAAAACATAGCGTCCATATTATATAGGCTTTTAATAGGCTTCGATTGATTAGCGAGGCTAAGTGTTTCATGGGTAACTCCCTAAAATAAGAAAATTCTATTTTAAGAAATTCGGAATTTTTATAGGAAACATTAGCTTATTTTTTCATCTGTGAAAGGAGTTTGTCTGCTTGCTCAAGGCAATTATTGAGAAACTCTCGTGATGGCTCTTCTCCAAAGGCTGCTGAATTAAGATTTGAACAGAGATTTTGGTAGGGCTGACTTAAATGTTGAGGCAATACTTGCGCTACATCCTTAAAACTTGCACTAGGAGGTAAACTGTAAATATCTGCACCATAACGAGTTAAACTTTGAAGAAGTGATCGAGCTGCATCTCGGTAGCGAGATTCGGAAAGTGCCTGCATTGTTGATGACAGCCTTGTATCCAGCACCGATTTAGAGTAAGTACGCCGAGCAAAAAGCGTATCTGTTTGCAGTAGATGTTGTTTTTTAGCATAAATAATAGCAAAAATAAGAAAGCCTATTCCCAAAAGCCAACAGATAAGAAGTGATATTAATCCAAAGTAGTAGGGATAATCTCCATTAGGCACATCAAGAGGTTGAAATGTTGCTTGATGTTGGGAATCTGCAGCAGTACCGCCCGTACCTTCTAAGGAAATAGATTTTGATGTTACTTTTCGAGATTCTCCTTCGGGTGTTCGGTAGGAAAATTGAACCTCTCTCAAGGTATAATTTCCCGAAACTCGTGGGCTAATTCTGTACGTAAATGTTTTTGTCATTTCGACTTTATTATTTTCTAAAACAGCTACTTTTACATCAAGTTGAGGCTGCGAAAAATACAAACCCTCGATATTTTGTGACGCAAATGGATCACTAAAGTAATCTACGTTGCCATCTCCCACAAGCGTTAGCGTTAGCGTTGTATCATCTCCAACCTCAACCTTATTAGTACTCAGTTGAACTTTCATTTCGAGACGCCGCCCAATATAGCCAAGGCCACCCTCATTAGAACGAATCGATAGTTGTATAGGGGCGTTTCCTTGCACATAAATAGGAAATGCTGTATTCAAGCGAAAAACAGGAGGAGCAATAGATGTTGTTTCTGATAGAGGGTAAATCACATAGCGGCGGATAAGTAAGCCCTCGAGTGTATCCCCATAATAATTATAAAACGCTCTCTCATCGGTAGGGGGGGGAACTTCGTAAAGTACGCCTCCATTAAGAGTTGGGCGACGGATGAGTTCGAGCATTTCAGGTCGGAATTGATCGAGAAATCGAGGGGTATCGGGAATGAAGTAGAGGTCGGCTATTACCGGCATATTTTGCATCGTTGAATCTGGAGAAAGCCGCCAATTAAGAAAAGCTTGCTGTGGAAGCATATCAAAAGCTGAAAAGGGATCGAAAAAGCCTTGGCGTCGACTACGCCCCGACGACCTATTAGCCAAACGAGCTTGCACTGTTATCTTTGCTGAAGGCCCAAAGCCTTCTTTATTACGAGTTCGCACGGCAAACCCTGGAACAGTAAATGTACCTTCGGCAAGAGGGATTAATCGATAAGTGTATGTATAGAAACGTTTTGCAGTAACAGACCCATTAATAATGGACATCTGGCTGGCCGTACCCTGACTGAGAAACTCGATTCGATAGGACGGCGAAGAACTGGCAACTGGGGGGGCTAGTAATTGTTCTTCGGAGGTAATTTCGATAAAAGCAACTTCATTGCTAGCAATCACAGAGGGATTGATTTCCATCACAATACCAGGCTCTGCAGCATGGATGAAGTTAATCATTGTTATAGAAAAGAAGAAAAGTAAATATTTTTTCATGAAAAAATCTCCCAAGCGTTGGAACAGACTTAATACAGCATAGACTTACATACAGTATAAGAAATATTCTGTAATCATGCAAGCTTTCTTGCGTTTTCGATGGATTTTTTCTATACTGATATAGTAATTTTCTAAAGTGAGGCTACATGCGTCGATACATTAAATTTTTCTTATTGTTATTACTTACAAACTGTGTCTATCTTACTTTTGATGATACCAAAGCAGCTCCGCTAGTGATGGTTTCTCGCACCCCCACCCCCGCCTTTGAAGAAGTCCGAAGCTTTGTTCAATT
The DNA here is from genome assembly GCA_051653605.1 of Brevinema sp. GTDB lineage: Bacteria > Spirochaetota > Brevinematia > Brevinematales > Brevinemataceae > JBOFWL01. Next base: position 190,326 of record JBOFWL010000145.1, read on the forward strand.
TGGAGACCTTGTCTATGTAGCTGCCGGCTCTGGGGGGATTTTAGTCTATAAGATTGTGGGTGATCAAATGCAATCTGCTCCCAATTTATCTATAAGTAATATTTATGCAGATGGACTTGTAGCAACGTTTATCCGCACGGTTGAGGTTGTCGAGGCCGTTGGAAGTACCAACCTTATTTTTGCTTTCGACACGGTTGAGGGAGGAGGCGTTGGTGCCGCCGAAATCACTCCTCTTTATACTAAGCCGCTGGGCGCGTTGACGTCTCTTCCTAATATGAGAATACGTCGCACCGATACTAGATACGATCCCGAAGGGGGATTCACCATTATCGTCGCGAATGAGTTTTCAGGAGTGATGACGCTTAAATTATCTATCATCTCTAATAACTTCTTCGACCAACAAAATTTAGCTTCTATTGCGGGATATGTTGCTCGCCAGGGTTTGGGTGGAGGGCCTTTACCTTTTGAACGCCTTCAGCCTCCAAGGTTGAGTAATGCTACTTCTTCTGTATCTAACTTTGATGGGCTGGTACAATTATTCCGAACCGATCCTAATCAGGCATTGTCTGTAGCCTCGAATTTACCATTTCTTACCGATAGGCAGCGTCTTCAAATTCAAGAATTAGCAAGCCAAACCGATGTATTGAATAATCCCGAGCTTATTAATCAAGCTGCTGGGTTGATTGATAGCCCTATGGGGTCTCAAGCTATCGATATCGCCCGCCAGTTTTTAGGCTCAAGCGTAGATAATGTCTTTCCTACTCCTCCTGCATCCATTCTTTCGGAATTTCCTAGTAATGTTGCTCTTCGTGCTTCCAGCGACCCAGATATTATTCCTCCCCCATCAAATGTCGATATTACAGATGATGATAAGACGCTATTAGTATCAAATATGCTTGCTCTTACCAACTTTGATGTGGATCTCGACGAGCTTAACACACCGAATTTCAACCCTTTCATTGTTAACAGGCCTATCGCCGATGCTCGAAGCGCTATTGATAATACCGCTGCGGCTTTTGGATTTCAAGATACAAGTGATGATCAGGGTATATTAAAAGAAAGGCTACTTAGCCTAACTACCACCGAACAAGATTCAGTTTTTAATGCCTTGTTTACTCAATCCGATTTGCTCCCCCGGCTAATACCCTTGCTAGAGACAGCAGGGTTTAATCCTCGTCAACTTTATGATATTTGGAAAGAGGGTCGAATCTCCGAAATTATTGACAAATTGGGAACGGGAATCCTTGCCGACCTCATCAAGCTACTGCCGCAAACCCAAATTGAATCTCGAATTACCGTTCTCGCTACCAATACCAGCCTTCCCAGCGTACGGAATATGAGTAGCGATGGAAGAAGTCTCTACCTGGCTCTGGGAAAAGAAGGATTTGCCGTGGTCGATCGTGCCACCGGAGAATTAAGAGGAAAAATTGTTAAAGAGTTGTTCTCCGAAGTGGAAGCAGTAACCCCTTTTGATGCCTATGGTAAACGCTATATTGCTACAGCCGATAGACTTAATGGCCTTAGCATCTACGAAAGGCTTGGAAACGATGCCCCAGGGAAGCCAGTATCTCGCCTAAATCTTGTGGGAGAAGGAATTAGCCTCTATGCTCAAAACAATTTGTTATGGGTGGCTGATGGCTCTAACGGAGTTCTTGCCATCAATTTTATGAAAGATCTCAGCCTCCGCGTTGAAGGAGAGTTTTTTGATAAAACAGGAATTGCGCGCTATATTGGAACAGCACGATCTCGTGAAGCTCTGGTTTCATACGGGGCTGATGGATTTGTTCGGCTACGATTTACAAATATTGGTCTGGGGGAATCTACCACTACGAATAATGCCTCTGGGACAACTCTAGCTGAAAAAACACTCGAGTGGAATAATACTTCTCCCTTTTTTAGATTTTTACGTCGCATCTTTTTGTAAACTTTCTTCCTTAAATGGGCGATAAACACCTGAAGGATATTTTATGTATAAATTATTTATGATTATTTTACTAAGCAGCTCTAGTGTGTTTGCTCAAGAAAGCAATGCTGAACGCATTTTTAACGAGTTTAGAGCGCTTCATACAGGCGGTATTACGTCGAAAGCATTTTCAGCTAAGCTTTCCCCAGAAAGCGCCCGCCGTCTCCTCAAAGATAAAATTTCTGGTACTAATTGGTTTGTTGAAGTAAAATATTCTTTATACACAGGAATCGAGCTAAAAGTGAAAGGCAGCGACCCCTTCTACACAGATACCCTCTCTCAGTATGAGTTGCACATCAATCAAATGCTCCTTCCTCTACTTGCAACCCGCGGTTATGAAAGATTTCGTAGCCAATTTGTATTTGCTCAAACAAAAACAGGGGGAATAAGTGTTGGACTTAAGAAAGGAGACACCTATGCAGAATATGTTTTTCATATGGGAGAAAATGGGTTAGTGCGTCGGCTCGATTATTATGAAGATAAATCGAGAAAATACGCTATTGGAATTCAATGGAGTTCTGTCGAAGGAAGCCTAATTCCAAACTCAATTAAAGCTATTAGCTATGAAGGATCACGGATTTCTGGCGATTTTGACATAGTTGATGCTATTATTACAGAAAAATAAATTAAAATGTTCAAAATATCTTGATATTTTCAGAAAAATCATTCATAATACATCACTATACCGTGTAATGGTTTTACATTACAATATAATTTTTGCGGGGTTACGTCATAATGAGTTCGAACGATCTTTTTTTACAAGCAATGAGCAGCGAGCAGCAGCCTTCTTCTCAACAAGGAGGAGTTGTCACCGCTACTGTTGTTAGCGGAAATACCGAAGGGTGGTTTCTATCCACAGGAGGTAAGAGCGACGTGTTCATGCCGTTATCTGAAACTGTTGGGGAGCTTGCTCCTGGCATGGAAGTTGAAATCGTAATCCTGCGAAGCAAAAATGGTGAGACATCAGGGTCTCAAAAACGCGCATCGTCCGAAAAGACACGCAGTGGTCTTCGTACAGCTATGGATGAACATACAGTTCTTCCTGCACTCATCGAAAAACTTGTTACAAACAAAGAAGGCGAAAATGCTGGATTTGAAGTATCTATCAATGGTGTTAAAGCTTTCTTGCCAATGTCTCAGATTCGCTCTTCAAAAGATGCGGGAGCTCTTGTTGGTAAGACATTTGACATTGTTGTCCTTGATATTAAGCCAGGCCGCATGGGTGATCGTATTGTTGTTTCCGAACGTAAAGCTCGCGAACGTTTTTCACGAGAGAATTTTGATTCATTCGTAGAAACACATAAAGTGGGGGATGTTCTTAAAGCAACTGTCAGCAATGTAGAAGAAGCTTTTGCTATTCTCTCATCAGAAGACATGAGTTTGTTCATGCACGTGACAGAATTCGACTGGAAATACATCAAAAATTTACGTGATGTCCTTAAAATTGGTGATCCTATGGATGTTTCTATCCAATCCATCGACCCTGTTAAACGCTCAGTAAAAGTATCTCGTAAAGCTTGCTTAGCCAATCCTATTGAGACTTTCCTTTCACAGCATAAAATTGGAGATGTTTTAAAAGTCTCTGTTGTTCGTTTTGCTCGAACATTAGTTGTTGTTGAAAGTCAAGAGGGAGCTGAATTAGTTCTTCCTTTAACTGAAATCAGCTGGACATCTCGCGTGTCCGATCCAAAACGTTTCTTCAATTTGGGAGACCTTATTGAAGTATCTATTAAAGATATCGAAGAAGATCGTCGCCGAGTTAGTGTTTCTTTCCGAGATCGTATCGACAATCCTTGGTTTACAGCCGCTGAAAAATATTCTGTAGGCTCTACCCACGAAGGTATTCTTACTTCTATCACCGATTTTGGTATTTTCCTTACTTTCGACGATGGTATTCAAGGGCTTGTGCGTCGCGAAGATATCGACTGGTCTGACCCAGAAATTAATATTTCAGAACATTATCAAAAAGGGCAAAAAGTTGCAGCAACTGTATTAAATATTGAACCAGCTCGAGAACGAATCCGACTTGGAGTCAAGCAACTTCATAAAAATCCTTATCAAGATTTTGCTGATAAGCACCCTCAAGGAACTCTTATTTCTGCAAGAGTTGTTTCTTCAACAAAAGATGGCTTAGATGTTGATGCTGATGGAGTATATGCTTTCATTCACGTATCTCAAATTTCTTCCGAACACGTTGAAGATGCTCGAACCACTCATAATGAGGGAGATATTGTTAATGCTGTTGTTCGCCGTATTAATGTTGCTGCTCAGCGTGTTGAATTAAGTATTCGAGAAGTAGAACGCGTTCAAGAAAAACGAGAAATCGAAAACTTTACACAACCATCTTCCTCTGGCCCAGCTACTTTAGGAGACTACTTTAACATTTCACTCCCCAATAGCAAGTCGAAGAAATAATAGGGGTTCAAATGAGTGTGGATATAAATAGTATTTTAGATACTCTAATTAAAAAGCGTCGTATTGTGATGATAGTTCTCGGTGGGCTTATTGTTTTAGCCTCCATAGTAGGATATATCTATCAAAATAAGCAAAATCGCCAAAAAGAGGCTGCTTCCATATACGATCGAACATGGGAAAATATTTATACCGTAATTGCCGAAGCTCAAAACCCTAACTCTACCCCCGATCGTATCCAAAATGTGGCAAATCTTTATATTGAAAATATCAGCAATCTAGATACGCTCATTTTTGATTACCCTGAAACAATTTCTGGGGCTCGTGCTGCATTACTTGTAGTACGTGTTGCTGAAGAGCCAGCCCTAGCACCTTTTCTTGGATCAAATACTATAGAATCTGCGGCAACAGAAGCACTAGATAAGGTTAAAAAGTATCATCCTAATTTTTGGTCTTCTGCAATTGCCATCGCTCAGGCTATCCGCCTTGAAAAAACTGGACAATTCGCAGAAGCTAATAGTTTTTATGAAGAAGCACTTGCTTCCGATAAGAAAAAATTTCTTTCTGACTTTATTCTAATTTCTCTAGCACGAAATAAAGAAATTATTCAAGACAGCGAAGGAGCTTTAAAAGATTATCAGAGTATAGTTGATAACTATCCTGATTCTTCATGGAATAACTTTGCCCTTGGTAAAATCTTTTTATTATCTCAAGCAGGATCGTCTTCTGCTGAAGCAACTAATCCATAACAATGTTTTATTTAAGATTAAAGACGAGGGCTCTGCTCTTGTCTTTTTCTTTATAGCAAAAAAGAAGGATATATGCATATAAAAAGCCCTGAAACAGTGCTTCAAAGTGATCAAATAACAGAATCTATCTGGACCCTTGCTATCCCCATAATGATTAGCGGTTTTGTGATTGCTTTGTATAACACTGTTGACTCTATTTTCGTTGGACGCTATGTTGGAAACCTTGCTTTGGCAGCACTTGCTGTTAACAATGTTATTCAAATATCCATCATCGCCATGAGTGCTCTCTTCACTGTTGGGGTTTCTTCTATTATTTCAAGAGCTTTAGGAGCTAGAAAAAAAGAAAAAGCTGTTCAAGCTCTTGTGACTGGACTTTTCTTTGGATTTATTACCATGCTTATTTTTGCGTGGTTAGTTCTTTTCAATCTTAATAAAATATTGTTATGGATAGGCTCTCCTCCGGAAGTTCTTAACTATTCTCGACAATATGGCGGAATTATTCTGTGGTTTGCATTTATAGGGCCTATAAACGATATTCTTAATGCCTCTCTACGCGCTAGCGGTTATTCTCAATGGGTGATGGGGCTCGTTCTGATAGGTGGGGTGAGTAATGTTGTTCTTGATGCCTTATTTATTATTGTTTTTCAATGGGGGGTCACCGGAGCTGCTATTGCAACTGTTTTATCCCAAATAATTGTATGTATTTCTGCTTCTGGCATTGTTAAAAAGGCGTATCATCTATCCTTCCCAAGAGATTTCATCAAAATTAAACCTAATCTAATTAAAGAAATTGCATATATAGGCTTGCCTGCATCTTTAAAATCTGGGGTATTTGTCTTGATGAACCTTACTGTGAATAGATCATTGGCTCCCTTTGGCTCCGATGCCATTGCTGGTTTTGGGGTAATATACAAAGTAATCCACCTTGCTTACCAGCCCATTTTTGGCTTCAATCTTGGTGTTCAGCCTCTTATTGGTTATAATTATGGGGCGGGGCTTTATGAAAAGGTTCGAAAAATAATTCGTATTGCCAATATTAACGCTATTATTCTGGGATTATTCCCTGCATTTCTATTAATGTTAGCTCCGATGCCTTTTTATAGGCTGTTTACTAGTTCCGAAGCCATTATTCTTCATATTCGTAATTGTTCTTTCCTCATGGGGATAACTTTTTATCTTTACGGCTTCCAAATGGTTAGTACTGGGGCAACACTTGCGATGGGGCATACTTTTGCAAGCCTTCTTATGTCTTGCGGGAGACCATTCATCATGATACTTGTTATGGCAATCTCTCCGTATTTCTTTGGAATTTATGGAGTTTGGTTAGCATTTCCTATTACAGACATTATAAACAGTTTCTATATTGCCTATATGCTTAAAAAAGAATTTAAAAAATTAATAAAAAAAGAAAAGAAAATTGAATTTTTAGGGAGTTCTAATGCCTAGTACAGATTTAGAATTAGAAATTGAGGAGAATGTCCCCCCACCTATTCCCAAAAGTGTTTTAGATAACGACCATGTTGCTTCTCTTATATTAAAGCTCTCTTTCCCAATGATGGTAGGGGCATTGATTGATGCTCTTTATAACACTGTCGATTCCATTTTTGTTGGACACTATGTTGGCCCAGAGGCACTTGCAGCATTAACAGTGAATTTTACGATTCAAGTTACACTTATGGCAATTGCAGCAACGATCAGCGTTGGAACAGGAGTAACTATTTCACGAGCTCTTGGTGAGAAAAAATATTATCTTGTTAAAGAAGGTTTAATTAACGGTATGTGGCTGGGGTTATTATTGAGCGTTATGTTGGCATGGTGCTTGCTCTTTAATCTAGATAATATTTTATTATTTATTGGCTCTGACCAGAGTTTTCTATCATACACCCGCGATTACGGAAGAATTATTCTCTGGGTTGCCTTCGTGCCTGTGATGAACGGAATTATTAGTGCCATTCTCCGGGCTAAAGGACATTCTCAGATGTCTATGTGGATCCTCGCCATTGGTGCCAGCCTTAATATCTTACTCGATGCTATTTTCATTGCTGGATTTAAATGGGGAGTAACTGGGGCAGCTCTAGCAACTGTTATTTCTCAAATTACTGTCTGTTTTGTTGGTTTTACATTGATTTTTCATAGTTATAAAATTTCTTTTCGTGATTTCATAACTACAAAAATTCGTCCCGAATTAATGAAAGAAATTTGTATTATCGGGCTTGCTCCAGGATTACGACAAGCTAGCTTCAGCATCATGAATTTTATTTCAAACAAAACCTTGGGTGGGTTTGGCACAACGGCCTTGGCCGCCTATGGGCTTACATTTAGAATGGTTAATTTAGCTTTTATGCCTATTTTTGGATGTAATATGGGGTCTCAGCCTGTAATTTCGTTTAATTACGGAGCACGGCGTTATGATCGCATAGTAGTTGCTTTAAAGTCTTCTATTTTCATAGTTACAATTATAGGAGCACTTGGAAATATTCTTTTTTTGTGGTCACCACTGTGGCTTATTCAAATGTTTACGTCCGACCAGCCTACAATTCTGCAAGCTACAGATGCGATGAGAAAATCTGGGATGCTCTTTTTCCTATTTGGTGCTCAAATGATTATTTCATCTCTTATACAAAGTACTGGTTTTAACCGTCTTTCCTTATTTATGGCGATTTCTAGACCATTAATCAGCATTTGTGGTTTTATTTTCCTTCCAATGTTTATTGGATTAGATGGGATATGGTTTACACAACCTATTTCAGATTTTGTGTGTACCGTTATAGCTTTGCTAGCTCTACTCTACGTGATGCCACGTCTCAAAAAACAACTTGAACATCAAGGGTCAATTCCGCTATGATATAGTTGAGGTGTGTCTTGGAAAATAAACATTTTATCTCTGAAAAAAACATTTCACCTATGCTCCTTTCGTTAGCCTTACCGGCTATGGCTGCAGGGCTTATTGATATTACGTATAATGTTGTTGATTCTGTATTTATTGGTCATTTCGTTGGTCGAAGTGCTCTTGCTGCATTAAGTTTGATAAGCTCTATACAGTTGTTTTTCATCTCTATGGGGCAGCTATTTGCGGTTGGATCAAGCTCTATTATTTCTCGCTCACTTGGCGCTAATAAGGCTTTGCTTGCTCAAGTCACGCTAAAACATGGCTTTTGGGCTTCGTTGATTTTTAGTACCATCATATCCTTCACCTTGCTTATCCGCCTAGACGATTTTTTAATTTTTCTTGGGGCAACACCTGATACGCTTCCTTACGCCCGAAGTTATGGTGGCATCATTTTATGGACTGCCTTTCTTGGCCCAGTAAACAATATACTTATGAGTTCCTTGCGTGCTAAAGGTGAGCTATCGCTAGCCACGCGGTATGTTTTCATCGGAGCTATCAGTAATATTATTCTAGATGCCATTTTTATTATGGGATTTCGATGGGGAGGAGCGGGAGCCGCTGCTGCGACAGCTTTGTCACAATTGATTGTCTTTATTTTCGCTATAAAGCGAGTTAGACATACCTATAACATCCATATGAGATTAACAGAACGCTACTCATTCACCATTTTACGAGAGATTGCGATTATTGGGCTACCATCCTCAATACGAGTATTTTTATTTTCATTCCAGATGACTCTTACCAATAAAAATTTAAGTACTTATGGAGGAGTTGCAGCTCTTTCCGCATTTGGGATTGGTCATAGGATCATGCCAGTGGCGGGGATGCTTATTTTTGGAATAGCTCAAGGTGGGCAGCCTCTGATAGGAATGAATTTTGGGGCAAAACTTTACCTAAGAACAATAGAGATTATAAAACTAATTGTCCGATTTGCAATGTATTTCTCAATTCCCTTTTCGATATTTTTCATATGGGCACCGAAATGGGTCTTCTATATTTTCACTCGTGATCCAGAGATTATCGCAATAGGACAAATCGCCCTTCGCTATGGAGGAATATTTCACTTTTGCTGGAGTTACTTTGCCGTAGCAGCAGAGATTCTTCAAAGCATGGGGCGAGCTCGTCAAAGCTTTCTCCTTGTGGTGGTGTACCCGCTTTTGCTTATTGCTGGTCAAAGTATTTTTCCCCTATTTTTAGGATTAACCGGGATTTGGTTGAGTCAACCCGTTGGGTTTGTGCTTATTTTCATTCTAGCAAAATACCTTCTGCATAAAAATTACCAATATTTAAAAAAACAGGAAGAAATTGAACAAAATGCTTTCTAAATTTCAAGAAATTGTTTATAATATTAACGAGAATCGCTCTGAAAATCAAGAAGTTCTCATTTGTGCGGTTGGAAAAACTCAAAGCGCCGAATTGGTTCAAGAAGCAATCAACCTAGGAATTAGCGATATAGGCGAAAACCGTGTGCAAGAAGCAATTACAAAATTCCCTTATATTAATGGAGCTCGTCGTCACCTGATTGGCCCATTACAAAGTAATAAAGAAAACGCAGCCCTCAAGATTTTTGATGTTATTCAAAGTATTGAAAATATTAATCAGTGTCGACGCCTGTGCTCTAAAATTGTTTCTGCTAATATGCAAAAAGTATTTTATATTCAAGTAAATACTTCCGAAGAACCTCAAAAGCATGGCGTACAAAACTATGAAGAATTACTTGAGATAGCCAAAGAGATCATCACATGCCCAAATATTAAACTTGAAGGCCTCATGACTATAGGCGCTCTCAATGGAGATCCTCGTATTTGTTTCAAAAAATTAAAAACAATGAGAGATGATCTAGAAAATTCTCTTGGTATCCAACTAGGGCTTTCAATGGGAATGAGTAATGATTATATCACTGCAGTACAAGAGGGGGCTACTCTTGTGCGAATTGGCTCGCTATTATTTGGTCAACGAAATTAATATCAAGGAGATCGTATGGGATCCATTTTTCCATTCCTCTATTTTTTAATCTACTGTTATAACATCGTATTTTTTGTATGGATTCTGTCCTCTTGGTTGCCTGTCGACCGAAGTTTCTTTTTAATTCGCTTCCTCGATTCTCTTATCGAGCCAGTGTACTATACCCTATTAAAATTTCTCCCACCTCTTCGCCTAGGTATGCTCGATTTTTCTGTTTTTTATATGATGTTTTTACTTAGCGGGCTACAGTGGGGGCTGATCATCCTCGAACGTTTAATTATGAGATGAAATTAAGTGTACGAGTTGCGCCTCGTTCGTCACGTACAGAATTGTTAATCACTCCAGAATTAGAATTGAAGTTAAAAATAACCTCCCCACCTGTTGATGGAGAGGCAAATAAAGCCGTTTGCTTATTTTTTGCTGATTTTTTTGGTATTGCAAAAACAAGGGTCAGTGTTGTTATTGGGCAAAAAAGTACTCAAAAAGTCCTGAATATCGAGGGGCTAGACCCTCTTACCGCCCAAAAAAAGCTTGAAAAAGCATTAGGAGTCGTTTTCCATGAGCCTAATCGTTAATAAACTCTCTGCATCTTACAATAATCAACAAGTACTTAAAGATATTTCTTTTACCCTTGAATATGGGGAGATGTTGGCTATTATTGGCCCCAATGGCAGTGGAAAAACCACCCTTATGAGAACACTTTTAGGCCTGAAAACCCCCGATAGTGGCTCGGTGCTATTAGAGGGAAAAACGCCTATTCAAGCATTAAAAAAGTATCGTGGTTTAGCAGCCTACTTACCCCAATCGCAGAATATTAATACGCTTTTACCGCTTTCTGTTGAAGATGTTGTGTCACAAGGATTTAAGGCAAGAAAAATCTGGGATGAACGCCTTTCAGCTGAGGAAAAAGATGCTGTTGATGAGGCTCTCGAGCTTGTACAAATGAAAAATTGTAAAAATTTATTGTTTCGTTCTTTATCTGGAGGGCAACGCCAACGGGTGTTGATAGCTCTGGCTATCTCTGGCAACCCTCGCTATTTGTTTCTTGACGAGCCCTCTAACGCTCTTGATTTTTCTTCTATTGATAAGTTATATCATCTTTTAGGAGAACTTCGCTCTGTAAGACAAATGGGGATTTTAATTATCTCTCATGACATTGGCGCGATCGGAGGATCTGCCGATCGGATTGGCTTACTCATGAATAGTTTCCGCTATTTAGGCAGCCCTCAGACGGTGCCACAGGAGATATTAAGAGAAGTTTTTGGGTGCCATATCTCACTAATGCCGGACGACCCCGACTGTGATATTTGCAGACAAAAATCAGAAGGAACATTAATAAGCATAAAATAGACTTAGTGACGAAATGACTTAAGAGTACGTTGAATATCTCGTTTTACTTCATCTGTTCTAAGTTTTTCTCTTTTATCGAAAAGCTTTTTCCCTTTGCAAAGCCCTATTTCAAGCTTTGCAATACGGCCTTTAAGATACATTTTAAGAGGAATAATCGTTAAACCTTCTTGCATAGAACGTTGCTCTAATTTGAAAATTTCTTTTTTATGCAGGAGAAGCATCCGTTCTCGATCGGGTTTATGATTATGAATATTGCCAAAATCGTAGACGTTAATATTCATTCCTAAAATCGTTGCTATACCGCCTCGAACAAGGACATAGCTTTCTTTAAGGTTAACGCGACCATCTCGCACCGATTTAATTTCGGTACCCTTAAGGGATAGTCCAACTTCAAAGGTATCTAGCACTTCATAGTCGTGGAAGGCTTTTTTATTACTCGCAATAGGAGTAATAGTTAATTTTTTATCATCGTTCATAATAGTTATTATACACTATTTTACTAAAAAATCAAAAACAATTTATGTAGGAAAATTACCATGAATTACATTGAAGAAACCATTATCAAGCAACGCTTTCTCCCTATTATTGATTTTACATCGATTAAAAATCCTGATAAATTTTTTAATATTCTTGTTAAAGAAAAAATCAAAGTGCTCCAAGTAAATTTCAGCAATAAAGAACACATGAAAGAAGCCTATAAGCTGGGTGAATGGAACAAAACCTATGATATTCAAATTGGGTCTGGCTTTCTATATTCAACAGAAGACGCTAAAGCAATGATTCAAAATGGCGCGAAATTCGTTGTTAGCTCGGTGATGGCGTTGGATATTCTACATGTAGCTCGCTCTCATGAGGTGCCAGCTATCGTTTCTGGATTAACGCCAACAGAGATTTATCATGCTAAAGGCACGGGAGCAGGCTTGGTACAGGTGTTTCCTGCATCGCAAATCCCCCTTCGCTCCATTATTTCGCTTCAAGAACACCTTCCTTCCTGTAATTTAATGCTTACTGGGGGGCTTACTCTCTATGAGGCTCTTGAAATCCTTAGTTTAGGTATCAGTGCGGTAGGAATTAAAGGCAGTATTTTCCAAAAAGAGCACACGGAAAGTGAAAATTATAGTGCTATCGCAGATTCTGTAAAGAATTTTTGCAATCGCGTGCGAAATCTATAAAACATTATCTTCTTACTATATACTTTTTAAAACAGAAATTTCCTCTAAGATTAACGGTGATGGTAATAATAAATTATTGTTAGATAATACCACTAGGCGTTGTGCTCCTATTGATTTTTTTATTTTTTGAAGAGCTCTTGTTTCTTCTACAAGTGCCAAGGGGATAAAAAGTACATCTGCTTTTATTCCATGAAGAGTTTCTTCATCCAGCACTGGGTAAGGTGGTGTAAGCTCTATGGTGTTTTTCCACCCAGCAAGGGCAAGAAGTTCGCTTAAAAAGGTATTTGTAGAGACTGTATAGATAGGATCAAGCCCTATTACCATAAGATACTGGCCTCGAAATGACTTTTTCGCCTGATAAAACATAAGATTTGAGAGATATTCTTGTGATTTTATATTAGAAAGACGAAAAATTTTCTCCAAATCCTGTAAATTTGAGTAAATAGCCTTCATTCCACCTGTTTTTGCAGAATATATCTCTATTCCTCGAGATTTTAGATGATCGAAGGCAGAAGACTCACTAACAGCTAACATATCCGGTTTAAGGCGAAGTATATCCTCATCAGAAACAGATATACCCAATAATTTGGGTAAATGCTGGACATTTGGGTGTTCATCGTAGGCACTAACAGCAATAATTCGATCATCTAATCCTAAATAAGATAAATTTTGTGTCTCTGCAGGGCTAAGAGCTATGATTCTTTGGATATTTTTATCAGTCGTGTGGGTATTTTCTGTCCATTCTGGTAAAAATAACCCCAAAATAAGCACAATAGGCAGAATTAAGTTTACAAACGTCGCCATGTCTGTCCATCTTTTCCATCTCTAACTTCAATCCCCATTGAATGAAGCTCATCTCTTAGGCGATCACTTTCATCCCACTGCTTATTGATTCGAGCAGATTCTCTTTGTTGGAGAAGATTTTGCTCATTTTCACTTAATTCGCTAGAAGAAAAGTTTAAAAATGCCAATACCTTATTGATTTCTTTTAAGTCTTCCATAAGATCGATAGAAAATTGCTCTCCATTAAAATATGCTTGAACAATTTTGAAAACTTCTCCCATTGCTGCTGAAATATTAAGATCATCTTCAAGAGCCGCAGAGAAGGCTTCCTTAAGTTTAGGATTTGTCGCGCCTTCTTTAGGTTTAAAGCTTGTAATAAAATTATCCAAGCGTTTAAGCGCTGAATCAGCTGCTTTTAATCCATCTTTAGTGAAGTTCATCGGAGTGCGATAGTTAGCTCCTGTCATTAAGTAAAATCGAAGAGTTCGGGGGCTATGTCCTTCATCTAAAAGTTGACGAAGCGTATAAAAATTACCAAGAGACTTACTCATCTTCCTGCCATCAACCAGTAAGTGGGTTGCATGTAGCCAAAATTTAGACACCGGGCTGCCAGAAAGGCACTCACAGTGAGCTTTTTCATTAGTATGATGAGGAAATAAGAGGTCAATCCCTCCTGTATGGATATCTAAACCCTTAGGAAAGGTGTCTGCAACCATGGCGGCGCACTCTGTATGCCATCCAGGACGCCCATCACCCCACGGTGAAGCCCATTTGATAGGCCCATCCGTATCTTTATACTTCTTCCAGAGGACAAAATCTCCTATATCCGACTTATCTGCAAAAGTTTCGCTTCCACTTGCCCCTGCTTGAATATTTTCAAGATTAAGACCAGCAAAATTTCCATAACCATCAAAAGCATTCGTATTAAAATAAACGCCATCTTTACTATCATAGCCGTATCCAGCATCAATAATATTCTTAATCATTACGATCATTTTAGGAATGTATTCTGTTGCCTTGAGATAGGTTGTTGTGGTTTGATCAAAGCTAAGCGTTTGAAGATCATCAAAAAAAGCTTGTGCATAGGTATCCGTATATTCGTTGAGAAGCATGTCTTTTTTGATAGCTCCCTGGATCGTTTTATCATCAACATCTGTGAGATTTCGCACATGTTTTACTTGATATCCTAAAAATTTGAAACTCCGAATCATAAGATCTTCAAATAAAAATGTACGAAGATTCCCAATGTGAGCAAAATCGTAAACCGTAGGCCCACAAGAATAGATAGAAACACTGTCTTGCTTAGGGAACTCCTCCAGTTGACGTGTCAGAGAATTAAAAAAACGCATATCATTGCCTCCTAAGTTTCTATATTATAGCAGATTTCAAAAATAATTTCTTCAAAATAAATAAAAAAATATGAATTTTTGCTTGAAAAAACTTAGAGAGTACAGTAAAATATTAGATGCTAGCCCAGGTGGTGAAATTGGTAGACACGTAAGATTCAGGTTCTTATGCCCCTTAAAGGCGTGCAAGTTCGATTCTTGTCCTGGGCAAGTCCATGCGGACAGCAAAAAGGTTAAGCTCTATAGGCTTAGCCTTTTTTCTTATCAAAACCCGCGTAAACTCGGCATTCAAACCTACTCCTTTTTATATGGAGAACCTCTCTCGTTATAGAGATATCTTCCTTAAGCTTCTCTTGGATTCTTAACTGATCCTGCAAGGGATAGTATTCTAAATATTTTGGATCCCTCATAACCTTCGGGGTAATTACTCTAACATACTCCCCCCCCTCTTGTGCCGGTATCTGAGATAAAGGATTGTTCCTTGTTTTCTCTCGCTTGGATACCTCTTTACTCAAATAATATCTGTATCTCTTGAGCCGTTCTCGGGCTTGCCATTCACGGGATCTTCCCCAAATACGTTGGATTCTTCCACAGCCCTTTCCACCCCCCCCCGTGCTAGATACCTTGAAAAATATGTGGCCCCACTGGGCAACTGTTCAACTGTGCCTTCGGCACTTAAAAAATATGTGGCCACTCCATTTTTACCCGTTATCTCATTAACTCTTTTATACCGCTCCCCTTCATAAAAAAGCACCCTCTAGTGGGGTGCGCATTCTCAACAACGAGAACTTGATGTGTTTTACCTTGATATTCTTTGTGCCAACCTTAAAAGCTATATCTTGTTTGGGAGAAGGCTCTCCTTGCTTCATTGTGCATTGAGTATTGCTTACACCCCAGAAGAAGTCAAGGCATTCGGAGAATTTAAATTTACTTGAAAAAGATTAAAGCACAAAAAATATTTTCTAAATGATTGCATTGAAGGCAGTAATTATAGGGATATCTTCCCAAAAGTGTAGTTCTTGACTTTCATTTTAAATATACTATACTATCCTTGCCATGAAAATTATCCATAATAGGAGGCGTGCACACTAGCAGGCTTTCTATCTAAAAATAAACGTGAAATTTTTGGTGAGCTATGTGGCAACGACCAATTTTCTACGGAAGAACTCCAAAAAACGCTTGGCAGCGGAGATAAACATCTTGAAAATAAGCTTGCTTCTTTCAACAGTGGAAATGTATCACTACAGCGGTTAAAAATTATATCCAGAATGATTTTTAACCTGATGACTGGATGGATAAGGCTTTATATTATGACCATAAAAAAGAAACCCCCCACCTAAATTAGGCAGGGGGTTGTTAGTTAAATATTAAAGCAAACAATTAATTAGTCAAACAATGCCCATGTTTCAGAACCTATAGCACTACTATATATTAAAACGTGATCATCAAATGCATCTTGGCCAATATATGTTAATGTAACAGGGTGTGAAGTACCGTATTCGGTGCTATAGTAGTGTCCAACGTTTTCACTGGAAGCAAATCTAAATCTGACTTGGCTTGAAATCACAACATCCATAAGGTCTCCATTTTGTCTGAAAGCACCTCTAAGATTCCAATAGGATTGCTTTCCTTCAGGTTCCCAAGAATATAAAGGTCGTCGTCTTTTAGGGTGTTTGCCAACAATTTTCTGAAGGAACAATTGGTCTACAGTAAGTTTTTTAACACCTACAGCAACTTTATCAAGGTATAATTTGTCTTCTATAATTTCAAGTTCGATTTCTTTTTCAATTACTGTACCATTAGCAGTTTCTATTGAAAGATGGAAGTCTGCAGCAGTTGCTGAAGTGATTTCAAAAGTAGGATCAATACTAGGGTCTGTTGTCATACGAATTTCTTTGATTTCGTTTCCAGTAGCACTAGGATTGTAAGCTCTAAATTGAAGTCTTGGCTCTTGAACAGAAGGGCCGTAGTTTCTTGTTTCAAACACGGTGTCTTCTTTAACGAACATTGCATATGTGTTGTCAATAGGAAAATAAGCTCCAACCATAGGTACATAGTCGGATGTGAAGTTTTCAACATACTGTCGAACTTCGGCTGGGTCTAAGTGGCTGGAACTTCCGGAGTTAGCTAAACGGTTTTGTCCGACTCCTACGCCTAATGCTTCGTGGGGTTGCAATGTACATGCACCACCAAAAATTGAAAGAACTACTAATACTAAGAGTTTCTTCATTTATTTCTCCTTATCGAAATATTATTTGTATATAAACCACAAATTATACTATAAATTGTCCTAAAAGTCAATAAAAACATCGGTGAATTATTTTGCATTTGTCAATATTTTGGCGAGTTACTAAAACAACTTTAAATAGGTTGGCTAATATCATATATAATAAGTAATTAAAAACAATACCTCCATTAATATAATGTATATCCATTTATTCGGGGCATCAAGCTGTACTTTAGTAATCATTATATTATAGAGGAAGATTTGATGAACATGTTTTTTATTTTGTTCTGGTGATATACAAATACCCCCACTAGTAGGGGGTACTTGTATTATTTTCCTTTTTTTATATACATTTGCCCCGGTTTAGGGCTTGATTGCATTGTTTTGCCAAATTTTATGTCTATGTGATGGCTTGGCCTCTGGGTATTTTGATAATTTCCAGAGTTTGGAGCAGTCTCTCCTGGTTTTACTTTCTTTTTACTCATTGAGTTCTCCCTCATTTTCTATTTTACTCGATTTAGCTGGCCACTAGTAGGCGATTGACGGAGTCTTAACTTAAAAATTGAGCTATTTTACGAAAAGAGAGATAAAAATAGTATTATTAAGGCTTTGTATTTTTTTCTAATAATTCTAATGTGAGTGAAAGTTTTTTATTTCGATATAAATCTTGGCTAATAATTTCAGTTGCATTTTTGTATTTCCACAAATCAGGATACAACTCTTGAGAGAGTGCTATGGCTAAATACCGATCGTTTTCTTTTTTGTATATATTATTGAGGATAATCGTCTTATTATCTGGAATATCTCTAAATAACAAAGAAGCCGTTGTATTAGCATAGGGCAATCCCGACTCCGCCAAAATCAGCAAAGGAATATTTTCCGGAGCAAAGCCTTCTTTTAGAGGCATACTGCCTTTTCTACCATTAATTACAATAAATGGAAGAACATGGGGATCGGACATAAAATAATTTTTATACTCTGCTGGAACCATATTAGTACGATTAAACGATTGATATAATCCCGAGCTGTAGTGATCGGATTTTATCACAATAAGGGCATCTGGGTATTTTTCGAGGATCATATTCTTTATAGAAAGAATACGTTCTGCGTTAAAAATATTGGCTTTTAACAGTTTTTTGGCTATTTGCTGATCTTTTCCACTATAAAGTGCCAGATAAGATGAAATATCCGCAGTAGGGTCGGGAAGTTTATCCGTAAATTCTTCGCTGCCTCCATGACCTAAATAGGTAAATCCAAAATAGAAAGGAGTAACATCATCCGGCGTATCGGAAATTATTTTTGTAATGTTTTTTTCGTAAGTGTTTGGATCTAATCGAACTCCTGTCCAATCATTGCCAAAAAGTTGAAAAAAGACATTATCAAAGCCCCATAATTTATAATATGTCACCAAATTATATGTTGGATTAACGCTTTCCAAGGCCGTCGTTTCATAGCCATAGGAGCGTAAAATGCTAGGTAAAGTTTGATATTCTAAGAATTTATTATAAGTTGGCTGAAAAGGCACCGAGCCCGTTAATGAGACAAATCGGGCATCAAAGCTTCCTGTAGATTGATTTGGCCCTGTATAGTTATTTTTTCCTACCAATTCTCTATATTCTTTGGGGAAGGGATCCTCTTCAAATAATGGTAAAAAATGCTTATAATCGTAAAAAGATTCAAACACCAACATAAAAATGGGGCGTTTTTTAGAGGGAACAGTGTGTGGTGATTCAGAAATGGGGTAAATACTACGTAATTCTTCTTTTTTTCTTAATAAAGAGAAGCTTCTAATAACATCTTCTGCACTAAATTCTGTTGTCATATCTGGAATTTCAGATTTTATCGTCTTTAAAATTCCTTTCGTAAAGAAAGTTGTGGTTGGATCCGCCACCCACTTAGATTTAGGAATTATTTCCATCATATAAAAACTATAGTAAGAAATAATCACTATAGGAATAATTTTTTTGATGAGAGGGGCTGTTAGCCAATTTCGAATCGAAACAAATAAAATATAAATAAAAATGCCGATCAACAAAGCCGAGCTTAAGGTGTAGGATATTTTTAGATTTATTGGCGATACTTCGATCAGCGTGGGAAATTTAGACAATTCTGAGAATAAAAAAGGCTTGTTAAATATTTTAATATAGAAATATTGGATAACCCCTATTGGAAAAAAAACAACCCCAATCCCTAAAAAATACTGGATTTTATTTTGGTTAACCAGCATGTATATGCTTGCCCCAACAAACAAAAAAAACAGGCTATCAACAAGGGCAAGCCCGGCTTGGGGCATTCCCAGCAAGAACTGAAGATGCACCGCAAGATACAGCAATTGTGTGGATAAAACAACAAATATAGTATGTTTTACGGGTAATTTTGAGAAAAAATTTGTTATAAAATCGAGCGCTTTCATTCTAGGGAGTACTCCTGTTTAATAGTCTATTTGATATAGAAGAAGTTGACTTTGTATCAATATTTTAATATAAAACATTGAAAATAACAATTCTATCGACCTATTTTACAAAAATAATGATGATTTTCAGTGTTTTCAAGCAATGATATAGTAGTAATCACTCGATTTAAGAAGAAAATTAGATAAAATTACGCTAAAAGGTGGCTCAAAACTTCATATAGATATCAAATATTGGGGCATATTCTGTTATTTTTCTAGAGTTATATCTAAAATATGATATATTTATTCCATATTTTTATCATATTTAAGATTTTATTAAAGAAATAACCCCCGAAACTAAGCTCGGGGGCTATTATTTTTATTAAATAATCGTTGATCTGCTTCTTTATTCGGTATCAACTATTATAAAGGCACTCCAGTCAGCACCTCTAACCGAAAATCTGAGAACAGACTCGTTTAGATTGTCTTTAGATTCTTGAGACAAGTTATTAAATTCTGGGAATGTGGAATACAAGGGCTGTATACCATCATTATCAAAAACATCCATTGTAATAATAGCCAGAGAGCCTTGTTGCGCCGTATTGGGGTCGACCTCTCTTAAATAGTGTATAGGTTTTGATTGATATGTTCCCGTTTGCTTTAAGTAGAAAGTCTTGTCACCGTGTAAGAACTTAACATTAATAAGTTTTGAATCACGCATAGTTGATGCACTTAATAAATTTAGTGGTCCTGAACGAGTATCAGCAAAAGGACGAACATTTTTCTGTAAACGAGAGAAGAAATGTTCAAAATTACCACTGGCTCCTCGCCAATCTGGGCTAGAACCTTGGGTGTAAACTAAAATCCAACGAGAGCTATTTCTATCTCTAGGGTTAACCATTATTACGAAAACATTTGTAGATGCTGCCGCCTGCTGGATAAAGCTAGCAGGAATAGTTTGGAGGGTTGAAAGGTTAACATAAACAGGGGGTTTTGCTGAAGGATCTGCCGTAGCCGAGTTATCAAACAGAACAAAAGGCCGTATATTCCCATTATTGTAGGGTGCAATTCTAACAGCTACATTTTTAAGCTTTTCTTTAGTTCGCTGAGGTAGGCTATTTAAGGATGGGAAAGTAGAATATATAGCAGATGTTCCACTTTCGATGTTTACAGTTACAATAGATAATGTTCCTCTTTTAAGAGTTGTTGGGTCGATTTGTTCAAGATAATACACACCATCCATTACACGACCACCCAAAACTGTACCACCTCTAATTTCTTTCACGTAGAAGGTTGCTTCACCATTAAGGAGGCGAATCGTTACAGTTTTTTTATCACTGCTTACCGATGCTCTCAAAGCATCACGAGATGATGAACTTAGATCTAGGAATGGTTGAACTGCTGGTTGTATCTCATCATAGAAATCTTTATATCTAGTGTCGGCATCGGACCAGCTCATTCCCCAATTGTAGTATTGAACAAGAGTTGTGTAGTCGCTTCTGTCTTCGGAGAAGAATCTTATCTGACTACCTGATCCAAAGCCTGTTATCTGTCTTTCAAAATCAAAAGGAATTTTTTCTTTAGAACTTAGGTTAACAGCGCCTTCTGGTGTTGGAGAGGGTGTCCCCGTTCTACCATCGGCTGAATCAAACAGAGTAAAGTGGTAGGTACTATTATTTATAGTAGCTCTAAACCGAAGAGCCGATGTTTTAATGTTACGCTTAACAGATGCAGGTATATTATTGAGTTCTGGGAAAAATGAATATATATCATCTAAATTTTGCTCATTATCTATCGAGACAATAGATAATGGACCACTTAACGAGGTTTCTGGATCAAATTCTTCAAGGTAGTATACCGAGCGACCTTGGCTTCTTCTATGGATATTCTTAAGGTAGAAAGTTGCCTCTCCATTAAGAAATTTAAGTGTTATTGTTTTTCCATTATTTCCAACTTTTCCCGTTATTTTTTCCCGAGAAGGAGAACTTAAATCGGCGAAAGGTCTGACTGTTTCTTGCAATCTACTGAAGAAATAGGGATAAAACGTTTTGTACTCAACAGAACTTGTGTCTGACCAAACTATTCCTTTGTTCTGCTCAGAATTTAAGAGTGTATAGTCTCCAAACTCTCCATCAGAGAAAAGGCGCACATCGCCTACGGCACCAAAAGAAGTTATGATTGGTGTAAAATCAGCCGGAATAGCGTCCTTTGTAGAGAGATCCACTACTTCTCGTGAAACAATATTCGACTCTTCATCGGTATCACCAAAAGATGGGTCGATACTCAACACAGACAGGCGGTTAATAGCTTGACAGCCTGCAAAGACGGTTAAAAGACTCAGAATTAGTAGGTTCCTCTTCATCTTTAGCTCCTTAATATATTCAATACAACAACGCAGCAAGTAAAACCCCACCTATTTAGGTAAATTTAAAAGCTCTATACTCCTCATTATACTATTTTTCTATGTTTTATGTCAAAGATTTCTTTAAATTTTAAAAAAAAGCTCCCACCTAATTGATGAGAGCTTTGTTTTTTTTTTTGATAAAACCTATTATTTAATTGTTAAACGCGCTATTGAAGAAAGATTCAAGCTTGGAAAAAGGGATTTTACTTGTATCATCGTATAAATCAACGTGATTTGCATCTGAAACAATATAGAGCTCTTTAGGCTCGGCAGCTTCTTCAAAGACCATATCACTATAAAATTTGGAATGGGCTCGATCCCCTGTTATTAGAAGAATAGGGCGTGGGGAGATTGTGGCAATATGATTTAACGATTGAAAATTCGACCACGCAAGCCGGCTTGTAGTTGTGGTTCCCCCACGAGAATTGGGGTGATGACCTCTTTTCATCCCATAATAGCTATAAAATTCAGCGCCAATTTCATCCATTCCGGCAGGAATTGAATCCGAAGGTTCCGCTGGGAAAAATGAAATATACTCTGGTGTACCGTTTTCAAAGTCCGTCCACCGCTGTTTGCTGAGTTTATCTAAAGCTGCATAGCGATCTTCGGCAGAAGACGAAACAATCCATTCTGAGCGGCTAATATCATACATTGCCGTAGTGGCAACGGCTTTAATTCGGGTATCCACTTGAGCTGCCGACAAGGCAAAGCTTCCACTGCCACAAATTCCTATTGCTCCGATTTTTTCTCTATCAACAAAACCACGTGTGCCTAGGAAATCCACACCGGCACTAAAATTTTCAGCAAAAATATCAGGGGAAGACACCTGACGAGGCTCGCCCCCACTCTCCCCCATAAATGAAGGGTCAAAAGCTAACACCACAAAGCCTCGTTGAGCCAGCTGGTTGGCATAAATTCCGGGGCCCTGTTCTTTCACTCCTCCAAAAGGAGGGCCAACAACAATAGCTGGGTGTTTTTGATTGGTATCAAGCCCTTTTGGCATGTATAAGTCCGCAGAAATGGTGATTCCATAGCGATTTTTATAAGAAACCTCGGTTCTAGTGACGTTATCACTAAGCTCAAAAGTAAAATAGCGTGTTTTGTTGGTGGTATTTTGAGTGTTAGAGCAAGCAAGTAACGCCATTGATGATACCCAGAAGCAAGATACTAGCCCCTTTTTAACTGCTTGCATAATAAATTGTATTGATTTCATAGAATATTTATCCTTTTTAGAATTATTTTTACGTCATGACAAGCATAGTATAGAGAGCTAGAGTTAACTCTAGTCAAGTGTTTTTTAATATTTTTTTGAGGGAATATATTGAAAAATACCCACCTGTTATTTTTAAAGATGGGAAAATGCGACTAATAGATGTTAGAGGTATGCCAACATTGGTGAAATTGATAATGTCTGGTATAATATTTTAAGAGGGAAGATCCACGCGTACAAAAATTGGGATAAAGTACCGCCTCTCGAGGAACAAAGCTATTTTCATGCACAGGCAAATAAATATTGGCAGAGTTTTGAAGAAAAGCTTTTTTCTTTATGTGGTATCCAAAGGCTTGCAATAAAGCTGATGCCTTAGAAATCGCTTAACATCAACAATATCAGATAGTTATCAATAGAAAAAGCCCACTGAAAACTAGTGAGCTTTTTCTTTTTTATTCACCTATAGCACAGAAATTTGTTAAAATTTGTATTTTTAATATATTATGATGAAAATCATTAAACTTGTTTACAAGATAAGAGTCTATTCTGTCCAATAGGCTTTCGTCTAGTTATAAGTTCATAACTTTCTTACCGCCCCCTTACACTTGCCCTAAAATAGGATCAAACACATCCTGCGCATGGAAATCAACCATTCCAAGATCCGTCATCGCATAATCGGGGATTGCCGTTATCTGAAGACAACACATATAGAACATCGGATCGGGAAGATCGCTTCCTAAACGTCGCAGGTGATTAAGTAAATCTGCTTCTTTTTGTGCAATAAATTCTGGGGATTCATCCGAAACAATGCCGCAAATAGGTAGAGGAATGACGTCTAAAATTTTTCCATTCTCTACAACTACCTGACCTCCGCCGATTTCAGCAAGGTGATTAATCGCCATAGCCATATCTTCTGGGTTTGTTCCGATACACATGATATTATTATCATCTGGAGCTTTTGAACTGGCCATTGCCCCTGCTTTTAGTTTCCATCCGGAAACAAAACCTAAGGCTTTGTTATGATTCTTTCCAAATCGTTCTAAAACAGCAGCATGTAAAACATCTTGATCGATATCTGCAGCAACAACGCCATTTTTTACGGCAAGTACAACATCTTTTTTGCGGCGAACAAAAGGAACATCAAAGTCTACTTCAATAGAACGAACATGCACTTTTTCTTTATATTCTGTTTTAATAACAAGATCTTGCGCTGTTACAGGTGCAATTTGAGGTTTTTGAAGTAATAAATCGCTTCGTTGAGGAGGAAGAATAGCTTGAGTAAAGTCTCCATCACTCCAAACATGCTGTCCTTTTGCAATAACATTATTAATGACAAATTCTCTTAAATCTTTTACCATTAATATGTTAGCAATTTTCCCTGGGGCAATAGAACCAACGAGGTGATCGATTCTATATGCCTCGGCACTGTTGAGAGATCCCATTTGAATAGCAGTGATGGGATCCACTCCACAAGAAATTGCCATACGAACAAGCTTATCTAGATGCCCATTTTTTAAGACCTCTGAAGGAGTGACATCATCCGTACAAAAGCTGACTCTTCGTGATAAGCGAGGATTAATCTCTGTAATAACCTTAACATTTTCTGTTAAAAAGTGAGAAATAGAAGATTCTCGAATTAGCAAGAACATCCCTTTACGGATTTTTTCTAAAGCTTCCTCATGAGAATAGCTTTCATGGTCGAGGCGAACTCCAGCACATAGCACACTGTTTAAGCGTTTTCCGCGAGCAAGAGGCGCACAACCAAAAATAAGTTTGTTATTATTCCATGCATATTCGAGAGCTTTAAGGACTTCTGGATGTTCATTTTCAACAAATTCCGTTACAGTTTCCCAAACACCGCAAATATCTGGATCCATCTGGTGATTTTTATGAGTATCACCAGAAACTTCAAAGCCAACCGTTGATTTTGGTAATGTATAAGGCGTCACAAAAGGTAGCCCCCAGAATACATGCAATGGGCTTTGCTTAATTTCGGCTAAGACTTCCTTCACTCCTTCAATACCGGCGATAACCAAATACTGATCCAGCCCTGAAACAATTGATGTTGTTCCATGAGGAACCACAAGTTTAGCAAAAGATGTCATTGAAAGCTTGCTACATTCTATATGAAGATGCCCATCAATAAGCCCAGGGACTAAGTAAGACCCTTTTGCATCAATAATTTCTGTAGCAGAGCCGATATATTCATGCACGTCACCTGTGGCAACAATTTTATCTTTGTAAATGGCAACATCTGCAGGGTAAATCTCGGAAGAATGAACATTTACTAATTTTCCATTTTTAATAACTTTATCCGCAGGTATTTTTGCAGCACCGGCACGAATCAAAGAAATAAGCGTTGACTGATCCATTTTTACTCCTAAAATTGGTTAACAAGATAATACGTAAATACTGCACCAAGGAGATACAAACCAACAGGAATTTCTTTGATATTTCCTTTTAAAAGTTTAATAATGATGTAAAGCAGTACTCCAACGGAGATACCCGTTGTCATATTTAAGGTAAACACAGTGAAAACGATCATGGAGAGAGGGGGAATGGTTTCGTCGAGTTCTCCAAATTTAACATGAGATAAGCTATCAAGCAACATAAAGCCGATAATAATAAACACTGGTGCCGTAGCTACAGCTGGTATCATCAGAACAACAGGCGTAAAGAAAAGTGCCAAGAGAAAACACACACCAGTCACAAGGGAGCTTAAACCAGTTCTTCCCCCTGTAGAAATACCCGCAGCCGACTCAACATATGTCGTAACTGTAGTCATTCCCATTGCAGATCCTATCATTGTAGATACTGCATCGGCTGTAAACGCCTTATCCATTCGAGGAAGATGCCCATCTTTATCTAAATATCCTGCATGAGAAGAAATACCCAAAAGTGTACCTAAGGTTCCAAAAAAATCACCAATAAAGAACACAAGAATAAATGGCAAATATTTGAGATTAAATACTCCTGCAAAATCATATTGCATGAAAACAGGGGCAATAGATGGAGGCATAGAGATTAAAGAGGCTGGAACTTGCGTGATTCCCAAGGGAATACAAGCAAATGTAATTCCTAATATACCAATAAGTAAGGCACCAGGAACTTTACGAATAACTAAAAATAATGTTACGATAAAGCCAATAAGAGAAACCAATGTTTCTTTTTTAGAAAGATTACCCAAGGCAAACCCGTTGTCGTTCACAACGGAAATACCAGCTGCGGTTAATCCAATATAAATTAAAAAGATTCCAACTACCCCACCAATACCAATTTTAAGTGGATAAGGGAGAGTTTTTGCCACAATTTCTCGAAAACCAGCAAGAGTTAAAAGTAAAAACAAGGTGCCAGAAAGAAGAATCACGACCATACCTTGCTGCCAAGTTAGACCAACACCAAGAACAAGCGTATATGTGAAGATGAAATTTTCACCCATTCCTGGAGCAAGGGCAAAAGGATATTTTGCATACAGACCCATAATAATTGTTGCAATAGCAGAAATTAGAGCCGTTGCAACAGCTACTGCCTCAACAGGCATACCAGCGTCTTTCATGATGGACGGCTGAACAGCTAGAATATAAGCCATTGCCATAAAGGTGGTCAAACCTGCAAGAAGTTCCTTCTTTACAGAAGTGTTATTTTCTGACAACTGGAAGTGCTTGCTAAGAAAATTTTGCATAACTATCTCCTAAAATAAAAAATTAATCGAATTAGGGGATACTTTCAACAGAATTTCTAAAAACAAATAAAGCAAAGAACATTGGAATTAAATCAACACGTAGGACTAGACATAGAGAAGAATGCTTTATCTATCATAGCGTTCCGTTTAAGGCGGCACGTAGAAACTCCTGACCGTATTTCAGGTATATATGAAAGACATCGTACGGACATACTACATGAAAAATTTATTTTTGTCAATATAATCTTACTATCACTTTCAGAAATTTCTCAAATAATAGAATTTTCATATTGATTTTACTAATTAAAAACCCCCTAAAATAGGGGGATTTTTTATTTTATGAATGAAATAAGTGCTGCAATATCCTCTTTTTTTACAAGAGAGAAGCCTTTAAAAAAGTTTTCACGAATATATCGAGTTTCTTCATTTTCAGATTTACGAAACTTAAAGAATATTAGATAAACGATAATCTGAATGAGTTTATCGCTGAAATTTAGTTTAGGGAAATCTAAGCCTCCCCTAAAAGAAAAAAATCCAGCATTAGAAAATCTCACATCTGCTTGAGTTAACACATCCTCAAATTTTTTGGGAGAGGGAGGGTTTAGCCCTACAATAAAAAATGAAAGCTTCTTACCTTCTAAGTTTTTTTGATTTTCCATGACAAAGGGTAATGCTGCCCACTTATGAATGTAAATCCCAGCGCCGATAACAATATTTGAAGCCTTACTGAGCATTTCTGGCGAACATTTTTCAATTTCTACCATTTCTGCCCCTAATTCTTGAGAAATCCATTCAGCATACTGCTTTGTCGCCCCTTGTCGTGACGTATATAGAACAAGACTGCTCAATTTAGTCCTCCTTTTCTAGCTGTGATTTTTTAGGTATGTCTTTAATCCTTCGTTTAGGATATTCATTGCTCGACGTAACACAGGCTTTTCTAAGGTGTAGCAAATACGTATAGCATTTCTTCCTCTACCAGGGGTTTCGTAGAATCCCTCAGCGGGGGCTACCATCACTGTTTCATTATCGATTGTAAATTCTTTTAAAAGCCACAAAGCAAATTCTTCGGCATTATCAAGAGGAAGATCCACTAAACAATAAAATGCGCCTTCTGGTTTGCAGACAGATATTCCTTCAATTTTGGAAAGTTCTTCAAAAAGGACATCACGACGCTCACAATATTCTTGCCGAATCGGGTCGAAAAAGCTTGGGTCGAGCGTATATAGTGCCTGAGCTCCAATCATTTCGAGAGTGGGAACAGCTAAGCGAGCTTGACATTGTCGAAAAACAGCACTCATAAAGTCTTTATTTTTACTGATGATACAGCCAACTCGTGCTCCACATGCGGAAAATCTTTTAGAGATAGAATCGATGATGACTGTGCGTTGATCAACTTGAGGATAGGCACCAAAGCTGATGGCTTCCGCTTGATAGGAAAATTCACGATACACTTCGTCGGAGATAATAGTAAGGTCATATTTTTCAGCAATTTCTATGATCCGCTCTATTTCTTCGGCGGTGTACACCGTACCCGTTGGGTTACCTGGAGAAGAAAACATAATCGCTTTAACTTTAGGTGTGATATTTTTTTCCATTTCTTCTAAAGGGGGAAGGTGGTAGCCGTCTTCCGCTTTCGTTGAGATAGTTCGAACCCCAATCCCCAATGTAGAGAAAAAGCTATGGTAGTTCGCATAAAATGGTTCTGGAATAAGAACCTCATCTCCTTCATCAAAAAGAGCCGTGAGCGCAAATTGAAAAGCCTCACTGCCTCCGTTCACGATAACCATATCATCAACAGTATAAGAAATATTTTTTCGATCGAAGTAACGAACAATTTCTTCTCTTAGTTCGAGTAATCCTGCAGAATGCGCATAAGAAAGCACTTTCTCTTGTTTTGCCCATTCTTGGATAGCCTCAAAAAAGATTGCTGGAGTTTCGATATCTGGCTGCCCAATATTGAGGTGTATAATTTTACGACCTTGTTTTTTAGCCGCTTCTGCATAGGGGAACAATTTACGGATGGGGGATGTTTTTAAGTTGTTGATCCGGTTTGATAATTTCATAATTTTTCCTTCCTATTTGCAGTTGTTTTTATGAAGATTTCAGTAAAAACAGGTGTTATTTCACCGCTTAATGATGAATTTTATACTCCAATGAGTTTTTTATACTAAAAGAACCCCAAAAAACTTGGGGTTCTTTTTTGCTGTCCAAACGGACTGTGGGCGTTGTAGGAATCGAACCTACGACCCTCTGCTTGTAAGGCAGATGCTCTAGACCAACTGAGCTAAACGCCCTTAACGATCAATATTATACATAAAAAATATTATTTTGTCAATATTTTTTTAAATTTTACTATCTACTGGTATTGCAGGGTATCAATAGGGGTTCCATCGGCAAAAATGACGAGTTCAGAGCGTCCAAATGTTTTAAAAGCTTTGATCAGCACGGTGCCTTCTCCCCCTGTTCGCTCATAAAGAACCGTTTTACGGCCTAGTTCATCCGTTATTTCAATGCGGTAGGATCGAGCTGGAGGCGTTTCATCCGCTGTAACGTTGATGGTTCCATCTTCGTTGGTGCTGATTCTCTGAGGAGCCTGTGGCATATTAGGGAAACGGTATCGAATATAATGCCAACGCAGCTTGCTTCGTTCTCCCTGATCTCGGGCGTAGGTGCCTGTTGTTAGCGCAATCGAGCTGCCTTTTGCTAGGGGGCTTGATGGAATCACGCTTTGTACCAAAACAGTGCCGTCTTCTATCGATTGATAAATATTTGAGTTTGAGATAATAGGAGTTATACCTTGGCTAATCAACCGCGTAATGGCAAATTCTAGGCTTTGGCGAACAAAATTTTCAACAATATATTGCCCATCTTGAACATCCTCGGTGATGGTTAGCACCATATTTTTACTACGCGGAATCTCAACACCTGCCATATAATTTTGAGCAATGACGGTATCAACAGGGTTTTCTCCCGTAGGCACCGTAACAATTTGATAGGGTATTTTTTGTTCAATGAGAAGATCGAGGGCGCTTTGGCGTGACATTCCACTTAATTCAGGAGCGTAATAAACGTCTCGCCCCAAACTGACCACAAGTGTAACCCGACGATTGATTCTGACACTCAATCCTTGTGAAGGAAATTGAGCAATAACCTGTCCTCGAGGAACATCCTCATTAAAGCGTGTTTCAAACACTAGTTGAAGGCGTTGCGCTTGAATAAGGGGAATTGCTTCGAGAATATCTTTATCAACTACCCCAGGAACACGCACTCGAGGCGATTGAATAGTGCTAATCATCAGTACCAAAGAAACAATTATTCCCACAAGTGAAAAAATAGTAACGGTATACATCAAAAAGAAACGTTTAATTCTAGAGTTATACTCTGGATTTTCGGGAATCATGCTGTCTTTCCATGTTTGAATATTCCCATATTTTTGAACGAAAGCCTTTATCTTTGCCCAAATACTCTTCAGATGGGCAAAAATATTTTCTTTTGACCATTTAAAATTACGAATTGATTCTTTTATATTCTGCACATATTTTTTCATTTTGGCCTCTTTCTTATATTAGCTAAGAATATCTCCCGATTTAAGACGCATCCCATTAGCAAAATCCTTAGCATCGCAAGCTTTTTTTCCGGGAGCCTGCACAATCTTAAAAATAATTGAGCCTTCATAGCATGCAAGCTCTAGCCCATCCGAGCTGATATTGAGGATTTCTCCTCTTTTACCTTGTTTATCTCCCAGTGTGCAATCTAAAATTTTGAGCATGCCTTCTCTCCAGGGGAGCGCAATTCCTGGAAAATGCTTCAATGCCTTATAGGCTCTTAAAATTTCTTCGGCAGTCATTGAAAAATCGATAATGCCGTCTTCTTTTGTGATTAAACTGCAGTATGAGGCAGCATCATGGTTTTGCGGGAGTGCCTTGATGGAGTTTTTCTCCAAGCCTCGGACAACCTCCAAGACAAGTTGGGCTCCATTTTCTGAAAGCCGTTGCTCTAAAGAATGATAATCGTCTTCAGGGAGAATAGGCAGAGACTGTTGAGCAAGAATATCGCCTTCGTCCATACCTGCTGCAATATACTGAACCGTATTTCCAGTTTCTTCTCGCCCTTGCCAAAGAGCAAACTGGATAGGGCTAGCCCCCCTAAGTGAAGGAAGCAGCGAGGCATGAAGATTAATCATCCCTTTTGGGGGCAAATTAAAGATAGATGCTGGCACAATCTTACCATAGGACACCAAAACAAACAGATCCGCATTAAAATCTTGCAACTGCGCGATAAATTCTGTATTATTTTTGAGCTTTGCTGGCTGCAAAACAGGGATTTCATGCTGTAATGCAAACTCTTTTATAGGATTAAGCCTTGGAGTTTTCATTCCTCGCCCAACAACGGTATCGGGAGCGGTAACCACTGCAACAATATCCTCATTCTGAGCTAAAATTTCTAGGGGTTTGAGTGAAAAAAGGCTGTTGCCCCAGTATATAATTCTCACGGATACACCTCTGGGTAGCTGTTCTTACTATATTCGAGGAAGCGTTTACATTCATTTTGATTTCTTTCTGTATCTTGAGAATTAAAATAATCGATGAATAATTTGCCATGTAGGTGATCAAACTCATGCTGGAGGCAGCGTGCATATAGGCCAGTGGCTTCTACGGTACGCCAAGCTCCGGAGGGCATCATGGCTTTCATTCTGATTTTGAATGGCCGCTGGACATCCCCTCTCATATCAGGGAAAGATAGGCAGCCTTCGTTTTCAACTTCCGTTGTCTTAGAAGAAAAAACTATCTCAGGGTTAATGAACACCCCTTTACAGGCAGCATATTTTCGATCTCTCATGGTGGATAAATCGACAACAAATATTTGTTTTTGCACACCAATTTGGGGGGCAGCAAGACCAATCCCTTTTTGAACAGTCAAGGTATCTTTTAAATCTTTAATAATGGAGAGAATCTCCGGTGTAATTTCGGTCACTGGTTCGGCGGGTATTCTTAAAGCAGGGTGTCCGTAAATAACGACATCTCGTACAGGCATGAGTGCTCCTTTTTATAAGAGTTCTATTTTAGTAATTTGTCCGGCAGCATAGACGAGTTCATCCTTGTAAAACACAGCGTACTGGCCTGGGGATACAATATCTTGGGGCTCTTGCAGCTCGACACTGCATGAAGAACCATTGAAATTACCAATGGTAGCGGCGCCTCGACTACTTCGATAGCGAGTTTGCACAAGCCATGATCCATCCGTAAATTCTCGTGAAAAAATATTCATTTTATCAACAAAAAATCGTTTACTTCTGGGTTTTTCTCCCAAAATAATTGTGTTATGTTGTGCATCAATGCTACGCACATAAGTTTTTTTGCCATGAGCACCAATGCCACGACGCTGACCCAAAGCATAAAATGCCACACCACTGTGATCCCCAACTTGTTTTCCTTCCATCAGCATCGGCCCAGATTTTTCAGAGATACCTTCTTGACGAAGATAATCACGATAGTCTTCGGGGACAAAACAAATATCTTGGCTTTCACTTTTATCAGCACGAATAGGCAATCCTGATGCAGCTACGATTTCTCTAATTTCACTTTTAGTTTTATCTGCCAAAGGGAATATAAGATAAGGAAGAAGCTCTGCTTCGATCATTGCTAAAAAATAGCTTTGATCTTTTGCTTTATCTTTTCCTGTACGAAAGAAATACTCGCCATTAACGCATTCAACGCCACTATAATGCCCCATTGCAACCGCATCAGCACCTTCTCCGATGGCGTATTCGACAAGTGCACCAAATTTTGCAAACCGATTGCAGAGCATACAAGGATTAGGGGTTTCCCCATTTAGATAACTTTGCACAAATGGGTTTCGCACTCTAGCTTTAAATAACTCTTTAAGGTCGAGAACGCGATGCCCCACGCCTAATGCCGTACAAACCCGTTTGGCATCTGCTATTTCTTCTACAGAGCAACATTTACGAGAACCCGTCTCTCCTAGACCAACAAAAGTAAGCCCTTCGACATCGTGCCCTTGATCGTGCAATATTTTCAGCGATGCGGTGCTATCAACGCCACCGCTCATTCCAACAAATATTTTCATTTATTTATTCCGAAGTCGATCAATCTGGCTACGTAAAAACTCAAGTGCCTTGCGTGACTTGCCTTCCGGAAGATTTTGGAGGAGATCGGTAAAAGCTCCTTCCTTGGGTTGAGCTTTATGAATTTCGAGGAAATCGGCGGTTTCTTTATCTGTAATTTTATCAATAAGCGTCATACCATCAGAAGAAAGAGAGAGTAAGTAGTATATATTATTGAGTTTAGCCACAACAAAATAAACACCCAAGCCTGCTGGAACAAGAGAAATCACCTCGATGGGGGAGGACTCATGAGAAAGAAGCAAGGTGTTTTTACGAAAGAAAAATTTAAGGACGAGCCATGTTAAAAAGCCCAACAAACCCGTGATAAAGACAATACGAAACAGTGTAAAAAAGAGATTTTCTCCAGCTTGAGGAGCCGGCGTGGTGATAGGAGCATCCGCCCCTGTATAGAAAGCGTCCAAAAAGCCGTTTGAAGCTTGAGAATTGGAAAGCTCCTCCGCAGAAGGCTGGTTAGTTTCATCTTGAGCTTGTAGAAAAGAAACAGAAAATAGGATAAAAAACAATACTTTTATAATATTCATATCATTATGATACACCATTTTAGTTCGTTTTGTCAATACAAGAGAGCAAGGCGTTTATTGAGAGAATACAAGGTTTTTATTCAAGAATGGAAGCGTTAATTTCCATGTGCTACCCCAAAATAGCCAATCATGTGCGGCAGCTTCATAAATCTTATAAGTATTAGTAAGATTATATTCATTTAGATTTCGATGAAGGTTGAGAGTATTCATTACAGGCGTAACTATATCTGTTCTCCCTGTTAAAATAAGAAAGTTCGCTCGGTGAGCTTGAGAAACATAATTAGGAAGAAGAGAGTGATAGCTATTAGCGTCCCATTTTTCTTGAGAAAACGGCTTGCCGTAAACATTTGTGAGATTAGATCGATACATTAGATTTAATACAAAGTTGGGAAGGGGCTTTCCCTTTGCTGTAATTGCGGGAGAAATCAATACCACGGCATTAAAATAAGCTGGATTACCCATAGATAATACCAAAGCCCCGTGTGCTCCCATCGATTGACCACCAATGGCTCGAGCTTCTTTTTTCTTGATGGTTCGATAATTGTTTTCTATATAAGGAAATAGGTCTTTAACAAAAGCTGTTCTCATGTTGGTGCCTTCGATATCGTTATACCAGGAATTCCAGCCATCAGGAAAGACGATGATCATCGGCGAGATAATCCCTTTTTGGATAGCAAAGTCTAACGACTGTTTAACTTTTCCTTTTTTTACCCAACTTTGATGATTATCTGTAATACCATGCAGCAAATAGAACACCGGATAGCGATTTGTTTGCTCATCATATCCTGCAGGGAGATAAACAGTGTAACTCCAATCACTTTTTAATTCTTCTGAATAGAAATTTGTTGAGACAATCGTACTATTTATCTGAGTATACGCTTTTACTGCAATAAAAAGCAAAAAAAATGCCCTTAAAAATAAATTTTTCATATTATTTCCCCATAATATAAACAAGGGTGTTAACTACTACATGATTGTATAATTCTATAACATCTGTATTTTTTAAACGCACACAGCCCCGAGAAATAGCTTGCCCTAAGCGTCCTTCTTCTGGTGTACCATGGATATTAATCCCTCTTTTAACACTGTCTACATTGCCACCTTTATTAATGCCGTCTTGCAGGCCTTCAAGGGGAAGCACCCTTGTCGTTTGATAATCTTTATCACTTCGGGTATTATTTGTGTAGATGGGAACTATTTCTGGCATAACCTTTTTATAGTAGATGTTTCGCCCAATAGGCTCTCCATCGCCCACTTTCATCCATATTCGATGCCAGCCAAGGGGCGTTCCATTAGAGCCTATCTTAGAAGAAGTCCCCCCTCTTCCTGTTGATATAACATATTCTTTGGTGATTTTGCCATTCTTAACAAAATATAACTTTTGAAGAGGCACATTCACCAAAAGAAGTGTATCAATATTATATTCGGGGTAAAGCTCTATGGCTTCATGCAAAATGGGTTTTATATCAGAAAAGCCATGAAGAAGCCCCCCTATATAAAACCATATAAAAAAGATTAGATATCTCATTTATTTTTCTCTCTAAGCAAGAGAACAACCTTTTGATAAGGCGATTTATTAACAGCGAATGGTAAAGATTTCTCCGCAAGCATTAATGCTGTATTATTTTCTCTATTTACAAAAGTATGATCAGCCCCCGCTTCTAGCAGAACGGAAACCATTCGGGGATTTCCTCGCTCGGCGGCGAGCATCAGCGCAGACACCCCCTGTCTGTCTTTATGGTTAATATTTGC
Organism: Brevinema sp.; assembly: GCA_051653605.1. Taxonomy (GTDB): domain Bacteria; phylum Spirochaetota; class Brevinematia; order Brevinematales; family Brevinemataceae; genus JBOFWL01. The sequence goes on from JBOFWL010000145.1 coordinate 225,289, forward strand.
CCCAGCTCTTATTAAAAGCTTAAGCACCGCTGTATTTTCAGCAACCGAAGCTGCATAAAAAAGCGCCGTCCAGCCTTCGATATCTTGAGCGTTAATGGCATCTTTTTTAAGGAAATACTTAATCATCGACCTATTATTAAGGGTTGAGGCTTGCATCAGCATGGTTCTTTGTTGATCATTTTTCATCGATGCCCCTTTCGATAAGAGGTATCGAGCCGTTTTAAGGTTTTTACTATAAAAAATAAGAGGCAACCCATCTTTTACAAGGGAGGGAGATATAGATTCGTTCTCAATGAAATGTTTGATCGCCTTTCTATTTGCTGATTTCGCAGCTTGAAAGACATCCATAGAAAAAGCATATCCATCAATCATCAACAATAACAAAAATAAAATAAAAACTCTCTGCATTTCGATCTCCTTTTACCCAATAGGAATATCTTCTTCAGGAGCCAGCGATAATTTTTGGCGAGAAAATCCCCCGAGAATCGCCAGCAAGACGGTGCTTGGGCCAACCCGCCCTATAATCATCGTTGCTGTAAGAATAAGCTTAGATGCCGTCGATAGCGTTGGAGTGATACCCGTAGAAACTCCAACCGTTCCAAAAGCTGAAAAAACCTCATAAACCACAGCAGATAAAGGTAGGTTTTCGATGATGGATAATGCCATAATCACGATAAAAATCCAAATAAGAGAATTAATAAGCACAAACCATGCTTGAGTAATCAACTGATTGTTGATTCGTCGCCCAGCAATAACAATACTATGATTAGGGTTACTAAGCTGTCTTATTGTGGCCGCAATAACTGCAAAAGTTGTTGTCTTGATGCCTCCACCCGTAGAGCCAGGCGATGCCCCAATATACATTAAAATAGAAGAAAATAAGCGGCTTGCCTCCGAAGTAATAGAGAGATCCGTTGTGTTAAAGCCTGCCGTACGCAAGTTAACCGACGCAAACATCGAGCTAAGTAGTTGATCCCATAATGGAAGCCCTTTAAGTGAGTATGATCGCTCTAATAGATAGTAACCTATTGTGCCAAAAACAATTAACGCTATAGAGACCTTCAATGCAATGACGCTTTGTAGGCGTAACTGTATTGTCTTGCCTCGCGTGTAGTTTTTGATATCTTGCCAAACAAGAAATCCTAAGCCACCGGCAAAAATAGCAAACATCACTGTAAAATTAACCACAATATCGGTGCGATAATCGATTAAACTATTCGAAAATAACGAAAATCCTGCATTACAAAAGGAAGATACCGCATGAAATACCGCATAATAGGCGGCACTCTCTACCGCATTCAATACTGTTGGGTATTGTGTAGGCACTAATGATATAAATTGCATTGAAAAACGCACAAAAAGGATCAAAGCAAGAACACCTTCTATCATCAACGTAAAGCCCAAAGCAAAGCGCAAAAATTGCTGAAGGCTGTTATCCCCCAGTCGAGAAGCAAAACTATCTTTTGCACTCATCTGCCCTTGTAAAGACATCGATTTACCCAAAAGATTGATCACCACCGCCATTATTGTTACCAAACCCAAAGAACCTATCTGGATAAGAACGAGAATAATCACCTGCCCAAAATAAGAAAAATCTTTACCCGTGTCAAGCACCGTAAGCCCCGTTACACACACAGCCGATGCCGCCGTAAAAAGAGCATCAACCGCTGAAATAGTTCTCCCCGATACACGGCTAGAAACAGGCAGCATCAACAAACCCGCTCCAAAGAGAATCACAAGAATGAATGAACCCACAATAATAATACGGGAGTCCATCTTTATTCGAGAAAAAATACTAAAAGTGCGTCGCAAATCTTGGTATAGATAAATACCTACAAAACCTAGAGTTAAGGTGCTAAAAAGAGTTTGTGTTTGCATTTGATTATCTATAAGAAGCTTATAAATACCCGTTGTCATCAAGAAGATCACCCAAACAAGAACAAGAACAGATGTATAGGTAAATCTAGCTGTACGAAACACATAGTATCGCAGAGTATCTCCTAAAGTTTGAACAAATGCAAAAATCATTGTTAATTGAAGCCAAGTAGGGAGGCTCGGTATGGGAATCTCTAGGATTCCTTGAATCAAAAAGAAAGCTGTAAAAGAGAGAATCGTCACCCGAAAAAGTGAAATAATACGAAAAAAAGACTGTAAATAGACCATAACAACTCCATGCTTCCATATTATAATGGAAAATGATCTTTTAATCGAGTATTATCATATTTTTTTTTATTGCTTTTAAAAAAAAAATATGCTATAATTGTAGACATGTGCAGAAGCACCGCTATTGTAAACATTTATGGAGGTCATAATGTCTGATACTTTTAATAAGGTTAAGGCTCTTATTATTGAGAAACTCAACGTCAATGCGGATGATATAAAAGAAACTGCAACCTTTATTGAAGATTTAGGTGCTGATTCCTTAGATATCGTCGACTTTGTTATGGCGATGGAAGAAGAGTTTGGAATTGATATTCCAGACGAAGAAGCCCAAAAAATTAAAACGGTGAAGGATGCTGTTGATTTTATTGATAAAAACAGTTAAACGCTCTTTTTTGACCCGTAGGCTTTTGTCTGCGGGTTTTTTAAATATCTAGAGAATTTTAAAAAATTACTTCTATTTAAACCAAAAAAGAGTTATAATATGTTGCCATATTTTATAATGGTTGGGGGCTATTATGATTCACTTGGTTAAAGCAAGGACATTTTACGATAATAATATTAAATATTACCGAATTAATTCTCCAGAACCGCTTAGTAAAGGAGATGTTTATGTGGGAGAAACTCGCTTTGGTAGCGATCTCCTTGAGATACACTGTCCTTCTCGAAGTTCTGTTTCTGAAGAAGAATGGGGTAAAATATTAGAGGATATGGGGATAGCTGATGATAAAAAGAAATCTCGTTCCGCCTATGAACCAATCATCCAATATAAAGCTAAAGAATCTGATATAACAGAATATTATCAAGCTAAAAAAGAGGTAGAAAATCTTTTTAGCCTTTTTAAACAAAAAATAGAAGAACACAAGCTCTCGATGAAAATTTTAAAGTTACACTTTACCCATCATCGAGAAAAATTAGTCTGTAGCTATACAGCCGAACAACGTGTTGATTTTCGTGAATATGTGCGAGACCTCGGGGGATTGCTTCATATTCGTATTGAAATGTTTCAAATAAGCCCTAAAGATGCCGTTTCATTTATTAATACTTGCGGAGCCTGCGGGCTTCGGCTCTGTTGCTTAGTGGGTTGTAATCTTGTTCGAGTGCCTGTCCTTGAGAAAAAAGAAGGCTTTAGTAGCAAATCAAGCGGGATTTGTGGGAAAAATAAATGTTGCCATACTTATGAACTTCCTCAAAATATCGATATGCCAAATCCCGAAGTGGGAGGATATGTTAAAGGTCCGAATGGCATGTATGTAGTAAAAGCGCTCAATATCTCCCAGAATCAGATATTTTTAACTGGTCCAACAGCAGAAGATATTGAATGCAATCTTGATGAAATTCATAAAGTGCAGGAAGAACATACTATTTTCTTTGAATATTACCCTCATAGTCCCCGTAGTTAAGGAATCTCTATGCCGGAACCTGTCCCTTTTCCTATAGAACCAGCTTCTAAAAATATAATTTTCGAAAAAATGACACTTTGGGAAAAAATTATGTTGAAGCTTCTCACATGGTTTCGAAAAGATATTGTCCCTGATTATTATACCGAAATAGGATTAAAACAGTTAGAAACAGAACTTTCTACTGATATCTGTGGTTGGTATGATCCCATAACAAAGTCTCTCACTCCTGCTTTTGCTGAGGATCTCCATCAATTTATTAAAGTGTTGTCAAATATTGTCTTGATTTTACGCGAAACCATAGGCAATCACTGCCTTCGGGAGCACGGTGGGCTTACTCGTGCTTCGTTAGTAGAAATGATTTTCTGCGATCTATTGGGCGGCAACGCAAGCAAAACCTATCCCTTTACCGAAAAGGGTATCTTCCGACTAGTAAACAACTTAGCCATCAAAGATATCGACCGCACTGTAAACATGGCTGTTCTTTCCTACCTGAAGGAGCTCCCTCCAGAAGAAATTGATGACGCCGAGGCACGATGTTATCGGCTAAGCTTAATTGATCAAGCTTTGTCGGTCAATACTATGGATTTTCTGCGTCGATTTAACATTAATGCTACTTACGATGGCTCTTATATGTGGGATCCCCTCACTATTAACGCCTCCGGCTACTATCTTGAGTCTTTTTATCAATCTATCGCCCAAGTGGAGATATTAGAAGAAGATTTTAGCACCCTGATTGCTCTACAGAAAACAAGAAGACTTCATAATCCAGAGGCAGCAGAGATTGATCGCACTGTACTAGAAGACTCTTGGAATTCTCTCATCGATTTAATACGAATTTTTCAAGAGAATAAACGCCTGCTTAAGCTTATTCGCCTCGCTCATCGTAATCTTGAATTTACTGTGGATATTATTCCTAATAGTTATCCTATTTTTTCACTATTTCGACAGGTGTTGGATAGTCGTTTGAAAGCCGTAGTGCATAATATTGCCCGAAAATCGCTCAAAAATGAGATGAAGCAACTCGTTCAAGACGTTCTCCCCTCTTCTTCCTACTCTTCCGATCTTACAGATGTTGGAGTATTTAATATTACTAACTCTGATTTGGTTTATACCGCCATCGAAGAAAGTTTTAGAAACGTCTACACTATTAGCTTGATGCAAGTTTTTATTGTTAAGTTTTATAAACCATGGCTGAAAAACTTTTTGGGAAGCAGCGCTGTGACGGCGCAACTTAACCAAAATCAAACAGGAACTCCATTAAATGGGCTATATAAAGGAATGAATAAACTTGTAGAGCTGTTTGACAAATTTGCCGTTGATGTTCATCCTAAATCATCGATGGGAATTCGAATAAAAAAATTGCTAGACACACCAAAATTAACACGAAGCGATAAACATCTACTTAAAGTATTTACCGATAGTCTTAATAACCAAGCAGATTTAGTAGTTGCCGACTTCTTCAAATATTTTCCAATACTTCAAGATTTTATCTCTCGGGTGGTTGATATGATAGAAAACCCTCAAAATGCAACTATTGATCCAGCTTTCATTACAAAAATTACTCAAGATCCAGATCTTATAATACAAATGAAAGAGGTTTCCGCCTTTGGAACAAGCGTTCTGGATCTCCTCAATATGAGTATGTTTGAAATGCCTTCACAATCTCACCAACCTAAATAAAATCTAAAACTCTACAGAATCTTAGAGATTAGCAAAATATACTAAAGATTGCACTGCTGTCTCTTCTTATTATGTTTGATGTACAAAGGAGTTATCATGTCCGAAAAATATTTTTTAGCCTCTGTTGTATTACCTCATGAGGATGCCGAAATCGCTCAAGACTCTCTAAATGAGCTTGCTGGATTAGTCTCCACAGCTGGGGGAGACGTTGTTGGGAGTACGATTCAACGCCGTCACACAATAGATGCCTCCACATATATCGGTAGCGGAAAACTAGAAGAGATTGCCTTCGAATTTGATTTTGATGAAAATGACACTGCTGCCGTAGTTTTCAACTCAGACCTCAGCCCTGCCCAAGTGCGAAATATTGAAAAAATTCTTGAGTGCCGTGTTATCACTAGAACCGAACTTATTCTTCACATCTTTGCCATGCATGCTCAAAGTCGTGTGGCAAAATTACAGGTAGAAATGGCTCAATTATCCTATATGATGCCACGGCTTGTTGGACAAGGCTCGGAAATGTCTCGAATGGGAGGCGGTGCCGCTGGTGGATTGAAATCTAAAGGCGCCGGTGAAACAAAACTTGAAACCGATAAAAGAAAAATTAATGATCGTATCGCTTTTTTACGCCGCGAGCTTAAAAAACTTGAAACAGAAAGCTCAACTCGTCGTAAATCTCGCGAGAATATATTCAAAACTGCCATTGCTGGCTATACCAACGCTGGAAAAAGCTCTCTGGCTTCTCGCCTAGTAAAAGAAAATCTTCTAGCAGAGAATAAGCTCTTCTCAACCCTCGACACGACAACCCGACGCCTATCTCTTGGTATATCTGTTGACGCCGTTTTAACCGATACTGTTGGCTTTATTCGTGATATTCCCCATGAATTAGTCGAAAGTTTTAAGTCTACCCTAGCAGAAAGTGCCGATGCCGACCTTCTCATGCATGCAATCGACCTCTCTTCTCCCTTTTTTCGCGAAAAAAAAGCTATGGCAGAGGAAATTATGAAAGAATTAGGGGTAGATTTTTCAAGAATAGTACTTGTTTTTAATAAAATCGACTTAGTTTCCCCAGAAACAGTGCTTGCAACCGAGCAAGAGTTTCCTAATGCCTTTTTTGTATCAGCAAAAGATGAATATGGAATTGAAAAATTACGTGCTTTTATTAAGCAACGATCTATTGCTTTTTTAGAGGAAAAGGGCGCCTTACCTGAGTATCTCAAATATCAATAGTTAATTTTTTTCTGTAATACCCCCTTGATTTTTATTTTTTTTCCTGCTATAATACTTGAGCAATTTATGGGCTCGTGGCGCAGTTGGTAGCGCACTTGAATGGCATTCAAGGGGTCGAGAGTTCAAATCTCTTCGAGTCCAATCAACTCAAAAAATAACTCTTTACTTTATAAAGAGTTATTTTTTTTTTATTTAAAGATATTTCTCAACCCTCCTCTATATTAAAAATAGTTTTTTAGAAGAAAATACTGTCATCACTTTTATAATCTTTATTTATTATGCTTAATAAAAAACACCCTCATAAAGAGGGTGTTTTTGGTGTTTTACTTTGTTTTTTTACTATTAAGAAGCGCTGCAAAAGGGTTTGAAGCCTGCGTTGCTTGACCAAACGATGCCGATGTCTTAGGCTTGTCAGAACCGCCAGAGCGAGGGGATTGAGATCTAGCCCCTTCTGTTCGTGCAGGCTTAGAGCCTGGAACAGTCTTCATAGATAAACCAATGCGACGACGTTTTTCATCCATATCAATAATTTTAGCAGTGACGATGTCTCCCACCTTTACTACATCCATTGCATGAGAAACATAATTATCACTCATTTCACTAAGATGCAACAAAGCGGTTTCTTTGATACCAAGGTCAACAAAAGCTCCAAAATCAACCACATTTTTAATTTTACCGGTAACGCTCATCCCCACATGCAGATCCTCAAAAGTTTTAACACCTTTTTGCATGATAGGGCCAGGAAAACCTTCACGAGGGTCTCGAGCTGGTTTTTGAAGCTCTAATATAATGTCGTCAATCGTGGTATCACCCACATTATATTTTTCTTTCCATTGGCTACGATGTTCTTTAGTGGGTTGCCCTACTGCAAGAATTTCTCGAGCAAGCGCATAGTTTTCGGGGTGAACCCATGTTTTATCGAGTGGCTCTCCACTTTCGGGAACCTTAATAAAGCCCGCTGCCTGTTGGAAAGTTTTATCCCCCATGCCATCAACTTTAAGAAGATCAGATCGACTCTGGAATGCTCCATGTTTATCTCTGTATGATACAATTTTCTTGGCAAGATTAAGTTTTATTCCAGAAACATATTTAAGAAGGGAGTAAGATGCTGTATTAATATTGACACCGACTCGGTTAACAACACTTTCAACAGTTTCGTCGAGGGATTCCACCAATGTTTTTTGGTTGAGATCGTGCTGATACAGACCCACACCTATAGATTGAGGATCGATTTTCACTAATTCAGCAAGAGGATCGAGAAGACGGCGACCAATAGAGATCGCTCCACGAATGCTAACGTCAAGATCAGGAAATTCTTCTTTCGCAATAGGAGAGGCCGAGTAAACACTGGCTCCATCCTCTGCAACCACGGTATAGGGAATATCAAGTTTGAATTTTTCGATGACTCCCGCAACGATTTCTTGCACTTCGGTGGAACCTGTTCCATTCCCCACAGCAATTAATTCAATTTTATGCTTTTGAAGCGCTGCGGCAATTTTCATCTTGGCGTCTTCTGGGCTATGATTACTAAAGGTGAAGTATTCAAGGTATTTGCCGTTCTCATCAAGAGATACAACCTTTGAACCTGTTCTAATCCCCGGATCGACCGCAAGAATACGCGTACGCTTGATGGGAGGAGATAAAAGTAAGTTTTGAAGATTCGCGCTAAAGAGCCCCACTCCATGTTTGTCCGCTTGATCGGTAAAGTTAGAACGAATTTCACGGAAAACGGAAGGAATTACAAGGCGTTTTAGTCCATCAAGGATGGCATCTTTATGATAGTTATTATTTATTTTATAATGAGATAGAGCTGTATTGCTTAATTGCTCATCATCGATCTCAATAGCAACAGTTAATTCTTCTTCTTTTTCTCCACGATTTACAGCAAGAACACGGTGTGGTTTTACGGTAGATAGTGGTTCTTTATAGCCATAGTACATACCATATGTACTGGTTTCTTGATCTTTATTTCCCGCTACATTAAGTTGACCATTTTTCATAATAAACGCACGTAAATTTGCACGGGCATCAATGTCTTGAGAGAAACGCTCTGCAATGATGTCCATCGCCCCTTTGATTGCGTCTTCTGCCGTAAGAATTGCATGCTCTTCGTTGAGGTAGCCACTAGCTGCCTCTAAAATGGCGGCATCTTTTGCAGCACTCAACATCATTTCTGCAAGAGGCTCGAGGCCTGCTTCCATAGCTTTCATACCACGAGTTTTCTTTTTACGTTTGTAAGGAGCATAGAGATCTTCGAGCTCTGCAAGTGTTGTACACGAGTGAATACTCACAAGAAGCTCATCAGTAAGCATTCCTTGCCCAAAAATTCCACGGATGATTTCTAAGCGTCGCGTCTCAAGATTGGTAATTGTTTTATTAAGGTGTTCGATATCACGAATTTGGGTTTCGTCGAGGCTTCCTGTTGCCTCTTTTCGATAACGCGCAATAAATGGAACCGTACAATCTTCTGCAAATAGATTGAGAACCGTTCTAACTTGAGGCGCGCTAATGTTTAAGCCTTCTGATATACGTTTAAGAATATCTGCCTCATCTAACGTCAAGCTATTTATAAATTCCTCTGTAACAGGCATATGCCCTCCCTTTCATAAAAAGCCTGTAGAAACTTCATCCACAGGCTTTTTGATTCCCATCTGCAAAACTCACCCAAGAGGGCGTCAAGACTATTGATATCTATTATAGCTTAAAAAAGTGATACTGTAAAGACAGCAAATGAAAAAAAATTTGTCAAGACTTTTTACAAAAATTTTCCTTGCTTAAAATAAAAATCCTAGGCTAAATCCCCAACCTATCATGATAAAGGAGGCTACCAGATTTTCATAAGCGATATAGAAAGGGTCTCCTGCAAAAGGGGAGACTCTGAAATCAGCATAAATACCTAATGAGACCGCAGCCTTTGGAGAGAAGTTATACACAGCTTGCACATTCACCTCGCTACCTATACTAAAGAACATATAGATGCTTTCTGATGAAGTAAAGGGCCGCGTAGGACTAATAAAAATATTTTGAATACCATAATCGAGGATAAAGCCCCCGTGCATCCAAACAGACCAACCCCTTTTATCTTTGGTGTCACGCCAGTCAGCCAAACGCCCTCCAAGCCCCAGAAACAAACCCGTAGTAATACTTGTCTGGAAAATTAAAGGCAAGGTGTTCGCTATCGGCCCTTCTGCAGAGAAATAAGGAACTCCTAATCGAGCTTGAAACTGCAATGTCATATTATTGATAAGAGGTAGGGTGATCGAAAAATTTAACGCTGATACGCCTGTTGTAAAAGAAGGAGACGCAGGCCCTAGAGCCATCAGCCCCCCCGTACGAATATCAAAACCTAAAATAACTCGGCGTTCTCGAGCCAAGCCTGTACGCGCATCTTTAAACTCTAGTTGATAGGAATCTTGCGCAAATGAGAGAACAGGCACAGCCCCCATTAAGAGGAGGACACTTAAACAAAAAGACTTCATAAAAATCCTTTGAGATATTATTATACATAATTATAACTTATTTTCAACCTTAATACAAGAATATCACCCTACATTATTGACTTTTAATATTTTTTGATGTAAAATATGTGTTATCTGAATAAAATTGAGACATTGAATAAAAGGAGTTAATTGTAGCATGCGCATAGTATTTTTACTGATCAATATTTTAATAGTAGGGGCCTGTGCTCTTCCCAAAAAAGAGCCATCTATTTCTATTGTGGCGGGTATTGCTCCTATTGCTAGGCTTGCCGAATATATTGGTGGAGAATCCGTCGCATATATCATCCCTCAAGGAAGCGATCCTCATAGTTTTTCGCTTAAAACATCCGATGCTCTAAAGTTAGAAAAAGCAAAATATGTTATTTCTATTCACCCGTCTATTGATGGGGCAATTTTAAAGGGAGATCCCAAAGAGATTGTTCTTTTTGATAATGAAGACTACGACCACGATCATGGGCATAGCCATGGGCACGACCATGGATCCGAAAATACACACTACTGGTTATCTCTTATCCATAGTAAAGATATTGCCTATCGCCTTGTTCAAATTTGGACAGCAATCAATCCAGAAAAAGAAGCCTTCTACCTAAGTAATACCCAAACGTTTATCAGCAACATTGATGTTCTATCCGAGCGGCTAAAAGCTGCTACCCAAGGCAAGAAAATTGCGGTTCTTCAACAGCATTCTGCATGGGATTACCTACTAGAAGAGCTAGATATTAAGGTTTTAGGCTCTGTAGAAGCCTTTGAGGGCGACCAAATTTCGCCTATTCGCCTTGCTGAAGTGATTTCTCTTGTTAAAGAACAGGAAAATCCCATTTTAGTTGATGATATTTTCAATGCTCCTTCCCCTGTTTTAGATACTATCAAAAAAGAAACTGGTGCTAAAAGTTATATTTTTAACCCTATGGCAAGCCCAGATGGTGATGATGACATCCTTACTATTCTTGCTAGCTATGGAGAGCTTTTAGTCAATTCTTCAAACTAATGATGAACTCAGCTTCGCTTTCAAACCTTATTTTTGAATTCAAAAATAGCCTCTCTGAAAGTTCGTGGTCTAAGCTTAGAGAATTACTCGAACCTTACATATATTTTTTTCCCAAAAGAGTATATAAAGCCCCTCAAATTTTTTGTGGGGACTTCTACCTCTATATTCAGCCAAAATTGAAATCGATTATTCTATCTTACCCTATCGATTCTAAGTATACTTTCAAAACATGGTTGAATCAAGTATTAATCAATCAATATGCAGATTTCTCAAAGCAACGCATACCAGAAATGTCTCACGATCGACTTCATGAGAATATTTACGTCGCCCCACCCTCTTCATGCAGTGATAACGCAACTAACTACATGAAAAACAACAATTTAGACCATCAAGAAGCGACGTTCTGGAAATTCATTCATCTTGCACATGAAATTACTCCCAAAGAAATGATTGTTCTGAAAGAATTTACAGGGCAGCAAATGGACCATATTCTTACTTTTTATTATAAGATGCTTATCCTCCAAAAAATAAGATATAATAAAGAGCAACATATCAATATGAACCTCGATATGATTGAACAGAAAATTTTAATTTATCGAGAAAGAATAAAAAATTTGCCAAACCCCGATCCATGGATCATGAAAAAAGAACGGTTGAAAAATCGCAAAGCCCGCCTTATTAGAACGATCCTTCTTATCGAAAAAAAGAGCCACCAACTGGCCACCGCACTTTTTGATGACGCAAAAAAAGGATTCCGTATTTTATCGCGTATCAAACAAAAACTTCGAAATAATTAATAGGAACGCTATATGCCCCTGTATGAGGATTCAACTCTTCTTTTATACCTCGAAAAAAAACTGCCTCCCAATTTAATGGAGGAAATTTCCTCCACCCTCTGCAAAGATATCGAATTACTTGCTCATTTAATGGATATTATCAAAGCTATCGCTAACAACGACTCTCATCAATCCGAAATACACATAACAAAAATTAAGGGCAAAGATACCACTTTTACCTCTGGAAATGTAAACCTAGTACGGCGAGACGATGTCCACCTAAGAGGAATGGATCACTCTATGATTCACAGTATCCTAGAATCAGAAGAGCTTCGAATTGGCATTACACGTACAGGCAAGAGCTATTTACTCCAACTTTCTGGCGCTACTAGCTGTATTCTAGAAACCCCGCCAAACTTTAAACATCTAACTTTGGATGAAGGGGGGAAATTCATCCAAATATCCTCCGGAATACACCGATTGTACCATAAAAAAGAAATTATTACGCTAACATTGGAATAAAATTCTAAAATACAGTATACTACTTACTACTATTCATGGAGATAGCATCATGATCAAATATAAACGAGTTCTTTTAAAAATTTCTGGAGAAGTGCTTGCTGGAGACAGCGGCTCCGGATTTGATGAAGCCACGGTTGAGCACGTTTGTTCAATTCTAAAAGAAGCCTATGAATTAGGGTGTCAATTGTCTGTTGTTTGCGGCGCTGGTAACATCATGAGAGGCGCTGGATCTCAATGGCTAGACCGTTTTCCTGCCGATCAAGCCGGTATGCTGGGCACTGCTATCAATACGCTAGTGATTCAAAATACCTTGCAACGAATGGGGGTTTCTGCCTCTGTATGTGGCTCTTTTGCCATCGAAGGCATGATTCCTAAACTCACCCCCACTCAAATTAACGAAACCCTCAAAACAGCTATTTTAATATTTGCAGGAGGAACAGGAGCACCCTTCTTTTCTACCGATACTACAGGAGTTTTGAAGGCATTGGAAACATCCAGCGACCTGATGATCAAGGCGACAAAAGTTGATGGTGTTTATTGCTCTGACCCGCTCAAAAATGAAAGTGCTAAGTTTTTTGCTCAAATCAGTTACAGTGAAATATTAGAAAAAAAACTGAAAGTCATGGATTTACCCGCCATCTCCCTTGCTATGGAAAATCACCTTCCTCTTCGTGTGACGGATATTTTCCAAAAAGATGCAGTGACATCTATCATTAAAGGACAAAATATAGGAACTCTCATATGTTAAGAATTTCATCAGGACAATGGCGTGGGCGCCGCCTACTAGCTCCAGAAGGCGAACTCAAGCCCACAAGTGATCGTATTCGTCAAGCTGTGTTTAACATTTCCCGCCCCCACATTTTTGGGGCCCGTTTCCTCGACCTTTTTGCTGGTTCTGGCTCTGTGGGCATCACTGCTCTCAGTGAGGGGGCTTCTTTCTCTGCCTTTGTTGAGCATGATCCTCGCACTTATCGGGCGCTTCGGCAGAACACAGTCGATCTGGAAATCCCCAAAGAAAATTTTATCCTTCACAAAGCAGATGCCTTAAATTGTGATAACCTATTCACAGAACCTTTCGACCTCATCTTTGCCGATCCTTTTTATGCTGATGTTCAAAAATCTTTCATCAACCGCCTTCATAAGCAAGCCTTTAAGCTTCTTGATACGGGAGGAATTTTGATCGTAGAGCATGGCTCAAAATTACACAAAGAATGGATCGAAGAACTCGAAGGTTGGGATAATACAAAAGTCTATGGCGATACCTCGCTGAGTATTTTCCGCAAATGATTATCCTTGGCGCTGATACCTCCGTTGCTGGTAGGCTACTTCTTTGCTTAGATGCCGATAATACAGCAATTCAACGCTCTCTAGATGTCAGCGGGCTAGAAGAAGAATTTATATCTTCTGTCCAGCAATTACTAAACGATGCACAAATTAATATTACCGATGTCGATCGATTCGTCATTGGCAGCGGGCCGGGATCATTCATGGGCTTGAGAATCGGCTACTCTGTTTTCAAAGCTTGGGCTTGGGCTAACAAACGCCCTCTAGCAGAAATAAGCTCGCTTGAGATTTTTGCTCGATCCTTCGACGGCATGGTGGCTCCCTCTATCGATGCAAAAATGGGTAAAGTTTTTTGCGCCATTTTCGACAATGGATTAAGGCTCATCGCCGACAGCGACCTCACCCCAAAAGAATACGAAGAACTTTTACAGTCGCATCCTCTTGCTCGCCCTATGGGTTTTTTAGGGAATGGAGAAATGGCCTCGGCAGAGGGCTTACTAGCCGCAGCGCGTGCCTTGCCCCAAGATAGTTGGCTTAGTGGAAAAGATTTACTCTCCGCGCAACCCCGCTATTTACGGCTATCAGCAGCAGAAGAAGCACGGCTAGCAATAAATTCAAAAAAAAATTAAAGCTTTTATTGAAAAATCCGATTCCTCTAATAGAACACGTAAGAGAATTATTATGAAAAAATTGGTTTTATGCCTTGGGATATTTTTAGCAGCCTGTGGTTCCTCCCCAACAAAAGTTTGGCTGATCGAGTACGAGCAGCTTCTAAAAGAAGCAACTAGTATTATTCAAGAAGCCCCTTCAAGCCCTCAAGCAGAAGAAATGCGCTTAAAATTATCTCAGAAAGAATCCGAAATCAACGGACTTCTCAAAAATGCTTCCATGCAAGATCAGATGTCATTCTTGTCAGAGTACTACGATATGCGTGTTAAGTTTTTCTACCAAATGAAAGCAGAGTAAATTGTTAAAAATAATAAAAGCCCCCGAGTATTCGAGGGCTTTTTCTATTAGGCTTTAAGAGGTTTGATATTCCAGATTTCTTTAGCATATTCATGTATCGTTCGATCCGATGAGAATTTCCCACAAGATGCAATATTAAACAAGCTGATCTTCGCCCATTTTTGCTTATCACGATATAAAGCATCAACTTTCTCTTGTGCTTCACAATAAGCTTGAAAATCAAGGAGCAAGAAATACACATCTGGCCGAGAACCATCTACCCCATTAAGTAGGGAATCGTATAGATTTAAGAATAAGTTTTTATCCTCCCCTCGAGTAAAGGTTCCATCTATCAAGCTATCAAGCACTTTTTTGAGAGCAGGGTTATTATTACAATAATGCCATGGATTATAAGACGTCGATTTGGTAAGCTGAGAAATTTCCTGAGCTGTGGCTCCAAAAATCACACAGTTCTCATCTCCAACTTCTTCAAGAATCTCCACATTAGCTCCATCTAATGTCCCCAATGTGATTGCCCCGTTGGCCATGAATTTCATATTACCAGTACCTGAGGCTTCTTTACCCGCTGTTGAAATTTGCTCACTTACATCCGCTGCAGGAAATAACTTTTCCGCAACAGACACGCGATAATTTGGGATAAAGATAACTTTTATCTTTCCATTAACATCAGAATCGTGGTTAACCACCGACGCCACATTGTTGATAAGTTTAATGATAGACTTTGCGCGCCAATATCCCGATGCCGCCTTACCCGCAAAAATGAAAACCCTAGGGTGAATATCTATATTTGGATTAGCTTTAATCTGGTGATAGAGATAAATAATATGCAACACATTAAGCAGCTGTCGCTTGTATTCGTGAAGGCGCTTGATTTGTACATCAAAAATAGCATTAGGGTCTATTTCTTCGCCCATCCATTTTTTAATGGCTTCTGCAAGCTGCTTTTTATTTTGAAGCTTTACATCCATCAATTGATCCAAAAATGCGGTATCTTTTTCAAAATCTTTTAATTTTTGAAGTTGATCAAGATCCGTTTTCCAAGAATCGCCGATTTTGCTGTCAATTAGCTTTGTTAGTTTAGGATTGGCTTTAACGATCCAACGTCTAGGAGTGATACCATTAGTTTTATTAAGAAATTTTTCAGGCCAATAGGCATACCAATCTTTAAGCACATCTTTTTTCAAAATATCAGTATGAAGAGCCGCCACACCATTAACTTTATGAGAACCAACTATCGCTAGATGCGCCATTTTTATCGTTCCATCTGAAATAATACTCATTCGATGATGTAAATCGTAGTCGTTAGGGTGCTTTTCTCTGAGTTCTTCCATGAATCGGCGGTTGATTTCTTCAATAATTTGATAAATACGAGGAATAACCCCTCTAAACATATCTATATTCCATGCTTCTAGTGCCTCTGCAAGCACGGTATGGTTAGTATAAGCAAAAGTTTTGCACACAATATTCCATGCTTCAAGCCATTCCAGGCCTTGCCAATCCATTAATTGACGCATAAGTTCGGGGATTGCCACCACTGGGTGGGTATCATTAAGCTGGATGGCGATCCGATCAGGGAAATTTTTCCATTCACTGGTGCCAAATGCTTCGATATAGCGATTGATAATATCCTGCAAAGATGCCGAACAGAAAAAGTATTGTTGACGCAAACGAAGTTCTTTTCCTCTGTTGGTGTTATCGTTGGGATAAAGCACTCGTGAAATATTTTCAGCTGCATTTTGAGCTGCTACTGCATTTTCGTATTCACCAGCGTTGAATGCCGCAAGATCAAAAGGCTGAGGAGCTTGCGCCTGCCACAAACGCAATGTATTTATGACGCCATTTTTATAACCAATAATAGGCATATCGTAAGGAACAGCAATGACGACTTCCGCATCATTACGTCTGAATCCAACACGTCCTGAATCTTCCGTGATATAATCGACATAACCCCCGAATTTAACATGAACTGCCTCAGAAGCACGTCGGATTTGCCAAGGATCTCCTTTTTCAAACCATTCATCGGGGTACTCGGTTTGAAAACCATTCTGAATTTGTTGTTCAAACATCCCATATTTATAGCGAATACCATAGCCATGTCCAGGGTACCCCAATGTTGCTAAGGAGTCGAGGAAACAGGCTGCCAAACGCCCCAAGCCCCCATTACCTAAGCCGGCATCGGATTCTTCTGATTCTAACAGCCCCAACTCGACATCGAGTTCGTTGAGAATCTCAACAACCTCATTTTCAAGACCAAAATTAATAAGGTTGTTGTCGAACGCTCGCCCCATTAAAAATTCCGCTGAAAAATAAAAAGTTTCCTTTATTTGAGGATCACAGGCGGCATTTTTTCTTTCTGCCCATAGAGGTTGAATATAACTCATCACCGCTTGAGAAATAGCCATATAAATATCCCATGGCTGAGCCTCTTTCAATTGTTTTGCCGTACGATTTTTTAAATGATTAATAATGTTTGCTTTAAACTCTTTTCTATCAATTTTAAGTGCCACGCTATCCTCCTATTCTGTTACCAAAATGGTACTATTACTATTATATTTCGTTAATCAATAAGAAGCAAGTCTTTAACAAAAAAACTATAATAAATCGCAAAATCTTCCGATAGAAAGACTAGATAACTTGAATAACGAGGCCATTGTGCGAATAAAAAAAATTAGCATCGACAGTGTTGCTCCTCTTCCAAACATTGAAGCTACTTTTTCTCAAGCGGGACTGATTATTGGCGATAATGAGCGCGGGAAGAGTCGATTTCTGCATGTTTTATCTGATGTATTGTTTTCTAAAAATACTTCTATTCAATGGGAAGGGCAAAGTTTTGCTCTCCGTTATGATGCTCCAAGGCTTAAAAATTTGTGCATATTCCGTAATGAAGAATTTCCTCGACATGGTTCTGTCAACTGGGATAAAGAATTACGCAATTTAATTTTTGGCAATGATGCTTTATCTGAAAAATTACAAGCAAGCTTTATAAAATCTTTAGGCACCTCTGGCAAAGACCCATGGCTGGATCAGTTGCATACCAATGTTCAGCAGTTAAATCTTGCGTTGAATGATGCCCTTCCTCAGGCTATTCATCGCGATCAAGAAATTGCCCGACTTAAAGAAGAAAAAAAACGAATTGATGAAAATGAGGGAAATCTCTTCCCTCTTATGGTACAAACAAGGCTTGGTCGAGAATTTTTAGAATTACACGATACCTACAATGATCTCGAAGAAAAACTCCTTCAATTTAATGAAGACTCTACAAGAAATATAGATACTCTTGATAGAGAAATCAGTCAATATGAGAAAAAAGTTGCCGAAAAACGCAAAAAAATTGATGATTTCAACAATAATATCATATCTTTAGAAGCTTTTTCCTCATACAAGAACAATCCTAACTTATTTTTATTGGGTTCCATCTTTATTGGATGCGCATTATTTACTGTATGGTGGGGAATAGACCTCCCTACATTCCATATTATCAAGATTTTTAGCTTGTTTTTATTCGGAATTGGTGGATTTTTCGTAATAAAGGCCCTTAATTCTGAGCTTTTTAAATCAAACAACAATGATGCTTATCAAGCACATCGCAAAGCTGCCATCCTAGAAAAAGAACATGAGTCCCTCACTGATTTGGAAAAACAATTATTTTCCTTGCGTACCGAATATCGAAATATACTAGAAACACGGCGGCGTCTTCCTTCTACCGAAGAAAAAATTGTATGGGAACGTGAATGTGGAGCAATTTTTGCCGAATTAAAGGAAAAAGAAGGAAAAATTCAAACCGTTTTTGGCACCATAAAACCAGATGAAATTGCCCAAATTGTTGCTGAAAATGAGAGAAATTTAGAAGATTCTCAGCTTATCGACTTTTATCGAGACTATAATAAAGGGAAAATTCAAGAGTCTCTCACTCCAAAAAGTAGTTTTCATATTGAAAGCGTCCATGAATCCCTCAAAAAAACAACAGATTTAGTTCGATTAACCGCTGCAAAGCATCGTTATCCCGAAATTTTAACATGGAAAGCAGGTGAAACTATCGATGATCTCTCAAAATTGATCGATCAGACTGAAAATTTCCTCGAAAAAATTGTAAAAGATCGGTATTATTCCCAAAAACTTGCTGAAACTTATCAAAATTGGGAAAATGGTGGCGAAGAATTCTTAATATTTGTTAGCAAAGGTGAAAGTTTTCGTCAATTAGTACAGTATGTTTTCGGGGGCAAATACAAAACCTTTGACATCAACCTAAGCGAAGACAATCATATTATCATCCACGCGCGCACAGGCAAAGACGAACTTATTCCTATTGAAGAACTAAGTACCACCGCTGGCATGCAATTTTATTTTGTGTTAAAATTAGCCCTTATTCGGCAGTCACTTCAAGAGGAACCTGGAGTTTTGTTACTCGACGACGCCTTCAGCGCCTTTGACACCGTTCGAACTCGGTTGTTTATTGACATCTTAGAAGCTTTGGTTCAAGAAGGTTGGCAAATCTTCTACACAATGAAAGATGATAAATTAATTTGGGATGAATTTCATAGCCGATTCCCCCAATTAACCGTGATAAATCTTAATAAAGAAAACGTAGCCTAACATGATTCTAGCAATCGGAAATGATATCATAGAGCCTCATCGATTAGAAGCCCTATACCATGCTCATGGTAAGAAAAAGTTGCTTAAAGTGTTTTCTGAAAATGAATTAGAGTATTCTTTCTCGTTCAAAAATTGGGGAGAACGTTTAGCTCTTCGCTTTGCTGTTAAAGAAGCTTGCTTTAAGGCGTTCTCTCAAGCAGGCATCGGTAATTTTCCTTATCACAACTTTGAATACATGAACACCTCTGTACAACTGTTGGGTAAGGCAAGGCAGCATTGCCCTTCTAACGTTTATATTCATGTCAGTACAGCACATACATCAAGTGCCGCAACTGCCTTTATTGTTTTAGAACAAAAATAAAACCGCCTAAAAAGGCGGTTTTTGATTATAAAATTAAAAAAATGTTAGAATATCTGCCGGCGTTGAGGCAAAATACTTCGCTCCAGCTTTTTTTAGTTGATCTTGAGAGCGAAAACCCCATAAAACACCTAGGGCATCCATGCCTGCTGCCTCGGCAGTTTTCATATCCGTGTCGCCATCACCGACAAAAAGAACATCTTCCGCTTGAATAAGACTATTTTCTTGTTGAAAAATACTAAGAGCCTCGTATGCTGCTGCAGGATTTGGTTTGAGAGGAATATGCTCACGTCCTCCTGTGATAAAAGAAAAATCCCATTTTTTTAGGAAGAATTTACATGATGTCACCGTAAATGGATGGGGCTTATTGGATAAAATCCCCATAGGAACACGGTTAAACATCAACTTATCCAGCACCTGAGCAATACCATCGTAAAGGTGTGAGTTAATATTCCAGTGTTTAGAATATGCTTCTCCCATGTGATGCATCATTTTCATAACAATGGGCTCTTGAATTGCGGCTTCTTGGGGTAACGATTGTTCAATCAAGGATAAAACACCATTTCCAATAGCTTCTCTTGTTTGTTCAACGCTACGGCTTGGATATTTTAAAATTTCCAAAGCTTCGTTGACGGAGTGATGAATATCATCCAACGTATTAAGCAATGTTCCGTCTAAATCAAAAATGACCGCTTTGTATGTCTGCATATCATACCCCTATATTTAAAGTTGTGCTCGAATTTGCTGCAATCGACGATCACCAGGGACAAGGGCTAGCCCCTCTGATACCCATTTTTTTGCTCTATCCATATCTCTTTTATTAAGTGCTTCTGCGGCAAGATTGCCATAAACGGTTACCATATCTCGGGAAACTTGATTATTAGTTTTGAATACTAAGGCTCGTTTATAGAAAGTTAACGCTTTTTCGTAATCAGATTGGTTGAAAAATTGAACCGCACTATTTACAGCCATTGCAAAACCATTATCGGTGATAAGTTGTTGTCGACCATAATGTTGGAGAGCGTTCTCCATAAGAGACACCGCCTCTTCATAGCGTTTGGCATTAAATAAGCGTTGCGATAATTGAGAGTAATAATGCCCAAACAATTCTGCCGAAACTGTTAGAGGATATTGATTTAAATCGCTAATAATATCAGAATTAGGCTTCATTCGAGATGCGTCTCTTAAATCGTTTTGAATCAATTCTAAAAAATAATTCCGAACCCAAGCGTTTTGATCCTTCGCGCCAGGTCTTTTCGTATACCAAGCGTTTAAAACAGCTTTTGCTGCGTCGTAGTCTTTCTTTTCTTTGAGATAGTACTGAAGTTGTTGAGGATACCGCGCTACAATCAGCTGATTGTAGTCTCGAGCAGGCATATATGGCCGAGAAGCTTCAAGGAAATCGTCGATTTCTTCCATACTAGTATTGTTTGTGATCATTCTTTGAAGCAAAATACCCACCCCGCTAGAATAATTTCCTCTTAACGAAGCCTGATTGGAATAACGCTCAATGCCTTCTTGAAGAACTTCCAATGCTTTGAGGTACTCTTCCGAGGGACGATTTTTGCTTTGAAATGCGTAGTAGGAATAATTGAGGTATCCTGCTGTAAGGTTACTTTGTTCACTAGGTGCCGATGCCAACAAGGCTTGGGCTTTCATCATATTTTGAAAGGCTTTATCATACTGGCGATTTTGCGCATCAAAATATGAGCGATTAGAGTACAAAATACCCGTCGCTTCCGCCCAGGAGATAACATTTTTACGGGTTGCTCCTCCATACGTAAAACCTGTAAGTGTATTGAATTGATCCTGCAGACGCTTATCTTGTGAAATCTGCAATCCTTGAGCAATCGTATTTTCTATTTCTACTGGTCTGCCATCGAGAATCGCAAGAAGGTACACGTGCGTGGGAAGAACCACTCCTTTCACCTCTATACCAAACGCTTGAAGTAATAGGCCATTAATAATAGTCGACGAAACACAATTAAACTGCCCATTATGGAAGACTTCGGCTAAGGTTGTACTGCTAAGATTATATCGAGAAAACACATTTTTATGAATATAATTAAGAATTTTATCTGCTATATCGTATTCTCTAGCATTAGGATCGAGGCTAGCCCTAATTTCGGATTCCCAACGCTTAAATTCGGCAACAAATCGAGGCACATTGTTCTCCGAAATACCCGACGCCACCAACGCTGCTTCAACAGGGGTGACATTATCATAATCACTCAGCATAACATCTTCAAGATAATTATCTGGAACAATAAAGCGAGATCTAAATGCATGCACTGGTTGAATAAGAAACAACGTAGCCATTGCTGCGGATAAGTATTTTTTATTCATGAGTAGACTCCTTTTCAACAACGCGACCAAAAGGACGCACACACAACAACTCCAAAATAAGAGTACACACCCCTATATAAATACCTTGTGGCATAAATATACCCACCAAAAATGAAAAAAACGAAATAAGCGTCGCTGTTTGTACAAACCAATGCGAGCTTCTAAACCCATAATGAAGACTCTGTATCATAAAAAAAAGACAAACAAACAAATGATACATAGGAGGGCTAGAAGATATCAACGCAAGCATCGACACGAGCCACAAAAACGTACTAACAACGTTTATCAAGCGGGTAGTTCTTTCGTAAATAACAATTAAATAAAACAAAGTTAGTCCTAGAAAAGAGAAAGGAAAAAACAATCCAGACATAGTAAGCACCAGCGGGGAAACACTCAAACCCGCGCCTATTATCAAGAAAATGTCCAACGTATACCTCTGCTGTTTTTAACTCTCTTATATTGCAAATAATGCTGTTATTATACAATATAACAAGGCTATATTCAAAGAATTTTATTCGCTTTTAGAAAAAAAATTACATAATAATTCTGTTTATCTTTTTTTGAAAAAAAGATGGAAAACTGTTATAATGAACAACGATTTTTAGGAGAATTTTTATGAAAATAGAGCTACTAAGCATCACGCAGAATGCCGAAAAAATTTGTGAACGAAGTGCTCGCACTTGCTACGATAGTGGATCCAAAATTACAGATGACTCCTACCAAAAAATGCTCACCGCACTCCTGAAAAGTGGGCACCTATCTGTATTTGAGCATGCCTCCGCCTCTTTTATGATTGAAGGAATCAGTCGTGCAGCTTCCCACCAGATTGTGCGGCATCGTCATAGTTCTTTTTCTCAACGCTCTCAACGATATGTTAATGAAAATGGTTTCGATTTTGTAACTCCTCAGGCCATATTGGATAACCCAGACGCTATCTCTATCTATAATCAATCTATCCAACAAATTCAAGATGCTTATCAACAATTAATCAATCTCGGTATAAAAAAAGAAGATGCTCGTTTCCTCATGCCCAACGCCGCAACAACAACTCTCGCAATGACAGCCAATTTTAGAGAGTGGCTACACATTATTGATATGAGAGTCGCTAAAGGCGCTCAATGGGAAATTCGAAACCTTTGTATTCTTATATGGAAACAGCTCTATAAAGAAGCACCCTTAGTTTTTAGTACCTCTTACTTTGAAAATTGGAGCATAGACGCTTCTTATAAACAAGAAATTTTTGACGAACACATTGCATGACCCTCGAAGCTGCTCATCAATTTTTACAAAATGAACTCTCCTCTCTACCCGAATGCCATGAAGAATGCCTAAGAATAATAGAACATTGCACCGGTTGGAGGCGGTTTGAAATATCCACCGCTATGAGCTTGCCACTAGACAACAAACAGTGGGATTTATGCCAAGAAATTGCTCGTCGACGAAAAACAGGAGAACCCCTTGCACATATTTTAGGCTATTTTTGGTTCTATAAGCACCGTTTTCCGGTATCGCGTCAAACCCTGATCCCTCGATATGATACCGAATGCCTTATAGAACACGCCATTGCTCTCAAGCCTAAAAAAATTCTGGATATCGGCACCGGAACCGGCGCTATTGCTCTTTCCCTCGCCAGTGAGCTTCCTCAAGCAGATATCTGGGCTATAGACATTGTCGACCAGCCTTTTCGTTTTTCTGAGGAATCGTTGGGTATCCACTCGGTGGAGTTTATCCATAATGATTTTTTGGATCAATCCCTTTGGAAGGAGCTTCCTACTTTTGACATGATCATATCAAACCCTCCTTACCTAGATGACGCCGATATGAATCGCCTCGACCCTTCTGTAAAAAATTGGGAGCCTCATTCTGCTCTTTATGCAGGGCGCGATGGCATGATTTTTTATCGCGCTATTCATCATTTTTGCGAAACCCACCTGCAACAAGGAGCCTACTGCCTACTGGAGGTAGACCACAAGTATCTTATTGTAGAAGAAATATTTAAAGAGTACAACTGCACCATAAAAAAAGACCTCTCCGGGTTGGAGAGGTTATTGATTGCTCGAAAAGAGAGCTAACGCCCTCTCTTTGTAGGAGGGGCAGGACGCCCTAGCATTAATTTTATCACAGATGTTTTTGTTTCTTCATCTGTAGCATAAATAACTAAGTGACTATCTTTGATAGACATCGTGTTGGTGGTTAATTCTTCATTAAGATTAATGATTGCAATAACACCACCCTCATTGTTTTCAGAAAGAATTTGAATACTTCCTTGCCCAACAACAGAAAGTTTAGGCTTTTTGGATCCTGTATCAACTGAAACTTTAAAATTTCCTTTATCGAGAAATTCAAAATAGTTATCAGCATCTAATATAGCTTCTTCCTGCTCTGATACAGGTATTTGCTTCCAGAGGCCATGAATATCTTTAAGAAACGTACTATTGCTTTGTGCTGCAACATTAGAAATTGATAATCCAACGAGGATACTTGCCAAACTAAGAAATTTTATCATCTTCCACTCTCCGAGGTATCATATGCTAATTATATCAAAATGTGATATATTGTTATCGGTATTTTTTCTAAAAATGCTAAAAATATTTTTATTAAAGAAACTCTGTTTTATTATTTATAACCTTGCCTTTTTTGGAGGAAATCCATGAAAAATTACGCTATCTTAGGATCATTACTCTTTATTACTTTAGGCACATATGGGCAATCAACCCCTCTAGAAGCCTATCGTAAAGGGCATTATCGCTTTGTCGTGGAGCAACTTTCACGGAAAACAAAGCTTTCTCAATTAGAGCTTTATCTTCTAGGACAAAGTCAATTAGAGCTGCGACGCACCAATAGCGCTTGGGAGACTTTCAATAAAATTAACTACGAAAGCTTTGCTACCAATCAGGAAACATCTTTCTTATTTCCTTTCTTTGTAGATAGTTACTTCACCGTAGGTTTTGTTGGCTCCCTCATTGATCAGCCCTCAAACAAAAGCGATACCCCCTTAAATATGGTATCCCTCGTCCCAGCTAATCACCCTATTAAAGCCGATATCGACGATAAATTACTTGCTTTCTTGTGGAAAGAACGTAATTATTCAGCAATTATGATGGCTAACACCAATCTTTCCGCTCAAGGAAAAATTTGGGTAGAGCTAGCAAAATTCGCACAAGATCTTCCTTACAACTTGGATGTTATTTCCGGATCTTGGAAGGTAATTAAGATGCCGTCGGTGTATACAGACGTATTAAAAGTTGTCGATCCTAAGATTATCACCGCCTCTCAAGCAAAATCTTTTGCAGAAATTAGTGCAAGTTTAGCGCCTCTTCATAGTAAAGCTTTAGATTTTTCGGCGCGCTATAGCCAGCTTACAGGGGATAAAGAATTTCCGATTGTAATAAAATACCAAATTTTAGCAGCTCAAGGAAATGCTCGAGCAGCGGCTACTTATCTTTATGATCATATAAAGCCACTCAAGACGGTTTCTATCAATACCTATCGTCTTGCTCAGTCGCAACTTATACGGCGAGAAATGCTAGATCAGGCATTAATCATTGCCGAAAAAGCTTATAAAGAACATGGAGAGTCTTTTTCCTCCGAATATAACACCGTGCTAGAAATTCGGCATAAACCAGAAACCATTCTTGCTTGGTATCGAAAAAATTATCGACGAACCTCAGAAGAATTACACAATCAAGTTTTTCGAGCCATGATCCGCACCACAAATTTGAAATTGGCAGAACAAGCAATGGATCTTGGTTATACAGCTAATTCCAACTTTGCCTCTTTTCATCTGATGTATGGCTTGGTAAAAGATCGCCTCGGCAAAAAACAAGAAGCCTATAAAAGTTATCTTACCGCAGTGATGCTAGAACCTTTCGGCTACCCAGGAATTACTGCACGGCCACTCGAATTAGGGCTTCGTTCCTCTTTTCGTGATGATTTTACTGAAATCACCTCTCAATATACCCCTATGCTTACCAATTCAGCTATTCACAAGCGGTTACTTTACGCAAAAGCATTCTTGCTTGATGATGAATTAAAAGAACTTGTCAATATATCAAATTTAAAGGCTGATCAAAAAGAACACGATGCTCTTATTGTGAAAAATTTAGAGATTTCTGGCATCCCCGAGCTTGAAAAACTCGATCGGCGACTAACTAATTTCGCTCCAGAAATGCAAAATTTATTAGAAAATTCTATTTTTAGAGCTGCTCAGCAGTCTTCGGAGACCAATGCCTTGGTTCGCTACTATTATAAATATCGATCTCTTTTTAATGATACCGATATTTTAGGCTATCTTACCTTTAGGCTGTTTTTTTATCTTCGTAATCTGTATGGAAATAACACGTATATTCCTATCTTCTCTCAAAAAATGTTGGGGTATATCTACCCTAAGCTAGAGTGGGATTTTATCCTCAAACAAAGCAACAATGATGAAAACCTTGCCTACTGGATGATTTCATCCTTCCATCAAGAAAGTCATTTTCGAAAACGGGTTCTTTCTCATGTGGGAGCAGTAGGATTTGCCCAAGTAATGGGCTATACCGCCCAAGATATTAAAGGGTGGATGCGACGACCTTTCATGGAAAATACGGATTTTATTGACAACCTAACCATGGGAATTTACTACCACAAAAGGATGGACGACCTCCATGGAAATAACCACGTTTATGGAATGGCCGCCTATAATGCGGGGCCTCATCGAGTGAAACGTTGGCGATCGCGCTATGCCGCTTACGAAAATAATATGCCTCTTTTCATCGAAGCTATCGATATTAGAGAAACACGCATTTATACGAGAATTGTATCTTATAATCGTTTTATGTATGAACTTATAGATAAACAACCTCAACTTTGGCCATAAAAAAAATCCCCTCATTGGAGGGGGTTTTTCTTAGGTATTAGGAGTAAGATAAGTGGGATTTTCTATCGCCTGATTAATAATTTCGGCGATCATGGGGCTTCCATTTGCAGAAAACTCCTTAGCTTCTTTGATATGTTTAACAATTTGATTATATTTATCTGGGTTATTCTTAAAATTTCTGACAATCGACAAAACTTCGCGTGGATTTTTACAATACCAACCCAATTCTTTCTGAATGAAGAAGTCTTTTGTGTAGATTTCAGCGGTATTAACCATATAAGTAATCACAACTGGGAGCCCTGTTTTCGAGGCCTCAATAACCGAAGCCGGCCCCCCTTTGCCCACAAAAAGATCTGATGCCGCTAGCAACGTTGCAATTTGATCCGTATAACGATAAATACTCAAATTAACTTTTCCACTATTAGCTGTTAAAGCCATTAGGTCGTTGTACAATCTTTCGTTTCTTCCACAAATACAGATGGCATTAAGCTGCTCACCCGAGGTGATCAGTTTTTTTACAACAGACAGCATAATTCCTATACCCTGTCCCCCATCGCTAAGGAAAAGAGTAAAGTAATCATCTATACCTAGCTGTTGTCTGGCTTGTTTTTTAGAGGGAATCTCTGTCGAATTAAAATCTTTTCGTAGCGCTTGAGGCAAAATAATAGTTCGATCAGGCTCATGCCCCCAGTGTAAGGCTCTATTTCGTGCTTGATCAGAGTTTACCATAAACAAGTCGCCTCGTTTATCCCATAATGCAAAAGTCTCGAAAGAGTCTGGGTTGAGTGTGATAATAGGGTATTTTAAGTTGTGAAAACGCCGCGCATCAACAGCAACATTTTGACAGTAAAAATGCGTGGTGAACACTATATCAGGGTTAAGTTGCCTAAGATACTTCATCCCTCCCGCCCAAGCTCTGCGATATGCAATGGGAAGAAAGTTGTGAATTCCAGGTGCTAGCATACTTGTAAGAAGAATATTAAAGAAATTTAATCTAGGATGCCTTAAAAGCCAGTTCCAAGCATTACAAATAATCCTATTGAAAGAAATCTGACCTGCATCCGCAAAAAAATCTGATAAAATAATGTCATATTTGCCCGGATATTTTTCTTCTAAGGCGTATGCTACTGCCTCAGCTGGTGTTTTATGCCCAGAACCCGTATTTGTGTATGCAATAACGACCCTTTTTTTGGTCATAGTATTAAGAAAACCTCTTTACATCAGAATAAGAATGATCTAGTAACTTAAGGCCAATCCCAGTGAATATCGCAATCCTTGGAGAGTATTGAAACCAAATTCATTTACAAGATTATTTTGAAAACGCTTTGAGTCGGAAAGAAAAATCATCCCCTTATAACCAACTCCAAAGGTAAGTACAAAAGCTTTATATATACGAACATCTAATTTGACCTCTGGCATAAGAAGCACATATTTAAGCGGTGTTGAGAAACTAGCCGCTAAAACTTCATTTCCAAAGGTGGTACCAAAACCTGTATGAAACATAAAGCGAAACCCAATCCCCTTATCGGGAGCCATTCGGTAACCCAAAACAACGGAACCCTCATAAAGAGACGGAAGCCTTTGCTGAGTGCCATCATCTGCCGCTGTATATTGAAAAGAAAATCCAAACATTATCCCTTTTCTTATCCCACCCCAAGAGAGTGACGAGCCCAAAAGTTCTAAACTATAGGGGCTTCCAGTGATATGGGCAGAACTTGTAAGAAAGGACGCATCAACCCACCAGCCTGTGCGACGAAAACTAGACTCACTGGCTCTCATTTTTTTATAGAGGAATCTTCTTGCTGCCTTATATTCTGACCAACTAATTTCTGTAGATCTTCTTGCATTAGTTGATTTCAAAATATTACCCGTTGGCGCTGATATCTCTCGAGATTCCACAACGGTATTGGTAATCATTTGTGTTACCATCAATACTTGCGTAAGCATCTGCGTAACAAACACAGGTTTAATTTCTTGTATCTGGGGTTCTCGCGGTTGAGCCGCTGTTATCTGAGGTGTCGGAGCAAGTGGGGGTAAATCTTGAGCGTATGCAGGCACTAACATCATTATTACTAACAAAAAAAACAGTTGTACTCTCATTGCAAGCCTCCTAGAATTCACCTCCGTTAAAAACGGTATCCAAGACATTATAACTCATTCGCCCTTAAAAAACAAGGGGCTAATCTTTATTTTCAAGAAGGAAAATTTAAAATAAACATATTATCAGAGGTTTCTTCGAGTAAGAGAGATTTTGCCTTCGAAATTTCAGCGTGAGAGGAAACCACAACAAGCCTTTCAGAAGCCCAATATTCCAAAAGCTCCATCAGTAATAGCCTACGTTTTCGAGATAAAAAGCTCTCAGGCTCATCTAAAAGAATTATAGGTTTGAGAGAAGCACAGGCTCTAATAAATCGAAGAATCTGAATCTCTCCTCCTGAACACTGATCACATCGCTTTTCTAGGAGATATTTCATATCAAAGTGATGTAATACCTCTTCAATTTGCGAGGCACCACCAGCATACAGCCCTTGTTCGAGAAAATTTTGCCCCAACAAGCTTGGAATATTCTCTGCCAATTGAGGAAGATAATTAATTTGTTCGGCGCATTGCATTCGAGAAAAAGCGTGGAGATCTCGACCTTTAATCTTTATAATACCTTGATTATAAGGAGAAACACCAGCCAAAACTGCCAGTAAAGTGGACTTTCCACTACCATTCTCCCCTGAAATTCTAAATAATCCTTTATTAGGTAGGGTTAAATGAGGAACAGAAAGCGAAAAATCCCGCCGAGTAAGCTGAAAACTGTCTATAGATAAAAAATTATCACTATTTTCCATAAAGATCAACATTTAGAAAGTCCATTTTAATCCTTCGCACATCGTTTTTGATGTCTTCGGAGAGGGTTAGATCCCAACTATCATAGACATCCCGACGAATATACCAATATGGAACTCCCGGAACAACTTTGTACTGTTTATCGATAAATTCTAAAAAAGAATTATCCAATTCTGTTTTTTTATTGAGTTTTTGTTTGGGTATCGTAAAAAATATCACCTCTGGCTTTTTATCCATTACCGCTTGTGAAAATGTATAATTTTGAAAATCCCAAGCGCTGTAGTAAAGAGACTTCCATCTAGTACTGTAAGATACTGTATTACCGTAATTTGCCCCAGAAATATATGTTGGGGTTTTAGTGATATTTTGATTAACAATATGCACAAAAAATTGATCAAACTTATGGGATGGGGATTTCCATCCTGCAATAGTAATATAAATAAAAATAAGGAGAAACCAAAAAACAAGAAAACCCACCACAGCACGAAGAATTTTTTTAAGATTTATATCGTAGAGGATACGCAACATTACAGGAATTGGCAAAAAGATGAGGGGAATAATATAAAGATTATAAGATAAATATCCTCTAACAAGCGTGAATCTGGCGATCAATGTTAAAAAAGATACTGAAATCATTAATTTTTCAAGAGGATACAAGGCAATAGGGCGTTTAATAACCCACAAAAGCAACATTATACCCCAAAAAACATAGGATATATTCATAATACTATAGTGAGCAAAGGCCCAAATACCATCAACCCATGGTGTAAACTCGGGGGTACTACCCATCATTCCTCGAATTGTTAATGAAATCTTCTCCATTAAGGTTATATCATTGTAATCTTGGGCAGGAAAAATAAACGTCCATTCAAACCAAGAAATTAAGGCATCATTTAAACTAAAATAAATTAATAGAGGCATCATCGCCAATAAAAAGCCTAAAAATGCCAAAACGCCTTTAAGTACAAAAATACGCTTACGTTGAGTAAGATCCCACGCAATTATAGGAATAATAAGACATATAAAGATATACGGACTAGCTACAGTAAATAACACCCCTATAAGAGCACCATAAATTAGATAGTGGTATAAACTTCTATATGACGCCGTCTTCATAAGATACCAGATGAAAAATAAAAGCACAAGAAGCCCTATTTGACTCTGATTCATCATGAAAGTGTACTCCATAGTAGCCATGAAACACAAGGCTAATGCAGCAGAAACAAGAGCCAAAGCCCTACTTGTATACATTTTTCCAATTTGAACAATGAAAATCGCTATTAACCAGTAGACAAAAGATAAAAATACCGCTTGAAACACATGATAATAAGCCATTGTCTTAAAAATAAGAGAATAAGGAAGAAAATAAAGCATAAATGACACAAAAAAGCCGGCATTCTTTGTGTCAATGGCATCTTTATAGAGAACACCCCCGTTAAATAAGGTGTGAGCCACATTTTGATAGACATGAAGATCTTGTATCGACCCCCCAACATCTCGAAACAACGGAACCGAGAAAAGCATCATCACACAAAAAGCAAGCACTCTTTTAGGGTGGGATTCGACAAAATTAATAACCGCAATAAAAGATTGCTTGCTAAGAGAAACAACAGGCATTTCAACGCTCCTAAAGGTATGGCGTACATTATAAGGTAAAACTATTGAAAAATCAACAGTCAAGTATATAGTTAATAATGACATATTGACAAAATAGGTAAAAATAAGTTATAATGACAGCAATTGTCTATAAGGAGGCAAAATCTATATGGCAAGCATCATTTATAACGATACCGAGTTGATGCGTAACCTGCTAGAAGCAGGCGTGCACTTCGGGCATCCCACCAAAAGATGGAATCCTAAGATGAAACCATTCATCTTCACAAAAAGAAACGGGATTTACATCGTAGACTTGCGTTACACTACGGAAAAGCTGAAAGAAGCTTATGCCGAACTCAAGGCGATCGCTGAAAAAGGCGGTCAAGTTTTATTTGTTGGCACAAAAAAACAAGCCCAACAAGCCATCAAAGATGAAGGGCTTCGTTGCGGAATGTTTTATGTTAGCAAAAGATGGTTGGGGGGAACATTAACTAACTTCCCAACACTCAAAAAGTCCATCGATAAGATGAAGCGTTACGAGTCTAAACTCGAAAAGCAAGGTGACACAATGATCAAAAAAGAGCGCACCATGCTTCAAAAAGAAGTAGACCGTATGCGATCTTTCTACGATGGTATTCGTGATATGAAAAAACTCCCTGCTGCTATTTGGGTTGTCGACGTTAAGCGTGAAATCAACGCTGTTCTTGAAGCTCGCAAATTAGGCATCAAAGTATTTGGTATCGCCGACACCAACATCGACCCTGATATGCTCGATTTTCTTGTTCCTGGAAACGACGATGCAATTCGTTCAGTAGCACTTCTTACTCAATTAATGTCTGATGCAGTTATTGAAGGCGCTGGTTTCCACGCCAAAGCTGAAGGAACTTCTGTTGAAGAAGAAGTTTTAGAAGAAGCTCCAACTGTCGTCAATCCCACTACTTTAGATGATTCTGTTGACGAACTTGCCGAATCTTACGGTAAAGATATTCAAGAGTAATAAAAGCGGAGTAAGCAATATGTCCATTTCTATGGAAGATGTAAAAAAATTAAAAGACATGACTGGCGCAGGTTTGATGGATGCAAAACGCACTCTTGAACAAACCAACGGCAATATCGAAGAAGCAGTAAAAATTCTTCGCCAAAAAGGTCTAGCTAAAGCCGAAAAACGCGCTGATAACGAAGTAAAAGAAGGCGTTGTTGCTATTGCAGAAGGAAACGGAAAAGTTTTAGTGCTTCGCACAAACTGTGAAACCGACTTTGTTGCTCGCACCGAAGACTTCCAAGCCTATGCTGTTCAAGCAGCAAAAGATCTTGTTGCTGAAGGAACTGCTCCTGGCGCTGAACTTTCAACTAAAATGGATGAAACTCGTAAAGGGGCCATCGCAAAATTTGGGGAAAACATTATTCTCTCCGAATGGAAGGTTCTCCCTGTTAAAGGTAAATCATTCACTTACTTACACATGGGTAAAGTTGGTGTGGCTATCGATTTCGAAGGCACCCCTTCTGATGAAACAATGAAAAATATCGCCATGCAAATTGCTTCAATGAACCCCATTGGTCTTGCAAAAGAAGATATTCCTGCTGATGTAATTGCACGTGAAAAAGATATTTACACAGAAAAAGCTAAACAAAGTGGCAAGCCCGAAGCTATCCTTCCTAAAATTGTAGAAGGAATGATGGTGAATTTCTTCAAAGAAAACACCTTGCTCGAGCAACCTTTTGTTTTTGATGAAAGCAAAAAGATCTCCGACCTCTTAGGGAAAGATAAGATCAACGGCTTCATCCGAGTGTCTCTTTAACGAGCCTCTCAGAGCTTGTTCTTGTTTTCAGCGATGGAAACCTCAACCAATCAAATGATTGAAAAAACCGCCTCATTTCGGGGCGGTTTTCTTATATTATTTATTCATCATATCTTCTGCAA
Source organism: Brevinema sp. (assembly GCA_051653605.1). Taxonomy (GTDB): domain Bacteria; phylum Spirochaetota; class Brevinematia; order Brevinematales; family Brevinemataceae; genus JBOFWL01. Next base: position 258,305 of record JBOFWL010000145.1, read on the forward strand.
GTTGCAAGAAATTTTCTCCCTCGCCACCCAGCATCCGTGCAATCTCTTTTACTCTTTCATTCCCTTCCAGCAACACTACCTCTGTAAAAGTTTTGCCATCGACCGAATTTTTCCTTACCACATAATGATGATCTGCCTTAGCCGCAATCTGAGCAAGATGTGTGATAGTAAATAATTGGCGCAATTTTGCAATTTCTTGCATTTTTTGAGCTACATTATGGGCTATCATCCCACCTATTCCCGCATCAATTTCATCAAAAATACCCGTACCGACAGGATCACTTTCGGCAAGAGCGCTTTTAAGGGAGAGCATAACTCGAGAAATTTCTCCTCCCGATGCAATTTTTTGCAAAGGTTTAGGATCTTCCCCGGCATTAGCAGACATCATAAATTCAACTCTATCAATACCTTGAGCGGTGACAAGCAATTTTTGACCTTCTATCTCTAGGGCTGATTGTTCATCCTTGGCATAGGTGATGTGGACAAAAAATCGAGCCTTTTCCATGCCTAAAAATGATAATTCGCGTTGAATATTCTCACTCATTTTTTTGGCAGCTTGCTGACGACTTTGAGAAAGTGCTAGCGATTCTTGTCGAGTTTTTGCTAGTGCTTCTTGATAATGCTTCGCCGCTTTCTCTAATTCCTGATCAAGATTGTCCGCCTTCGAGAGAAGATGCGCACACTCTTCTGCAAACTCGTTAAGAGCCGTGATATCCTGTTTATCATATTTTCGTTTAAGATTTTTTAAAAGAGCAATTCTGGCCGTTACTTGATCCATTTCTTGTGGGCTATATCCAGCACCATCAATATAATCAGCAAGAAGCCTTGCTCCTTCCTTAACCTGTGCCGAACTTTGAGCAAAAATTTCTTCAAGCTCTTCATATTTTTTACCATAGGATGAAATACTACCCATCGATCGACGTGCATCTTCGAGAAAGGCAAGGGCATTTACCTCGGCTTCATAGATATTTTGATGGGCACGGCTTAGTGCTTGAAAGATTTCTTCTCCATGTTGCATTTGTGCGAGCCTTTCTTCGAGGATTTCCTCTTCTTCTTCGGCAAAATCCGCATCTTTTATCTCTTTTACAGCAGTTTGGTAGTAGTCTCTCTCTTTTTTCAGCCTATCAGCACTCTCTCTGAGTAATTTTTCGTCTGATTCTGCTATTTTTAGCTGATTATAGGTAGCAGAAAATGCCTGCACTTGAGGTAATATCTTCGAATATCGATCCAAAATATCAATATGAACCTTTTTATTTAGCAATAATTGATGATCGTGTTGACCATGCATATCCGCTAAAAAAGCCCCAATCTCTTCTAATTTTCCTAATGTTTCTTGTGCTCCATTTATGAAAACACGATTTTTTCCTTCTCGCGTGATTTCTCTACGGATAATTAGAGTAGAATTATCTTCTATATTATATTTAGAAAGCACATCAATAACCGCTGGATGCCGTGGCGAAAATTCGCCTTCTATTGTAAGCCTGTCTTCACCTGTGCGAATCATCGACGCATCACTACGAGCACCAAGAAGCAAGCCAAGTGCCCCAATAAGCACCGATTTGCCCGCACCAGTTTCTCCCGTAAAAGCTGAGAGACCCTGCTGAAATTCGACCGTAAGATTATCTATAACGGCAAAGTTTTTAATACTCATTCGTTCCAGCATTAGAATTCCTTAGGTGTCATATTCCAGCCTAACTTTACGGAGAGGCTGTTAAAAAATTGGTGAGGATCGGCTCTCATCGTATGCACTAGCATTGGTGTACTCAATGAAAACATCTCTTCATTATCGAGGGTTATCATTTCTTGTCCATCCGCCCACACTTGAGACGATCTTTTATTATGATTGACTATAGATATTGTATTTTCCAGACCAAAAACGAGTGGTCTCTCCCCTAAAATATGCGAACAAACCGGCGTGATAACAATAGCTTGCATTGAAGGCATCAAAATTGGCCCCCCAGCAGATAGATTGTATGCCGTACTTCCCGTTGGAGTTGAGACAATCAGCCCATCAGCTCTTACTTTCATGGATTCTATGCCATCTATAAGCACAACATAATCGGATAAAGAGCCTTTTTGGTCGTTTGTAAAGTAAAATTCGTTGAGAGCTAATAGATTTTTTCGACAAGAACAACTTCCTTGAAGCACCAAGCGATGCATCCATGGGTAGGTGTCTTCTAAAAAGGGAGTGAGGGTTTCTAAAGAGAGATTTTCGGGGGTAATGCTGGGCAGAAAGCCTAGATTTCCCGCATAAATACTGACAATTGGTTTATTAAAACGCGCTAGAGAACGACACGTACTGAGAAAACTTCCATCTCCACCAATAGAAAAGGCTATATCAAAATATTGCGTTGGTTCTATGCTCTTCGTTATAACAAAAGAATCCCATCCGCATTGACTGAGAAGCTCTTGTAAACGTTCAAATAAGGGCACAAGTGTGGGAATATCAGTTTTTCCTGTGATTACAGCTGTTTTCATGAGTTTCCTGCTTGAGTTTATACGCTAAATCATGTATAATGTTTATAAGAAAGCTTCTGAATTATAACAGGTTTTTCTTAAAAACACAAGCCCGTAAGCATTATTGGCGGCTCAACATCGCTTCAACTTTAGCTCTATTTTTTTTGAGATCCCTTAGTTGTTTTTCGTATATTTCTTCAAAATCGAAGGGGTCATCTATTAGCTTTCGGAGTCGTTCATCAAAATCAATAAGGCTTTGGTCTCGATTAGGGTTTAGCTCTCCAGGAATACGTCGAGCAAGACGTGCCTGATCCACCGCCCGACGACGATATGTGAGCGCACTCTTATAATAAAACTCGGCAATATCGTAGCCATCTAAATATTCTTTGAGAAATTCATCATTGAAAAAATAGATGTTGCGTTTATAGTATAAATCCGCGTAGCGTCGGTATTCTTCCGCCAAACGATAGGCAATATGAGCATGCATCGCTAGTTTGTATTTCTCATACTGTTGTTCGTCGGTGATACGAATTAAGGCTTTAATAGGATGCTCAAAAGGCTGAACGCTTGCTAGCTCTAAAAAATAGATGTTACGAGCAATGGTATCCTGCCTTTCATTCCAAAACTGGCTTTGATTATCAAGAAGAACCAATTCTTCCTTGGTATCAAGACGTTTGGGGACAGGTTGAACCATAAAATCACTGACACGAGCCCATGTTGCACCATTTAAAAGAAAAAGAAAATATAAAATAAGGACTGACTTCATGCCTTTATTATCGGAATTTTTTGCTAAGCATAAAGAATATCACACTCTTTTGTTCTCTGCAGATGTTATTGAGCAACGAATCGACACCGCTGCAAGTATTCTCACGGGTCATACGCGATCCGCATTAAAAAATCTTGACCTCTGCGCTCGTGTGAACGGCAAAGAAGAAAAAATCGGTGTTAAACTATATCCCGGCGATCAAGTTGAAATATTTTGGGCAAAAACCCCCGATCTTTCTTTTGAAGCAGAGGATGTTCCTTTCACCATCATTTACAAAGATAATGATTTAATGATCATCGACAAGCCTTGGGGCATCGTCGTTCACCCAGCAAAAGGGCACGAACACGGCACCCTTGCTAACGGCGTACTAAAAGTACTGCAAGAAGAAGGGTTGGATGATAGCTTTGGCGAGGAAGGCCGCGTAGGCATCGTCCACCGCCTTGATAAAGACACTCGTGGGCTGATGATTGTTGCTCTTAACGAAGAAAGCGCTCGTTCTCTCACCGATATGTTCCGAAACCGAGAAATCAAAAAAGTTTATAAAGCAATCATTCGGGGTCATCTTCCAGAGATTGGCTATATTGAGCAGCCTATAGGGCGATCTCCTAATGATAGAAAAAAAATGGCCGTAAATCCTGACGGTCGACCTGCTCGCACCGAATTTAAAACTCTCAAGTATTTTAATAACAGTTCTCTTATTGCTTGTAACCTAATGACAGGGCGTACTCACCAAATTAGGGTTCATATGGAGCACCTCGGACATGCTGTTGTTGGAGATACACTTTATGGCGGTAAAAATAATACTTGCCCCCTACCTGGAATGGCTCTACTCGCTGTTCATTTACGATTTAAACATCCTAGAACAGGAGAAGAACTGTCCTTCACCCTACCAGAACCACCTGCATTTGCTCAATATGTTGCCAAATTAACAAAAAGTTCCCATATAAGATAGAGTTTTGAATATTTTAAAGGAGTCGTACTATGAGTACAGACAAACACCCTTTTGAGCCAACAAGATTAATCAAACCAGAGATGAAATCCAAGAAAAAATACAGTGTTTTACAAATTTGTCGTTATGTTGTAATGACTGGATTTTTTGTGTTTTTTGTGTTTTTTAATTTTCTTGATTTTCGTTGGCTTCCAGCATCTCTTCTCGTGATGACTATTTTTGGTGGGGCTTTTTTCTGTGGCTGGATATGCCCAATGGGTTTCCTTCAAGACCTAAGCGGGTTAATCGCACGCCGTTTTGGTATCAAACAAAAAAATATGCTTCCTCGTAAATTTCATCTTGCCATGACAACGCTTCGCTATATTTTATTTTTCTGTGTTGTTTTCGGCGTTGTTTTTTCTTTTACCTACCTCGCTTATGCTGACGGGCGTCGGGCTGTTCATACTTTTGCTGCCTTACGTGTCCCTCACCTTATTGCTTGTATTATCTTACTTATCCTATTAACTCTATCTGTTTTTTATAAACGTATTTTCTGTTCTTATCTTTGTGTGGAGGGAGCAAAACAGGCTCTTCTATCTTCAGGGCGAGTTTTTAGTATTATTCGAAATCCTGATTCCTGTATTGATTGTAAAAAATGTGATCAAGCCTGCCCTATGAATATTAAGGTGTCTCGTTGCGGGAATCTTCAATCGATGCAGTGTGTTAACTGTTTTCAATGTGTATCTTCATGCCCTGTAAAGAATACGCTATCCTACGGCCCAATAAGACCTGTGCACGATCCTGTCGGTCGCTTCTTAGGTAAGGAAAAATTACAACAGAAACCTTTATTTCGCTATGGAGTGATAGGGCTTCGACTAGCAGTTGTAGTAGCTTTCTTTGCATTTTGGCTCTATGGCCCAGGTAAAATCACCGCTTATCCTCACTTTGGGCGTTCTGCAACCTTTAACTGGAGTGTCCCTCCTTCATCACCAATAATAGATGAAGAAAGTTCAGCCTCTGATCAAACCGACTACAAAGATGGAGATTCTGGAGCTTCAGCTTATAAAGATGAAGAATCTGGTGCTTCTAAAGATACAAGTAAGACAGGAGCGTCTACCTATACCGAAAGTGAGACTGGGGCGTCAATTCCTCAAGATGCAGATACTCCATAAAAAAACCCCCAAGCTTTCGCTTGAGGGAAGTGCCGCGTGGGCAGCACAGACCAGTATTTTTTATTTTATCGTCTTGTCCAAGTTCGAGAAAGTGTAAAGTTGGGATGTATAGATGTTACAAGAGCATCTATACTATCATCAACAAAAAAATACACTTGGGGGACCACTTCGTTCGCTGGGTCATTAAAAAATGTAATGACTTGCCGAGGGGGAAGACTGCCCAACCTGAAGGTGCCTCTAGACTCTAAAATGGGGTTGCCAGATTGTGTCTCTATAAAAACATAACGCCCGTTGGTATTGAGTTCCATTTGTATTTCGGTGGTGAGGGTGATAGAACCACTTACACGCTGTTCCGTAAACCGCCACGACCCAATAGCCGAAATTGCATCTTGACTATCAACAACAGAACACCCAGTAAAGAACACTAAAAAAAGAATAATTCGATACATTGAGCAACTCCTCTTTTTTTTCGGAATAGCAGATAAAATCTTAAGGATTATGTTATCTTTCTTGACAAACTTATTAAATGACTTCATAATATGCTTCAATAAAAGGTACAAAATTAAGGCGATAAGGCACTCAAATGGATATGAAATTTCCCGAATATATGATTTTTGGCATCAAAGTAACCGACATTTCTCGTGGAGAGTGGCGGAATTATCTTTATGACAAGTTTCATCACAGAATTTTTGCTCGGATTGTCGTCCTAACAGAAAAAAAATTTTTTCAGGCTATGTTTAACAAAGAATTAGCAGAAACAATAAATCAGGCAGAGATTGTTCTTTGTTCTTCTAGTATGCTTGCTTGGCTCATCGCTCACATGTATGGGAAAATAGTAAAACCAGCTCTTTCCGTCACCTATGTTCTCGATGCTCTCACCGTTGCTTCCGAATGCCGATCAACAGTAAGCTTTTTCGGTGGATCAAAACCCACTTTATTTGCTGCCGTTCAAAAAATGCACAAATCTTTCAAAGGGGTGAAGGTTGTCAGTCACTATCCGGCTAAAATCGCTCTTAAAGATCAAACAAATGTTTTCATTGCTATCCGTAAAGCTGCTGCAACTCTTGGGCTATTTAATTTGGGAAATAATAAATTACAAGAACTTTGGATCAATCAAAACTTTATGCTTTCTCAAAGCGGTGTCGTAATGGGAACAGATGATAGCTTTGAGATCATTGCTGGCAGAAAACATGTCCCGCCTCTTCACTTTCAGGAAAAAGGCTGGCTTGGCTTATATACGCTTCTCACTAGGCCTTTTTACTTCGCTAAAATCTTTCGTTTACTTATTATTTGGCTCTTTTTCCTTGGTTGGAAAATGAAAAAAAGCTCTTAGTGTTGCTCTGTTATAGGGTAACACTCTAGTTTTCTTATGCGACATATCGCTGCATGCACGTCAACTGGGCGAACAGCAACGATATATCGCCAGCTTTCGCTCTCTACTTCTGAAAAAGTATCCCAATCTTGTTCAAGTATATCTTTCCAGATTAATTGTAAATATTCTTGAGGCGTTTTATTGAAAAAACCCTTATTTTTAGCGTAAGCGATAATCGTTGCAATGGTTCCATATTGGGAATAGTCCACAAGTTGTTGCCAAAGCGACAAATCTACTTCATTTCTCCCTAATTTTACCATTTTAGGCATCCCATCAATAAAAGGTTTCCCTTTTTTAGCTAAAAAATTGATGCTTTCCCCATTAATAACTCTTGTTTGCTTTGGAATAAATGCTTTTAACGGCTTTGTATGATTTGGAAATAAAGCCGAGGTCTTTCGGGCAGCGCTTGTGCTATCAAGATAGCGATAGTTTTGAGCCAAAATCACTCGATCCGCATAACCAAGAAGCCCACCTAAAGCACCAGATATCATAATTAAAGAAATTCCTGCGTCCTTAAATCGAGGTAGAGCCGCCGCTAAAGGCGTAATAGTCTCCATATTTTCGGGAACAAGCGCTCGCATTGCATCATCTCTCATTAAAAAGTTAGTTGCGCTGGTATCTTCATCAATGAGAAAGGTTTGAGCTCCTGCTTCCAACGACTCCATTAGATTTGTTGCTTGAGAAGAAGAGCCACTAGCAGAATCTGTTTCAAAGAAAGAGCTATTTTTTCCCCCAGGAAGATCGTGGATGAAATCTGAGATATCCGTACCAGAGACGGGGCGACCATCTTCCGAACGAAGAAACACCGCATCTTCTGTAGTTAGACAATATTCTCTACCATCACCCAAAATATGATTATAAATGCCTTGTGATAATGCCGCCAGCAAGGTGCTTTTTCCGTGATACCCGCCTCCAACTATCAACGTAATACCTTTAGGGATCGCCATCCCTTTAATAGTAAATCCATCCGGCAATGTAAAGCTTTTTTCCCACTCCTTGGGAGAGGCAAAGGCGATCGCACCTTCCAAAGCCGTGTCCGTCCCACCTTTTCGAGGAAGAACACTATTGTTTCCGACAAAGGCAATTAAGCCTTCTTTTTTACATAATTCACGTAACCAAACCTGTCTTTGAAGAAGTTCCGCAGCTTTTTGGAAGCGATTATGGTACTTTGAAGAACACAATTCGTCTACTAAGCTAGAAATTTCCTCGTTTAGGAAAGTTATTGCCTCTCTCGAAGCAATTTTCCTACCAAAAGCAGGTAATCCTATGAGAATTCTTGCTTCAATTACACCATTTCGAATCAAAACAGCATTACTATCTATCACTTTTTGATGCCCAAAACGAATTCCAAAAAGACCAGAATTTCCTGATCCTTTATGTTCTGTACAGATTCGACGCCCTTCTTGTGCTAAAATACGAGCTACAACATCACAAAGAGACCGTTTATAAACAGGATTTTCGATGAACTCCTGCCCCAATCCCAGATGGTTAAACGGAATTTTAAGCGTTGCCTTTGACGGGGGAGCAAAAGGATCTGGTTGGATTGAATTTATTGTAAGCGAAAATTTTTCGGCATCATAGCTGCCCAAAATAGCTTTATAAAGGGGATAACTATTATTATTAAGTCGCTGAAGCTTTGTAACAAGTGTTTTCATAAAAATTCCTTAGTGACTAACATGCCAATTTGCTCCAAATCCTGCCTCAACTTCAAGAGGAACAGAGATATCAGCAACTGTTTTCATTGTGTGCTTTAAACGAGGAATAAATTCCTCTATAATTTGAGGATTTGCTTCAAAAAGAAGCTCGTCATGAATTTGTAGAATCATCTCTACTTCATTAAAAAATTCTTCGCGGATGAGTTGATCCATTTTTAACATTGCTATTTTAATAATATCCGCTGCCGTTCCTTGAATAACAGCATTAATTGCAAATCGTGAGGGATGGCTAAGATTGGTGATTTTATCGGGAGTTTTTCCAAGAAGTTCTGGGCAAGGCCGACGGCGACCATAAATAGTCTTAACATAGCCATTCTTCGAGGCAAAATTAAGCGTTTCTTCCATAAAAGAACGAATTCCTGAAAAAGTATCAAAATAGGTTTGAATAAAAGATTTTGCCTCACCTGTAGAGATATTTAACTCATTCCCCAGCCGAAAAGCGCTCATTCCATAAGAAATGCCATAGTTAATCGTTTTTGCTGCACGCCTCATTGTATCATCAACGACGCTTTCATCAATATTGAACATCTTTGCAGCTGTACCTCGGTGAATATCTCCGCCTTGAATAAAATATTGCTGCATGTTTTCATCCCCAGATAGGGCCGCAAACAATCTCAACTCTATTTGTGAATAATCAGCGCTAACTAAAACCTTAGGGGGCTGCGCAATAAAGGCTGATCTTATCTCTTTTCCTAAATCGGTACGGATGGGTATATTTTGGAGATTCGGCTCGCCGCTGGAAAGCCGCCCCGTTGCCGTTACCGTTTGATGAAGCGTGGTATGCACTCTGCTGTTGTTATCGGTGAGCTTAGGCAAGGCATCGGTGTAGGTATTTTTGAGCTTAGAAAGGTTTCGATATGACAAGATTTCTCGAGGAAGAGGGTGTATCATCGCCAATATTTCTAGCGTTTCTTCATCTGTTGAGTAGGCTTTCGTTTTTGTTTTTTTTACGGGGTCCAAACCTAGGTCTTCAAAAAGAATCTGTCCAACTTGTTTGGGGGATAAAATATTAAATTCCTTACCTGCCAAAAGAAAAATCTTAGCACTAATTTCCGCTAGCGATTTCTCGAAAGAAGCGGACATTGTCATTAATTTTGGTTGATCAATCATTACTCCTGCAAGCTCAAGTTGGGCAAGCAGAGGACGCAGGGGTTTTTCGATTTCAGTATAGACAGTCTTCCATAATCCTTGCCCTATCAACTCTTTCCCCATGGCATTTTTTAGGGCTTCAAAGCGGCACGTTGTTGTGTCGTTTTCCCCTAAATACGTAAACATGAGATCGGCAACGCTGTAACTAGCGCGGATAGGATTGAGCAAGTATGCCATTATTTTAAGGTCATCCGCCTCTGAAAGCTGTACCCCATAAGGAGCAAGCATATGAATGATTTTTTTCAAATCGAAAGCTATAATTGTTTTTTCAGAAGATAACAGAGATTTAAGATGAGGATCGTCGCATGGGACACGCCAATTTCCACCCGAAAACCCGATTTCTAGGTCGCTTTCATGGATTTGAAGCCCTATATAAGATGATTTTTCTAATAAAGGCCAATCTTCTGCTGTAATTAACGATAATTCTTTCTTTTTAGAAAATAATTCCTGTTGTTGGCTATCACTTTGTGCAGGATTAAGCTCTTTTATAAGGCTAAAAAGCTCTAGTTCTCTTAATCGTTGAATAAACTCGGTGGAGGCAAGAGATGTTAGGGTAATGGGAGCATCAGAAAGATTAAGAGATAGTGGGAGATCATCTTTTAGTGTTACTAATCGAAAACTCAATCGGGCGCTTTCTTCTCCTGCAATGAGTTTCTTGGCAAGCGCTGGTTTTATGGAGTCGATATTCTCATAAATAGCATCAAGGCTATGATATGTATTAATCAGCTCTAAGGCTCCTTTCTCTCCAATACCGGCAACGCCTGGAATATTATCCGAGCTATCGCCTGTTAGTGATAAAAATGAGAGGATTTCCTCTGGGTAGATACCTTTTTGCTCTTTAACTCCTTCTCGGTCAAGGATGCGTAGGCCGCCTTCCTGCATTTTGTCGGGGATAGCCATTGTGATATTCCCGCCCACAAGCTGCATGAGGTCTTTATCTCCAGATAAGATAACAACTTGATTATCTTCACCATATTTTTTAGCCAACGTAGCGACGATATCATCTGCTTCATGGCCATCTACTGTAAGTGTTTGTATACCAGCTAATTGCAGACATTCTTTTGCAAGGGGGATTTGTTCGATAAGGTCGGCCGGAGTTTCTTTTCGGGTAGATTTATATTCTGAATATTCTTTGCTTCTTTCAAGCGTTGCCCGCGGCACATCAAACGCTGCAACCAGAACCGAGGCAGGATTCTTTCTAAGAAGAGAAAAAATCATTCTAAGAAAACCAAATACAGCACTCACTGATTGTCCATTTGTGGTTCGCAATGGGTTTCTCATCATCGCAAAGTAGGCACGAAACAACAAACCAGAGGCATCAACCAAAATAATTTTTTTCATGGTGTCTCCTTATCCTATTATATACGATTTTTGCTATTTTATAAAGGATTATTTTATAATAGAGGGGAAGGGGATTTCATGATTATTTTACTGAGAAGAGAACAAAGCACCATTAAACATTTATGGCCTTATTTAGAGGCTTCTGGATCATTTACTTTTGCAAAATTTGAAGAAAATCGCATTCCTATGGGCGAATTATGGATCGATGCCACCATCGATTATTTTAATCCCCCATCAACAATCGAGATTTATCGATTTTTTGCCGAAGTTCATACCGTTATCGAGCAATGGAGAGCCTCAAAAGTGAGACTTCTTCTATGTACTCCTTACGAATCCGGTGAATTATCCATAAAAAAAACGGTTACCCTTGTTGAAGGTATAACCGAAATTTATCGAAAAATATATAATATTATGCCAATTTATTTACCAGAGCTTTTGGAGAATAATAATTTTCATCCTGCCTGCCAAATTTTGGCAGCATTTCATAGTAAGCAGCCTCTTTCTTTATTATGGACGGAGGACTCTAAGATTTCGCTGCTTCCCTCTCGATATTGCGCCGAGCATTTATTAGAAACACTACCCGATTGCCCTTGCAAAATAGAGGGTATTTCTTGCTCTCTAAAAGAGTTAGAAGAAAAATCGTCGATATTCTGGAGTGGGCAACCCATTATCTATGAGAATGCTTATCGTCTCTCTCCCATTGCTCAAGGCGAATCCATCGGCATCGAAAGCGAGCCTCTAGAAAGTTTTTTAATGAATCTTGTTTAGCAGTAGCATTTTTGGTGAGTTCCACCATTTATATTTTCTGTGATATAACTTTCATTAATCACACAATTTTCTAGGTGTGTGCCTTTGCAAACTACGGTATTCGACAGCGTGCAATTTTTTACCACTACGTTGGCTCCGATGCTAACATTACTGCCAATCACACAATTTTCAACAATTGCCGTGGGGTCAATCAGGGTTTTAGTTTGTTGCTTAGAAAGCAAAACTTCATTTGCCTTTATGAGATCCTCGTGGTTTCCACAATCATTCCAATCATCGATAGGCAGGGACATAAAAGAATTCCCTTCATCCATCATAAGACGCATCGTATCCGTGATTTGGATCTCTCCTCTTGTACAGATATTCTGAGAAACTTGTTTTTCTAATGTTTGAAATACTTGATGTGCCGATAAAAAGAAGTACGTGCCCGAAATAATCATATCACTTTTAGGTTTGGCAGGTTTTTCTTCCATATCGATAACTCGCCCTTCGGCATTCGTAAGGACAACCCCAAAAGAACTAGGGTCTTCTACTTTGAATGTCGAGATACGGTTAGATGTTGGCTCTAGCATTTTATCCCAAGGTATCGTGAATGTTTGATCCCCCAGAATCACAAGCATTGGCTCATCATTGGTAAAAGCTGGTTGTGCACAAAGAATGGCATGACCCAAACCTTTCGGGTCTATCTGTTCTACAAATCTTACGGGTATATTAGGATAATGTTCTTTAATGAAGGCTCTGATTTGATCTTGTAAGTAGCCAACAACAAAGACAAACTCTGAAGGATTTAGCGTTATTAATTCGTCCATCAAGTGTGCAAGAATACTTTTCCCCGCAACCTCCATAAGAGGTTTGGGAGTTTTTAAGGTATGGGGGTGCAAACGAGTGCCCTTCCCTGCTAAAGGTAGAACAATTTTCATAAGTCTATTTCTCCGCTTGACACTTCTTAAGCGCCGTGAGCGCTCGCTTGCCATGACCAAGAGCTTTAACATTATACATCGCTTCTGTGATGACACCTTCTGGGTTGATGATAAATGTTGATCTCGTAAGCCCTTCGTAAATTTTACCCATAAATTGCTTCTCACCCCAAACTTTATAGGCTTTGAGGGTGTCTTTAGTATTATCAGAAAGTAACATCATTTTTAATTGAAAACGGCGACAAAAACCTTGGTGACTTTCAATAGTATCTGCATTGATGCCTATAACCTCGGCGCCTTCTGCATGAAATTCTTCAAGCATCTCGGAAAAATCAATGGCTTGTTTGGTACAACCTGGGGTATTGTCTTTTGGATAGAAATATAAAACACACCATTGCCCTTTGAAATCACTCAAAGAAACTGGCTTGCCTAAGTTGCTTTCCAATGTGAAAGCTGGAGCTAAGTCGCCCTTTTTCAGCATGATATATCCTCTCTGTTATCTTTTTATTCGATTATCTATCTTTTTGCTATTTTTTTCTTCGATTTGCTTCTTTAAAATTTTGCTTATGCTCTGCTTTTCGCTCATCTGCTGGAGTTCGCTCGGCTTCGATAACGTGTTGTGAATGATGCCCTGGACGCTCTTCACCCCTTTCTCTGAAGGTAAGAGTCATCGGAACTCCTGTAAATTCAAAAGCTAATCGCAAGCGTTTTTCCAAAAATCGAGGAAAATCTTTTTTTAGCCATGCCTTTTTATTAATAAAGAAAACAAACCGTGGGGGCGCTGTATACACTTGTGAGCCATAATAAATTTTAAGGCGTGCAGCACTTCTATCGGTATCATACTCGAGAAGATTTTGCGCCAACCAGTTATTAAGAGTTCCTGTTGAAACCTTATGATGAAAGTCGTCTCTTACCTTAATAACAGCTTCTAAAAGCTTATCAGTCTTATAATTATCTTTAGCAGAGATAAAACATAAGGGCACATGTTCGAATTCTGGCAGAGCGTGACGGATCTTTTTCTCCATTGCTTTCATTAACTCTTGGTTGCTTTTACCATCATCGCCTTCTGGCCGGAGTAAATCCCATTTATTAAGAGCAAAGACCATTCCTCTTTTCTTTTCGGCGATCATTTGCGCAATTGTTTTATCTTTGTGAGCAATTTCTTCAATAGAAGCTGCAGCATCCAGCAATAACACGGCAACTTCGGCATGTTCGATAGCTTGAGCACTTCGCACTGCTGCGTAATATTCGATATCATCTTTGATTTTGGCATTGCGTTTAAATCCAGCGGTATCTGTAAGCCGAACCTTTCTCCCCTTATAAAGGAAAACTTCATCGGCGGCATCTCGCGTGGTTCCAGCAATATCACTTACGATCATTCGTTCATAGCCTAAAAGCGTATTAAATAGCATACTCTTTCCAGCATTTGGACGCCCAACAATAACAAATCGAGTTTCCTCTGCTGCAGCCATACTATCTTCGTCTGCCGCAGAAATATGCAGGGTATCTTCTATGGTTTCAATAAGAGAAAACAAGCCTGTTTTCTGGATTGCCGAAACAGGCACAATTTGCTCGAATCCTAGAGAATAAAATTCAGCAGAAGACGCTGCAAGAGTTCTATTATCTGATTTATTGGCCACCACAACCACAGAAGCCTCTTGTTTTTTCAACAAAAGTGCTAATTCTTGATCGAGTGGGTGAGGATTTTGCGCATCAACCGTAAGCAATACTAAATCTGCTCGACTAACTGCATAACGAATTTTTTCTTGTGCTAATTTATCCAGCACATCGACACTTTCCAAGTAACCTGCTGTATCCCAAACATAAAATTGGGCATATCCTTTATGCCTAGAAGTACCAGAGACAATATCTCGTGTTACACCTTCGGTGGGATCAACTATTGATTTTCGCTCGGAAACAAGAAAATTAAAAAGAGTAGACTTACCCGTATTGGGACGTCCAACAATGACAACTGACTTCATGTATCATCCTATCCGTGCCGTTAATCGGCAACTCCATATTATATCTTATTTTTATTGGAAATACAAGGGGTTAATCTTGACTTGAACAGCTATTTTCATTATGATGTATTAACATCATAATGGAGGAATTATTATGGACATAAGCCATCATATTATTAACCTTGTAGGTGGGGCATCAAATATTGCCGATCTTGATAACTGTAAAACCCGTGTACGTATTATTGTTCACAATCCTGATCTCATCGCCAAAGAGGAAGCTAGCGTCTTAGAAAATCTCAGTGCTTCTCCTGTTATTAATGGCAAAAACGTTCACGTTATTGTAGGAACTAAATCTACAGAATACAAAGAAATAATTGCTAAAGCCATTAAAAATCATTCCAACTTATCTGGTATTGAGGGGCTTATTGTTGAACTTTGTGGAGGCTTAAATAACATTGCAGAGCTTGATAATTGTACAACACGTGTGCGAATTATTGTTCATGATCCTAAGCTTATCTCTAAAGATGCTGCTTCCAAAATTGAAAAACTTAATTTTGCATCTGTTATTAATGGCAAAAATATTCATGTTATTGTAGGAAAAACAGCTGAAGATATTACATCTTCATTAAGACATGCTATTCAAGGTTAAACTTTTATTAATCCTCTAAATCTAAGTAAAAAGCCCCCTAGAATCAGGGGGCTTCTCACATATATCTTTAGGGGAGAAAATCAACTTTAATAACACTACTTTTAATACCCAAGCTTTGGTATTCTCGATCAATCTGAGCTGCTTTTTGAAGAGCAACATTTTCATCCGTGAAAAATCCAACTCGAATTCTCATCACATTTTGAGATCGCCCTTTAATAACGATATTAGCATCAATAGTATACACATTATTTAAGGCTACATCTGTAGATTTTTTTAACGCATTATATACTTTCATCGCGTTGCCCGACTTCGAAAACGCACCAAGTTGGATCACATAATAACCTTGTGGAGCATCTGCAGACGATGGAGGACTAGCACTCCAACCTGAAGTTGGCTTTACTGGGCTTTCAGGTATAATAGGGTTTTCAATAATAACTATTTCCTCTTGGGATTCCTCAACAAATGTAAACTCTGGTTCGGTATTAAGCTGTGTAATTTCACTATACATAGGCTCTGACATTGTAGGTGCAGGAGGAGTTGCTGGCTGTGTAAAGCTACTTCCAACATTCTGAGCTTCATTCCCTCTACTTCCTCCCATTGTTGGTGGGAAGAAATCTTTTGGCTCTGCTGTATCACTGAAAAGATCTCCAAAAGTATCATCTTCTGGGTAGATAGCATAGTTGTCCGCAGGTGTTAAATCGGTAGTTGGATCTAACTCGGGTAAGATTGGATCTTGCCCTCCGAGAGGATCTGTAACCGGTGCAGGCTGCTGATTAGAAGAGAAACCAAAAATATTATTGGTAGAACTATCCCCAAAAGGATTTATATCAGGAATAAGCTGGCTACGCAACGGTGCTGGCGCTGCTTGAGGTGCTGTATCGTTCATATAGTTAATTTCATCTGCTGCAGAGGCTTGCAAAGAGCTTTCAGGTGTTGTTATTTCAGGGCTTACAGCTACATTAGTAGGCGCAGATAAATCTGCAGGAGCTGAAAAGCCTTGAGGTATATCACTTCGTTGAGGAATCATTGAACTAGCAGCTGGCATAGGTTTCTTTAAAGGATCCCCTAATTCTAAAACAGTTGCCTTCACAAATGTTTTACCC
Source organism: Brevinema sp. (assembly GCA_051653605.1). Lineage (GTDB taxonomy): Bacteria > Spirochaetota > Brevinematia > Brevinematales > Brevinemataceae > JBOFWL01. The sequence continues at coordinate 274,600 of JBOFWL010000145.1, forward strand.
TCACTAACAAAATCTAGTATCTCTGCTGCTTGCTTAGAAAGGTCCAAAATACGATTTTCAGCAAAAGGCCCTCTATCATTAATGCGAACCTCAACCTTTTTCCCATTTCCTAGATTTTCGATTTCTAAGCGGGTACCAAAAGGTAAAGTTTTATGAGCGGCTGTTAAGCTATTCATGGAAAAAACTTCTCCACTAGCTGTTGGTTTGCCTTCAAACTGCTCGCCATACCAAGAAGCTACCCCATAAATAAATTTTGGGGTTTCCTGTGCAAAGGGGTTCGAAGGTAAATTTATTACCACAGAGCACAGAATCGATACTAAGGCTAATTTCCCATATCGTTTCATAGTATCCTCCAAAGGATCATGCAAATAAAAACATATCACTCATTCTTTCGGCTTTTTGAAGATAAGCTTAAGAAAAAGAATTAAAAAAATTATTCAAATAATTGAAGTAGCTAATTACCACAGTCTATAATGTAGGTGAAGAGAAGAAAAGAATATTTTTAATAGATAATTTCCTTGTTAAGGAGGCAACTCATGAAAGAAGGATCAGAATCCGGATGCGGATGCGGTTGCGGCGCTAAGCCCAAGAAATAGTCAAAAAGGCTCCCTAATACTGGGAGCCTTTTTGATTGATAATTTAGAGCTTGCTTGGATCAATTTATCTTTCTAAAAGCTTGACAAAACATACTAAGATTATTATAATGTCAACCTAGCGAAAATTCGCATCGGACTGTGGCGCAGCTCGGTTTAGCGCACTACCTTGGGGTGGTAGGGGTCGTGAGTTCAAATCTCACCAGTCCGAATAAAACGGCTTTGTATTCAAAGCCGTTTTTCTTTTGTCTGCTATAAATTTGCGTGTTTTTTGCTTCTTTGTTATAATAATCTCATGATACGATCCAAAATTCCCTTTTTTTTGCTACTTTTGTGTTCTTACTCGTTGTCTTTTTCCCAATACGAGGAGTATGAGGGAGGATATGGAGAATATGAGGGAGCTGTCGATGCCGAGGCCTATGAAGGTGATGACGAAGGCGACGGAGACTATCAAGACGGATATGAAGGCGTCGAGGTAGATCCCTTGGCTCTTCCCGATACCGCTGCTAATGCTCGAAGAGGCTCACCCGCTTCAGAAAGAGCCACCGCGGCAGCGTTGAGGTCTATTCCTCTATTTCAAAATCCTTTACCAACCTTTACTATCGACCCTGCCAATCCAACTTTACCAGAAAATCATGCTTTTTTAAAGCTTCGTGGAACTATTTGGCGTGGTTCAGAGCAAATTTTAACAACCAATCAACGTGGCGTTGTCACCCCTCAGCGAATGTATGTCGTATTTGCAAAAGATAGAGATGCTGCCACTTTTGCGATTGCTCCTTTTTCCTCTTCCTCTATAACATCTTACCCGCCTATTGAAGACTATGTCCCCCTTATTCCTGTTATTGAAACAAATAGCTTCCGTGCCTCGCCTTATACCGATAAATATATTGAAATTCCTGAGGAATATACAAGGCCAACAACTAATAATTTATTTCTTCTCGACCCAAATTTAAGTAATTTAAGTAGTACAGAAGCCGAAAACTCCGAAACCACTACTTTTACGCCTCCTCCTGTTGCTGCCCCACCCGTAGAGGCAGAAATACCAGTGCAACTAGATGATGCCTACGGTGATGGCGGCGAATATGGTGATGCTGGTTATGGTGATGGTTATGGCGATGCTGGCTACGGCGATGGTTATGATGGCTACTCTTTTGCGCCTAATATTCAAGAGCTAACATTATTTGCCCAAAATGCGGGCGGTTCCTCAACAATTAGTTATGCTGTTGTTAATATTGGGGGCTTGAATTCAGGTGTTTTTCAGATGAATGACCCTAGCAATGCCGCAGCCCCTTTCATTATTTTAATGATGGTACTAGATGTCGATGGCTCTCTATGGGCAGGAATAGTTCGCTCATCTGTGGATATGCGTCTTAACACTGCTGAAGCAGGACAGTTGCGAGAACTTTATAAGAAAAACCTTATCAATAGAGTAAATTTAAAAAAATATAGCCCTGTTTCCGAGTCCGAAAACAGAGCCACATCTATTTTTAATTTTTTTAAGTAAGCTAAAAGTTAAAAACCCACCAATCTCCGCATCCCTTGCATTGCGCACACGTTTCAGTGTTGGGGTTTTCTACCTGTTTTAGAAAATCTACCAAACATTCTGCCCAAACCTCAGAAAGCGTTTTTTCTATCAATGATGCACGAATATTTGAGGGAGATTGACGACAGATAGGCACATCGCCATTGGCTAGTATTATCATTTCTCGCCCAAGCGCAAAGCATGCGTGGCGTTTAAGAGGAGAAAGATCCACAGAGGCGGTTGTCGCGTCACCAAAAGAGTTTTCCTTAGCAATAATAGCTCTCGTCCCCAAAAAAGAGTATTTTTTCAAGAAGGGAAGTATGTTGTCTTCTGATTGCTTATTTCTAGTAAATCTCACCCAAAAGCGAGTGTTTTCTGAAAATAATGTTGCAATTTTAGAAGAAAAATCTCCTTCATCAAGAATAATATCAACATTTTCTCGTTCTAAAAGTTTAGATACAATATTTTCATCAGGAAAAAGCCCTTTAGACTCGACAATAACTCTTCTTTTATCTCCTAAATAATCTAAAATCCTCTCAAGGTGAGGATAATCTAACGATTCTTCATAAACTCCTAGTGAAATAACCGCTTGTGGGGCTACTTCATCCAATTGGTGAATAATCTTTTGGAAAAGAGATACTTCCATAAATTTACCACCCTGCTGCAGTTCTATAGCGCAATAAAACGGAGCACAATGAATAAGAGGACGCAACTGGGTAATAGCTTTTTCAGCATCTGCAATGGAAAGTTGAGGGCGTTGAGACAAAGCATCAACAAAACTAAGAGAATTTTTGTCGATAGGCAAGAAGGAAACCCGCTCCAATGCCACAGAAGAAGGAGAAAGCCAAATTCCAACATCTATGCCTTTAAATTCCCAATTAATTACAGTTTTAAGCGGCGTAATGCTAGGTGTGTTTTCGGGAATAAGCGATACCAGATCGGAAAGAAAGCCTTTGGCAATAAAATTTGGAAGAAGCCCCTCGGGAAGACGCTCTGCAAAAAGGACATCGTAAAGATATTCCTTCTGATAATTCAAAAAACTGCTTAAATCGTCGGTGCAAAGAGCCGCTGCATAGGCATCAAGTATACATACATCCTGATTTTGCTGGGCAAGCATCCTATAAAACGCTTGAGCATCAGGAAAATCGTTCATATCAACACGCATTGAGGCACCAAAAGGGTGTATTTTTTCGATTAATCGCTTGTGAAGGGTCTCTAATATTACCTCATATTTTGATTTGAAATCAGAGGTGGTATTATCACACAGAATAAAAAGAGGCATGGTATCTCCTTACCAAAATTATATCAAAAAAGCAAGAAAACAGCAATAAATTGAGTTTTTTATGAAAATACCATATAATCTTAGGTATGAAAAATATTTTTTATGCTTTTTTCCTCTCGATTATTGGAACATCCTTTTTATATTCTCAAAGCCGCTCGATTGAACCAGAGCAAGTGTCCATTCAACGACTATTACAAGATAATTTTGCAGACTTGCAGTCACCCATGATATTGGATAATTCTATTATCTTTTTTTATAGAGGGCAAGCTAAGGAAGTTTTTTTTGCAGGTGAGTTTAATCGCTGGCAGCCCATCCCTATGAAGCAAGAAAAATCAAATCTTTGGGTAGGCGTTTGGACAAATAGGCTTTCTCCTAACACTTATCATTATCGATTTCACGTGGACGGATTTTGGATTTCAGACCCATTAAACCCCAATCATAAATTCGATACTCGACGTCAACGCCTCTCGTTATTGCAAATCGACGATATTTTTATCGCAAATCGAAAATATCCTTTATGGATAAGTAATAATATTTACCGTTTTCAATACGTAAATACGAATATTCGCACGGCTTTTATCGCAGGAAGTTTCAATAATTGGAACCCTTACTCGCTAGCAATGACCTACAAAGGCGCAGGGCTATTCGAAGTAGATATTCCCTTAGAAAGTAAGAAGATACATTTATATTCTATTGTTGCAGATGGAGAATGGTTGTTAGATGATGGCAATAAGCAGCAATATCGAAGTCCTCAGAATAGGCCTGTCAACGGTTTTTTTGCAGATCAAGAAGCCTCAAAGCCTTAGCCTACTCATTAACCTTGTAAAGAGAAAAAATTTCTATATCTGGAAAGCGATTACGACCATTGAGATAAGTTAATTCTTGAAGTAATGCAACACCTACAATTTCAGCCTTCAATTGACGAATAAGAGAAATTGCCGCTTCTAATGTGCCACCTGTTGCAAGAATGTCATCACAAATGAGCACTTTATCATCTGCCGAAAGAGCATCTGTGTGAATAGCCATTTCTGCTTTGCCATACTCAAGGTCGTAGGAAGTTGTGATGCACTCTGAGGGTAGTTTTCCAGCCTTTCGAATAGGAACAAAACCCGCATTAAGCATACAAGCTATAGGCGCCGCCAAAACAAAACCACGAGCTTCAAGCCCAATGACTTTGGTGATGCCTCTATCTTTATATTGATCTGCAAGTTGATGAAGCGTGCCAGCAAAAGCATTTGGGTCTTTCCAAAGTGTGGTGAGATCTTCAAAAACAATTCCAGGTTTGGGATAACCAGGAATACGACGAATTAGCTGGCTGTAATCCATACAGAACTCCTTACAAGAAATAACAGCGTATATTCTAGCTTATTTTCGAATTTTTGTCAAAAGATACCCAAAAAAAGTGCATTCCTCTTTCTTTTTACCGACAAATAAAGTATAATATTTGAACCTTATCTAAGGAGATTTGTATGAAACGTATCTGGATTCTGCTACTGCTTGCACCTCCCGTGTTTGGGCAAGTAATCCCTCCTGTCAATCAGGTTTACGTTTTTGACAGTAAAGGCGGAGAAGCACAATATCGTCCCGTCGTCACCCCCATATGGAACCCCGTTACCGCAGGAATGCGTATGGGAGAAAAAACGCTTATTCGTCTTAGTAGCCCTGATAGTATTCTTACCTTGCGTTTTCCCGACGGTAGTTTGCTGCGTCTTTTTGGCTTGGGGTCGTACTACCTCGATCGAATAAATCAAATTATCAGTAATACCAACCAAACCCGCATCTTGTTACTAACAGGGCGATGGTTTTATAGCTCCAATCCCATTGAAAAATCGCGATTCATCGTATCTACCGATGTTACAACAAGTATTATTATCAATGGTTCTGGTGGAGGTTTTTTCTATAATGGCACGAGTGAGATGATTGTTCGCAGTGGGCAGGGGTTGTTTGGGTGGAGGCAACAAAATATGGCGCCATTCATTATCGGAGCAAATCAGATTCTTCGTTTTAATGTGCGAGATGGATTTACTGATGATCTCGAACAGGCCCAAATATCTAACTATATGGATTACGGATTAACAGAGCCCGAGTCGTCGATTCAGGCTTTGAGTTTTCAGCCCTATAAGCTCTTTGCCGAAAACAAGCGCCCCGTAACTATCGATCAAATTGACCCTTTTCAGCTCGATCGCTCTCAAAATACACCAATTCAGAGGGATGATACATTTAATGCTTGGATTTTTAAAGCACCTAGTCAGCAAAATTTATCAAACCACATAATCTCGACAACTCCCTTTTCGAAAGTGCCTTTCTATCCTCCTCTAAATCTAGCAGATTTTTTTATCCCTCTGCCTAGAAATAGAGTCTTATCTGGTTCTACGCCTCTACAGCTTGTTACTCCCAGCACCAATGCCGAGCCCGTTGTTAATTTAGATGATGATGGCTACGAAGATATGGCATACAACGAGGAATACACAGACGACGGCTATGATAGTTATGATGGTTTTTAAATAATTATAAAATTACAAAAGCCCCAAGACCTCTTATCGAGTATCCTTGGGGCTTTTTTGTCGCAGCACAAAGGGTGTGCTTTTTGTATATTTTTATACACCTATTTTTTAACTATACTAATCAGAAGTAGTCTGATTAATATGTTAAAAATTGTTAAAAGCTATTCAGAAATAATACAATTTCTACCATTATTTTTTGCTTGGTAGAGTAATTTATCTGCAGCAGTGAAAACCTCGTCTTGAGTTTTATATTCAGGGGTGGCTTCTAAAATTCCAGCACTTAATGTTGTTTTAATCCCATCTGGGTGAGTATAATTAAAAATCTTTTTTGTAATCCGCTGAAGCACTTTCAATGCAAGCGATAATGGTGTATCTGGAAAAATAATAGCAAATTCTTCTCCGCCAATGCGGGCTAATACATCTGTTTTACGGGTATTTTCTCTCATAATATCCGCCAAATGGCATAAAACTTCGTCACCTCTTGCATGTCCAAAAGTATCATTAATCTGTTTAAAGTGGTCGAGATCTATCACTGCTAGGCAAAACGGTATTTTATATTGTTGAAAATTTTTGAAATAAACTGTTAAAAAATCACTGAATGTACGTCTATTATTCAAGCCAGTAAGCATGTCGTGGAAAGCCCATTCTCGCATCTGGCGAATATAGGAAAATGTTCGCGCCGTTTGTCTGATTCTAAGTATAAATTCATCATCAGGGGCAGAAGACAGAAGCGCTGAAAACACTTCCGAATCAGGGTTCCATGCAATCGACTCTGGAGAAAAGTTCTCCATCAACAAAATAATCGGATAAAGATAAAGGCTATGGCTAAACTCTTGTTTATTAATATGACTTAAGCGAGAGAAAAAATCTTCATCTAATAAAATAATATCATAATTGGGAGCAAACCAATATTGATTCTCAGATAAAGATGAAACACCAGGAAAAAACCATGTTGTATCATCCTTATGATGAATTAATTTAAGCTTAAACTCATGCTGACGACAGATTTTTTGGATCTTTTTAATCAGCATAGGATCACTGATATATGCTAAGATATTCATAGCGCCTCCGATAGATTCCGTCCACAAAATGACGCGATAGGGCAACGTAAACATATAGGTTTTATAGGTTTGCAAATTGTTTGTCCAAGGGCAACCATTGGTTTATTAAAGCTCAGCCATAATTCTTGAGGAATATTACTACGGATAAAATTTTCCGTGTCTTCCGGTGTTTTTGTATTGCATAATCCCCATCGGTTACTGATACGATGCACGTGGATATCAACACATACCGAAGCTATTCCAAAGCTTTCTCCCAAAACCATATTTGCCGTCTTGCGCCCCACACCAGGGAGCGTTAATAGAAGATCCAGATCCGCAGGCACTTCTCCATTATATTTAGAAAGTAAAATTGTTGCAATTTTTACAATACTTTGAGATTTCGTTTTATAAAAACCCACTGGAAAAATCGCTTTCGCAATTTCATCTGCGCCCAAGGCTACAATTTCTTCTGGCGTTTGTGCTTTTTCGAAGAGTCGTAATGCTGCAGGCCCCGTAGTTTCATCTTTAGTGCGTAAGCTAAGTATCGTTGATAACAAGACCATAAACGGGGTTCTTCCCATAATCTTACTGAAATGCTCAACAGGCGCTTGCTTCAGCACAGGATCATTTCGAAGAATATCAAAAATTTTGGGAAGGGTTGAAGGATCAAAACCCATTACGCACTCTCCTATGAATAATATATTTTTTTATTATAAATGTCAAAAATATCACGCCCAGTATGGCTATTGTCATTCTAGAAGACACTCTAAGTAGGCTATATGGCATCTCTGCAATAAGTTGGCATGTGGTTTCCATAATACGATAGACACCAAGAACCGCTTTTTCCCATATAGGGAGAGGAAATAATGCTGCCAAGATACACAAGAATATAATTATTTGTGATAGAGGTATGATTACTAGATTGGGCAGTAAAAAAAGAACATTAATTTCTTTAAAAAAGAAAAGCACAATCGGTAAAACACCTAATGTAGCAGCTAGACTAATTGAAATTACCCCTCCCCAGTAGTTACCAAAAAAAGAAGATAATCGCTCATCCCAAAAGCCACTCAAAAAAATAATACCAGCCACAGCCATAATACTCATCATAAGAGATAGCCCCCCCATTCCTAGAATCAGTAGTATGATAAATGAAATCACTAGCACCATCGCTGGATGAAGATGCCATCTAAAAGATGCGTTAAACGCCCAAAACACATGGAATAAAACTGCTCTCATCAGCGAGACTCTTATTCCGCCTAAAAGTAGATATCCCATTGAAAACGGTAAGGCAACTAGTGGAGCAAATTGTCTCCTTACGCCAAGCTGAATGAGAATCCAAAATATAAAACCAGCAATTAACCCCACGTGCAATCCTGAAAGAGCCATAAAATGACTCATCCCTGCACTACGAATATATTCCGCAAAAAGAGGGTCTAAAAACTCTTTATTTCCAAAGCTCAAAGCTAAGATTAGCCCCGAACTTCGAGAATCAAACACATCTCTCACTTTTTTTTGGGCAGATAGCCTCCAACTGGAGATTCTTTGCCATAAAAAAGAAGATGGATGAATAACTTTTACTTCTTCTGCATAAAAACTCTTGCTTCTAGGGTAAAATTTCCCTTTAAGGTGCAGTTGCGAGCCAAATGCGATATCGTCATAGTAAGGCATATGAACAATTATTGTACCCATATGCAGTACGATTCCTTCTGGCGTTAAATCCGGAAAGGCGCGTACAACAACATTTGTTCGCATACTCTGCGTATACGCATCTACTCTACAGAGCAGAAATAGGATCAGCAGGAGACGAAACATTGCTCAATTCTGCAGCATTATTTAAGATATTCATCAACTCCGAATATCCAGCAGGCTTGGGTGTTTGGCTCATAAAATCGTAGCGTGCCGCACATCGAGCCGCATTTTGAAGTTGAAAACTTGTTGCCTTAAATGATGTAAATGGCGCCAATTCCATATGGCTATAGAGATTTTTGAAAAATTCAAGTACAGCAAAACTATTTTCTAGAACATCTGCTTTTTTGGGTAAATCCAAGACAGTGAGAAGTTTTTGCATTTTATCCGTACTTTGAGGAAGCATATATTCCAAGGCTGGTATAAAGGTTGCCGCAGCTCCTTCAACCTCCGAGCATAATGCCGAAGACTCTAATCCCATTCCTAAGGCTGCGGTCATCCCCAATGAGGAACTTTCTACCGCAAAAGACGCCAACAAAGCTCCAACCATCATCTCTACTTTAAGAGAAGTGTTAATGGGTTCGTTAGGAAGACGCATTCCTGCTCGTGCTAATATTTCAACCGCACGAAGGGCATAACTCTCTCCCAAAAAATTAAATTTTCGAGAAAGGAGAGCTTCAACCGTATAAGCAATACTTTGAAAACTCGCCATTAAGATGTCACTAACCCTCATTTGTTCCGCGTAAGAACCATCAAGCAAAAGCCACGATGCACGAGAATTAGCATCTTGGTAGGGGCGCTTGATATGATCATAATCTTCCGTGATATAATATGTCGACAAAAGACCAGGATAAATAGAAGGTAAGGTAGGAATTTCGATGTAGTCGGGGCGAAAAGAAATCCTTTCATCCGTTGCTTGCTGCACCATCGCTCGTGCAATAGCAAGGACATCAGAATTGCCAAAACCCACCACTGTTTGAGCCCTTGATTCTTTCACAAGAAGAGTCCCTTCTTTTAGCTCTCGAGAGGTTGGATTGGTTGAAATTTCAAAAGGAATCAATCCATATGAAGCATTTTCGATATAACGACGTAAATTTTGAGCGCTGCCTGAATATCCAAAGACATCATCTGTAACCAGAATGATTCGGCGACGAGCAATTTCACCAAGTTGGCTAAGGCCTGAAAAACTTTCATAGCCTTGAATAATCTTAGTGGGAATATGAAAATATTGAAAATCCACTTTGTCCTCCTTGACCTTTTTTTATCGGCAGAAGGATATTCAAAAGTTGAATTTTTTTAATATTGAAGAGAATTTTTATGGTTTTCGCAGGCTAAACAGGCTTCCACTGTTGGAGATATATCGGAAAAGCTGGCAATCCGATTTCGTAAAATCTCCGCAAGCTCAATTTGTGATACCGTACTAACCAGATACTGATTGATATTTTCAAAGCCTGCAGCGGTACCCGATCGTAAATTTATCACCACCCGCCAAGGAGTACGGAAATTTTTAGCATCAAATGGCGTATAAAACCACTCCTCATTATAGGGTGTTGCCGAGCCTATTGCCTTACACACGGCATGCACCATATCGCTCATCCCATGGATTTCTTCCAATCGATGCGTATGAGGTTGAAGATTTGATGACTTAGAAATAATCGATATCAGCCCCGCCTTTCCTCCTACCTCTAAGCAACAGAGTGCATGCTCATTTTGAGCAATTACAAGATTATTATCCACCGCAGTATGAACAGCAAACTCTGTATAAATTTTGGAATTTCCAGCAAATAACTCTTGCTCTCGAAGAAGTGGGCGCCCCCAAAAATCGGTGGCCAGAATCTGCTTATGCCAATGCTCGAAAGAAGCCCCAGCCAAAGCAAGCCAATTTTGAAACGTTGAGATATATTTAATATGTGGATTTCTCACAAGCATCGCATCATGTATTAAAATAATATCCTCGTAGGAAATACGATGCTCTTGCCAGCTCATCCTCCCAGACGTAAAGAGATCATCTCGCGTTTTAGGGTTGATGTTGAAATGACGCCCAGAGGTGAGAAGTTCGTGGAACCCACTAAAAAATGGCTTTAAGTTTTCAATCATGTTGTTATCATCTAAAACATAATCTTGCTGAATACGTGCAAATTTAAGCTGGAGAAGCTCTTGCAAATAGTGATTTAAAGAGGGAGAACTAAGATATTCTTCCATGGCAAGCAGCTCTGAAGCATGGCTATCAATACCATAGTGGGATTTCCAATAATCAAAAGAAAAAATCTCGAAAAGGTTGCCCTGACGTCGAAATAGAGTGTCGTCGTGAATCTGTAAATGAGGGTAAGAAATTCGAGTTGCCCCCTCTTGAGTAAAGCACGTACGCGATTTTTCAGGGGTAGCATCAGAAAGACGCCCCATACAAAAAGCACAATAGCATTCCGGAGTTTGGTTTTCCACCGGTGTCAAATTGGGTGCAAAAAAGACAGGTGACCGCCGGCTAACTCCATAGAAAGCATGCGTATCCAAAAAAGGATGATAGCTTACTTCTGACCCATGAGAGTAAAGGGGATTTTTTGTATCAAACCACTTCATCGAGTTCTTGCTGCCTCCACAACGCGAAGAAGCCATAAAAATGAGAGCAATGCTACGGTTGTCCACAAAGCATAGGCTGGGATAACTTCAAAAAACGGAGTTTTAACAACAAAAAATTCGTAAAACGAAACAAGAGCTACAAATGTGAAAAAAACAGTTGAGAAAATAATGACTTTTTTCATAAGAATCTCCTTATTCCGAAACAAGCATGCTAACATTCATCTCATCAAAAAGTTGAATGTCTTGAGCACGAATCTGATCTCTAACATCTGATAATACTGGAGATGGTGAAAAAAGAATTATTCTATTAATTCTTAATTCATCTTTGAGGCGTTGTAAACTACTAACAAAACTACGCGGCAAATTTTCTGAAGAACACCAAAACACATAGAGAAGTTTCATTACCCCTCCAAATTTTGGGTCGGATGTCGCAACAACGTAGCAACCTTCTGGCAAAAACTGGTATTGCTGAGGAATGACGTTTTGTTTACGAACAAAGTCAACAACTCTATTTATAAGCCTTGTTTCATTAAGAGTAAGTAAATCTTTGAACAGGTCCTTCATCCGTTGATTTCTAAATTCGGCATATTTTGAAGAAACATCACGAAATTCTGGTGCCGTCTCAAGGATAATCTCCCACTGTTTAATAGCTTGATCAACATCTTCTGCATCTATATACATTTCGGCAAGATCATAATGAATCTCTAAAAGCTGTTCTTTAGGACAAAATTCAGGTTTGGCGTAGGCAATTGCCTTGAGAAGGGCTTGAATAGTCAACAAATTATCGCCTGTTTCCATATAAATCTTGGCCAATCCCGATGCAGCTTTAAATCGATGAATAGAAGATGAAAATGTCTCCACCTTATTAAAATATCGAATGGCTTTAGAGGTATTTCCTTCAGAAATAGCAATACTTGCAAGTTTAAGCCATATTTCAGGATCAGTGGGATGAAGTTGTGCCAATCTGATGTATGTATTATGGGCATTTGTAAATTCTTTTTGATCTATATAGAGATTTCCCAGCTCAAAAAGAGTATCTGAGTGCGAATTATCTAATTGTAATGCCCTAGTGAAGAGATCCAACGCCTCACTAATTTGGTTCTTTCGAAGAGCCAACATTCCTCTTGCATAAAAAAAATCGGGATGATTAATCTTTGTTTTGACAAGTCTTTTAAAGCAAACTTCAGCATCTTCAAGCCGATTTACATTACAATACCATAAACCAAGCCGAAAAAAGAGTGTTGCTAAATATTGAGGTTCATACTTTAGCCCTGCTAGATCAACATTTTCAAAAGCATTAATGGCATCCGTTTTACGCCCCATCATCCATAGAATTTCACCTAACCAATAGCCTAAAAAAGCATTTTTTGGTTGGTGTTTGAGGCGCATTTGAATATAGAGAAGAGCTTCTTCGAGCTTTCCATCCTCAATAAAGTGCTGAATACGCGATACTTGACCCGGACGAACCACAAATATTCGAATTATCAAGCTCGATATAATAGCAATCATCGTAATAACACAGAGAAAAATCAAAAAATCAATCATTAGATAACCCTTTTTTTCTCATAGAGAGCATCCGGATAAGGAATTGCTTCGAAATTACGAAAAGGCCATAATTCATCTCGTTGTGGCTCCTCTTTTTTGGATGATTCAAAAGAAAAATCAGGGCTTCTCAAGCGATCCAATGCAGCCTGAACAGAATCTTTTGTTGGCCCTTCCGGTGCATTTTCCAGGTAGGCGCTCCAGTTAGTATCTGCATCATCTTTTTGTTGCTGTAAGTAGGCTGTAGTACCTATCATACGAAGAGCTTCTATGTTTGAAGGATTATAGTAAAGTGCTCGCTCAAAATTAACTCGGCCACTATCATAAAATTTCAAAGTGAAAAGAGCTAAGCCTCGATTATAGTGGCTTTGTGCCAAAATAGAAACTCGTTTTTCTTGAGAAAGAGTTGATTGCTCAACCTGTTGAATAAGTTCGGCGTAGAGATCTGCGCTTTTAGCATAGAGCCCTTGGATAAGGTAAAGGTTAGACAAACGAAGAAGATCTTCGGGAGGTATCACCTCTAATGCTTGACGACGACGTAATGAGAGAAATTCTTCCATTGGGTCGACACTCTGGGCAAAAGAATCTACAATGCAGAAAAAGAAAACCAATGCCAAGAGTCTAATTATTTTAGACCTCAGCTTCTTGGATTCGACGCAATACCAAGTCTCGTAAAGCTGATGCTGTAGTCACCCCATTGAGAGATGCCATAAGGTCTGTTTTATCAACAGTTTCCACAATAAGGCGAAGCATATCAAGTTGGTCTTGGGGGTGCCCACCTTCTTCAACAAGTGCTGCAAAAAAGAGTCGGGTTGCCTCTTTATCGTATGAATCAAAATCTCGTCCTTCTTTAACAAAAACAACAACGAGCTTCATAGAATCGATACTAGACAAACGGGCATGAGGCACTGCAAGCCCCTTGCCTAAGCCTGTTGAGCCTTTTTGTTCTCGCTCCCAGAGTGCATTAAATGTTGCTTTTTCATCCACGCCGTATTGAGAAGCAAAAAAAGCTGAAATTTCTTTTATAATGCCTTCTTTATCTGAAGATTGAAGACCAATTTTAAAGGCTTTTTCGGTAAGCAAATTCTTAATAACCATGAGATTCTCCTATTGCAGTTCTCTTTGAATATCTTTTTTAGCTTGTTCTAATGCTTTTTCTATCCCAGAGGCATTTTTTCCCCCTGCGATTGCGTGTGTTGGCTTTCCACCACCACCTCCCCCTATAAGAGGTGCAAGCATTTTAATAATATTTCCAGCTTGTATCTTGTTGGTTAATCCTTGAGATACGCTGGCAGAAAGTATAGCGCCACCATCAGTTTTGGCAACACCTAAAACCATCGCCCCCTCATATTTTTGGGTAAACAATGTTCCATAAGTGTTGAGCGTATCCGCATCTCCCTCGACCTGTGCCACCAATATATTATATGATCCTATTTTTTGAATGGATGATTCTATATTTTGAAAGGAATGTTGTGCTAATTTATCTTTAAGGCTTCGGATTTCTTTATCTTTTTGAGAAAGATCCCCCATCAGCGTTTCTGCTTTTGCAAGAAGATCCCCATCTCGGATTTTCAAAATATCGGCAAGCTTCTTTCCTTTATCGGCAACTTCTTTATAATGATTAAGCGCTGCCTCACCTACAGCTGCCTCAATACGGCGTGTTCCTGCAGATACGGAGCTTTCATGGAGCAACACAAAAGAGCCTACTTCGCCCGTGGCTTCAACGTGAGTTCCTCCACAAAATTCTTTGCTATCACCCATCGTAACAATTCTAACAATATCGCCATATTTTTCTTCAAATGCGGCAACGGCTCCTGTTTTTTTTGCTTCATCGATAGGCATTTCGTTGATATGAGTGGTATGATTTGCCAAAATATTGTCATTAACTAGCTGCTCGACGGTTTGTAATTCTTTATAAGATAGGGCTTTAGGATGAGTAAAATCAAAACGAACTCTGTTGTCTCCAACCCAAGAGCCAGCTTGCCCAACATGATCACCCAGAACAGTGCGAAGTGCATGTGCCAACAGGTGAGCAGCACTATGGTGACGAGCAATTCTTTTTTTACGGGTGCTATCTACTTCGAGGAAGACTTTTTGATTGACGGATATCGATCCTTTAACAACCACACCTAAATGAACATGTCGCCCCTCATAGAGTTTGGTATCAACGATATCAATAAGCAATCCATCAGCAGAAATCGTCCCAGAATCTCCAATTTGACCACCTTTTTGAGCATAAAATGGAGTTTTATCCAGAATAACGGCTATATTTTGCCCTTCTTCAATATTTTTAACATTTTTATTATCACAGACAAGCCCTAAAACGCTTGATTCGGCGGAAAAACCTTGTTCTCCTGTATAAATGGTAGCTGGTAGATTACCAAATGCTGAAAAATCAATCGCATCACCCTTCCAAGAAGCGCGCGCTCTCTCTTTTTGAGCCTCCATAAGCCGATTAAAGGTATCTTTATCAAAAGAAAGATCTTCGTCTTTGAGAATTTGTTCTGTAAAATCGATGGGAAACCCCATAGAATCATAAAGTAAGAAGACATCTTCACCGCTAACCGTAGCATTATTTGCCTTAGCATGAGCGATAAGTTCTTTAATTTTATCAAAACCTTTATTAAGCGTACGAAAAAAACTTTGTTCCTCAGCCTGAATAACACCTATAATAGATGCCTTTCGCTCGGCAATTTCAGGAAACACTGCACCCATTTCCTTAACCACAACATCAACAATTCGGTACAGAAAAGGGGTTGTATAGTTGAGTTCTCGCCCAAAACGCACTGCTCGACGCAAAATTTTACGTATAACATAGCCTTGACCTTCGTTAGAGGGGATAATTCCATCTCCAATAGCAAAGGTTAGCGCCCGAATATGGTCTGCAATTACGCGGTGGGGGGTTCCTTCTGCTCCATCACTGTAGGAAATCTTACTTTCTGATACTAAATGGTTAATAATAGGCGAAAAAAGGTCGGTTTGATAATTTGATTGAGCATTTTGCAAGACAGAAACGATACGCTCTAAGCCCATACCCGTATCCACGTGTTTGGCGGAGAGATCGAGAAGAGACCCATCTTCTTGGCGATTATACTGAATAAATACCAGATTCCATAATTCGACAAACTCTATGTCTCTATTAACGCCCTCTGCACCCTTACTTTGTGAAAGATCTGGTGTGCGATCAATATGTATTTCCGAACAAGGCCCACAAGGCCCCGTAGCACCCATTTCCCAGAAATTTTCTTTATCACCAAATTCTAGCACATGGCTAGGATTGATATCCGTGCAACTTTTCCACAATTCTTTACTTTCTTGATCCGTATGATGAACCGTAGCGTAAAGCCGCTCTTTGGGGAGCCCCCAAACCTCGGTGAGGAGAGCCCAGCTCCAAGTGATGGCTTCTTTTTTGTAGTAGTCACCAAAGCTCCAGTTACCAAGCATTTCAAAGAAGGTGTGGTGTGTTCCATCCCGACCAACATCATCAAAATCGTTATGTTTGCCTGAAACACGCATCACTTTTTGAGTATCAACTGCTCTTGTATAGGGGCGTGTCCCTGTTGCTAGGAAGACATCTTTAAATTGATTCATCCCCGCATTTGTAAAAAGAAGTGTTGGATCGTTATCTGGCACAAGGCTGGCAGAAGGAACAATAGTATGTGCGTGAGATTTGAAAAAATTGAAAAAATCTTGACGAATTTGGGCGGATGTTTTCATAAAGAAGGCTCTCTTGCATATAGTTTAGTAATATTATAACAGATACATTTAAAAATAGATAGACATTATAAATAAAATTTTTAAAATCAGTTAAGAAAAAAGCCCTCAATGAGGGCTAATTATTAATGGTTATGATCGCAACCACAAGAGCTTCCACAACCACAGGAATCACCATGATCATGATTGTGTGCAGGTGCATCAGAAACTTCTTCTAAGCTGAGTTCAAAGGTGAGATCCTTACCTGCTAGAGGGTGATTTCCATCGAGAGTAAGCATTCCTTTTTCGGCTTTTACAATTGTTACAGGCATTGGCTCTCCTGTTTCAGGGTGGAGCAAGACCAATCGTTGCCCAACAGGAATTTCAACCGTTGCATTCTCTTGAACTTTACCATAAGCTTGATCAGAAGGAATATTAACTGTCTTTTTTTCACCAACTTCCATGCCTTCTACAGCGTTATCAAATCCAGGAATAACATGCCCAGCACCAAGTACAAATTCTAATGGCTCGCGGCCTTCTGAGGAATCGAAAACACTTTTATCTGCTAGAGTGCCTTTATAGTGTACTTTTACGCTATTTCCTTTTTTTGCTTTTGTTGCCATGTTGGCCTCCTCTCAGAGCAGAAAATTTACTTTTTCCCTGCATCGTTTTATAATATCTGATGATTATATCATAAACAATAAGAAAATACAAGCCGAGGAATTATGAAATATTTAGTGAACATAGCCTTTTTGATTACAGGAATTCTCCATGCAACACCATCTGATAATTATATTTGGGCAAAAACCGAGTGGGGGATGCTTTTTAAAACTTATCAAAGCTATGTTAAAGACTACGCCAAGGCAAGTGCTAGCCAAAAACAACAAATGGATATTTCTCTTGCCGAGCTTAAGCCTCTCAGCTCTGAAATTCCTTTCCCAGAGTTAAAAGAGCCTCGTATAGCTCCTGAGTTATATTTTTTTCGGTTGGTTGATCCTATTACAGGTAGTAGTTCTGCCTCTACCCAAGAAAAAATAGCAAGTGCCTCAAAAGATCTAGGCATCCTAATGGCATTTAATGCCATGAATGGATTCTTGATAACTCTACCCGACAACGAAAAACTACTCATCGATACTCAAACTATTATGCTCGAATGGGCTCAAAAAGCTGCTATGCCCAAAACCAGCGAATCCGATCGAATTATGCTATCAGAAGCATTTAGTCAGATGGTAAGCGAAATCGGACGCCAACCTGCTTTATTACAACTAGCTCCAGACTATCGTCAACGCCGAAGATTTACGCTCATCACCGTCGAAGCAGCAACAGAAGAGGCAAAACGCATCCAAGAGATATTGAATCGCTTTAAATAAGAGCTGTTTCTTTTTCTACAACTGGAGTATCTGCAGGAAGATAGAGGTTAATCTCATAAAAAGGGCGTAGCTTCCAACCAGAAACAGATATAATCTGTCCAACCGCATCAACAGGAAAGGCTACAACGCGGTCATGAATCTTCACTTCGATGTGTTGGCGGCAATATTTAAGGCTTTCTGTTGTTAATCCTGCAAGAAAACCTGTATTCCACATTGCCAGCAGCATGCCATCCCTCAATAAAATACCTGCTTCCGGTGGTTTTGCTTGAGGAACAAGCACTATTCGTTCTGGAACCCCTACCGAAACAACTGCGTCCAAGCTAAGAGCTATAGTTTTATTTCCTATTTTAAATGGTAAAATTTGCATAATTATTCCTTGTTACCGAATTGCTTGCAATGTTTCTGCTCGTTTTTCAAGCATTGCAATACTTTTAGTATAAAGAAGACGTTCGTTTACCAAAAAGCCTATATGACTTCCTTTCAAAATTACTGCTCCATCAGTGCATGGAGGAAGTGGCGTTTCGGTATCTTCAATCAGTGCTTCTATCTCGCCTAGCACTGATTCTACCGTTAACACAATCAATTCTTCGCCAAAAGCACATACCAAAGCAATATTATTAGGGCATTTATCTAAATCCATAAGTGCTGCCAAGGAAATTTGCCCTATACAACGAGGATCTTTGCTGAGCGCAGGGTTTTCAATAGAGTCTGCACTTACAATCATCCGAATAATCCGTAATGGGATCAAGAAACGGGTATCTCCGCAGTTACAAAGCAGACTTTTAGTAAGTAATTTTTTCATCGGGAAGCGAAGAGATACTTTAAGATATTCATTTTCAGCGCTGTTGATGGTTAGATTTCCCCCTCTTTCCTCAACTTTAGTGCGAATATTCTCTAAAATGCGTGTTGATTCTGTATTAAGCCCCCGCCCATCGTCTCTCACTTGAATCTCAAATTCTCCGCCCGTGTCTTCAAATTCAATTAGAAGCCATGCCGTTTCTCCTTTATCCAAGGCTCGGCGGCGAACGGGCATTTCAATACTGTGAGTAAGAGCATTTTCAACCAGAGCAAAAACCATCTCTTTTACAAAGGCTCCTTCTCGAGAAAGCACTTCTCGAGACTCCCCTCTGATACCCAATTTTATTTTTTTTCCTTTTTCATCAACAGACTGTTGCACCAAAGCACGAATGTCTTTTCCCAAAAGATCAGAAAGCGGTGTGTAGTAACTTCGAAATAATTTTTCTTTTAGGCGAACGGTGAGTGCATCGAGGCTATCCCAGTTTTCGCCTGCTAGTATTTTTTGATCCTCTGGGACAAGATTTTTCAACAACTCTTGCTTAAGAAAAAGTTTTCCTGCCAATTTAATTAAAATATCTTCCTGTTCTGGGTCAATTTGGTATTCTGGTTTTACGCTTCCAAACGACTCTCCCCTTTGATCAATTAACTCATAACTTTTGTCCGAGCCTCTACTTAGGTGTTCATGTTTGAGGGGAACCACATCCGTTTCATTAGAATTATCAAATGTAAACGATGTTGGATCATTTGTGTCTTCGAGAAGGGCTCTTACTTCTTCCGGTGTGAGGGTAACCCCACCTGTAGATCGATTTTGCTTGTTTGGTTGCTGAAAAGCATTCATAAGGCGTGGCATTTGACCTTCTGTATGCTCTTCATGGTTAATTATATGAGCTTCATCATCTTTAAAAGTCTCTAAAAAGAGGGCTTCCTGCATGAAAAAGTCAATAATGCCGTCCAGTTGCACTGCATCCTCAGGAAATCTCCCCGATTGGATCCTTTTTTCGGCTTCTTCTGTAACTTTTGACGAAGCAACCATTCCCGCAAAAGCAAAAGTATCTTTTATAAGATGAACCAAGTAAATTGCTCGTTTGGGATTGTTTTCTAGCAAGCACTGACGAAGTTCTATGCTATCCGTACGCAGATCAAAGGCAGCCTGCTCCCAAAAAATAGAACTACACAAAAAACCCCGCCGCATAAGAGACGGCATAAGGTCTCTAGCACTTTGAGCTAAAATGCTCAGAATGTGTGCGCCTTCCTGTCCATTAATTTTACCTTCTATCATTTGACAAAGCGTATCTATACCTTTCTCAATAATTGTAAAGCTTTCTTTATTATTTTGGGGAAAGCCATCTTCAAGAGAGGCTAAAATTTCAAGAATATTTAAAAATCTCGGGAACATTTTCAGGCGTGGATTTTTCCGTCCTAACACCACTGCTTCGTGAAGTTTTTGCTGGATCATTCCTGCCTGTTTGGGCAAGTCTGCTCGAAGTGATGTTAAGGCTTCAAAGAGCTCTTGTGACATGGGGGCCTCTTTAAAAGTTTCTTAACATCCTATCGGTATTTTTTTTAAAACTGTGAGTTACGAAAAAAAAGAGAAGCTAAACTTCTCTTTTTTATTTTTGGATAGGATTTAGTATCATCCCTTTTGCCGGAGGTTGAGAGTAGCCTTTTTGAGGCGATATTTCAAAACCAAGGCTTTCGTTATAAATTTGGTAGAGCTTTCTCATCTCAATATTTTTTTCAAGAATATTTTGATCTATAGCTCGTCGATGCCGAAAATTTACGATAGGGTCAGCAATATCTTCTTCTTGAGAAGGAAGAATCTGGTTATTCATCAGGCCTCGTCCAGGCACCAAAGAAGAAAATTTTCTCTGATTAAGAATTTCTTCAAGCATTGGATTATCAGGATTTGCTAACATCTCATTAATAATATAACGTTCTGGGGTAAAAATACCCTGAGAAAATGCTTCATCTGTAAGGATTGCTTGCTTTTGAGAATCTCCCGCTATAGCTGGGATTGGATTAATTCGATCGAGAGAAATTGCTATCCCTAGCGTTATTTCCTGATTAGGCTCGATCAGTTGTTCTCCAAAATAAATGCCTATTCCCACGTCAAAAAAATTAGTAGCGGTAAAAGAAAAGGTGTTTCCTAGCGTTTCGGGGTACCATGGGCTTGTTGCAAGTCTCTTCCAGTTTTCCACCACCACCATAGTAGGTGTATTTGTTGAAATATAAGGATAAATATAAAACCCTCTATCCCTAAGCGTGGGTGATCGTAAACCTCTATCCCCCATATAAATATAAGAGGGAAGATTTGTTGAAGGGAATCGAACTGGTCGACTTAATACGGCTCCATTTGGTAAATTAACAAGAGAAACATTTTGAGATTCCCCAATATCAGTATCGAGGAGAATTTTAACCCCAACCGTATGCGGAGATGAAGTTTTATTAGAAAGTAGAACGGCAACGCCCATCGTTTTTAATTCGCTATTAAGGGAAATATCCATTAAAAAATACGCTGTTTCAATGTGGATTCCTTCGGGAGATTGAAAAACGCCATCCACCTGATAGCCTGCGGTAGGCCCAATAGGAACATTTATTTGAAAATTGCTTTGATGGTAAGATTTTCCGTTAATCAAATAGCCAATATGAGAGGACATCGCCGGCCCAGAAAATAATAAAGCAGAGAAATCCGTATTAGTCTCTCGAAGGTTTAAGGCTGAAAAAGTACCCGTAACCGGATTAACTGGTATAGAAAGCCACGATTCCCCCGGACCTTGTAGCTCATAAAGATAGCGGTCTTGAGTATAAGAAAGAGCAAAACAAAGAAAAAGTACCAGAAAATATCGTTTTTTCATAGAAATTTCTCGTTAACTATTAATCTAGGAGGGGCGCATAGCCAGATATAGCCGACTCATCTATATCCGCACTCAAGCCATATCCATCACCATAGCCATAATCGTCACCATAGCCTGGAGCCGCATTTGGGTCTCCAGAGTAGTTTGAAGTTTGAGGAGGCGTTGGCTCTGGAGCTGGCGTTGCTTCGGCATTTGTACTTTCTACAGGCGAGGTATTCGTTGGGGCAACAAAGGGGATAGGTTTGGAAAGATCAAGATTATTTAAATCTCTATAAACTTCTGATCTCAATGAATTTTGTCGCTCTAAGAGTGATGCCTGCTTTGCTTGAAGAAGTTTTTCTTTGTCGTCGGTAATGGTAAGCATCTGATCGATACTTTTAGTAGCCGTTTGTAACTGTTGTTCTCGTTCTTGTTGACGACGCTCTGCCTCCCATTGGCGACGATACGCCGCAATTTTGGCTGCCTCTTCTGAATCTTGAGAACCCGAAGCAGAAACGACTTCACCATTAGACATAACAACAAGACTATTTGATATCATTTGCTGGATTTCTGCAGGTAAAGAACGCGAAACAGAGTTTGCAGGAGCTTCTACGCTTGTTGTAGGCGCGATAATCGTCTGAGTAACCACAATTGGAGGGCTTTGCACCGTTTGAGTAAGCACCACAGGAGGGGATTGCACCACTTGAGTAAGAATAATAGGAGGGCTTTGCACTGTTTGAGTAAGAATAATAGGCGCTGGTTGTGCTTGCTGAACATAATTAGGCACAGATTCGAAATATTGGTCTTGCTCATAGAAATCATCTGCTTGATAATAATCACCAAACTGTTGAGCACGAGGGGCTGGGGCTCGGTATCCAGGGCCTGCAGGCTCGTTATTAGAAGAAGATTCTCGAGGTTTTCTAGCCGTTATTTCGGGAACAGCCCATTGATCGTCGGACACATTCTGGTTTAAAGCCGCAACTTTTTCTATAGCACGGGCATGATATTGCGAAGAAGGATAAGATTCGAATACACGGCGATAGTTTTCAATAGCCTCTGGGATCTTATTTTCTCTCTCCCTAGCAAGCCCTGTAAAGTAAAGCGCAGCCGGAGCATAGGCGCTTTCAGGATATTCTTTCGCAAAAAACGAATAAAACTCTGCGGCCTTATCGTTTGAGCCAAGCTGAAGCCAACTTCTGGCAACCCCTAGCAGGGCGCCTTGTTTTTCAGAAACTCTTTGGGCTTTATTAAGAAGTAAAGTATAATATTGAATTGCAGCTTTATCATTACCTTGCTGGGAATATATTTTTCCCAACATAAAAAGGCTATCTCCAAATCGTCTACTATCCGGAAATTTACGCACAATTTCCAAAAAGCGTTTTTCCGCTTCAGAATAGAGCCCACTCTGATAGTATTTATTCCCAACACTGTAAGTTGCTTCATCGAGTTTAACAGCCCCTCCCAAGAAAAGGATAAGGCAGAGAACAAAGCCATATTTCATAATTCGCTCCGATTGTACGTTCTTTACTCGTCTATCGGATGGCTAATATTAAAATCTTGAATAAAATTTAAGAGTATTTTAAATATACCGCATTATAATGTACTATTGATCAATCAAAAATACAAGATGCCCATCTTTATCAGCCATAACATCATTAGGAGTAACAGTAATAAACTGATTTGCTTCTGTCTCCGACGATGGAAAATGAACTCTTATATAATTTTCTGTATAGGCCTCTCGAACCCCTTTTTTATCGGTCTCGGTGAGAGCCCTATACGTACGCCCCAAGCATTCGTTACGGGCAAAACGCAAAGCACTTTGTGTGCATACCTCGAGTAGTTGGGCTTCTCTTTCTTTTTTAAGGGAGGAGGAAAAATCAGGAAGCAAGCCCGCTGCTGTGCCTTCTCTTGCAGAATAAGGGAAGATATGAACCCTTACAAAGCCTGCTTTATCTACCATAGCTAGCGTTTCTTGAAATTCTGTATCTGTTTCTTCGGGAAAACCCACTATAATATCGGTTGTAATGCCGGCATCAGGGCTAATTTTGCGTATTTTATCCACCAAACCAAGATAATCAGTTTGAGAATAGTGTCTTCTCATCCTTTTTAAGACAGAATCGGACCCAGATTGAACAGAAAGATGAAAGTGAGGGCTCATTTTAGGGTGTTGAAGAGCTTCTAGAAGCGCTGGGTCGAAGTCGTCAGGCTGAAGAGAGGATAGTCGTAGACGATAATCGTGAGGGTAGTCTAATAAACTCTCCACTAGTGAGCCTAAACGCCCTCCTTCGTAGCTAAAATCGGTAAGATTAATCCCTGTAAGCACGATTTCTTTATAATTCGCATCCAAAAGAACCTTAAAAGCATGGTGAATCTTATCAAAATCTTGGCTTTTACTTCGTCCTCGGGCAAAAGGAATCTTACAAAATGAGCAAAATTTATTACAGCCATCTTGAACTTTAAGAAATGCTCGGGTACGCTCAAAACCAGATACCTCGGGGAAACTCTCCGAAGTGCCTTCAACAATTTTATTTCCTAAATCTAAGAGGGGTAGGTATTGCTCTATATCAAATTTTTGTTCATTACGAAGAATGAGATCGATATAGTTTTCTTCTGCAAGCTGTAGGCCATCTGTAGTAGCATAACAACCCGTAGCAATTACTTTTTTACCTAAAGATTTTGCTTTTCTCATTATTTTTTTGCCTTTTTCATCGGCTTTGGCAGTAACAGTGCAGGTATTCACCACAACAATGTCGCTTTCATCAAGCTCGGTGCGTGTATGTCCTTTTGCCATAAGCCTTTCCATAAGGGCTTCACCCTCAAAAGCATTCAACTTACACCCTAAGTTAATCAAATGAAATTTTTTAGACATCACTCAGCCCCTCTACATGCAATGGAGATAGCCCATAGCGAGCTAACAACGCTTTTCTTGTGCCAATGGGTGGAAACTCATCCTTAATATATTTTAAAAATATTTGAGCATGAGGATTAATTACAGAAATTTTTTCTTTTAGGAGGAGACCGAGAGCTGCCACGCCTTCTTCAACAATAATGATGCGTTCAAATGAGGCTAAATCTGTTAGCATAGATTCGGAGATTGGCTTAGCAAAACGAAGATGATACAATGCCCAACCATCCCACTGTGGGTCGTGAAAACCCTCTAAGAGTGGGCCAAAAAAGGCAATAACTCCTTTCGTCCCCCTCCGAAGAAAGGTGCCTCGCCCCAGTTCCAGTGCTGGTAAATGGTATTTATGCTGAGGTACGACGTCCTTTGGGTAGCGGAAAGCAAAGGGGGCATCTTGGATAAGCGCAAATTTTAACGCCATTTCCATTTCTGAACTATCAATAGGAGAAAAAATAATAAAATTAGGAATAGTTAATAAGAAAGCAATGTCAAAAACGCCTTGATGCGTTGGGCCATCGGCTGGAACTAGTCCAGCTCTATCCAAAGCAAAAATCACAGGGTAAGAGCCAATTCCTACATCGTGTACGCATTGATCGTATGCTCGTTGCAAAAATGTAGAATAAATAGCCACCACAGGGCGGTACCCCTGCTGAGCAAGCCCCGCTGCCAAACCAACAGCGTGGGATTCGGCAATACCTACATCGATATAGCGTTGAGGGAATCGATTGGCAAATTCAACAAGGCCTGTGCCTTCTTTCATGGCTGCGGTAATACCCATGATTCGAGGATCTTTTTCGGCAACTTCGCAAATTACACGCCCAAAAACAGATGAAAAACTCTCTCCAGATTGCGATGCAAACTTCCCTGAAACGCCATGAAACGCTATAGGGTTTTTTTCACTTTCTTTAAAACCTAGCCCTTTTTTTGTTAAAATATGTAAAAGGATAGGAGATTTCTCATTCTTAACATAAGAAAAGAGAGCCGTAAGATTTTCAATATCATGCCCATCAAAAGGCCCAAAATATTGTACGCCAAGGCTATCAAAAATTGTATGTTTTTGGATAAATATATTCTTTATTACTGCTTTTATGCTATAAATCATCTCTGCAATGCGAAACCCAAAGGGGATATGTTTCAAGATTCGATGGATTCGTCGTTTTGTTCGGAGGTACCAACGATGAGTTCTTAAGCGATCCAAATGACGAGAAATTCCTCCAACATTTTCAGAGATAGACATTTTATTGTCGTTTAAAATGATAATAACAGGAAGATTTCTCCACGCAATATCATTAAGCGCCTCATACACCATACCACTCGTAAAGGATCCATCCCCAATAATGGCTATCGTGGCGCTTGTTTCACCCTTTTGACGCTTTGCTCCCGCAATACCAGCGCAAATAGAAATACTCGTCGATGCATGTCCAGCATGAAAAACATCGTGGACGCTTTCTTCAGGGCAAGGAAAGCCATTAAGCCCTCCCTCTTGCCGAAGCGTTGAAAAAAAACAGCTACGACCCGTTAAAATTTTATGCACATAACTTTGATGCCCAACATCCCACATCATGCTATCTTTGGGGGAATTAAAAACTCGATGTAGTGCTATCGTCAATTCAACAACACCTAGATTTGGTGCTAAATGCCCACCAGTTTTAGAAACACTATCTATTAAAAAAGTACGGATCTCCGATGCAAGTATTTTTAATTCGGAAGAGGATAAGTTTTTAACATCCTCTGGGCTATTTACGTGATCAAGAATGCTCATTTTATTTTCCTATTATTTGTTGAAAAGTATTCATATTATATTCCTACTGTTGAGTAGATTTTCCTTCATTTTTTGGATAAGTTTTATCCCATAATTTTTCTAAACGCTCGACAATTTTTCGTTCTACACCTTGTAAAGAGGGATGATAAAAATTTACAGGCTTCACCATATATTGTTGCTGAACAAAATGTCCCTCATAGTCGTGGGGGTAGAGATAACTAGGGTTGAAATGAGAAGATTCGCGAGCCCCATTTGCCGAGGGATAATGCTTATTCTGAAGGCTTTCCGGCACCCCAAGATTTAAGCCTTGCTTTACTGCCGACATCGCATCATAAATATTCAGAACACTATTACTTTTAGGAAGACCCGCCAAAAATAGGGCGGCATGGGAAAGGTGTAGAATACCCTCTGGATACCCCACATACTCAAAGGCTTCGGCACAAGCTTGAACCACGGTGATAGCATCTGGTGCAGCTAAGCCGATATCCTCTACGGCAGAGATAAGTAATCGACGAAAAATAAATCGAGGATCTTCTCCGGATTCGATCATGATAGCAAGATAATACAGCGTTGCATCTGGGTCGCTGCCTCGAATGCTTTTAATAAAGGCTGAAATAGTATTGTAGTGGGCTTCATCATCTCCATAACGCGTATCTGATCGCTGGAGGATTTCTTCAATATCTTTTTTTACAATTTCATAGGAGCCAACGTTTTTTCGAAGCACAGCTCCTTCTAAAATGCCCAGCATCGAGCGAGGATCTGTCGATTTTGCAACAAGAAATTCTGCTGCATCATCACTAATGGAGACTCCAATTTCTTTTAGAAGATGGTCGTGATCAATGGCGCGGTAAAGAATTTTTTTAAGGTGAGATTTTTCAAGAGCTTTGAATTCAAAAACAAGCATTCTCGAGCGAAGTGCTGGTTGAAGAGCAAAATAGGGGTTTTCTGTTGTTGCGCCTATCAGAATAACAATTCCCATCTCCACTGCAGATAGAAAGGCATCTTGTTTAGGGCGGGTGAGGCGATGTATTTCATCAATGAACAGAACTGTCCGCCTTCCCATATCTCGAAAATTATTAGCTTTTTTGATAATCTCTCGAATATCGTCACTGCTAAGAGTTAGCGCATTTACAGAGAGATATTCAGCATCAATATCCTTTGCAATAAGGCGGGCAAGCCCTGTTTTACCACTGGCTGGAGGCCCATAAAAAAGCATGCTTTGAACCATTTTTCGGGCAACCATTGCTTTGATAATGCCATTTTCCCCAACAAGAAGCTCTTGCCCTTCATATGTATCAAATGTTTGAGGCGCCATCCGCAACGCTAGAGGCTGCATCTCTGGTTTGTTGCCGAACAAGCTCATCCGTCCTCCCGGCTAGGAACCGTAACTTTCCAGCATAAGAGTTTCTTCGCTGCGTCGAAGAGTTTCTAAAACTTCAGTTAAATCTCCATTAAGAATGGCTTCTAACTTGTAGAGAGTTAACTTAATTCGGTGATCCGTTATTCGATTTTCTTGGAAATTATAAGTACGGATCTTCTCACTACGATCGCCCGTACCAATTTGAGCCTTCCGCTTTTGAGATTCTTCTTTTTGACGTTTCTGCTCTTCCATATCGTAAAGGCGAGATTTTAGCACAAGCATTGCTTTTGCTTTATTTTGAATTTGAGAACGGCCATCTTGACATGTAACCACCAAACCAGAAGGTAAATGCGTGATTCTCACTGCTGATTCGGTTTTGTTAACGTGCTGCCCACCCGCTCCAGAAGCTCGGTAAACATCTATTTTTAAGTCTTTTTCATCGATATTAATGTCTAAATCGTCATCAGCCTCTGGCATCACCGCAACCGAAGCCGTCGACGTATGAACACGTCCTCCACTCTCGGTAACAGGCACTCGCTGCACCCGATGAACCCCTGATTCCAGCTTGAGAAGGCCATAGGCACCTTTCCCCTCAACAGAAAAAATGATTTCTTTATAACCACCTATTCCTAGTTCACTAAAAGAGATAACTTCGATTTTCCAGCGCTTTGTTTCGGCAAAACGAGAATACATGCGATAGAGGTCTCCCGCAAAGAGAGCCGCTTCGTCGCCACCAGCACCAGCACGAATTTCGACAAGGGCCGATTTATCTTTCATTGGGTCTTGAGGGATAAGCAGAAGGAGAATCTCTTGATTGAGTGTTTCTAGTTGTTCTTTTTGCTCGGGGAGTTCTTCTTTACCTAGTTCGCCCAATTCTTTTAGCTCGGGGTCGGATGATTGGAGCCATTCTTCGGTTTCTTTGATTGCTTGTTCCAATTTTGAGTATTCATCATTTTTAGCAAGGATTTCATCGTAGGTAGCACGTTCTTTAGCTATTTTACCATATTCACGGGCAGATGGGTCCATATTTTTGAGCTGGGCATCTAGCTCTTGTGCTTTTCTGATTTTTTCGCCAACTTTTGGGTGCATATTTCTTCCTAAATCACATATTATTTAGAAATATTATAACCCATTTTAATCGATTTTACAAGTCTTAAGAAGCGTTCTTCTAGCGGGCAAACTTTTTTCTAAAACCATGTATGAGTTTATTTTCATTAGCCCATCAAACAGAAGCTATCGGCTTGTCTTTTTTTGAAAATTTGTATATAATTATAGTGATGAAATTATTAATTTTTCTTTTTTTTCCGCTTTTAGTATTTGCCCAATCGTCTCAAAGACCAAATTTTTATAGCACGATGCCTTTTAATATCAAAATGGCTGGAACAGCTTGGCAAAATCACGACTCTCTGCTATTTATTTCGGATTCCGGCAACAGTATTGCCATAGATGATGCCCCCTTCACTGCTTGGCCAGACAGAGACAAGTTTTCTTCCACCTTTCCTTTAGAACAAATCGATAAAAACCTATGGGTTATGAGGTTTAAAGGTACTTACTTTGCCCTCAAACTTTCGAATAACAATCAACTTATTTCAGCAGAAGCATACTCCAAAAAAGATGCTTTATCTAACCTCGATAGTACTGTTTCTTTTCGAAAAAAAACATGGGATTTATTGAGATAGCATAAAATTCACGACGAGCGCTTGCAATCAAATCAAGGTCGTGTTATAATATTCAAGTTGACTATTGTTGTTTATCACGATAACATAATTATCTTTAATTTTTTGGAGGAAACCCTATGGCTAAAGTAGCTATTAACGGTTTTGGTCGTATCGGCCGTTGTACACTTCGCGCTTACCTCGCGAATTATTCTAACGACTACGAGATTGTTGCTATCAACGACCTCGTTGATCCTGAAATGCTCGTACATATGTTTAAGTACGATTCAACCTACGGACCTTACAAAGGTGACGTAAAACTTGAGGGTGATTCTCTTGTTGTTGACGGTAAAAAAATCAAATTACTTGCTGAAAAAGATCCAGCAGCTCTTCCTTGGAAAGCACTTGGTGTTGATGTTGTTATCGAATCCACAGGGCTTTTCACTAAGCGTGATGCAATGCAAAAGCACATTGATGCTGGTGCAAAAAAAGTTCTTCTTTCTGCTCCTGCAGCTTCTGGTGATGATGTTGATTTAACAACTGTTATCGGTGTTAACCACGACAAAATCACTAAAGACACCAAATTCATTTCTAACGCTTCTTGTACTACTAACTCAATGGCTGGTGTTACCAAAGTTATCAATGATGCTTTTGGTATCATTTCTGGTTTCATGACCACTATTCACTCTTACACAATGGACCAAAATCTCCTCGATGCTCCTCACCGCAAAGGCGACAAATACCGCGCTCGTGCAGCTGCAAGCAACATCGTTCCTTCTTCTACTGGTGCTGCTAAAGCTATTGGTTTGGTTATTCCCGAACTCAAAGGTAAATTGGATGGAGGCGCTCTCCGTATCCCTACACCTGTAGGATCCATCACTGATATGACTTTCGAAGTAAGCAAAGCTACTACTGCAAAAGACGTCAACGCTGCTGTTAAAAAAGCTGCTGAAGGCTACCTCAAAGGTACAGTAGAATACTCCGAAGAAGCTTTGGTTCTCCAAGACATCGTAGGAAACCCTCACTCTGCTATCTTCCATGCTGATCTCACAAAAGTTGGCGGCGCTGATCAGAAAACTGTTAAAGTATTCTGCTGGTACGACAACGAATGGGGATTCTCCAACCGTTTGGCTCACCTTACTTCTATTGCTTGCAAACTTGTTTAAGCCATCTACCTAAATATTAGCAGCGGCCTTCGGGTCGCTGTTTCTTATTTGTTTTCACAAGGGATTTTCATGGCAAAAATTAAGCTATCAGAAAGAAAAATCTACAAAATAACCGAAAAATTATAATTTATTATGTCAAAACGTTTATATGGGCAATATTTTACGCGAAGAAATATTTTTGATCACGATGCATTCTATCTGTGGGCAAACGAAGCAGCACTTCAAGATTCCAATATTCTAGAGCCTTTTGCCGGAGCCAATCACCTCATTGAAATGCTCCAACAATTAGACCTATGCAGAAATTTTTCCTCTTTTGATATTTCTCCTCAATCCCCTGATGTCATTCAAAAAGATACCTTGCTTGATTTTCCTCAAGGCTACCATGTTGTTATCACCAATCCGCCCTACTTGGCAAAAAATTCTGCTATGCGTCGAAAAATACCTTATACAGGCCACCCTTATGATGATCTTTACAAATATGCACTCGCTCAATGTCTCAGCCATACTCCCTATGTTGGGGCGATTATTCCGGCATCTTTTCTTAATGCGAGGCTGTTTCGAGACCGCCTTCATACGTATATTGCGCTTCCCTATGAAGATATGTTTCTTGATACCAAACACCCAGTCTGTCTGGCGCTTTTTAGCCCTCAGCCAACTCAAACCCTTATTTATGAAAAGGATCTCTTCCTCGGCATACTTTCCGAGCTAGAAGCATTTATCCCTCAACCAATTCCCAAAAAACCAACCCAAAAAAAGAAAATTATTTTTAATCACCCTCAAGGAAACATAGCTCTTATCGCCATTGACGGCACTATTGAGCCATCAATCAGCTTTATTGAGGGGCTGGCTGTTGATTCTGAAAAAATCAAAGATAGTTCCCGTAATATTACAAAAATACTCATCACCGATAATATCGATATTCCCTATCTCAACCACATTTTTGAAGAGTTTCGCCGAAAAACCAATGATATTTTCCTAACCCCCTTTAAAGGTATCAGGCAAGATGGCCGCTTTCGGCGTCGCCTTGATTATAGACTTGCACGAAAGCTCCTTCTAAGCTTATAACGCCATTGATTTCTTCTAAAATTTGTATTATAATATGCGCTGTTAAAAAGGACGTTCCTGTGCCTTTTGAAATTTATTATGCAGCGGAAGTCCCTAATGTTGAAAAAGTTGAAAAATCTCTTCATAATGGATTTGTTGATCATCGAATTAGTCCAAAGAGAGAGTTTTTTAGAATGAACCCAGAATTAGTTATTGCCATGCTCCAAATGGTCGATCCAAAAGCTCTTGATCTTGATAAAATTGATGTGCCAACAACCGCAGAAGATAAAGAAGAACAAGAAATTTTAAAAACAAGCCGCAGACCTGCTCCTCGATTTAATTTTACAATGCTAGGAATTGAACAAGGAGAAGAGTTAATCTTCGTGCGTGATGATTCTATTAAATGCTCCGTCGTCTCCGATAGAGAAGTGGAATATCAAGGGAAAAAATATTTTTTATCCAGCCTCTCTCAGGAATTGTTAGGATATAAATATGGAGTTCAAGGCCCTAATTTTTGGATCTATAAGGGAAAACTCCTCACCGAGATCCGTGAAGAAAAAGAATTTACGGATAATGAAGAAGAATCTATATAAAAAATTGAGTTTTTATGTCATCAGAAGAAATTACCGCCTCCTCTCGTGCTGAATGGAGACATTGGCTTGCAAATAATGGCAAGTTAGCAAAGAGAATCTTTCTTATTTATTATAAAAAAGATAGTGGTATCCCATCAATTCGCTATCGAGAAGCCGTTGAAGAGGCTTTATGCTTTGGTTGGATAGATAGTACTGTAAAAAAAATAGACGAAAAAAGCTATAAACAGTTATTCACGCCTAGAAAATCCACAAGTACTTGGTCAAAAATCAATAAAGAACTCGTTTCTATGTTAGAAGAACAAGGATTGATGACAGATTCTGGCCGTTTCTGCATCGAAATTGCCAAAAAAAATGGCAGTTGGGATATCCTTAACGATTGCGATAATCTCATCATCCCTTCCGATCTCCAAGCTCACCTCACCCCTGATCTAGAAAAAATTTTTCAAAACCTAAGCCCATCAAAAAAACGCCAATATCTGTGGGAAATAAAACAAAAAAAACGAACAGAGTCTCGTCAAAAAGCAATTCAAAAAGTCTGCAACTCCTTGCGATTAAAAGAGAAAAACGTTGATAAAATATAGACAATAATTTAAAAATAGCCTATAATATACAGAATTACTACTGATAAGGAGCTGTATATGTCTATCAGCAAAATGACCGTTAAAGATATTGCCGGAAATCTCAAAGGAAAAGCCGTTGCCATGCGCGTCGACTTCAACGTGCCAATGGAAGGAAAAAGCGAAGCCCGCACTATTACTGATGATACTCGTATCCAAGCTGCACTTCCTACTATTAAATATGTACTCGAACACGGTGCTGCTAAATTGGTTCTTATGAGTCACTTAGGTGATCCTAAAAAAGAACAAAAAAAAGCTGAAGAAAAACAAGGAGCTGCTTTTGATAAAGCTGCCTTCGATAAAGATATTAAAATGAAACTCTCCCTCAAACCTGTTGCAGAACATCTTAGCAAAGTTTTGGGAAAACCTGTTCAAATGGCATCCGCCACTTTCGGAGCAGACGTTGAAGCCATGGTAGCTGCCCTCCCTGAAGGTGGCATCCTCATGCTTGAAAACACACGCTTCCACAAAGAAGAAACTTCCAAAGATGAAGCTGATCGCAAAAAAATGGCAGAATCTATTGCAAAAGGAATGAACATCTACGTTAACGATGCTTTCGGTACTGCGCACCGCGCTCATGCCTCTACAGAAACAATGGCTCAATTTCTTCCTGCGGTGGCTGGTCTTCTTATGGAAAAAGAAATCGAATTTTTATCTGAAAAAGTATTAAAATCTCCAGCTAAGCCTTTTGTCGCTATCGTTGGTGGGGCGAAAGTTTCATCAAAAATCGGTGTTATTGAAAATCTTCTTGATAAAACTGATGCAATTATTATTGGCGGAGGAATGGCCTTTACATTCTTCAAAGCAATGGGGTACAATGTTGGCGCTTCTCTCATCGAGGATGATCAACTTGATGTTGCTAAGAAAACTCTTGATGCTGCAAAAGCTAAAGGGGTTCAATTCTTACTTCCTTCTGATGTTGTTGTTGCAGACAAATTCGCAGCAGATGCCAATAGTAAAGTAGTAAAATGCACAGAAATTCCCGAAGGTTGGATGGGCTTAGATGCTGGTCCTCAATCTATTGATGAAGTTGTTGCCGTGCTTAAAACTGCTAAAACTGTATTCTGGAATGGCCCCTTAGGTGTATTCGAGTTTGATAAGTTTGCTGCCGGAACAAACGCCGTTGCCCTCTGCCTTGCCGAGCTTAATAATTGTATCACTGTTATTGGTGGTGGAGATAGTGTTGCTGCTGTTAATAAAGCCGGTGTTGCCTCAAAAATGACGCATATTTCAACTGGTGGTGGTGCTTCTATGGAGCTCATCGAGGGTAAAGTAATGCCTGGCCTTGATGCACTTATGGATCAAGGAAGCTGTGGCTGCGATAGCAGTTGCGGTTGCTAGTTTAAAATAAAAACAAAAGAGATTCCCTCAATGGTTTCTCTTTTGTTCGTTTTTATAATATCAAAAAAATACCATTAAGGAGACCACAATGGCTCGAAAATCTATGATGGCTGGAAATTGGAAGATGCATAAAACGATCGCCGAAGGTGTCGAATTTATCAACCAAATCAAACCCAGTCTTGAAGTAAAATCTGACCGTGAATACCTCATTTGTGCCCCATTTACAATGCTTAAGTCTCTTGCAGACGCCGCAAAAGGAAGCCCCCTTCTTATTGGTGCTGAAAATCTCTATTTTGAAGAAAAAGGTGCCTTTACTGGGGAAATCGCTCCAGCAATGATTAAAGATACTGGTGCTACTCACGTTCTTGTAGGGCATAGCGAGCGTCGTGTTATTTTCAAAGAAACCGATGAGTGGTGTAATAAAAAAGTTAAAGCTGCTCTCAAAGCTGGGCTTGTGCCTGTTTTATGTGTGGGAGAGGTTCTTGAAGAACGAGAATCTGGCAAGCTCAAAGATGTACTTTCTACCCAAGTAAACGGTGGATTCGAAGGTCTTTCAAAAGAAGAAGCATCTAAAGTGATCATCGCCTATGAGCCAGTTTGGGCTATTGGCACAGGAAAAACAGCCACCCCAAAAGATGCAGATGAAGCTCACCTCATTATCCGTAATATTCTCAAAAATTTATACGATACTCCCTTTGCTGAAGAAATGAGAGTTCTTTATGGCGGCTCGGTAAAACCTGACAACATCGATGAACTCATGAAAATGCAAAATATTGATGGTGGATTAGTTGGAGGGGCATCCTTGCAACCTGCCGACTTCGAACGCATCTGTAATTACAACGCATAACTTTATCAAAAGCACCTCTTTAGGGGGTGCTTTTATTTTTAGTTAAATTATTTTTTTTTGATTGACTTATTATAAATTATGATACAAAATATTAAAGATAATTATCTTTAAAAAATTTTAACGGAGAGAAAAAACTCTATGAAAATCCGAAAAGAATATACGTGCCCCCTCGAACTCACCCACGACATGCTCAAAGGAAAATGGAAACCAATCATAATTTGGCGCCTACGATTAGGCCCCACCTCTTTGGCACAACTAGAGCGTGATATCTCTGGAATCACTCAAAAAATGCTCCTCGAACAGCTAAAAGAGCTTATTGATTTTGGGTTTGCGAATAAAAAAGTTTACGATGGTTATCCTCTAAAAGTAGAGTATTTTCTCACAGAAGATAGAGGGCACCGCATCCTTGATGCTATCCTCATCATGCAGAAACTCGGCATCGATTTTATGCTTGAAAATGGGATGGGAGACGTACTAAAAGCTAAAGGTGTAGTTTTAGATAATACGCACGAAAAAGTGGGTAATTGACACTATACCAACCATTTGCTATACTAGATTAGATAAATTAATCAAGGGCTGGCCACCCGGCATTATATGATATCTTAGGAGTATCTTATGAAAAAATTATTTTGGGTTCTTCCTTTAAGTTTAATTTTAGTTGCATGTGCAACTACCTCAGAATCAAAGGAGTCAAAAATGGTAGTGACCAGTACTGGTATTGTAAATGGTGTTATTGATAATAAATATGGTAAAAAAGGCAGTGATTTTAATTCACATGGAATGCCAACCTATTCTCTCCCTCTTAAAATTGAAAATGCCCCTAAAGGCACCGTATCTTACGCCCTTGTATTAGATGATCCCGATGCATTTCCCGTTAGTGGAGGATTTGTTTGGATTCACTGGGTAGCAGCTAATATTACTCGAACCGAGATTATGGAAAATGAAAGCCAAACAGCAACTGATTTTGTCCAAGGTGTCAATAGCTGGACCAGTATGCAAGGTGGAAACCAAAGCCGTGAACTTTCCCGTTTTTATGGGGGAATGGCTCCTCCAGATGCTCCTCACTTATATACCTTAAAAGTCTACGCTCTCGACACAATGCTAGACCTTACCAACGGGTTCAACCTCAACGAGCTCTATCGTAAAATGGACGGGCATATATTAGAAACAGCTGAATTAAAAGGATCGTATGATAATTAACTCCCATACGATACTAGCAAAAAAGCCTCCACTTGGAGGCTTTTTTTATTTTTAATATAGTTTAAGGCTTTTTGAGAATCATCGCAACACCCATGCCCCCTCCAATACAGAGAGATGCAAGGCCATATTGAGCTTCTTGTTTTGCCATTTCGTGGATCAAAGTTGTTGTGATACGTGCTCCAGATGCCCCAATAGGGTGTCCAATAGCAATTGCCCCACCGTTAGGGTTGGATTTAGCCAAGATTTTTTCCGCAGCATAACCTGTGTGTTCCGCAATAAGGCGAATTGCTCCTAATGCTTGAGCAGCAAAAGCTTCGTTGTATTCAAAAATATTAATATCTTCAATCTTGATGTTGGCATGTTTGAGCGCAGAAAGAGTTGCTGGAGCAGGGCCTAATCCCATTGTTGCAGGATCACATCCGCCTTGACCAATACCAACAATCTCAACCAAAGGCTTGAGATTATATTTTTTCACAGCATCTTCAGAAACTACTAAGAATGCAGCAGCTCCATCGTTAAGCCCAGATGCATTTCCTGCAGTGACAGTTCCACCTTCAGGCTTGAAAGCAGGTCTGAGAGCAGCAAGCTTTTCTAAGTTAGTAGATCTATTTGGATATTCATCTTTTGCAAATTTAACAGTTTCTTTTTTCACTTGGATATCAACGGCAACAATTTCATCATCGAAACGGCCACTATCAACAGCCTTAATAGCTTTTTGTTGAGAAGCGAAAGCAAATTCATCCTGTTCTTGTCGTGTGATTTTAAAGCGATCCGCAATATTTTCAGCAGTTATACCCATATGATAACCATGGAAAGCATCTGTAAGCCCATCAACAACCATATGATCTTTCATTTTGAGGTCGCCCATCTTAAAACCAGAACGAACCGAAGCAGGAAGAACAAATCCAGCTTGGCTCATGCTTTCAACACCACCGGCAACAACCATTTCGGCTTGCCCAGAAATAATATCAACATAGGCATTCATGACGCTCTTAAGCCCAGAGCCACAGATCATGTTTACTCCATACGCAGGAACACTATGAGGAATACCCGCATTAATGGACGATTGTCGTGCAATACCTTGAGCATGTCCAGCCATCAATACATTTCCAAAAGTAACTTCATAAAGCTCTTCGAGGGGGATATTATGCCCTTCCAACGCAGCTTTAATGGCAACTGCACCCAATTTTCCAGGAGCAATCCCTGCCAATGATCCCATAAATGACCCTACTGGGGTTCTTTTTGCTGATACAATGTATACTTTTCTCATCTAAATACCTCGTTTAAAATAATCTATAACGTTACGACTTTAAATTGAGGAGAAATTTCAAATTCTGCCTCGGTATTTTCCTTGACCCAATCTAAAGTATAGGGCGCAAAGACTTCTTCTAGGATTACCTTGCCATCTTTAAATGTGAAAAATGCGGCATCTGTAATTGCATGTTTCACAACTCCAACGCCCGTTAATGGCAATGTACATTTTCGACGAATCTTTGGTGTACCGGATCTTTCTTCGAGGTGAGACCCCGCTACATACACCGTTCTAGCACCAACAACTAAATCCATAGCCCCACCCATGCCAGGAGTTCTTTTTCCAGGGATTTTGAAATTAGCAATATTTGCATCTTGGTCGACTTCGAAGAAACCCAAAACAGCTGCATCTACATGTCCACCTCTAATCATCGAAAAGCTTGTACTAGAATCGAAAAAACATCCTCCTGTAACAATAGAAGAAGGACGCCCACCTGCTGTTTGCAAATCTGGGTCGGGAACTTCAGGAGCAGCCCCCATTCCTAAAAAGCCATTCTCCGATTGAAGAACAACTTGGACATCATTTGGGATATAGGCCGGAATAAAAGTTGGCACGCCTATTCCTAGATTCACCACCTGACCTGTCTTAAAAAGGCGACCACAACGCTTAAGTACGTTTTCTTGAATAAATTGATAAGCCATTATTTGCCTCCCAAGGGTACGATATAATCAACAAATATGAATGGTGTATGCACCAAATCTGGATCAATATCCCCAATTTCTACTAGTTCTTCAACTTCAACAATAACTAAATCTGCTGCCATTGCTAGTAGAGGATTAAAATTTCGTGCTGTTTTATTAAAAATAAGATTACCAGCTTTATCTGCTTTTCTTGCATGAAGAAGAGCAATATCTGCTCGCAAAGGAAGTTCGAGCAAGTATTTTTTTCCATCTATTTCCATAACTTGCTTGCCTTGTTCCACCTCTGTACCAATGCCCACTGGTGTAAGAACTCCGCCTAAACCACTCCCCCCACAACGAACACGTTCGACGTAAGTTCCCATAGGCATTAGAGTAACATCCATTTCACCATCTCTGATAAGCTCTTGCGAGCATGAATTGAGCCCTACATGAGTGCTGTACGCTTTTTTGAACATCTTTTTTTTAATCATTGGTGCTACGCCGTTAATGTTCGTTTCATCAGCGGTATGCCATGAATGATCACTGCTGATAAGGGTTAAGTCTCGATGGGGACAATGCTCTGCTGCTGCCGAAGTAAGTGAAAACGGCGCACCACATCCCATAAAACCACTACACATGATTGAAAATCCAGGCTTAATCATGGCTGCAGCTTCTTTAGCTGTAATAATTGGCTTAGGAATCATACATCCTCCTTTATTATATCTATAAAATTTAATTGTTAAAACTTTTACCTATGGTATTATAGCAGATTCTATAATTATTGCAAGCTCGGAGGGGTATGTCTTCCTTGCTTATTAAAAAATATCATATTTTAAGGCAAACTTTATTTTTTTTATTGAAAAAAAAATAAATATTCCGATATAAGAAGAGTGGAGAGGAATTTTATGGTTATGATATGGAAAAAAGCAGCCACTGGCGTTTTTTTAGCTCTTTTGGGGCTGATCGCTTTGCGTATTCCCGTACGCGCAGCAGGTCTTCAAGACCCTATTTTTTACGAAAGTTATAATCAAAAATTCGAGTTTCTACCTTCTATGGAAATTTTTCGTAGTAGCGGGCTTGGTGTAAGTAATATTAATGGTCGAACCGCCATTGTCCCTGTAGAGCCTCAAATTCAGGATGCTTTTTATGATCTTCGTCTTGCTTTTGATGGAAACGACTTCTACGGCAATTATACGCCTATTCGGCGTAGTTACGAAGAAAACTCTCAACAAAAGTTATCTGGCGTGGCCTCTGCTAAATTTATTTCCGAGAAAAATAATCTTCTTCTTATGCCAAAATCTAGCGCTCTTCTTGCTAGCAGTGGTTTGAGTATGCAAAGTTTTACCATCGATTTTTGGATTTATCCTCTTTATAGTGGAGAGGGATTACAAACCATCCTCGAGTTCTCGGGAAGAAACCGCTCCGATCTCTCCGACCCTAAAAATTATGGGATTCACATCTCTCTAGAAAAGGGATTCATTGTTTATCATCTTAATAATCTTTTTCGGGATCAAAATACTAACCTCTATTCTTTTACCCTACGCGAGCGCTCCGCTGCACCTAGAGGAACATGGAGTAGACATACCTTGGTACTTGATGCCTCTGAGGCTTCGTTGCGTATCTATCAAAATGGTATTGAGCAACAAGCTAAACCGCTGACTGCTCAAAGAATTGTCTCTGGATTACCATTGCTCCCCAATGAAGCAATTGCATCAAGTAAGCATTTCTTTCCTTTATCTATTGGTAAAAATGGGGCTTTTTCCCTTGATGACATCAGTATTAGCGGTGACATTCGCACAAATTTCTCTGATAATCTGCTTCGTAATCGATTCTTGGAAACAGCGGTTTATACCGTATCTTCAAATCCTTCTTATATCAACAAAATGGCTCTTAATGGTCACTTCCCTAAAGAAAGCGGTGTAAGAGTTGCATATCGTATTTCTCCCCGTTATTTTTTTGCAAGAGATACTGAGATTCCT
The DNA here is from genome assembly GCA_051653605.1 of Brevinema sp. Lineage (GTDB taxonomy): Bacteria > Spirochaetota > Brevinematia > Brevinematales > Brevinemataceae > JBOFWL01. The sequence goes on from JBOFWL010000145.1 coordinate 314,439, forward strand.
TGGGTATATATCAACCATGAGCAACCTGTATTTCCGCCCTCTCGCTCCCTAGGAAAATATATTCAGTGGCGTTTTGAGTATACTCCTCCTGTTTCTGGCAGCGAATCTATGAGGCTTTACAGCTTATCGATGGGATACCGCGAAGATAGCATTCCTGCCCCTCTAAACGTGGAAATTTTAGCGGAAAATCGTGGCAGCGTATCCTTGGAGTGGGGTTCTCTACCAGATCCTAATGTGTCTTCTTACGAAATTTATTATGGAACCAAACCTGGAAACTACTTTGGCAGTGCGAGCATCTCTCCTGCTTCTCCTGTAGAAGTGCCTGCACCTAGGTCGGTTGTTTCTCAGCCTATCAGATACACTCTCGAAGGCTTAGAAAATGAAACCGCCTACTATATTGTTGTACGTGCTAGAAATAAGCATGGTGTATTGGGGCCTCCCTCTAGAGAATTATATGCTCGACCTAGCGCCGTAAAATCTAGCCCTTATTATAGCATTCAATATTAATTATAATATAAGAAAACCCCCTGCCTAGGCAAGGGGTTTATTTATTAGTCGTGAGAAGGAATAAGTAGCTTGAAGTTTTTATAAACCGTATCATAGCGTATTTGAGAAGACTCTCCACCTACTTTGAGATCTGCAATGTGACGATCAATATCAAAACTATCCAACCAGATAACAACCGTTCGAGCGTGATCGGCTTGTTCTCCCACGCCACCTGATACCTTCGTTGTTTCTACTTTAAGACGCGAAATAAGTGTTTCTAAGGTATTTTTATCTTTAGAAGATGCTATTTTTTCTAGTAATTCTGTAATTCCTCCAGAAAAAGATACGCTTTTTGTCGAGCGCAGCCTTTTTGCGTAGCTTTGCATATCCGCTACAGCTTTTGGAGAAACCCCTATCAACACCAGTACATTCAAAACAATAAACAGACCAATAATCCCTACAACGTAATAACTAATCTGAGAAATCATTTTACAGCCTTCAAATTTTTTAGCAGATCTGCATTATGATAAACAATTGTTGCTTTATCCAATGCCTCTTCGACAAGAACATCATAGAGCGCCTTATGCTGCATAACTGTAAGGTATTCTTTTAGCCCTGGAAGAACCTCTTCGGCTTCCATAATACGTCCCTCATTTTTCTTGAGGAGTTTTACCAAAACAACAGTGCCATCATCTGCTGGTAAAGACGCAATTTTTCCTTCGGGGAGATCGGAAAGCACATTCTGAAGCGCTTCTGGAAGCTCTATTTTAGACATGTTTTCGGAGAAAGAACATTTTAATCCTCGCTCTTTTGCCAAGCTCATTATCTTAGCCCCATCTACTTCGGCAAGTACCGCAGCCGCTTCACGAGCATTTTCTGAAACTTCCATCTCAATAAATGTATATTTATCAGGAATTTGCATGCTTTCTTTATTGTGTTGATAATATTCTTTGGCTTCTTCGTCGCCAGGAGCGTTCAGTGCTTCAACCCTAGAAGTAAACAAAGCTTCTACCATTAAATCGGTATGTAGTTCGCTACGAAGGGTGGAATCTTCTAATCCTAAATCATCTAGAAGAATTTCCCAATCATTATCATCCTCATATTGTGTGCGGAGTTCGAAAATAGCAGCACTTACCGTTTCATCATCAATGATAAAACCTTCCGACTGCGCGACAAGTTTGAGTGCAATACGATCGATAGCTCGTTGTAATCCTTCGGCATTAATATAGGCGATGTTTTCGTCGTTAGGGATGTCTGCATAATGGGGATCATTTTCTCTTTCTGTAAGAAAACGCTTAACAGAACGGACTACATCTGTCCCTAAAATAGGGGTGCCACTAACCTCGGCAAAGAGTGTGTTTTTCATGGAAAAATCCTTAAATTTAAAGAGAAAACTGGATTTTCTCGCGGTCTTATAATATAATATATCGTGACAGAAATCTCAAGCTTTCTTAAAAAAAATGGAGGTCACTTTGTTCTCTCTCTCCCATCTTATCCGAATTTTTATTATGATTTCCATTGTTGTTATGGTTGCTTTTTTCAGCTCTTTAACGGCCATCGACGTTTTTATGGAGCCTTATTGGGCTTCTCTTCCGCCTTCCATCGAACAAAATTTCCGCCATATTTATATTAGCATGATTATCATAACATTATCAACTGCTGTTTTTGGGGTGGTAACGTTTATTTTCTTTTATAATAGAGGCTTAAATAAATATCAAGATTTAATACGCCGTATGAGTGCCATTAATTTTGGTGGTAGAACTCGCCCTAATTTACTTCGTTTCCCAAACGAAGATGAGTTCGGAAATTTAGGCACGCATCTTAACGCTTTGATGGAAAAACTTTCCTTTTATAACGAGAGTAAGACAAATATAGCTCAAATCGAGCAAGAAAAATTTTTTCTTATTGCGAAAAACGCCCATTTTCCTATTCTTATACTTAATACGCGCCCTTTAGAGCCTATTGTTTCTTATTACAATCAAGCATTCAAGGAAATTTTCCTTAAGAGAAGTGTTTTTATCGATCATTCAGGAAAAACTCAAACACGCTATTATAATCTAGATGAAGCTCCTTTAAGTATGCTAAAAGTACGAACGCCCGATGGGCCTAATTTTTTTGATGACCGTCAATCATCTTGGATTCGCAACCCCGATTTAAGTGGCTCAGAAATTATTCAAACATTAAGAAATATAAAGTTTCGTAGCCTCAATGGTGAAAAATCATATGTTTTTGGGGAAGTCTTATTTTTCCCTGTCTATAACAAAGCAGAACAAACAGTTACCCAAATTCTTTATATTTTTCTTAACCCAAAACTGGATGAACGCCTTGTCCCTAAAGTAAACACGGCTCTCGGGCCAATAATATGAGGTTGCCATGTCGACAAAAGTAAAGAAAAATGATTTTTTCAGAAAGCTATCTAGTATATTTTTCATTGTTGCTATAATAGCAGCATTCTTTATCTACGGGTCGGATCTTTTCTTGAATATCTCGTGGTTGGCATCGCTGGGGTCGTCTCGTAATATGGGGGTAATTCTATTCAGAGTAGGTATTATTCCTGTATTTTCTTTTGTATTTGCCTGTAGTGCCATTGTTCACTCTTGGTTAGGCTCGTATCGTGAGCGTCATAATAAAAAATTTTTAACATTTAAGTTTTTTTTCTTTTTTATCTGTATTGCTATAATTGAAAGCTTTTTACGTATTGGAGAAAGCACAATTTATGCCATATTGGCTGGTCCAACGGGCATTAAAGATTCTCTTTTTTCAATAGATCTATCATGGTATCTTTTTTGGATGCCTCTTATCCGAAAAATATCTCTGTTTTTTATGGGATATTTTGCTCTACTTTTTATTTTTCGTGTTTCTTATCCTGGAAATCAAAAAAAGATTGCCTATGGAAAATTTTCACTAGCTTTGTTTGGTTTATTTAGTATCCTCTATCTTTTAATAGAATATGGGCAATATTTAAGCCAGCAGCACGCTATTGAAACCACAACTTTTATTGGTTACTCTGATCTCTATGGACACTTTTTACCTCTTGTTTTTTCTTTACTGTGGACATGGCTGTTTTTTGCGTTATCTCTTTATTTCTTCAGACGAAACTATCGTGTTTTGTTTGGAGGAGGGGTTTTCACATTTATCGTGTTAGTAGGATGTAATCTTATTTGGCCTTTCTACCTTGATAAGTTTATTTTCAATCCTAATAAAACTTTCTACCAGAATAAATTTGCAGGAATTCATGCAGAAAATACCCGAAGCGCTTTTGGATTAGTCAATATTCAGAAAATCACTAATCAATTTACCCCAAAATCGATTTCTGATGTTAGTATTACAAATGGATTTCTGCTAGATAAGGATATTTTCCTAAAACAGCTCCAAAACAATCAAGATTTTCATAGTTCCTTAGGGTTTGATCGTGTAAATGCCTCTATTATTGAAAAAAAACCCGCTTTTATCTCCGCACGTCTACTCAAAAACCCCGCGGAGGATTGGGAGCAACAATATTTCCGAGATATTTATGGATATGGTGCTGTTATTGCATCTGCATCTCAGGTTGGAAGTAATGGGGAGCCTTCATATTTAATGCAGGGATTACACCCTTCCGGAAAAATAAGTCTTAAACATCCAGAAATATTTTTTGCAGAAAATTTTGATGATTATGCCTTTATCAATACTAAAATTGCGGTTCCCAACTATAAAAATGAGGGTGCAGGCGTTATTCAACAAGAATTTGAGAATATTCATAGTATGCCTGTCAGTTTTTTCCATAAAGTTGCTTTGGCTTGGAAAAAGCGAGATATTCGCACATTAATTACCAAAAATTATACGCCTCAAACCCGCCTTATTTATTACCGCAAGCCCTCCGAATTAGTCAAAAAGCTTCTTCCTTATTTTGATTATAGCGAGCCTAAATTAAGATATGATAAGAACAATCTTTGGTGGGAATTAGATGGCTATTCATCATCTGAAGATCTCTTCGTGGCTTCTTCTGTTAATACGCCTTGGGGAAAGAAAAATTGGCTTCGTGCCCCTATTCGAGCCTATGTCAATGCTTATAGTGGTGAAGTTATTTTTCGTCGTATTGATATTGAAGACCCATTTGTTCGTGTTATTTCTAAGGTGTTCCCTCAATTATTTAAAGAATCGATTGATTTACAAGATGCCTCTTACCCAGAGGAGCTTTTCAAAATTCAAGCCAAATTGATGGAACGCTACCACGAAATGAATCCTGATTCTTTTTATAGTGGGCTATCCGAACGTATGACGACCCCCGAAGTTAAAGCTCAACCTATCGTACTTCTTTCAGCATCAAGCAATAAAGTATTAGGTTATACTCAAGATTATACGCTTAAAAATCAAAACTCCTTCAACGCTCAATTGATTGCTTATATCGATAGAGGACATCCATCACTTCTTTTATTTGAACCATCTTTTCAGAATAGCATCGATCCTGTGCAGGCATTAACAGCCTTACAAGGCTCCGAAGATTTCAAAAATATCGAGGCATATTGGCAAACCATCGATATTAAATCAACACTTGGGCAAATATCAACCTTTCCCTATAGTGAGGGAGTATTTTATATTCAACCCATTTATACAAATTCCATAACAATGAATATGCCAGTATTAGCAAAAGCAGCTCTTATTAAAAATACAGGTATACATATAGGCGATTCATTTATAGACCTTGCTGTATATCAAGGCTCTGTAGAAGAAACAGAAGAATCTCTCAGCAGAGAAGAACAATTACAACGAATTATTCAACAAGCATATTCCTTATATCTTCAAGCAGAACAAGCCCGAATACAAGGAAAAACTCAAGATTATCGCCAAAATGTCGAAAGAATAGGAGATAGACTGCGCGAAGCATCTCGCTAAGGAGGCTCCTATGGATCAAACGGAACGTGCCATGCTGATCCGAAGAGGTAATGAACTTTTAAATACCGGAGATACCAAAAACGCCCTAAAAATATTTCTTGCAACAGATTACAAAGATGGAATTGCTCGAGTAGCTTCTATCTTTGAGCATGAAAAACGAGATCCCGTATCGGCAATAAAGCTTTATAAAAAAGCGGGATTAAACGGGAATGTTGAACATCTCGCCTACACAATTGCACAAGTATTACGACGTCTTTTAGCCGAAGATAAACAAGATAGTGGTTCTAAATTATCGGGGCGCGCCCCTGATATGCTTCCATCCGAGGCAGTTCGTATTGCAAAAGAAAGGCTTGCTCCTCAAAAAAAGGAAATTGTCGAGCCTTGGCGCCCTATTACTATATCGCGAAGTCGTTTAGAAGGAAAAAAACCGTGAAATTTTTGATCTTTTTCGCCTTTTTTTGTGCAACACCAAGTTTTGCGCAACTTCGACCAGGGCAATTTGGAACAAATACTATCTATTATAATCCTCTCAGGCCAGGTGTTTTTGGTGAAAATTCTTTCTCTACCAGAGAAAAAACAGATCTTATCGAGGACATGCCTCAGTATTATAGCTATATTAATTGGTCAAAAGGCGAACTCGTCACTGAATATCGCTTGCCTCTTACCTATAGTAGCGCTAATATTGGGATGAACGTAAGTATTTCTAGCTCCCGCCTCAAGGAAGAGCTGCTTATTCATGCATCACGCGCCCTTAATCAAGTTAAAGTCTCTTCATTTCTTACAATTAAAGACATTTTTGAGCGAGACGAGGCTATTAGAAATAATCTCATGGCCTCTTTATATGGATTATCCGTTAACGACGCCATTATCGAAAAGTCTCAAATTAAAGGATCGATCTCTTTTAAACTCTATGGTCGCAATAGCATTTCAGAACCTTTTTACCAAAATATTAAAAGCTCTGTTGTCACAAATTATCTCACCAATACGCCCCTAGAAATTAGTTATGATACGATTATTATCGATTTAGTAATGTTTAAAAGTTTTCGCCCTTCACTATCAACGCGTATTATCAACCAACAAGGCGATCTTGTTCATGGAATTGAAACGCTTGCTCCAGGGGTTAACAAAAAGCAAAGTGCCGTGCATTATGTTTCATCGATTACGGCAGCTTTAAATCACCCTATAAAAGGAAAAAGAGTTGCTTATATTCTTCCTGCAGAAGTAAATGGCGCTTCTCTTTCTGATATAGTTCTATTTGATGAAGATCTACGTCGAATTTTTTCTACTCAACGAAGCCTTGATGCACTCCGCCAAGGAAATGTTATTGTTATACATTCTCAGGGTTTATGATTCTACTCCGATTTGATCGTCGGCATATCCGAATGTTTTATGGAAAATCTGGGGACATCTGTCCCTGTGGCTTTGCAGACAATCTTCTCCCCTTTGCCGAAAACATTTTCGCAACCTCATCCTCTATTGTCGTTAGTAGGATTCAGTTATATCAGCTGAATCAACTTGCTAAAATCTTTTCCAAGCCGCCAAAATTGTTAAATATTGTTAACAATTTCCCTTTTGAATGTCAATATCAAGGGAAGAAATTCTCTCTTAGTGAAGAAAAAACTAAATTTTGGCAACAATCTTTTGAAGAAAATCGTCTTATTCATACGGCAATAGTAAGATTTTCGAAGAATTATTCTCGTCAAGGCTTATGGAATCACTTTTGTGAAGATTTAGGAATTCAAATTGACGATGACTCCCTTGCAATTAGTGGGCTAGACGTATTTCTTCCCGTTGAAATCACTAAAAATCCATGTTTTTTTGTTCAAAAATCTAAAAAACCTATTATATCTCGCCCTTTTCAAAGTTTATCGATGTTTTTTGATAAAAATATGCCCCTTGCTCAGAGGGAGGCACGAAGAATTTCTGCTTTAGCAATAAAACGAAAATGGGTATTAGAGTCCTCTAGACCAGATATTCTATTTATTTCCGGGTATGGAGCGTTGGGGCGTCTTCAAAACGAAGCCTTAGAAGAAAAAATGAACCTTTACCCCGCTCTACTTACTGTTATCAATGCCTGCTCTCTTCAAAATACGGCTCTACCTCAAGGGGCGGTCATCTATTCTCCTTACGATACCGAAGTCGATCGAAGTATTTTCGCTCCTCTCATGCGATTTCTTCACAATCCTTCGCCAAAATCTCTTCTATACGCCTTTTTTATTGCATCAATTTTCTATCCAAATATTGCCAACTACTATCGTCTTAAACTCCCTGTTAGCAGGGAATTTTTCTATTAAAACAAAAGCCCCCTTTTTGGGAGGCTTTTATTATCGATTTGCTTTAACTTCAATATTTTTAATTGAGAGATCGAGAAGTTGCTGCGGATCAACTTCATTTGGGGCATCCATCAAGAGACAGGATGCTTTTTGAGTTTTAGGAAATGCAATAACATCTCGGATGCTATCCAGTTGCTGAAACATCATAACTAGACGATCTAAACCAAGTGCAATTCCTCCATGAGGAGGAGCCCCATAGGAGAGTGCTTCCAGTAAAAAGCCAAATTTATCTTGAGCTTCTTTTTCGGATAGATTAATAAGTTTGAAAAGCTCACTTTGAGTATCTGGATCCGCAATACGGATTGATCCTCCTCCTAACTCTGTACCATTACAAATAACATCATAGGCATTAGCCCGTACAGACGCTGGATCACTCGACATTTTATCTCTATCTTCAGGTCTTGGAGCTGTAAATGGGTGGTGGACAGCAACCCATCGACCAGTTTCATCATCTTGCTCTACAAGAGGGAAATCAACAACCCATAAGAAGGAAAATTTATCTTTTGGTCGAAGCCCAAATCGGCTACCAACTTCTAAACGAAGAGCACCCGCTGCATCATAAACTATCTTATTTTTTACATCAGCAATGAAAAGAAGAGTATAGCCATCTTTTGCATCCGTAGCTGCAATAAGTTGTTTTTGAATATCTTCCGAAAAATATTTTACAATATTACTTTCTACAGCGCCATTTTTAACCCGCATCCACGCCATTCCTTTAGCACCATAGCGGCCAACAAAGGTAATAAGATCGTCAAGATCCTTTCGGGAAAGCTTATCTCCATCTGGAACAGGCAGACATTTAACCTTGCCACCTTTAGCAGTAACGTTGGTAAACACAGAAAATTCTGAGTTACGAACAATATCACTCACATCTACCAGAGGCATTTCAAAACGGAGATCAGGGCGATCGCTGCCATAATTTTCCATAGCATCTTGATAGCTCATTCTGGGAAAGGGTGTAGGAATATCAGTATTATAGACGTCTTTCATAACACGAGAAAGCAAATTCTCAATGAGAGTTTGTATATCTTCTGCTTCGAGGAAAGATGTTTCGATATCAAGCTGTGTGAACTCTGGTTGACGATCCGCTCGGAGATCTTCATCACGGAAACAACGAGCAATTTGATAGTAGCGTTCCACTCCACCCATCATTAACAATTGTTTAAAAATTTGAGGGCTTTGGGGAAGAGCAAAATACGAACCCTTATGAACCCGTGAAGGCACTAAAAAGTCACGCGCACCTTCTGGAGTACTACGCGTTAAAATAGGAGTTTCCACTTCGAGAAAGCTATTTTCTGCCATTACATTTCGGATTACATTTGTAATCTGAGAACGCTTAAGTAAGTTGTCGTACATTTTAGGAGAGCGAATATCAATATAGCGGTAAGTAAGCCGTGATTCTTCGTTTGTAACTTCTTCATGAATATCAAAAGGTGGGGTTTTTGAACGATTGAAGATAAATAATTCTTCGCAGAGAAACTCGTAATTCCCTGTAGCTAGGCGAGGATTTTCCATGCCTTCAGCTCGTTTTCTGAGAAAGCCTCTAATACCAATAACATCTTCTCGCCGAAGAGTTTTCGCCATTTCGTGAGCTTTTGGTGATTTTGCCGGATCAAAAACCAGCTGAAGAATCCCGCTTCGATCGCGGAGATCAATAAAAACTAGATCGCCATGGTCTCGATAATGATCCACCCAACCATTGGCAACATTGGGCACATTGAGCAGGCTATCGTTATCAAATTGCCCGCAAAAAAGGGTGCGTTTATTTTCTTTTGTGAGAAGCATTCGTGTCTCCTGATAGTATCAGAAAATTATAGCTTAAATTAGGAAATTTTTCAAATATTTTCATATGAAACTAAAAAAACCTCCCAAATGGGAGGCTTTTTATTATTTTAAAGATTATTTTTGATGAAAGAAATGAGCTAATACGAGAGCTGCAACCGCTTTGAGAAGGTCTCCAGCCCAGAAAGGTGCAATAGCAATTGCCCAAACCTTGGCAGCAGGTACATAAAGAGAAAGCCACACAGAACCAAAGGCATACAGAAGTACAGAACCCGCTAACACCGCTACTAAAGACCAAAATTTAGAATTAAGACAACCGCGATCCGCACACCAACCAAGAAAGAAAGCAACAGGTAAAAAACCAACTAAAAAACCCGCTGCAGGACGTAAGAAAGCCGCCACTCCAGTAAATCCACCAGCAAAAACGGGTAAACCAGCTAATCCTTGCATAAAATAGACTAAAACTGTTGCAGCAGCCGCTTTTCTACCAAGCATCAAGGATAAAAAGATAAGGACAAATGTTTGAGCCGTAAATGGAACAGGCGATAAAGGTAAATAAAAAGTTACTTGAGCACTTAAGGCAAGCAAAATAGAGGCCACAATAACCTTAACCCCTGAAATAGCAATAGAACTACGTCTAATATCTGTCATATAATGCTCCTAAAATGTGTTTGTCCAGTATTATAGCGTAAAGAATCTTGATTGTCAATCAGTAGTCATTTTGGTTAACAATTCATAATTTTTATATGAAAGAGCCATTAATTAATTTCAGGTTGGTAATTTTTGATTTTTTTAATATTCTTCCTTATAATATGATGGTATTTCAAAACTAATAACTGATAATAGAGGAAAATTCATGGCTAAAGGTAAAATTACGTTCCCTAGTGATAATCCCGATAATATTACCCCATCTTATTTTGAGACCGAGTTAGAAACGTCCTATCTAAATTACGCATATAGTGTTATTACTGGACGCGCTATCCCTGATGCCCGAGATGGCATGAAGCCTGTGCATCGGCGTATTCTTTACTCTATGCAGGAATTAGGTATCACTCATGAAAAACAAACCCGTAAATCGGCGCGTGTTGTGGGGGATGTGTTAGGTAAATTTCACCCTCATGGTGATGCATCTGTTTATAATGCTGCGGTACGTTTAGGGCAAGATTTTGCCTCACGCTACCCTTTAGTTATAGGGCAAGGAAACTTCGGTTCGCTCGATAACGACCCTCCTGCGGCGATGCGTTATACAGAGATGAAACTCTCAAAAACAGCTTACTATATCATTAACGACATCGACAAAGACACCGTCGATTTTCGCCCTAACTTTGATGATACCATGCAAGAACCCATTGTGCTTCCTGGAATGTTTCCAGCTCTTTTATGTAATGGTACAGAAGGAATTGCGGTGGGCTTTTCTACCGGTATTCCTCCCCATAATTTACAAGAGGTAGTATTAGCGGCATCAGCCTACATCGACAACCCAGATATAGAAACTTCAGGGCTTATGCAGTATGTTAAAGGCCCCGACTTTCCTACCGGTGGAAGAATCACAAACCCTAGTAATATTGCCACGGTTTACGAAACAGGCAAGGGTTCTGTGCGTCTTGCAGGGGTAATGGAGTGGGAAGAAAAAACAAACTCCCTTGTTATTACCGAGATCCCCTATCAAACAATAAAAAGTCGTATTGTTGCAGAAATAGTCGAGCTAATGGCTGATGATCATAGCAAATATGCAACAAGTCTTCGTCATATTAAAGAAGTTCGCGATGAAAGTTCTAGTGCTGGGCTTAGAGTTGTGATAGAACTTATTCGAACAGGCGGGCCAGCCGAAGCTGAAAAAATCAAAGCAATTATCTATAAAGAAACTCAAATGGAGAAAAACATCTCCATCAACATGATTACACTCCGAGATAATCGCCCCGAACTGTTTGGGCTTAAAGCACTTATAGAAACATATATTGGCCATCGTCGTAATGTCACCGACCGTCGGCATCGTTTTGAGAAACGTAAAATTGAGGAACGCCTTCATATCGTATTGGGGCTGTTGATTGCTCAAGCCAATATTGATGATGTTGTACGTACTATTAGAGAGTCTTCCGACCCTAAAAATGCAAAAGAACGCCTTGTTGCTAATTTCGTGCTCAGTGAAATTCAAGCACAGGCAATTCTTGATATGCGTCTGCAACGGATCACGGCTTTAGAAGTTCATAAATTAGAAGCAGAAAAAGCCGAGCTTGAAAAACGTCTTCGAGAGCTTATCGAACTATTAGAAAATCCTAAAAAACGTGATGATCTCATTAAACAAGAACTCACCGCAATGGTAGAGGATATCGGCGACGAACGTCGAACCGCTCTTGGTGCACTAAATATTGAAGAAATCACCAATGAAGAATTTATCGAAAATAAACCAATGCATCTGGCTGTTTCTCATCAAGGGTACTTATTTGTTGAAATCGACCCTGGTAGTAAAACATCCTCTCGCGGAGGCAAACGCACCGGCAGTGCCACAGGTGGGCGTAAACTTGGCGAGGACGACCTCATTATTGCTTCTGCCTCATGCAATATTAAAGATACAATTCTCTTCTTCTCCTCTGATGGAAAAGCTTATTCATTGAAAGGCTATGAAATTGCAGGAAGCAGCAGCGGAGCACAAGTACGCCACATTAATACGGTTCCTCGGCTTGAAAGTATGTCGGGTAGCATCGCTGCGGTAATGTTTATTAACAAATTTGATGAAAATAGTAATGTCATGTTTGCTACTGCACAAGGGCAAGGGGTTAGAATCCCTCTCAAGCTATTCTCCAATATTAGTCGCGTGGGAGTAATCGCCCTTAAACTACGTGCTGGAGACCGCCTAGTTAGCGCCGTTCGAACAGATGGGGAAAGCCTCTTAGTCTTCCTTAAACGTCGAGGGAAGGGCTTCAAACTCTCTGAAAAACTCTTTACACCACATAGCCGCGGCGCAATGGGAGAAAGAGCCATCAAAGTTGAAGACACCGAAGATTCTGTTGTTGGAATGAGAGTAGACGAGCCTGGTAAATATATCCTAGCCGTATCCCAAAATGGAAAAGGGCGACGTGTTGCTGGTACTGAAGCAAAACAACTAGAAAATCGCGGGGGTAAAGGATACTGGATCATCAACACAAAAGAAGGTGAATTAGTGGCAGACTTTGCATTTGTCGACGAAGCAGATCGTTTTGTTGTCATTTCGCAAGGTGGTCAACGAGCCGTTCTCAAAGCGTCTGATATCTCCAATAGAGCCTCCCAATTGCTTGTTATGAAAATAGATGACCAGCTTACTACACTGTCTGTTATGCCAGAGGAAGACCAAGAATTAAAAGCTTCCAAAGAAATTACGGATCAGGAAAGAGAATCACTCTATTAGGCTAAAGTTTTTCTAAAATATTCCGAAAAATAATGAGAGATATTTTAGAAGGATGCCTATTATGATGATTAACTCATTAAATACAGCAATGGATACAGCTCAAATTGAGTCTTTACGTCAACAAAGCAACAGAGATACCCAAGATAAAGCGAAATTAAAGCAAACTGCTCAGGATTTTGAGTCTATTTTCATCGAACAAATGTTCAAAGAAATGAAAAAAACGATTAATCGTTCTGGATTTATGGGCGAGAAAACTCAAGCTTATGAAATCTTTGATGGAATGCTTGCTCAAGAGTATGCAAAAACCGCAGCTCAAGGTGGAGGCTTTGGACTCGCAAAAATAATTGAGGATTCTTTAACACCCCAAGCTCAGCCTCGTTTTTATGATTAAAAATATAGCAATTTTTAATCATAATCAAATCCTTTTTGAAGTGTATATACTTATCATATTACGGGGTAAATATAGTTTTTTGCCTGAACCTGTTAATTAAAGGAGACCACGATGAAAAAAGTATTGTTTTTCGTAGCTTTTTCTACGCTCACGTCTGGAGTTATGTTTGCTCGCTCATCTACTTACAACTCTTTAAAAGTTGTTGCAGATATTATGACTCAAGCTTCCCGCGCTTATGAAAGCACTAACACCAATAATCTCACCAATCGCAGAGGTAAGAAAAGCTCCATAGTAGCCATGGACATTATGACTCAAGCTTCCCGCGCCTATGAAAGCACTAACACTAATAATCTCACCAATCGCAGAGGTAAGAAAAGCTCCATAGTAGCCATGAATCCTATGTTTCAACTTATTTAAGTTAACCTAAAAATCAAAAAACAACCCTCTGTAAAATGAAGGTTGTTTTTTTTTGTAAAAAAAGGAAGAAATACCTCATGATTTCGAGTAGATTTCCGAATTATGTTATGGAAGGAGGAGAGAAACTCAAGTTGAGTTTACAAGAGATAGAAAAATAAAAAAAAAACTCACTTTTTCTATCACTATACCGAAAAATAAACAAGTGCAAGGATGCACTTGAATATATAATTTTAGACATCATGGAGGATGTTATGATTATTAACAATAATGTTGGGGCTTTGTTTGGTAACCGTCAGTTATTTAACAACAATTTGGCAAGTCAAAAAACAATGGAAACATTGTCTTCTGGTCTTCGTATCAACAGAGCTGGAGATGACGCATCTGGTCTTGCAGTTTCAGAAAAAATGCGTACTCAAATCCGTGGTCTTAACCGCGCGAATATGAACGTTCAGGATGATATTTCTTTCATTCAAACAACAGAAGGATATCTTGCAGAAACAACAAATATTCTTCAACGTGTTCGTGAATTAGCTGTGCAATCTGCCAACGGTATTTATACCAATGAAGATCGTGGTTATATTCAGGTTGAAGTTGCTCAAATGGTTTCTGAAATCGATCGTATTGCATCACAAGCTCAATTTAACGGCTTGAAAATGCTTACAGGTCTTTTCGCAAAACCTACTGCTGAAAATCCTGCACAAGCATCTATGTATTTCCATGTTGGTGCAAATATGGATGAACGTATCCGTGCTTATGTTGGAACAATGAACTCTCAAGCTCTTGGATTGAAAAATCCTGTTGGCAACCCTGCTACAGCATCTTTCATTTCTATCAGCACACAAGATCAAGCAAACTCTGTAATTGGTCTCGTGGATCAAGCTTTAATGAGAGTTAACTCTCAACGATCTGATCTCGGAGCAATGCAAAACCGTCTTGAATCTGCATCACGTTCTATCATGACAGGTGCTGAAAATATGCAAGCATCTGAATCTCGTATCCGAGATACAGATATGGCTCGTGCTTCCAGCACTCATGCTCGAAACCAGGTCATGATGCAAGCTGCTACAGCTATGTTGGCTCAAGCCAACCAACAACCCCAAATGGTTCTCAACTTGCTGCGCTAGAAAATACGCGCATAAAAGCCTCCCAATTTTTGGGAGGCTTTTTTTATTATCAGAGGATTTCATCCATATAAAAGCCACCCTATTGCTAGGGTGGCTTTCACTATAAACTTAGAATAAACCTTGTATTGAGAATACAAACTGCCAGTCTTTCCAGAAATCTCCAGAGGCTGTAGGCTTAAACGTGCCTTCTCTCCACTCAAAGGGGCGAGCAACATAGAGGCGAATAGGCAGAATTGGTAAGTTAATCGCAATTCCTAGCCCCATACTCATGATATATCCAGAAGTATTAAGAGAGAATTGATGATATTCAGAGAAAATAGCTCCAATATCCATAAATCCAACCAGACCAATAAAATCCCAAACAGGGAAACGAAGTTCCATTGAGAAATAAGATAGAGATTGTCCTCTAACAGCGAAGTTAATCCAACCACGCATTCGATAAACACCATCAAAAGACTGTCTATTTGCATCTCGGAAGTCAAATAGCCCATTCAAATAAGGGAATAAGAAGCCCATATCATAGTGGAATACCCACGTTACTTTAAGATCTTTTCCAAAAGATGGGATAGAAAACAGTTTATAATAGAAATCAAAACTTCCCGTGAGCGAGATAAAGTGAATATTTCCACCTAATCCATAGCCAGAAAAGCCAAGATAAGTACTTGCATTAATCCCTCGAGTAGGCCACAGGCCTCCATCGGTATTATTAAATCGTAAAGTAAAGTAGAGAGTATTTTGAATAGTCCAGCCAAAATTGAATGAGTCAATTAATTCTCTATCAACCCTCCATCCATTATCGAAAATGAGAGGCCTTGAAAGTTCTCTTGCTTTATAATCGAGGAAAATATTAAAATCAAAACCAACACCTGCATTCCAGTAAACAGCAAACTGGGCGCCTAGAGATGCCCCTAAGCGGAATTGCAACCTCGTATATTGGGAACTTGAAGAATATGTATCCGGAATAATATTTGGATTATTAAGATAATTAAGATCTGTTCCATCAATAACGCCATCATTATTTTCATCCGCAGGAACCGAGGTATAGACTGTATTATAAACCCCAGCCGTAACGCTAAAAGAAAACGGTGATAGGAAAACAAAGGGGTTTGTAAAAGTAATCTCACCAAGCTGACGAAACTGCCCATATTCCCCTCTAACAGAGAGGTACCAGCCTCGCCCACCAAGGTTTCTCTCGGCAATCTTTACACCAATAACAAATCCACTAACGGTTCCCCAGCCACCATTTAACTCTATCTGCCCTGTCTGGTTTTCACTGATTGCAAATTCTAGATCAATCAAGCCATCAATAGCTGATGGTTGAGGGATAGGGCGAACATCTGTAAAGAATTGAGTTTGTCCAAGGCGATTTAAACTTTGTTCTACTTTTCGGCTAACAAAAATTTCGCCTTCTGACACCTGAATAAGGTGCCGAATAACACTAGGGTATGTTTTCCAGTTGCCAGTAATAATAATATTATTAATGTGAGAACGTTTTCCTTCGGTGATGACAAAAACAGTATCAATAATACGTCCATCACGTTTAGGTTGAAGTGTTGAAACATTCGCAAAAAGATAGCCATTATCTGAATATTTCTTATAAATAGCAGCCCGGATCATCTCTATTTTTTCTTGATCGTAGACACTTCCTTCTTTAAGAGAAAGATAACGCTCAAGCTCCGAAAGAGTGAGAACATTATAGCCTTCAAAACTAAAATTACCAGCGGTATATTGTTCGCCCTCGTTGATGCCGATACGAATAACAATACCTCGTGTAACTTTCGTCACTTCACCCTGTTTGTTTACGGAGGGGATATCTTCGATGGTCCAACTAAAATTAGTTATTTCTGCATCAAAATAGCCATTTTTTTTATAAAGAGCAAGTATTCGTTCTCGATCTGCAAGAAACTCTTCTTCTTTAAGAACTCCACTTTGAATAACCCACTGCTGTTTTCTTGTTTTCATCACCCCTAAGATTTTCTTAGGACGAATCTTAACTGCCCCATGGATATCTACATTTCGGACAACAATTTTTGGGCCTTCAACAACAGTGTAGATAAGATCATAATAACCAGGGAGTTGCGCAACGGGTTCGATGCTGTACTGAACATCTGCTTCGAGAAAGCCTTCTGATCGATAGTATTCTTTAATACGATAAACAGCTGTTCTCGCTCTTGCTTCTCGAAAAGCCTTCCCTGAAGAAAGATCGTTAAGTTCTTTAACTTTTGAGGTTTTGCCTAAACTGACCCCACGGAATATAACTCGATCCAAAAGAGACTCTTCCGCAACAGTAAACGTAACAACGACGCCCACTGTAGATTGCGTTGTTGCAACACGGACACTTCGAAATCGCTGCATTGCGTTAAGATCTTTAACGGCTTGATTTAGCCCTCTTTGATCAAAAACGCTACCAGGCCTTAGGTGAATCGCTGCTAATGCATCATTGTAGGATGTCGCAACAAGTCCTTCAAAGCGAATTTCAGCTACCGTAGAAGTAGGTTGTTGTGCAAAAACACCACTACCTAAAATAAAAAAAACGAGAAGTAAAGATCTAATCCATTTCATAAGTCACCATCATCTACCTTTAATTATTTGCCCGAAATCACTACACACAAACCAGTTATTATATATGATTTGTATATAATTATCAAGTTTTATCATTATCCCCATGGGTTCTATTCAAAAATAGGTTCTCTCGATTGAGTTCCTATTGACTCTATTCGCCGGTCTGGCGGTTTATAACCAAAACTTCGGCGGAAGCTTGTTTCGAGCAGTAATTCATATTGGTATTCCGTTGTCGGATTAGCCGCCCCAGACTGCGCAGAGCTAATCGGTGGATCAACAAGAATACGTCCATTAACACCAAATGACATTTGCCATAAAGTAGGTGTACGATAATCATAAATAACACCAAGTTTGTATTGTTGTTGAAGATATGTATCAACAACATTGTTTTGCGGCGCCTCAAATCGAATACTTCCTCTTAATTGTAAACTCGGAATGTTGGGAACATTAACCCCCAATTCTACCTCCGAACCATTAAGAAGAGATAGTCCACTCACTGTGTTTCCTAAGGAAGATGCTCGAACTAGGTTACCAAGAACATCTGTTTTAAGCTGAATAGTATCAAAAAATCCTAAAGCGCGGCGAAGACGCTGTGTTAATGGAGCAATAAATAGTGCATTTTCGGCAATACCTACACTAGATGCAACCGCTTCCTGAGAGCTTGAGATAATATTTGTACTATCTCGCCCTCCGCCTTCAACAGAACCAAAGCCTAGAAGGCCATAAATTTCCGATCGAGATCGTGGAGGTGAAGAACTAAGGGCTGCAAGCTCGATCTCAGGAAGTTTTCCTCGGAAATCAACATTAACCGTCACCTGATCCCCTTGGCTTTCTCTTGCCGTAGAAGAAGCAGCAACGCTAACTGTTGGGAAAGGATCCCCAGAATCTCCACTAAAAAATAGGTTTCCTGTTTCAATTTTTAGGTCTCGCCCAAGATAATTGATCGTCCCACCCTGAATTGGCATGCTTCCCTTAATAGCAAAAGTATTATCGCCAAGGCTTCCATTAATATGCAAAGTTTGATTTTGTTGAAATCTAAAATCAAAAAGTTGATTGAGAAATCGGGCGCTATTGGCAAGATTAAAATCAATATCAAAATTTAAAGAAGCAAGAATTGCATTTATAAATTCATTGGGAGTTTGTTCCCCAGTTCCTGTAAGAAGATCTTGAAGCTCGAAGTTAATATTCATGTTTCTACCATGAATTACAGATCGTACTCCAATATCTCCAGCACCCCCTGCAATAGTGAGATATTCCAAAGCGGTTTGCCCACTTACAGAAAGGTAAGGAATGTTTAATCTCCAATTTAGAGAAGATGCATTCGTGCCTTCGCCATTTTTTGAGTATAAATTCAATTTTAAATCTTGAATACTTCTATCCTGAATATTAATCCATCCTTCTAGCCCAAAAGTATCACGTCCACCAGCTAAAATCGTGGTATCAGGGATGATAATTCGATTTTGCTTCACTAAAATAGTATTACGTTCTGGTAGCCTTAACTGATTTCTTAATGCCGTTGTTTTGAGTAAGACATTCTCAAAGACAACATCCCCATTAATAATAGGGTTATCAATAGAGCCTTCGGCCTTGAGGTGAATTTCAGCAATGCCATCTATTTTGCTGATGGGTTTATTTAGATTGAGTTTTTTCAAAACGGCATGTCCATTAACATAGCCAGACATTGTAGTTGTTGTATTACGACCTTCAGACATAAGTTTTAAGGCATCAGACTGGAAGATAACATTCCATATACCGCCATTGGTATTGAAATCATAGTAACCAGAAATGCCATATCTAGGGTCGTCTGAAATAAAAACAAGCCTTGTTCCCTCTTGAATAATTTTTCCAGACATCTGCATAGAGCCTTTGGATAAAACATAAAGATTGGGAATCTGGTAGGAAAGTATACTCATATCATCATCTTTTTTGATTGAAAGCTTCATCCCTGTTTTGATAGAATTTCCAAAAATTGCAAGTGCCCCAGTAAGATCAGCATCAAAATCATTAGGATTTTTTTGGCTGAAACGAATATTTCCATCCATATTATAGCTTGGGTGTCTCAATCTGAGGTTTTGAAGAATAATATCTCCCCCAACTTTAGCAAAACGCTGGGTTGCAAGCTGGAAAGCAGGATTATCAATAGGGTCAGCAGATCGAGAACGACTTCCTCTAATTACAGAAGACTCAACCTTATCCGCAGCATCACCAACTAAATTGAAGCTTCCTTCGATATCAGGATTTGCTAGCTGCCCATTGAGATTCACTTTGAAATTGGCATAAATAATTTCTGTGCTGGAATCTTGTAATGAAGAAAGAGGGCCAAAAATTGGCAAACTAAATAACTCATCGATGCGATAATCTCGAAGATCAAGCGCTGCTTTCCACGTGTACTCACCTGTGATAAACTGAAGGCTACCACCCTGATCAAAACGAACAGCTCCTCCAATTCCTTCTCTCACATCAATATAGCCTTGACCAGAAAGAAGCTGATTGTCTAAGCCTGCTCTAAAATACTCAAGAGGCAGGTATCCTTGCGAACCAGACGAGGCAAAATCAAGAGTTACCAAGCGATCAGCAACTTCCCATCGACCTTTTTGGAAAGAAAAACCCTTCCAGCCATCAAGAGCAAATTTAAACATCAAATCTCCTGTGAGATTTCCGCCAACTAGTAATTTTTCTAGAGGATATTTATTGAAATTAAACATTAAATCGACATCTGTCCCTAAAGCCACCGCATTGACGGGAACTATATTATCCACTAAGCCACCGACTTCTGTTCTATCATCACTAATGACAACCTTGGCAACAATAGGTATAACCATTTGATCATCATCCAAAAGCATTGTTTCATCATGCGAAGCCCCAACCTTAGCATTCGCTGTAATGCCTATTTTGGTGTTAGTTCGTCCACCATCAATGGTGACATCTCCCTGAAGAAGAATTTTTTGAGCCATAAAATATAAACGTGGCACTGTGATCATTTCATTAGTAAAGTGCATTTCGATTTCAATCTGTTTTTCACTGTCTTGAAATCCAATAACATCTCCATCAACTAGCACTTCGGCAAACCTACCTGCCTTGGTGATACGAACATCTCCTTGATAAATCGAAGTATGAAGACCAAAAACAGTAAGGTAAGTATTTTTTGCAAGAAAATCGCCATCCAATCGTACTGCTTTAAGAAGAACATCAACGGTACTACTTCCCACATCAACAAAAACATCAACGTCATTCGAAAAAGCTAGAGGTTTTATGAGTAACTTTCCGCCGGGTTCAATGCCAAGATCAACTCTTGCATTCCCAATTCGCCCTCCGTTCATGGCAGCATCATATACCGTGATATCCAGCGCATTTCTATTGGATATATTTTTGGCAATAGCATGCCCTGAAAAAACAAGACCCGGCAACAAAAATCGCACGTTGTCAAGGTCGAGAACCCCGTAGGGTAGAGGAATTAAACCTTTTCTATCCTTAAAATTAAAACCAAGATCACCTTTTAGGTTACCAAAAAAATGAGTTTTAATATCAAGGGGGAAAGCATAGGTTCCATCATTTCTAGGGTAAAATTCAAGATTAGCACCAATATTAGGGTGATCTGGCGATGTAATAGAAAGAAGCGCCGTCCAGTCGGGATTGTTTTTGAGATCAACAGTTAAGCGATATCGCCCCGGTTTAAAAGCATAGTCTAAAGCCTGATATTCTTCGTATTTATCATACTTAATAAGAAATGGCCTGTCTATTTTTAGAGTAAAATCTTTTGCGTCACCTTGTAAGGCCATATTATTGGAAGATCCCTCAAATTGATTGAGCGCATTAAAGCTCAACGCTCCCTTATTTAGTGAGAAATTAAGCAACATTTTCTCTTCATCCCTTTGAGAAACAACAGGTAAGCCTCCCAAGTTTAGGCGAGAAATTAAAACATCAAAGAATCCATCAACAAGATTAAAATTAGTGATAACACCCTCACTTTTCGCATTAAGAGTGAGAATATCTACTTGATTACTCCAACGAGTAATGATATTGAGATCGGTTTTCCATGTAGCTGTATCATTTTTTATAAAAGCATAAGCACTATTTATTGTGGCATCAACGCGATAATGACCTAAAGCACGAATCGTAGCAGCTGTATTCCGTATTCGAAGATCAAAAACCATCTTAGCTGGATCAAATTGAATAGCCGATGGCTTTTCAGGGCTAGAAGGCTCTTTATCTGTAGAGGGATATTGATTGGCAAGCCTATTACGAAACTCTTTGAGAGCATAAGTATGAAATTCTACAGAAGTCTTGTTGATGATAAAACTAGCAGGGATTAACTCCCATTTGCGAGTGAAAACATGCCACAAGCGATATCTAAAATAAATATCTTCAAGTTCTAAATTAATCTCATCATCGATGATAATTTCGACGCGATTGATACTGATAAAAATAAAAGGTAGGTTAGAAATACCATTAATCTTAACTTCTCTAGCACCTACAGCCGTTTTAATAGCCGCTGTAATTGAGGGTTTAGCAATCAATAACCCAACATTCACAATGCCAAGAAATAAAATATAGACAAGAGCAATTCGAAATAGCATTCGAACCGTTTTTTGACTGATATGAATAGAAAAGTGTTTTTTCTTATCTTTTTGCATCACAGTGTGGGCCTTCTCATGGTTATCTAGAGACTAACTTGACTCCAAGATTGCTTTAACTCATTCAAATGTTGAATAGCAATATGGGGGTTTTTAGCTAATTCAAGAACACGTTTTTCATACTCTGAAGACAACTCCTCACGCCCATTTACCCAGTGCCAGGCAGCAAGGTGCATATAAATCTCATAATATACAGGCAACCACCTTGTACTTTCGTCAACATAGGGAGGGGCTAACATTTTAGAGTAATTTTGTTCTTCATCAATAAGTGTAACGCTTCGTTCGAGGGAGTCAAAATAGGGGGTTGGATCATCAGCGTCTTTTACCTTCAAGCGAAATGCTTCCATAGCAACAAATGCAGCTGTATCGAGAATTTCCAAGGTTGGATTTTCCATGCTCATTTCAATAATTTTTTTCACAATGCCTATATCCAGCCCCATATCTGATGACAGCCCATTAATATAAGCATAGTTATTAAAATTAGCCTTTATGATATCCTGCGAGGACGAACCTAGCTTTTCAAACGCTTGTGTAATATTAAGCCGTGCTCGTGCCATAAGGATTTGTTTATCTTGATTTGTTTTGAGCCACTGAGAAGAATAAAAATCGGCTAAATCGAAGTGTAATAGAACTTTCTGATCAGGAGAAGCCTTTTCTAAAGCGATTTTTTCAAGGGCTAAAGCTTCATCATATCTACCTGTTTTTATTGCAATTTTAGCTTGAATAATAAACGAATCAGGAGTGGCTTTCCCTTTTTTCCGTTGATACAAGCCAAGGTATTTCTGGATTTCTTCTTCACTTTGCTCATCCTGAATGATAATTCTCATAATTGTGTCCAATGCTTCTGAATAATATCGTGAATTGGTAAATCTTAAATGTTTTCTAAAATTTTCAATGGCCTTTGGATAGTTGTTTTCTCTGAGATAAATTCGCCCAATGAGGTAGCTTTTTTCTCCATTTTCATTTTCATCAATATCATTAAGGTAGGATAAGGCAAGCTTATTTTTACCCACCAGATAAGACATTCCTCCAAGGCTTGCGGCAACGGGTTGAATCTCGTCTTTAAGCTGAAGGCGTTTCATCTGTTTATAACGAAGATCGAGATAGAACCAAGGATTTTCCGTGCGAAGAGGAGTGCCCACAGTACCATCTAATGCAATCATAGAGCGAGATGTTAAGCCTCGTCGATAAAGAGACAAAGCTTGTTCATAAGGCGAGAGCGGAGTTTTCTTTGATGAAAGAACAGAGTCCATAAGACGAAGTGATTCTTTTGATCCATCGGCAAATAAAATACCTAAAAATAATTCTCGCTGGTCTTGATCAAAATTATTAATATTAAGAGCATGAAGATGCTTAGCCGCATAGGCAAAGTTAAGAAAATCCACCTCTGAGCTAAGCAGGCTACCCATCGGCTGTTGGTGGATCATATACGCAAGCCTCCAAAAGGAAAGAGCCTTACGGCGATCCCCCAAGGCGTTGTATGCAAGAGCCATAAATTCACGGGCTTGAGAAACGTAATATTTTTCTACCTGAGTTGAAGGAGTAGAGCCTGCAACAAAAGAATTATATTGAATAAGTTCAAAAGGATTAATGGGTTGTTTTCGTTCTTGCCTACGAATAAGTTGCATGGCAACAATATAGCCACGCATTCCATTAGCGATAATGCTTTGAGGATGGTGAGAAAGATAGAGATCAATCGTTTTTTGTGCCAGCAAATAATCACCTGTACTTACAGATTGATGAAGAAAGAGTTGTAAAATTCTTTGGGCATCAGTTTCGGGCAAAACATCACTTTTAATGAGTTCAAACAACCGTTGCCCAATACTATCAGCATCTGGCTGAGATAATCTTTCTGTCTGGAGTAAGGCAAAATATACACTAAGTAATGTTTGAGCAACCTGGGAATCTGGAACTTTCGCGAAAAGGGTTTCTAATAAAGAACGTGCCTGTTGATAATCTTGAGCATAAACATATTCCAAAGCAAGAACATACTGTTGCTGGTTTGAAGACAAAGAAGCTGGAGCCTTTGCCATAACTGATGTAGAAAAAAAACACAGTAAAAGAAAAAAATAAACTTTCATAAACTCCTCCAGTGAGAGTAAACCGTGAAAGAAAGAAAACCCCCATTCTAGTATAGCATAATCAGCGAATATTGTCATATTATTAGAGATAATATTTTGAATTTTTGTAGGCTATCTTAAAAATTTTTAATAGCATTTTTTAGTAAATCTTGATATTTTTATACTGATGTTTTATGATGTATTATGAGAAGAATATATTTAATATTAAGCCTTTTTGGTCTTCTTTCTTGTTCTACACGAGCTATCGAGAATTTTTTCACTGATTTAAGTGGTACCTACCGCGTTAATGCTGCAGGGGCGGTTTTTCTGTTGCGAACATTTCCTCAGTTAAGCATCTCAAACAACGCAAGCATTGTCTCCGACAACTCAGGGCGTTTTAGTTATTCTAATAGTTCAACAGGCCTTGTTACACCTCTTTTTTCTATAGAAGGAACACCTCGTTCTGCTCAATCTGGGGTTTTTGTCGTAGAAGGGCAACAGCTATATTTTGGTGTAGAATTAGAGAATCGAAGTAACTTAATGTTTAGTTCAAATATCGTATTTAGCCCGGATGAAGCAGAGTTTTTCTTTTTATTGCCGGTTGCTAACAAGCAATAAATATAATCAAGGGGAGATTTATGAAAAAACATCAAGCAGTTGTCTCTTATTTTATGGATATGGCAGCAATAGCATCTCCATCATTTCAAGAAAAACCAGTATTTGATTACATCCAACGTTTTTTTGATGAGAAAAAAGCCGATGCGAGTCGCTTTAGCCTGAAGCGTTTTCCCTATACCGATGCAAAAGGTCGTAGTAGTGAAAATATGGTAATTCGGATTAAAGCAAACGACAGTTCGAAAAAATCACTATTTTTTGATGCCCACGCAGATACTGTTCCTCCCTGTGAAAAAGTCACCCCAATTTTGGACGAAACAAAAGGCATTATCCATAGCGATGGAAGCTCTGTACTAGGAGCCGACGACAAAGCCGGTATAGCAGCAATGCTTGCAACTATAGACTGGATTCTCGAAAACAACCCAAAGCATGGAGAACTTGTATTTATTATTTCTTCTGCAGAGGAAGTAGGGCTTGTTGGAGCACAATTTCTTCCCGAAAACGAGCTTCAAAATATCGATTTTGGGTTTATTTTGGATAGTGGTGGGCCTGTGGGTAAGATCAATCTTGAAGCACCCTACCACTACGATTACTCTATCACAGTAAAAGGGCGTTCGTCTCACGCTGGCATGGAACCTGAAAAAGGGTTAAATGCCATTAAGGTGGCAGGGGCTCTTATTCTCGACCTACCAACAGGGCGCGTCTCCGAAGATACCGTCTCTAACATAGGTATTATCAATGGTGGATTCGCACGAAATGTTGTTCCTGATACCTGTACTATTATAGGAGAGTTTCGCTCTTTAAAAGATGAAAAGTGTCAACCCCTTATAAAACAAGTAAAAGAAGCGGTTGCTAAGCATAAAGCTCAAGCTGTGGATATTACCTGCGAACTCAACAAATCTAACGAAGGGTATAGTTTTACAGCAGAAAGCCCTATTGTGGCATTCACAACAAAAGCGCTTGCCGATATAGGCATCACCGCAGAGTATGAAAGCTCAACTGGGGGAACAAACGCCAATATCTATACAGGAAAAGGCGTTGTATCTACTGTTGTTAGCGTTGGTATGGAAGAAATCCATTCTGTCAACGAATATATCCGCATTAAAGATTTAGAAGATACGACACGCTTGCTTATCCGTCTTATCGAAAATTCATAATGTCGTATTTTCTCGATTTTGATCTCCCTAGCGAATTAATTGCAGCACAACCTTCGGCAAAACGTGGTGATGACCGAATCATGATCCTCCAGAATGGACAAATCACACACAGCCACTTCGAAGAATCTCTATCTCATATCAACAAAGGCGACCTCATTGTTTTTAATAATACTAAAGTCTTTAAAGCGCGCCTTTTTTTCACCTCGGCAAAAAGTGGGCTAGAAAGCGAGTTATTACTTATCGAACGCCTGGGGCCAAATATTTGGTCTGCAATGATTAAAAAAGCTCGTCGTCTCAAAGAAGGAGATATAATTATATTTTCCCACCGGAGAGCAAGTATAGGTAAAACAATGGAGGATGGCCTCAGAGAGGTGATTTTTGATGAAGAATTTTCACCCGCCGACGCCGATCGAATAGGGCAGATTCCTCTCCCCCCCTACATCATCGAAGAACGTCGCCGACGCCACCAAGAATTATACAGCTCCAGCGATGAAGAACGCTATCAAACTCTTTTTGCACGGCTTTATGGATCGGTTGCAGCGCCAACAGCCTCTCTTCGATTTACTCGAGAAATTTTATCATCGTTAACTAGCCGAGGGGTGCTCACCACAGAAATAACATTACACGTGGGTATAGGCACCTTCAAGCCGATGGATAGCCACCCCGATGATTTCAAAATTCATTCAGAAAAAGCAGAGATTTCAGAAGAAACCGCAGCCATCATCAAAGAAACAAAAGCTCGTGGTGGGCGAGTTATCGCCGCGGGGACAACGGTTTGTCGCACACTCGAGGCCTTCGAAGGAAAAGCAAATCGCGGTTATGCGGAAATTTTCATTAAACCTGGATACCAATTCAAAGTTACCGATGGTCTGATTACAAATTTTCACTTGCCACATTCAACCTTACTTCTTTTAGTGCAAGCATTTGCAGGAGTAGATTTTACTCGCCAAGCCTATATCGAGGCATTAGAACACAAATATCAGTTTTTTAGTTATGGTGATGGAATGCTGATTCTAGCAGATAAATAAAAAGCCCCGAAATATTTCGGGGTTTCTTTGAATTTATTATTTATTTGCTTCGATAGCCTCGGCAAGAAGCATTATATTTTTACGAAGATAGTATTGAATATCTTCCGCCGCCACACTAATACAAGAAATTTGATGTAAAGCTCTCACTAACATATCTTCTTCGGTGGGTTCATCCAAGCGAGGGATAGAAAGCACATACCCCAGTAATTGCTTGTTAATACGCACAATATCTACCTTCTGAATATCTATCACGTGAACAGCCTCTACTAAAATTAAAGTCATTTTGCGTACGTTTTCAATGAGCGTTGCTTGCTGCTCTAAATTTAGGGAGGGAATTAAAAGCAAAGATTTAGTTTCTGAAAGATATTCTATAAGCTGAAGATAATCATCATTTTTCAGAGCCACTAGCAAACCTCTGGATGATCCGATGCCAGCTTATCAAGTAGTGATTTCATTGCAATAGGATTGTTTTTATCCACAATTAATAGGGCGTCGCCTGTATCAATAGCGGCAATGTTTTCGACACCAGCAAATGTAATCAATTTTGATGTTTTCGAAAACCCTAAACAACCTTCTGAAGAAACAGCTGTGATAGATGCTTCTCCAGCAGCAACATTACTAGTAGATTCGGTAGCTAAAGCCTCATGAACGCTTTCCCAAGTTCCAATATCACGCCATTTAGAGCACTTTAAGGGAAGGGCATAGAGATTTGATGCCTTTTCTGCAACAAGAACATCAAAGGCAACTTTTGGGCAGGATGAATAATTTGCTTCGAACTCTTCATAACTTGATGTTTGCCAGCGTGATGCTAATTCTGGATCGTTTTCATGCAAAGCCGCAAGAAGAGAATTAATCGAAAACGTAAAAATTCCTGCATTCCAAAATTTATTTGTTGGCTCTGAAGGGTTTTTCTCCCACGCACTAAACCATTCTTTTGCAAGCTCAAGATTGGGTTTCTCTTTAAAAGAATGCACTTTACGTTTAGGGGATAAATCATCTTCTAATTGAATATAGCCATAACCCGTTTCGGCGCGTGTTGGCTTGAGAGTGTAGCAAAAAATTGCCTCGGAGGCATCAATGCTTGTATCAAATTCAAAATCACCAATGTAATGATCCGAAGGAAAAACTGTAACGGCTTCTGTATCTGAAATGCCTAGTTTTTGAAGATATTTCAAGCCCAATAAAATAGCTGGAGCAGTGTTTTTAGCGTCAGGTTCGGCGATAACATCTCCAAATCCCT
This sequence comes from Brevinema sp., assembly GCA_051653605.1. Lineage (GTDB taxonomy): Bacteria > Spirochaetota > Brevinematia > Brevinematales > Brevinemataceae > JBOFWL01. The sequence continues at coordinate 342,528 of JBOFWL010000145.1, forward strand.
TCCAAACCTCTTTAAATAGAGGCACTTGCTGAGCGATTGTCACCAAACTAATTGATTTTGGATCAATCCCTTGAGCAACTACTCTTTCTGCAGTTTGAATAACAAGAGGTTTATCCTCGTTGAGGGGAGAAAGTAGTTGTTTGGGCATTGTTTTTCGAGATAAAGGCCACAATCTTGTGCCTTGTCCACCTGCTAATATGAGAATTTTCATCCTTTTGCCTCTCTATAGTTTTGAGCGGCGGCAACAAACCCTTTAAATAGGGGGTGAGGCCGTAAAGGCGAGGATAAAAATTCGGGGTGATATTGCACTCCAAGGTAGAACGGGTGCGAATCTATCTCGACAATTTCTACTAACTCGGAAGGCCCTGTCCCAGAGATAGTCAGCCCTCCATCGATCAATCGTTGCACAAAATCGGGATTAACTTCATATCGGTGGCGATGTCTTTCGACAATTTCTGTAGAAGCATATAAGCGTGCTGCAAGCGAATTTTCTGTAAGTTTAGCAGTGTAAGCGCCTAATCTCATGGTTCCCCCAAGGTTTTTGATCCCTTTAAGGTTGGTAAGCATATCAACAACAGGGTTAGTCGTATCGGGAATGAACTCGGTAGAGTCGGCATCCTTAATGCCCAAAACGTTTCGCGCGTATTCCATCACCATGCATTGCAGCCCCAGACAAATTCCAAAAGCTGGCACTTTATTTTCACGGGCATATTTTAAAGCTTTTATTTTTCCTAAAATTCCTCGAATGCCAAAGCCTCCGGGAATAAAAATTCCATCAACCTTTTTAAGTAAAGCAATGGCCTCTTCATCATTTTCTTCGATAAGCTCTGGATTAAGAGAATGAAAATTGATCTTCACCCCATTTGCAGCAGCAGCATGAGTGAATGCTTCAAATACAGATTTATAAGCATCATCAAGCTTTAAATACTTACCAACAAAGGCGATATCTAATACTCCTGTTGAGCAAAGGACAGAGTCGACGAACTTTTTCCAAGGTGAGAGATCTATTTTTTTCTTGAGATTTAATCCTAAACGAGCTTCAATCCCGTCCAGTATTTTTTCTTGATAGAGTAAAGAAGGGATTTCATATATTGTCTGCTTAACATTTGGAAGAGAAATTACAGCGTGAGTAGGCACATTACAAAAGAGAGCCAATTTCTCTTTAATATCCCTGCTTAAGGGTTCGTTAGAACGACAAATCAGCATATCAGGGTGAATACCATCACTCATCAGCGTTTTAACAGAATGTTGGGAAGGTTTTGTCTTTACTTCCCCACTAGTAACAGTGGGAACAAGGGTTAGGTGGATAAACATAACGTTATCACGGCCTTCTTCGATAAGAAATTGACGCAAAGCCTCAACAAAAGGAAGCGATTCGACATCGCCTACAGTTCCACCTAGCTCGATAATACACACATCAGAATTATTTTGGTCGAAAAGTCGAATACGACGCTTAATTTCATCAGTAATATGAGGTATAACCTGTACGGTTTGCCCTAAGTACTCTCCTCGACGTTCTGATTCGATTACTTTTTGGTAAACTTTTCCTGTAGTAATAGCAGAATCTCTGGTTGCACGAATATTAACATAGCGTTCATAGTTACCCAAATCAAGGTCTGTTTCTGTACCGTCATCGAGAACAAAAACCTCACCATGCTCATAAGGGCGCATCGTTCCAGCATCAACATTAAGATATGGGTCTATCTTCATCATGTTAACAGAATGCCCTGCAGCTTTGATCAATACTCCAATAGAAGAGGCAGTAATCCCCTTGCCTAAAGAAGAGACAACACCACCGGTGACGAAAATATACTTTGCCATAACATCCTCTTCTAAGTTTTATTATTTTAGCATATTTCAAAAAAAAAAACAAGAAGGAGAAAAGCCAGAAATTTTATTTGTGGAAATAAACCACGTATACTATTTGAAAATTAATACCAATGTTCCGTTGCCGCCGACACAGAACAACCTTAAAGCAAGTCTTGCTAAAATATGATAAATCTTGTATAATGTGATGAATTTTATCAAAACTATAGGATGACCATGTCTTACAAAAGCACTCTGCGTAATTTTTGTATTATCGCGCATATCGACCACGGCAAAAGTACTCTTGCCGACCGTATTCTCGAGCTTACAGGGTTGATGGACCCAAGCAAATCTGGCTCTCAAGTCCTCGATTCGATGGAAGTTGAAAAAGAACACGGTATCACCGTAAAAGCTCAAACCGTTTCTGCTCCTTATAAGGCTAAAGACGGAAAGCAATATCAGCTAAATCTAATCGACACCCCTGGGCACGTCGATTTTTCTTATGAGGTTAGTCGAAGCCTTGCCGCCTGCGAAGGAGCACTACTTCTTGTTGATTCAACGCAAGGTATTCAAGCACAAACACTTAGCACGTTCTACCAAGCTGTCGGAAACGACCTTGAAATCATTCCTGTGCTTAATAAGATTGATCTTCCAAATTCTCGGGTCGAAGAAATCCTTGAACAAATCGAAAATGAACTCGGCTTAGCTCGCGAAGATGCCGTCTGTGTGAGCGCCAAAACTGGGATGGGTATGGATCAACTTTTTGAATCTATCGTTGAAAAAATCCCTCACCCCAAGGGCGATGCTGCCGAAAAATTGCAGGCACTTGTCTACGATGCCTACTACGATGCCTATCGTGGAGTGGTGGTTAAAATCCGTATTATGCAAGGTACTCTTAAATCTGGCAGTGAAATTTTTTTCATGCACTCTCAAAAAACGTACACCGCAGACGAAGTTGGCTTGATGCAAATAGCCTTCAACAAAAAACCCGAACTCAAAGCGGGGGATGTTGGATATATTATGGCTCAAATCAAAAGCCTAGAGGATATTACCATTGGTGATACGATCACTCTAGCAAATAATCCTTGTTCAACCCCTCTAGAAGGATATCAAAAACCTCAAGCTTACGTCTTTGCAGGGATTTTTCCTGGTGATGGAGAAGATTTTGCCGATCTAGACGATGCACTTCAGCGTCTTAAGCTTACAGATGCCTCTCTTCAATTTGAAAAATGGAATTCTGGAGCACTGGGCATGGGCTTTAAGTGCGGATTTTTAGGCTTATTGCACCTTGAAATTATCCGAGAACGCCTCGAAAAAGAACACAACCTTTCTGTTATCTCAACAGTGCCTTCTGTAGAATATAAAGTTGTCCTCAACACAGGTAAAGAGTTTTTCATCGAAAACGCAACCGAATTCCCAGACCCAGGGCAGGTTAAATATGTCGAGGAGCCTTTCGTTAAAGCTAGCATCATCACCCCTAATGAATACATGGGGGCCATTATGACGCTGATGCAGGAAAGAAGAGGCATCCAGACCAATATGATTTATATTGATACTAAAAGGGTACAAATCGATTGTGAATTGCCTCTTGCCGAAATTATTTACGATTTCTTTGATAAACTGAAAAGCTATTCTCGTGGCTATGCTTCCTTCGACTACTCCTTCCTCGAATTTCGACAAAGTAAAGTTGTTAGGATGGATATTTTAGTTAGTGGGAAACCCGTTGATGCGCTTGCACAAATGGTTTTTGCTGAGGATGTACGCAGAAGAGGGCTTGTTATTGTTAAAAAATTGCGAGAGTTAATTCCCAAACATATGTTCCAAATTGCGCTACAAGCAGCAATTGGCTCGACAGTTGTTGCCCGTGAAACCATCTCTGCCATGAGAAAAGATGTTACGGCAAAGTGTTATGGTGGTGATATATCGCGTAAGCGTAAGCTTCTCGATAAGCAAAAAGAGGGAAAGAAAAAAATGAAGATGATCGGTTCGGTTAATATTCCTCAAGAAGCCTTTATCGAAGTTCTCAAGAGAGATGAGGATTAAAAGATGTGGAAGAGTGCTCTTACTGTCATTGGGACAATCGCAATCGGTGTGGCCGTGCGTTTTATCTATGATTTTTGGGTGAAGCCTTTTTTCTCTAAGAAAAATTCAGTGAAAACATCACTCCCCAGTAAAGAAGAACTCAAAAGCCTCAAAAAATCTGCCAAGGCTCTTAAAAAACAGAAAAAAAATACGCCCTCATAACGAGGGCGTATTTTCTATAAGTAGTTATATTCTACAAATGAGGGTGATAGACTGGCTTTCTACCTTTGAGGTCTTGAACTTCTCGGTAGTTGTTAGAATACCAAGTGTTATGACGCTCAAGTTGCTCTGCAGAAATAGTAACAGGGTTAGCCATTACATACCAAGAAACATTCTCACTATAAGGAGGTGTTGTCAAGGAACCTGGGTAAGCAAAGTAAGACTTATTAGCAGGGAATAAAGATGCAAAAGAAATGTTTTCTGCAGAAATATCTTCTTTGTTTTCACTTTCGTAAATACTTAGAACTCTTTCAAAAACAGGATTTGCTTCTCCAACATTATAAACAACGCCAATAACAAGAAGATCGTTCTCATCAGCTACGTTTTGGTGAACCAAATGCCCTTCTAAAGCATAGCGTTCTCCATTAATTGTATGTTCAGAGCCAGAATGGAAATGCATTTGAAGCATTTTATATTCTTTTCCTTCAAACTCAGATGTACCGGTTGCGTAAAACTTGAAATCATAAGTTTCGCGAGCAACTTTAGTAATTATACCAAAGTCAGATACTAAACTTGCAGGTGTTCCTTCTTCAATATCAGCGGTAACGATATCGATAGGTGACTGTCTTAAACCAGTTATGGACGAGCTTTCTGTCTTCGCACAAGCTACTGTCAAAAGAACAATAGCAACCATCAATCCATAAAACTTTTTCATACATCCTCCTATTTCTATAACCAACATTTGTTGGCGTGCATGAGTTAGATTTTAATTTATATTCCTAATGAAGAATATCTTATTTAGAATCCCTGGTCGGGGTTATGCCCCCCGTCCTGTCTTTTTTCATCGTGAGATTGGTCGTTGCCTTCTTCACGACGAGGACGGTCTTCTCGAGGCTTGTCACCATATTCACGACGAGGTCTATCATCGCGTTGTCGGTCGCCATACTCTCTTCGGGGACGATCTTCTCTAGATCTATCGCCGTATTCACGACGAGGTCTATCATCTCTAGATCTATCACCATACTCACGACGAGGACGAGCAGGTCTATCATCAACATCTTTATTGATTTGGTAAACATTAAAACGTTTACGCTCATCTAGATTCTTAAAGAAAACGGTAATTTGATCGCCAACCTTAACAGTTGATAAATCACTAGAAGCTCTACTTTTATGGAGAAGTGCTTGCTGCCCAGGTAGAACCTCGACAAAAACACCAAAAGCTTCAACACGAGTAACTGGCCCAGTGATTTCTTCGTCTTCACGGAAACCAGTGGTCAATTTTCGGATCATTTCAGCCGTAGCTTCGATCATGGTTTGGTCTTTTCCAGCAATTACAACATCACCATTGTCTTCAATGTTGATATCTGTGCCGTATTCAGACATAATCTTTTTAATAGTGCGTCCACCAGAACCAATTACTGTTCCAATCATATCTGGTTCGATACTGATTTTATGCAGTTTTGGTGCACTGGTAGCTACTTCGTCACGGGGAGTGTCAATGGAACTTGACATCTTGTTGAGGATAAACATACGTCCGTCTTTTGCTTGGGCAAGAGCTTTTTTCATAATTTCTTCGGGGAGCCCTGTGGTTTTAAGATCCATTTGGATAGCGGTAATCCCGTTGGCAGTTCCCGCTACTTTAAAGTCCATGTCGCCATGATGGTCTTCCAAGCCTTGTATATCTGAGAGGATTGTGTAATCTTTGGTGTTTTTATCCCAGACTAGACCCATTGCAATCCCAGCAACAGGAGCCTTTAAAGGCACACCGGCAACCATCATCGAGAGCGAACCAGAGCATACTGATGCCATCGAAGACGAGCCGTTTGATTCGGTAATTTCCGAAACCAGACGAATAGTATAGGGGAATTTTTCATAATCAGGAAGAACAGGGATCAATGCACGTTCTGCAAGATGTCCGTGTCCAATCTCACGCCGAGAAAGACCGCCAAGACGTTTCACCTCACCCACACTAAAGGGAGGGAAGTTGTAGTGAAGCATAAAGCGTTTTGTAAAGACATCACTGCTTTCAACAGAGTCTACTAGCATTTCGTCTTTAGGCATACCTAAGGTAACCACACCTAAGCTTTGTGTTTGTCCACGTGTGAAAAGTACAGAACCATGAAGACCACCAAAAACATCTAATTCAATGGTAATAGGGCGAATTTCTGTCAATTGTCGACCATCTGTGCGGACTTTTTCAACCACAATTTGGTGACGAATGATTTCTACTTCCACATCTTCTAGTAAGTGTGCCATTTCTTTATAGGCTTCATGTTCTTTATCGACGCCAAACTTTTCAAAGATAGCTGCGCAAGCTTCTTTGATATTTTTAGAACGGCGATGCTTATCGTTATCGTTGGATACTGCTTTAATAGCTTGGTAAGCGCTATCGTAAATTTCTTTCCGTTGCTCATCACTAAAGAAAGAGGGCTTTTCTTCTACAAGCATTTTTTCAGGCTTGATTAAGGCAACCAATTCTTCAATCATGGCAATTTCTTCGAGGATAGCTTCTTGGGCTATACGAAGTGCTTCGAGAACAACCTCTTCTGCAACCTCATTTCCACCACCTTCAACCATACAAATACCTTCTTTGGTACCGCCCACAAGCAAATCTAGCTTTGAGTTTTCCAAATCAACAAGTGTAGGATTGATTTTATATCCAAATTCTGGGCTCCATGCCACTTTAACACCACCAGCATATTCGGTGATTGGAATATTGGAGATGGCTAAAGCCGCCGCAGCTCCAACAATACCCATACCTTCTGTAGTGTATATCATATCCGAAGAGATAAGTGTAGCTATAACTTGAACTTCGTTTTTGAATCCAGGAGCAAAAAGAGGACGAATAGGTCTATCGATTTGACGAGCCATAAGAGTTGCATTATCAGATGGTTTGGCTTCTCGACGGAAAAATCCACCAGGAATACGCCCCACAGCATAAAATTTTTCTTGAAAATGCACAGTCAGAGGGAAAAAATCTCCATCAGTAGGGTCTGGTGCAGCACAAGCTGTGACCAACATGGCATTACCGCCGTAGTAGATAACAACACTCCCTGCTGCTTGACGGGCAATACGACCCGTTTCAAGGATAATCTCTTGTTCGCCGATCTTTCGGCGTACTTGTTTGACATCGAACATGGTCAAATCCTAATTCTATATTTTCACTAACGAATAAATAATTTAAAAACAACCCAAAGACAAGGCTTTGGGTTGGCATAAGACCTATTTTAGAAAGAAGCACGAATCCCAAGGCTTTGTACAACCTTGTGAAATCGATTAACATCTACCTTGTGTAGGTAGCGCATAAGACTTTTACGTTGTCCAACAAGCTGAAGAAGCCCTCTTTTTGACTTATGATCTTTTTTAAAAGCTTGTAAGTGCTTTGAAATAGCCATAATTCTAGCTGTTGTAAGGGCAATCTGAACTTCTGGTGAAGCTGTGTCTTTATCGTGCAATTGATACTTAAGCACAATCTCTTTTTTTTGCTCGGCTGAGAGCATAGGAACCTCCGCATTATTTGCCTCCATCACGTGATGGATGGGCTTATCTTTTGTATCGCTCGGCTGCGAGGGCCAAGGAAACGTTCTTGTAAGTATAAAGGATTTCTTGTAATTTTTCAATAGATTCAAAGCTTTTTTCTTCAGATATTTTCTTGATAAAACGCACCGCTGTCGGCGTACCCTGAGGTGTTTGTGTTTCGGGAAATAGGTCGATGCTATGCGCTTCTATCCTAATACTTGAACCATTTAAAGTAGGCCTTGTTCCCACATATATAGCGGCAGCAAATGTTTTTTCATGGATAATCAACTCTCCAAAATACACACCCGATTGAGGCAGTGCTTGATCCGTTGGCTTAAGGTTAATTGTAGGAAAATCGATAGTTCGCCCCAATCGATTTCCGGCAACTGTTCGAGAATAATAAATGTATTCCCTACCTAAAAATTGAGTTGCATCCTCAACAAAACCATTATGAATGAGGTTTCTTACTGTGGTAGATCGGCATGGCTGATTATTAATTCGAACTTCATCTTGGTGATGAATAAACAGTCCTTCGCCTTCGTAATGTTCCCCATCTATTTTACCCATTCGAAAATCCCCACCAGCATAAAAATGAATTTCGGAAGTTTTTGTAAGGATACGATTGATAAATTCTTTCTCACTGAAGCGACAAAAATCAGAAAATGGGAGCGTTAGCAGCACATCTGCCCCTAGATTTTTAAGGATTTCTTCTTTAATAGCAGCTGGAAGCAGTCGACCTGCACCCATGTTTCGCCGAAAATATTCTTTGGGCAATGGCTCGAATGAAAGAATAACACTTTTTCCCCCTTCTTTTTTGGCACCGGCGATAGCTCTTTCAATAATAGAAACGTGAGCTTTGTGAACGCCATCAAAAGCACCTAGAGCAATATGAAGTTTAGAAGCTTTAGGAAGGGTGTTTAGATGTATCATGTTATTTTCCTGATAAAAGGGTCTACTTTTAGAAGACGAGCTGATCCAATAAAAATCCCTGTGCCAACAAGGAAAATCGCCCCAGCAAGAATTATGGACATCCATACGTTCGCCACCGAACTAATGTACCACATATGCAGAGGTTTAACGATCATCCATGCGCCAAAACTAAGAATTAATAATAGAGATAATGTTTTCAAAAAGCTTTTATTATATGAGAATTTCATTTGGCTATGCAAAATCAGAATAGAAATCGCCAAAGTAAACCATCCAGAGATAACATCAGCGTAAACAAGCCCAAATCCTCCCCAGTTCATGTTTCGAACCAGTATATAGCCGCCAATATTAATAAAAAAGTTGAATGCATACATTATTAGTGGCATATAAGGGCGTTCTAGAGCATAAAAAAGTCGATTAATAATGAGGTTAAGCGACCAAGGGATAAGAACCGAGCCTTGAATCCCTGTTGCTTGAATGGTAAGTTGAAATAATTCTGGAGTATATTTTCCTGTACTGTTGGTTGCCAACCTTGTAATATCTCGGAAAATGCTATTAACGATGACATCTGGATATAATGTGAATAGCATCGCAATCGGAAGAGCTAGATAAAGAAAAAAGACAAGGCTTTCTTCCCACGCTTCGAAAAGTTTCTGGCTATCGTGTTTTAATCCAGCAAAAAGTGGGAACACAGCCGATGCCAACGCTACTCCGATAAAGCCCACGGGCGCTTGAATAATCGTATTTGCATTGCGAAGATAGGTGACGCTTCCTCTTGGAAGAAAAGAAGCAAAATACCCCAAGCCAATAGACAACGCCGATTGAATAAGGTAGGTAAATGATGTTGGAAGAAAGAGCTTCCAAAAATTACGAGAACGCGCATCAAACACATTAAACGAATTCCAACGATAGCGAAATCCCATTGCTGTCATATCGATAAATCCAGCAACAGCCTGTAGGGCTGTCCCTAAAACCACCGCCCACGCGAGGCTCATCACCCCTAATTTTTGGTAGGTTAAGATGGGAAATACTACAAAAATAATGTTAGAAATTGTAGGAGCATTTGCCGTTACGACAAAGCGGCCATTTGCGTTGAGGATCGCCATAGCGATTGAAAAACTAGAGAAAAAGAATGTCGAGAGCAGCATAACGGCCGTAAGATTGACAATCTCGTTGAAGGCAACGGGGTCGGACGCAAAGCCCGGAAGAAATAGTTTAGTCCAAAAACGCATACTCACCCAGCCGATAAGTGTAACCACCAGCGCAACAACAAGAATTTGGTTAAGAATATTCGATGCAAATTTATCGGCGTCTTCACCTTCTTGGTGTTTAACCTTACTATAAATAGGAAGAAGGGAATTCACCAATGGGCCTTCACCAAGAGCTTTTCGCAACGCCAAAAGATTGGCATTGGCACTATAGAAGGTATCTGCACCAGCTCCAAAAAGGTAGTTTACAACGTTAAACTTTACAATACCTGAAATTCTAGACAAAAATGTGCCAAAAGCATTAATAATTGTATTTCGAATGGTTGATTTTGATCTCATTTTAAAAGGATTGCACCATAGTAATTGCCGAAACAATAACGATATCATCTACATAACAACCCCGAGAGAGGTCGTTGATTGGAAGCGTTAAGCCCTGCAAAATAGGCCCATAGGCTTCGGCTCGTGCAAAACGCTGAACCATTTTATAACCGATATTTCCCGTGTTGAGTTCTGGAAAAACCAACACATTAGCCGATCCAGCAACAGAGCTATTAGGCGCTTTTAAAGAAGCTGTGACTTCATCAATAGCTGCATCAAGTTGCATTTCTCCATCAAATTCAAAATCGACATTTCTCTCTTTTAGAATCTGCACTGCATCAATAACCTTTTGAGTTTCTGGAGTTCTAGCGCTTCCCTTAGTTGAAAAACTAAGCAATGCTACTTTTGGATCCATATTAAGGAGTGTTCTTGCTCCTTCAGCACACCCGATTGCAATATCTGCAAGTTGTTCTGCGGTAGGGTTAGGGACTACAGCACAATCTCCAAAAATAAGGCGTCCTTTTTCTCCATACATGCTAGTTGGAATATCCATTAAAAATATACCAGACAACGTTTTAACCTTTGGTTTTGCAAAGAAAATAGCTGCTCGCAATGTTTTAGAAGTTTGTGATATCGAACCAGAAACCATTGCATCTGCAAGCCCATGCTCCATCAATTTTGCCCCAAAGAAGACGTCGTCTGTCATTTCTTCAAGTGCTTTTTCTTCTGAAAGCCCTTTATGCTTGCGAAGTTCGTAGTATTCATGGGTAAAATCTTTCAAGCGTGGGTCTGTTCTGTAGTCGACAATCTGGATTTGATGAAGATCAATATCGTGATCCTGCGCAATACCTTTTATTTGGTCGGGGTTACCAAGAACGATAATCTCCGATGCCATTTTATATTTAGAAATAGTGCGAGCTGCTTTTAAAACTCGAGGGTCTATCCCTTCAGGTAGCAGTAAGCGGCGGGGGTTGGCCTGTGCTTTTTCGATAAATTCTTGAGAGAGTGCCATAGCAAATCCTTATATGTTTTTATATTACATTATAGCAGTCTAATCAAAAAAAAACAAGCCCCTGCATAGAGGGGCTGTTTTTACAGAGAATTTTTTTTATTTAATCTCGATTTCCGCCAAACATGTTGGAAAGAACCAACAGTCTGAGGAGCTGTAAAAGTGACATCAACGCGCCGGCAATATAGGTAAGTGCAGCTGCTGTAAGCACTTTTCTAGCGCCAACAAGACTATCTCCATGGAGAATACCATTATTATTGAGAATTTTTAAGGCTCTACCAGAAGCATCAAATTCCACAGGAAGGGTGATGACGCTAAAAGCAAGTGTTGCTCCAAAAACCCAGATACCAATTTGAACCATTTGGGGGCTTCGGATAAAAACACCAATAAAAAAGAGCACCATCCACATCCATGATGCAATACTTACAGCGGGGACAATAGCATTTCTGAGCAAAAGAGGAAGATAACCTCTATTATGCTGGATTGCATGCCCAGCCTCGTGTGCAGCTACGGCGATTGCGGCAACGCTATCACTATGATAGGTAGAATCACTAAGACGAAGTACTTTGTCTCTAGGGTCGTAATGGTCGGAGAGCATGCCACTTACATGTTCAACACGCACATCATGAACGCCATATTGAGTGAGGATATCTTCAGCAACTTTTTTAGCACTGGTACCAGCAGAAATTTGGCTCCATTCCTCAAAAGTGCGTTGTGTCTTAAATTGTGCCCAAAGCGCTATAATCAGCCCTGGCAAAATAATTATTTGCGTTGGGTCGAAGAAAAAAAACATCGTTTCCTCCAAAATTTGGTTATTACCATAAAGATATGAGGGTTAAAACCTCTAATTCGATTTAAATTTTTTTGTTAAGGCCTCACACACAACGGGAGGCGCCTTATCACCCACATAAGCTCCGAGGTAGGCGAGTTCTTTTACAATGGTGGAGCTAACAAAAAGTTGGCGACCTTTTGCAGTGAAAAAGATAGTATCAATTTCGGGAGCTAAATCTCTATTTGTTGATGCCATTTGAAGTTCGTATTCGAAGTCGGAAATGGCTCTTAGCCCACGAACGATCACTCCAGCATTGTGCTGGTTTACAAAATCTACCAATAAACCACGTACGGGTAATATTTTAAGGCGAGGTTCATTGGGAATGATCTGCTTCCACAGCTCGACACGTTCTTCGAGGGAGAAGAGAACACTTTTATTTTTATTATCTACAACAGCGAGGATCAACTCATCAAAAATATCAAGGGATCTCAAAGCGATATCTTCGTGGCCTTTGGTAGGCGGATCGAATGTTCCAGGATAGACTGCTATTTTTTTCATCGAGGATTCACCTCAATCTTGTATTTTTTACCATCTAAAGGCATTGGCACAAAAACAGCAACAATATCCTTAGCTGGAATTTCTTGTTGAATATCGAAGGGCACCTCGCCATTTGGAGAGCGAATAATAATATTCGAAACGCTCCAAGGCTGAGAGTTTTTATTCTCTAATATAAGAGACAGCCCTGTTCTTTGGGGTTCGGAGACAGTTGTATAAAGAATTTTTTGTCCTTTAGCAACATTTATCACCCCGCCACCTTGATAAATCTCTTCACTACGCTGGCTTATCACATAAATAACCGCAGAAACAAGAATAATCACTAATAAAAGCGGGGTCATTGTGTTTTTTCGACGTATAGAGTATGTATCCGGGCAATTTTCGCAGTCTTTATTCCCTATTTTGGTGTCTCGCAGGCGTTCTGCCCGAGAAACACGCAATTTAATCTCTTTCTCATCCATAGTTAGTCCTGCATAACGCTCTCAAAAATAGATGTGCCTTGTTTTGTTTCTGGCTGTTCGATGACAGGGCTAGGTTCTTCTGGTTGGGCACTCTCTTCAACAGGTGGCACTTCTTCGGAGGCTTTTTCAAAAAGTTTTTGGAGGCGAAGCACTTCGGCATTATCGCTGGCTTTGACAATCATAATTTTTTGAACAACACGGTTAGATGGTTGATTTATTGATTGGGATAAGCCATATCCACTACTGTTTTTATAATAACCTTGGGGTGTTGCTTCTGGGATTTCAACAATGATGGTGGAAAGTCTCATCCTCACTTCATCTTGCAAAAATTCTAGCTGCTCGAGGTAGGGGATTTCTCCATTATAGATGCTATCCCAGTTGGCAGCCTCAAAATGCCATAAGGATGGTTTAAGAATCATCCTATCATTTGTCTGATTAATCTGCTCTCTCTTGAGGATAGATATAGTATGAATCTCATTTTTATTAAAACCAAGGTCTGGGATACGAAGCCAATCTATTTCGCCCACGTAGCCTCTTACCCCTTCGGAATAAGGAATAGAGGGAACTCCATCCTTGCCTATCACAAGAATAACGGACGATTCCACAGGCACTTCGCTTGCAGAAGCCTCGAGAGGTATTGATGCGGCGTTATTGGTAGGTGTTTCCCTGTTGGTCTGGGCAAATGTTGGCGCCCAAAAAAATAGGAGTATTCCCAGATAAGTAAAAATATTTTTTCTCATAAACTGCCCTCGCACCACTGTTTATCGGCACGGAGTGAGGTCAAAGTAAAGCGCTTAATTATAACAACTTTTATTTTTTTAATCAATCTTTGAGAGATTGTATTTAAAAAGCAAGAGGGGTCATCCATGACCCCTCGATTGCTGCAGTAAGGACGCAAAAGATAAAAACCTTTTTGCCACCCAAAACTAACATCCCTGTTCCGTCGGTTGGCGGTTATTTTATAATTTTGTTTAACAATAAAATTTCAAAAAGAAAAATTATTGAGGAGAAGGTCTTCCCAGATTTTGGGTATATTCCCAGCGTTTACGCGCATACTCATATTGAACAATCTTATCGTACAAGACACGATTCCCTATTACGGCGGAGTCTTCTTGTTTTTGCCGATGAAGCCCCCACTCCAGCTCATCATCAATATCTAGATTATCCTCAACGTAGTACGGGCTATAAGTGATTTCAGAATTTCCTATGTACGCGATAAAATCGCCAACGGGAGCATTACTAGGGCGGGTGATAATAAAACTATCAAAGCGAAGTAACGGCAACGTATGAGGATAAATAGGACGAAGGGGCAAGATCATATCTTCTGGGCGTTGAGGAAAAAACGGATTGTTATAACTGAGTCGCCTCCAGCCCAGAAAACGAAGAGAGCCTAAAGGTATTTCTTTAATCTGATTAGAGTCATCTAGCATTCGAACGGCTAACGTATGAGGAAAAGCTCGCCCGTTCACCCATTGAGAAAACGATTTAATAATTCCGACATTGGTGACTACACCATTATTAATATTGGCGTACTCACCGGCATAGTTGAAAGGCAACAAAGGAAAAGTAGGGCGAACAATAGCCTCATCGGGGAAGGGCCATTCAGGAAACTTAATTCTAACACCTAAAACAGTGCCTTGCTCCCCACTCTGGATACGCCGCGAATAGGAATCTTTATTATCAAGAGGGTTTTCTCCGTCTCTGTTAGAAACGGTTACAAGCCAGTTGCTCAACATAAACATGCGGGAGCCAATTTCAGCATATACTCTTCCATTTTCATTGATAAAAGTATTGTTCTGATTCGTATAAATTTCTTGAATACCATCTTCAAATGTTGAAAAGTCAAAAAACATATGAGTTTTTTCTTGTGAAAAAGCAAGGGGTGTGCAAAATAACAAAGCAACAAAGAATAGGTTTAACTTTTTTCCCATAAAACAACCTTCCACCAAAAACATCTCTCTTAAGTACGTTATCGGTATTTTTTTCAAAAAACAAAGTGTTTTTATGAATGGCAAAATATTATGGCAACTTTCAATTTTTAAATGGTGCTGAGGAGGCAAAGCCCGTTTTTTAATTTAGCGAGGTTTACTTTCCTATGCAAAACTGAGAAAAGATACGATCCAAAATAGCGTCATCGGTGGTTTTGCCTGTGATTTCCTCAATAAAAAGGCGAGCATTACGAACATGAGCTGCTGGAAATTCCTCGCTATCCCCCCGTTTAAGGCATGAAAATGCCTCATTGAGCTGGTTGTAAGCCTGAATCAACAGCCCCTCCTGCCGAATATTACTCACTAAAACCTCATTTTCTGGGTCTGCGCCCCCTGATTTTAAGAAATCCTTAACAGCGGAGAAAATATTTTCTAAGCCCGAGCCATTTTTAGAGCTTACAGCGATGCCACCCTCTAGCATTTGAGGGAGATCGCTTTTATTATCAATAATAATGCGTGGTCTTTGTTGGGTAAGTGTTTCTATTTCTAAATCAAGCTCATCCATTGGTGCTGATGCGTCTCTCACCCAAAAAACAAGATCAGCCTTATCAATCTGAATGCGGCTACGTCTGGCACCTTCTTGCTCAAGAGGGTCATTACTTTCGCGGATGCCGGCGGTATCAAAAAATCGCAAATGCATCCCCTCAGCATGGATAGATTGCTCAATAACATCGCGTGTGGTGCCTGCAATATCGCTTACAATGGCTCTATCCTCTCCACAAAGGGCATTAAGAAGAGAACTCTTGCCCGCATTAGGCTTTCCTGCGAGTGCAATCTTGATACCCTCAGTGCTCATGATGCCAGTTTTAGCACCCTTTAACAAATTTTGACAACTTTCCATGAGACTTTGCGTGCGTTTTTGTAGGTCGTCGTTAATTTCAAGCCCGTGTTCTTCTTCGCTATGATCAATCGCCACTTCAAGAAGAGCAAGAAGATTCAGCACTTCGGCATGAATATCAGCTATTTTTTGGCTGAGGCCTCCACTTAAGCGGCCAAGAGCCTGCTTATGAGCTAAGCGGCTTTGAGAGTGGATGAGGTCTCTAACAGCCTCTGCCTCTGTGAGGTCCATCCTCCCATTGAGAAAAGCTCGCATTGAAAATTCACCAGGATTGGCGGCCCTCACCCCTATTGCCAGCAATGAAAGCATGATCTCATGGACAATATAAGGGCTACCATGGCAAGCAATCTCAAGGCTATCTTCTCCTGTAAAAGATCGAGGAGCATGAAAAACGGAAACCATCACCTCATCAATAAGAGAGCCATCTTGTGCTAGCCACTTACCATAGTTTGTAGTATTGGGAGAAAGATTTTCTAAAAGCGTTTTAGACTTAAAAAGCTGGGAGCATTTTTCGCAGCAAGAAGCTCCACTAACACGAATAAGAGAAATAGCCGCGATGCCTGTTGCCGTTGCTGGAGCAGCGATAATATCATTAGCCATAAATATTCCTAAAAGAAGAGGACGCTCATAGCGCCCTCTTTTGGTTGTTTAATAATTTTTCTTTTTCTCACCGGAATGGCTGAGGTTTATTCCCTCTTGCTCAATAATAGAGAACACATTTTGTGCAGTCCAGTAAAGCACCAAGCCCGATGGCATCCCCCAGAACAGGAACAAAAACAACACCGGCATCATATAACCTTGCATTTTCATTTGGCGTTGCATATCTGTCTCGGCATCTGTAGATTTTTGACGCCCTTGTTGCAGGTAGGTAGTAAGCACTTGAAGCGCCGACATAATAATAGGTAATAAATTAAAACTAAAACTACCTATCATAAAGAGGGAGTCGGGTTGAGTGAGGTCTTTCACCCAGAGAAATTCTGCCCCTCGAAGCTCTACGGATCTGTTAAGAATACGGAACAAAATAAAGAAAATTGGCATCTGAAGCAACAATGGAAGACATCCACCCAGCGGGTTGGCTTTTTCTTGCTTGTATAGCTCCATCGTCTTTTGTTGAAGCAGAGCTTGATCATTGCCATATTTTTCTTGAAGCTTATTAATTTTAGGTTGAAGCAATCTCATCTTTTTCATCGAGATGGCAGCCTTTATTGATAAAGGAAGTAAAACCAGTTTAACAAGTAGGGCGATTATAATAAGGATTAATCCTGCATTATCAATAAAGCGGAAAAGTTGTTGAATAATCCAATGAGTGCCATTTTCGATAGGCTTCATAATAAGATTAAACCCTGGCCACCAAGAGAAAAGCTTACGATAGTTTTTATCAATGGCGATTACCTTACTTTCTTGCATAGGCCCAATATAGTGGTCTATTCCAAGCTGAAGCATGCCCCCAGCAGGAATATTTGTTGCAAGCACTTGAATCCCCATGCCTGTAACTTTACGAGCTGCATCAAAAGTATTATAAACTCCGGCAGTATTTTCAAAATTAGGACGAACAATCCCAAGGAAGAAATTATCAGAGAGAGACATCCATGATGGGCTATTAACGATAGCCACCCCACCTCTAGCACCGGTAAAACTTGCACCTTGAAACTTCGCTTTTTGAACTTTTTCACCATTGTTCCAGCGGTAGGAAAGATTGTTATTATTATTTTGAGAAATACCAATAAAATTGTAAAATACACCAAATGTAAACGCAACACCATCATGATCAAGCACTGCAGTAGTAGCACCAGCATTAGAAAGCATTAAAGTTTCTCTTGCCTTTCCCTCTCCGGAAAAGCCAATTTCACGAATAAGAACAAGCTCTGTATCACCAACGGGCACGCGAGCACTCAAACGAACAACGGATGGAGAAACGGAAAAAATAGTGTACTTAGGGCGTTCTCTTGAGGTGAGAAGAGTAGTATAAGTGCCGAAAGTAAAATCGAAGGGTCTAGCTTCTGGGGAAGCACCTAAAACACTGATAGGAGATTTAGTGCGATTCCAGCTTCCATTAATGGTAAGATCGACAGCACCCTCCGAGCCAATGACAGCAGAAATGCTTTCATCGGAGGCAACAACCTCTAAGGGTTCGGGGTAGACAACGGAATCTTTCTCATCTCCCATCGAAGCAGGTGAAAGAACAGGCTGAGCCACCGCTTGATTGCTAGTAGGAGCAGAAGAGGCCTGAGGAGCCTGGTCTTTAGACTTCACAAAATAATATACAGCTGCAGAAATTCCTAGTATTACTAATAGTACAATATTAACTATTTTTTTAATCTGTTCTTTTTTCATAGGATTAAACGCCTCCACTAACACGTGGAACATTTTACACGAAAAACCCCCTTCCGTCAAGGCTTTTACCTATGAAACTTGACCATTTATAGATTTTACCCTATAATGAAAAACAATCCAATGAGTCCGAGGGAGGTATTTGTGGATAAATTCATTATTAATGGTGGGAAGCCCCTAAAAGGCACTGTCTGTATAGGTGGGGCAAAAAATGCAGCATTACCCCTTCTTGCAGCAAGTCTTCTTACAAAAGAACCCATCATCTTGCATAATGTCCCAATGTTAGAAGATATCCAAACAATGTTTGCCCTTCTCAGTTCTCTAGGAAAAAAACTAGTTCGAGACGGTTCTACCGTTACAATTACAGAAGAAAAAACAATTGGATTCAAAGCTCCCTACGATATCGTCAGCCGAATGAGGGCATCTATTGCCGTAATGGGGCCCTTGGCAGCAAGGCTAGGGCAAGCGGTTATTTCGTTACCTGGGGGATGCAATCTTGGCCCCCGTCCTATTGATCTTCATATAAAAGGAATGGAAGAACTCGGAGCGCTGTGCGAAACAACGCACGGCTATATTAACGTAACAGTACCTCAGGGAAAGCTCGTTGGAAAAAGAATGAATCTTCTTGGAAAAAGTGGCCCCTCTGTGCTTGGCACGGAAAACATCATGATGGCGGCAACACTAGCTAAGGGAACAACTGTAATCGATGGTTCCGCTAGAGAGCCCGAAGTCAGTGATTTAGCAGGGTTATTAAATGCAATGGGAGCAAATATTTCAGGCATAGGTAGTTCTACACTCACTATCGAAGGTTGCGATGAATTGCACGGAGCAGAATACACTGTTATCGCCGACCGTATCGAAACAGGAACCTTCATTCTTATTGCGGGTATCACCAAAGGCGATGTCACCATTAAAAATTGTCGTCCCGATCACCTTGAAACCCCAATTTCCGTCTTTAGAGAAGCAGGTATGATTATCGACATACTCGACGATACAACAATTCGAGTGCGTGCAGGCAAAACAAAAGGGGTGAAAACCTCTACATTGCCCTACCCCGAGTTTCCAACCGATCTCCAAGCCCAGTTTTTATCTTATCTAGCACTATCAGAAGGAAACAGTATCATCGAAGAAACCATCTATCCAGACCGATTCATGCACGCAGCAGAGCTTGTGCGAATGGGAGCGGATATTCAAGTTGATCAAGGGCTCGCCGTTGTTTCAGGCGTGGATAAATTATCGGGAGCATCGGTAATGAGCTCTGATTTACGTGGGGGTGCGGCGTTGGTGGCAGCGGCGTTGGCAGCAGAAGGCATATCGGATGTATTGAGAATATACCATATCGATAGAGGTTACGAATCGTTTGAAATAAAGCTCCAAAAACTAGGGGCTGATATCCAACGAGCAAAACAATAGTTTTATAATATGAAAATCATAATCGCCTTATTATTCATCTGCTCTCCTATTTTTGCTGATCCTATCCATTTTGCAGCCCAAAGAGGGCTTCTATCAAGGGTTAAAAACTACATTGAAAAAAGGAAAATCCCCGTGGATCTTCCTCTAAAAGAGACAGGAGAGACACCCCTCATCTTAGCAGTAGGCTCTAACGAACCCAAAATTGAATTGGTTCATTATCTTATCCAACAAGGGGCAAATATCAATGCGGCGACTATTGATGGCTGGACAGCACTAATGAGTGCCTCCCAGCGAAATTTCACTAATAATATAATGGTGCTACTTTCTAATGGGGCATCACCTCATATGGTGACAAAATTTGGAGAAAACGCGCTAATGATAGCCATTCGCTACCAAAGCCTTGATGCAGCACGACTGCTTCTCGAAGAGGCTCCCGACCTTGCATGGCGAGCAGATAAAAATGGGCGTACCCCTCTGATGATAGCCACTCAAAACGCCGATTCAGACGCAGTTTCGCTACTTATTGAGGCAAAATCGCCCTTAGATGCGGTTGATGCTAATGGATACACAGCTGTTATGAAAATCAGCGCTGTGCGTTCTCTGGCAGCATTGAATACCCTATTGAAGGCTGGAGCCAATCCTAACATTGCTACCAGCGAAGGCTGGACAGCCCTAATGGAAGCTGCGATTCAAAACCGCCCTGATGCAGCGATTGTCCTATTAAAAGCTGGGGCAAACCCCAAAGCAAGAGATCGCTTTGGCAGAACAATTAAAACCCTTATCCCCTCTCAAGCACAGCCAAACAAAGATAATGATTCACCAGAATGGCAGGATGTGCTTAATCTAATCGACGATATGTCGTTATAAAAATCTTATTGATTAATAAAAAAATCCTCAAAATGAGGATTTTTTGCTAGAAACATTTTTTAACAAATAATAATTATGATTTTTTAATAGGAAGTCTTCCAAAAAGCTTTCGAACTCTCATCCATGGGCAGCCAAAAAGCGCCTCAAAGATGATCATTCCATGCATTTTCGCAACACCAACAGTGCGTTCGTAGAAAATAATGGGAACATCCACCATTTTAAAGCCCATGTATTGAGTAGCACTTTTCATTTCAATCTGAAACATGTAGCCTCGAGCGCGAATTTTATCAAAATCAATGCGTCTAAGAACCTCAGCTGTATAACAATTAAAGCCTCCAGTAAGATCAGAACAAGGTACGCCCGTCATAATACGCGCATATTGATTTGCAAAAATACTTAAGAGTAAACGCTTTACATCCCAATCTATCACCCTAACCCCGTTAGAATAGCGAGACCCAAAACAAGCCTTAGCACCATCTTTTTCTATTACTTGGGAGAATTTTTTAAGATCGGATGGAGAATGAGATAAGTCGGCATCCATCTGAATAACGTAATCGTATGACATCTCTAATGCTTTACAAAAACCAGCTATATAAGCTCGCCCCAAGCCATCTTTAGCCGTTCGAGACATAAGATGAATACGTGTACCAAAACCCTCCGCTGCACGAACAAGATCTGCTGTGCCATCGGGAGAAGAATCATCAACAACTAGAATATCTAAAGAGCTTTCTTTGAGAATCATAGGAAGAATTCTCTCAATATTGCCAGCCTCATTATAAGTTGGCATAACTACAACACCTTTCATACGAACCTCAACCTTATACAATGACTTAAATTATACGGTAGAATAAAAAAAAATTCAAGAAAGTTTAATGAAAAACAATGCTTATCCTTGAAAAATAAATCCTTTCTTATTATAATGAAACAACGACATTGTAACGTAACCAAAAAGTAAGGATGATTTTCATGGGCAAAAAATGGATTTTATGGCTAGCTCTTTTCGCCTCTCCAACCGTTCTTTCCGCAGTAGAAACTCGAACTATTAGTGAAAGTGGTTATCAAAATTTATGGTTATGGCAGCTTTCTAACACATCTCTTGTCAATCGTGAAGGCATTGCCTTGGCAAACGAAAGTAGTAAAGTTTTCTCTACCCCATCACTTTTGTGGACGTCATCTATCATTGGTGGCACAATGTACTATGGAGCAGCAGATACTGCTCGTATTTTCATGGTTGAAAATAATACCGAAAACACCATCTATAGTAACACCAACAAAACGCTTATTTCTATCATAGCACCCTCACAAAATGGCTTTGTGGCTGCATCTGGGCCCGACGCCGAATTTTTAGTTTTCAGTTCAGGTGGGGCTTTAACCACTAATATTGGGCTTTCAAACACCTATATCTGGGATGTAGCGCTTCGACCCGACAATGGTTTTGATGTGTTAGCATCATTACCTGCACAAATTTATACATATACAAACGGGCAACTTTCAGAAACAACAAGCTTTCCCGAAGAAGACCACTTGCTTCGTGGGCAATACATCAATACAACGCTTTGGATTCTCAGTGAAAAAGCCTTGTATAAAAAAGAAGGGTCGAAAATAACCGCTGTTGCAGCATTTAATGGAACGGCAGCAAGTTTTGTCTACCATGATAATAAGTTCTACGTTATTCAATCGGTAACAACGCCGCCTAAAAATTCCTCAGAAAAAGAACAAGTAGTCTCATCCTTGATATCAGTCACACCAGAAGGCCTCACAGAAGAGCTACTGTCTCTTCAAGGTTTTTTCTTTACAGCCGTCAACGCCGATAACAATACAGTCTATATAGGCGGAAATCAATACGGTCTTACTATATCATACGATATACCTTCACGAAACTCGCATTTTTCTTCATTGGGCACGGGTAAAGTTTTATCTATCCGCCCACAAGGCGACAATCTAATGATGCTTACCGCCGATGAAAGCGCACTATGGACGCTCTATAATCGCCCAGCTGTTAAAGGAGAGTTCATCTCCGAAGTCTACGACACGCAAGTAACCTCTCAATGGGGCGAATTTACAGCCAGTGCATCCATTCTTCCTGGAACTTCAGTGCAATATTACGTTCAAACTGGGGTTATTCCCAATACCGACTATTGGAGTGACTGGGTACCTGTTGCTCCTGGCTCAAAAATTGGAGCTCCAGAAGGGCGATATATCCGATATCGAGCGGTTTTAAATAGCAGTCAAGGTCGATCACCAGTGGTGTACGGTATCAGTTTTCCTTATACACAACGCAATCTAGCCCCAAAAATGGAAAGAATTTCTGCCGAGCGTCGCCCTGGTACAGTGCTTGTCACATGGGCAGCTAGCGACCCTAACCGAGACACACTCTCCTACGATATTTTCATGCACGAAATTGGGCGTGAACGCGTTAAAATAAATGGCGAGCCTCTCACAGCCACTAATTATACATTCTATAACGAGCAGTTTCCTTCTGGGAAAAAGAGAATCACCGTAGTTGCAAGTGATATTCAATCCAATGCACCAGAAACAGCACTTAAAGCTGAGTTAACAACATTGCCCATCACCTTTGATAGTGAAGCACCAGTAATTGGCGACTTCAAAATAGAACGCAATGTTGCCGATAAAACGGCGGTGGTTTCTTTCACAGCAACGGATGGATATAGCCCTATTCAAGTTGTATCATATCTTATCAATGGACGAAATCCAAAAAATATTCGCCCTATTGACGAAATCTTCGATTCTCTCACGGAAAGTTTCCGTATTCGAGTTCCATTTGGCATATACCTACAGTTTCAAGTAACGGATACAGCTGGAAATACTGCCTCTAAAGGCATATACATCCCCCAATAATAAGGATATCTGCTATGGAAAATATATGTCTTCTCGGTGCAACTGGTTCTGTTGGAGGTTCGGTATTAGCGGTTATTCGTCGTTACCCTGAGAAATTTCGACTGCATAGTTTTTCTGCATGGAAAAATATGGAGAAAACAGTCCAAATCATCGAAGAATTTCATCCTCAATATGTTTTACTACAAGAAAATACAAATGATAACCTTCCAGTAATGTTTCCTCAAACAAGTTTTCTTTATGGGGAAGAGGGATTGGTCGACCTCGCGATGATTGAAGATCATCAAACAGTTGTAAATGCTGTTAATGGTACGGCAGGCTTTCTTCCATCTTTAGGCGCGCTAAAAAAAGGTAAGAAATTATTAATTGCGAATAAAGAAGCCCTTGTTGCTGGAGGGAAATTTCTCATCGAAGCGGAGCGAAAAAACGGAGGGCAAATCATCCCTCTTGATAGCGAGCACCTAGCATTATTCGATCTTCTCCGTGGAAAAGAGCGGGGTGAGGTAGAAGAATTAGTCCTCACTGCGTCGGGTGGCCCCTTTTTGAACAAAGATATCGATGAAACCACAACTATCGAAGAAGTGCTCAATCACCCCACATGGAAAATGGGCGCTCACGTCACTGTTAATTCGGCAAACCTCACCAATAAAGGCTTAGAAATCATCGAAGCAATGCGTCTTTTTCAACTTCCAGAAGACAAAATCAAAGTATTAATCCACCCTCAATCGCTTGTTCATGGAGCAGTACACTGCAAAGGTGGGCATTGGCATCTATTGGCATCTCCACGAGATATGAGATACCCCGCTTTGCATGGGCTATTCTTTCCAGATTACCCCACTGAAGAGCCTTTTGGCAGTTTTAATCCTGTCGACGAAGCACTCACTTTTGCAGAGCCCGACCCTATCAAATTTCCCATGCTAGGATTTATTCGAGAAGTAGCACGAGAAGATGGGCTTCTTCCTGCTGTGCTTTGTGCAGCCAACGAAGTTATCGTAGAAAAATTCCTCGAAGGAAGAGTTAAATTCTATAAAATACCCGATCTTCTTCGAGAAATTGTCGAAAAATTTGAAAATAATTCCAGCCCAGAAGCAGAAGAAATCTTGATTGCTGATAAAAAAGCCCGTATTATGGCATTAGAACGTATTACCTATCAAGGTACCGACCTACGTTTTTAACGTATTTACGTTCAATTCGGCAAGAATAACCGTATTTTTTAAGAGATTAATTATTGTCATGGGGCCTACGCCTCCAGGAACAGGGGTGATGGCTCGTGCCTTATCCTTAATGTTTTCAAAATCACAATCGCCAACAATTTTTTTTCCTTCTCGAAAAATCCCTACATCAATTATAACACACCCCTCTTTCACCATGTCTGCTTTAACCAATCTTGGGCTACCCGTTGCAGAAATAATAACATCTGCCCATAGGGTAAGTTCTTTGAGATTTTTTGTCTGTTTATGAGCAACTGCAATTGTAGCTTGTTCCTGAAGAAGTAGTAAGCTCATCGGTTTTCCAACAATATTTCCTGCACCTATGATTAAAGATTTCGTTCCGACTAAAGAAAAGTGGGGTATTGTGCCGATAAGTTGAAGGATTCCCATTGGAGTACAAGGTTTTATAAAACTATTCATATTAAATAGTCGCCCTAAGTTAGTCGGATGAAAGCAATCTACGTCCTTTTTAGGATCAATAGAGAGTATAACCGCAGAGGTATCGACAGTTGGTGGCAAAGGCAGCTGAACAAGAATGGCGTGAATATCGGCATCGCTGTTCAATTTAGAAATGCAAGCGATAATTTCTTCTGTTGTTGTATTTTCAGGTAGAAAAATTGGGTAAGAAGCAATTCCTACCTCATCGCAAGAACGAATTTTAGATTGAACATAAATTCGAGATGCAGAATCATCTCCCACAAGAATTGTGGCAAGTCCTGGCTTAAAAGAAAGAGATTTAATATGCATAGCAAGATTTTGTTTTTCACTTGCAGCAAGAGAGTTTCCGTCTAAAATCAAAACAGGCTCCTTATAATAGTTGAAGGATGCATAGAGGTTTATTATGGCACAAAATGCGCTAATTGTCAAAAGTCGCTTTCAGTTTAAAGCAAGCGGTTTATATGGTCTAGTAGTTCTTATTTTTGATACAGATCAAAAAGTACTAGCAGAAGACTATATCTACGCTTCTCGTTTTAGTGACTTGGCAAGTATAGACGTTAAGCTTTCGTGGAATGTTCTGGAGTCTCAATTAAATACTATTGAGATGAAAGGAAACTACGCCACAAGTATTACCTCTGAAATAAAACGAGCCTTTCGAGAGCGATTAGATCCTAATTATGGATTAGCCTCTGGGATTGTTGTTGATTATGAGCTTCGTAATAAAGAAAAAATTCATGGTGTGCTTTCAGATCTACTGATTGCTATTCAAAAAGACAAAGGAATTGCCCTAGAGGTTTCATATGAGGTAGGCGATCTCAACGAAATCCAGATGGCTCGCGTGCAGCGAGGCGAAAATGAAGCCCTACAAATGTCTCACGACCAAGCGATGTCTCCACCTGCTCAACCCGTTACGGTGGAAGCTGGAACATTTTTAATCCCAGCAACACCTGTTCTTTCTCCAGTTAGAGGAGTTCCATGCTCTAGCCTCTATGTTGGCCAGCGTATTCTGATGAAACTTAATCCAGAAACACCCGATGCCGCACACTGGGCTCAATCATTCAAAGCCGTTGACGCCCAAACAAGAGAATGGTTGCCTATTGTCGGCACAGTTAGTCAAATTGGGCCTGTTGTTAATAAGTCTCGAGATATTGTTATCGATTTTGGTCATAATCGCGTCTGTCGCCTAAACGTCGAATCTAGTATTAAAATTCGCACCTACGATGCTCTGTCTCGCGACAAAGTTGCATTTCCTCACCTCATGACGGCTGCAACAATCGAGCCACCCTCAGCTACTAATGCAACGCGTCTGCTTCTGCAAAGCATTGCTTTATGGATGATTTTCGCTGTAGTTGTGATTTGCGGAATAAGTATATTACTTTTCATCGCTCTATCTTTTTAGAAAACAACGATTAAAGAAGCCACCCACATTATTGTAATTCCCAAAAGAAGCAAACGTTGAACGATAAAGTTTCTCTTACTTGCAAAAAATAAGACTAAAGAAAAAATCGCAACAAAGATTGCAGTGTAAATCATCGAAAAGGGAATCGACGTCCAGAATTCACTGGTGCTAAAGAGTGGCGCGAAACAAAATATTGTCAAATTAAAAACGTTGCTCCCAAAGATGTTGCCATAGGCCATTGCTGCATGTCCATGCCTCACCATTATAAAAGTGGTGACAATTTCAGGAACGGATGTGGCAACAGCAAGAATGAGCGTTCCAATAAAATGTTGCCCTAAAGGCCTTCCTAATCCTGGAAAGGGAAGCACTGTTAAGCGTGTACAGAAAAGTACAAGCAGCCATGAGCACCCGATAATCAATACTGAAAAAAAGAAAAATCCCCTAAAACCACTTGTAATTTTTGATTCTGCGTCTATATCATCATTTTCAATTGCGTGATAATTAAGATACATAAGTAATAAATAAAAAAGAAAAATAAAACCGGCGAGTGGGATCTTTCCAAGAGAAACAAGACCTAAAATAATCAATAAATAAACCAAAGATACCGCTAGCAAAATAGCAAGGCTTCCCCAAAGCCCAAGTAAAGCCTCGATATTCATCTTGGCCATTTTTCGATTGGTAACAAGAAAAACAAGCGCTAAAAAAGAAATATTAGCAGCGTTTGAACCCATGATATTTCCGGCAACTAAAGATGGATAATTATTTGCAGCAGCAGTCATCGTTGACACAAGCTCTGGTATAGACGTCACCGCTGCCACGAGAATATAGCCTACCAATCCACCTGAAATCCCTAGTTTTGTGGCAAGCCTATCCGCGTAAAGAACAAGGTAATGCCCAATAAAAACGATGGCAATCACCGATAATACAAGCAAAAATAATACGCCAGAAAAATGATCCCAAAGTAGGTTGGACATGCTATCTCCTATTCTTAATATTTAATATTTGTTGAGAAATAAAATATAGAGTGGCACCCAACGCAACAATTACTGCACCTGGAGGGAGATCGTATAAAGTGGAGAGAAAAATCCCCATATAAAAAATAAAAAGCGTAAATGCAAAAGAAATCCAAACACTCTGTTTAATGCCTTTGCACCATAAAAGACTAAAACTTGCTGGAAGAATGGCCAAGGCCGCAATAAGAAGAACTCCCACAAGACGCATTCCCAACACCAAAGCTGCCGAAAGCGATGCATAGACAACGAGATCCCAAAATACAGTTGATGCCCCGGCAACGAAAGCACCATCGTGATCGAAACTAAGGTATAAAATTTTTCCTAAAGCGGGAAGAATCATTAATA
This sequence comes from Brevinema sp., assembly GCA_051653605.1. Lineage (GTDB taxonomy): Bacteria > Spirochaetota > Brevinematia > Brevinematales > Brevinemataceae > JBOFWL01. The sequence goes on from JBOFWL010000145.1 coordinate 370,043, forward strand.
AAATGAGGATTGCCACAGCAATGGTGAAAAAAAGAAAACCTGTATTAATTCCTAAAAGGTTTCCAAATAAAAATGCTGTAAGATTAAAGCCTCCACCCCGCCCTATTTGTGTGGCATAAGAAAGAAGCAAGGTTCCTCCTGCCATAACAGTCGTAAAAAGAAGATTAATACTACTATCCGGAGCCCTTCTTGCCCGCAAGCCCGTAATAGATGTTATGAGAATGCATAGAACAAAAGTTACAGGAAAACTGGGGACACCTAGCAAATAAGCAAGGCCTGCCGTACCAAAAGCTGCATGCTCTGTGCCAATAACGATAGCCGAAAGCCGGCGAGACACCACAATAAAAGATAAAATTGAAAAAAGTAAGGACAACACAAACGCTGCAATGAGCGCATTTTGAAAAAAAGAATACGATAATAGTTCTATCACGCCCATATTATAAAGGGTACAACTACTTTTATCAAGATTTGAAGATGAAAATTTGACTTTTTGACAGATTGTCTCTACCATGTAGGCGAGGAAAATATTTTTTAAAAAGCGTTTAAGAATGCCCCCCCTTATTTCCGAATTCATAAATAGGAAGAGCAAATGAGCCTCTATATTATAGCAACGCCTATTGGCAATTTAGAGGATATCACGCTTCGAGCTATACGGTTACTCAAAGAGGTCGACTTTATCGCCTGCGAAAATATTCCTCGAACGCGTATCCTTCTTTCTCATTTAGAGATTAAGCAAAAACGCCTACTCGAGTACTCCCCTGCCAACGAAAAAAATTCAGCGGAAGGGATAGTAAGGCTTATTCTTTCTGGGTTAAAAGGGGCGTTAGTCAGTGATGCAGGTACTCCTTGTATCTCCGACCCAGGAAACGCGCTAATAACAGCCGCAGTTGAGGCCGGTATCACTATCAGTCCCATTCCAGGCGCCTCAGCACTCACAGCAATGGGTAGTGTTAGCGGGTTAAATGGCGAAGCATTGATTTTTTTGGGTTTTTTGCCAAAGAAAGAAGGGCAATCGCTACAAATTATTACACGATACGCATCCAAAAATACCGTTCTCATCATATATGAGAGTGGCCGGAGGGTAAAAAAATTATTAAATTCACTAAAGTCTCTCGGTGTTTGTGCCGATGTTACGTTAGGTAAAGAGTTGACTAAGATTCATGAAAACTTTTTGCGAGGAAGCATTGAAGAGGTTGCTTCTCAGCTTAAGGATGATGAAAAAGGCGAGTTTGTTTTAGCTGTGCGTTTTCACGATACAGTGGGCATGCCAGAGCGAGAGCAAGGTTTTTCTAAAAAAGAAAAACGTCGCGCCAAGTTGCAAAAAAGAATAGATACAGGAGAGGTTTCCTATGGAGATTAGAGGAGTTGGCGGTATTAATCCAATGGATCAATCTGGGGGTAAGCCTTCAAAGATTGGACAAGTTTCTTCTAAAGGAATTAAAGCTGATAGCTTGAATATTTCTTCAGAGGCAGCAGCACGTAGAGATGAAATATTTTTGAATGATATTGCAAATCGAATTCGAGAAATGGATGATTCTCATTTAACGCAAGTTCGAGAACGTCTTGCTAATGGATATTATGATAAAAAAGATGTTTTAGATGCGCTAGCAGATAAAATGATAAAAGCTCTCAATTTATAAAAAAATCCCTCGTTTCGAGGGCTTTTTTTTATCTATTTTATTCTTCTTCTTCATTGAGAAGCTCGTGGAGGTCTTCTTCTGAAAACATTTCAATAACTTGATGAAGTTGAATAGCTCTATGAGAACCAAAAACACCAGGTTTTGCTTGGAATTTAACATTTCTCCCAATAAAAACAGCAACATCAGAGTTTACATTAGCATCAAATCGTATCACATCCCCGGGCTTCAATGCACTCACCTCTTGAAAAGTAAGTGTTGTTTCGGCAAGCTGTGCAATTACGGTTAGTTTTATATCATTAAGCTGTTGTTTGATAAAATTAATATGCTCTGTTGTCACACCACGGTTAACAGCGCTATACCAATATTGCGCTGAAAGTTTATTAATAATAGGCTCAATCGTGATATAAGGGATACAAAAGTTGATCATTCCTTCAACTTCGCCAATTTTTGTATCAAAAGTTGTAAGAATAACCATAGAATTGGGTGGCACAATACCCACAAACTGGGGATTCGTCTCAATATTACCAAGGCGAGGGCGAAGATCGGTCATATTTGCCCAAACTTCACGAAGATTTCCCAATAATCGCACAAGGATGCCCTCAATTACGGACATTTCAATATCTGTAAGCTCGCGATTGGTTTTAAGGGTTTCTCCCTTTCCCCCAAATAGACGATCGATAATAGAAAAAGTAATAGCTGGGTCGATTTCAATAACGGCAGACCCTTTAAGGGGGTCCATATTGACAACCCCAAGCGTAGTTGGAGAAGGAATTGATCGAGTAAACTCTTCATAGGTAAGCTGATCGACAGAGACAACGTGAACCTGCACCAGAGAGCGAAGCTGAGCTGCAAGCGATGTTGTTGTTAAGCGAGCAAATGTTTCGTGAATCATCTGGAGTGTACGAACTTGGTCTTTTGAGAATTTATCTGGGCGACGAAAATCGTATACTTTCAAGCGTTTGCGGGAAGATCGCCCTGAATTAGCAGCAGTCGAGTTCTCGGCAGGTTCCTCTGTAGGACTCCCACCCGACACAGCAGTCAGCAGCGCGTCGATTTCATCTTGAGACAAAATTTCCGTCATGAAACTTCCTTAAACGTTATTACGAAACCGTAAATTCTGTATAATAAATCGCATCAATTTCCCCATTAATCAGTACATTATTGAGACTTCGGCGAATTTCTTCTTTTAGTTGTTCTTTTTTGATCGTTTCATCTATTTGATTTTTCTCTTTTGAGTTCAAAATATTGAGAATAATATCCTTAAATTGTGGCACACGATCTGTAATTTCCTGGTGAAGCGCTTTGTTATCTGCATTAAAACCTAACTGAATTGCCAAACGCACAAAGTAGTTGGCATCAATATCGGCTGTGTTGATTCGAAATGAGCCAAGATCGTAATAACTAAGCGGCGCAGGTTTTGGTTGAAGCTGCACTGCAACTAGTTCTTCGTTACGATTTTTAGGCGTTCCACCTTTAAATATCAGAAACATAATCACCACAGAAATAACCACGGAAATTAAAACAGGAATCAAGTAGCCTAAAATCTTTGAAAGAATACCTGCAATCGGGCTCGGAGGTTTACCACTCGGCGCCCCACCTTCCTCATCGTCTAACAAATCTTCGTCGGACATACTAAACCTCCTGAATTAGACTAAAGCTAGAATGCATAGTATTATAAGACAATTTTTAAAATTTCGCAACATTTTTAACAGCCAAAAAGTTAAATATCGGGAAAAAGTTATAAAATTTAGTTTTATCTACCAAAGGCAAAGCCTAAATTAAACATTACAGTGTATTTAAGTTTGGGAACTTCTGGGTTATGTGCAAAAGGATTGATAATAAGATGATGTCTAAAGCCAAAATAAATCCCACTTTTAAGGAGAAAATGAGAACCCAGTGGCAGTGTCAACATAAAGGCTGGTGAGTAAACGGTTCCTTGTCTTCCCGTAGAATTTTCAGTAGCATGGGCAAAAGCTGAGGAAATATTTATTCCAATAACATCAAAAAGAAGCCGCATCGATTTAAACTGAATACCAGGCGTATAGTTAAGAGCAACATTAAAAATAATTGGATTTTTATAGCTTGTTCCATCACTGTGGTAACCATCATAGGGTAGATCACCAAATACACCAAGTCGAAAATCCATCCCATGAATCGTACCTTTTCCTGTTGTTCGATGTAGGAGATATCCAAGTTCGATTCCCATCAATCCTATAACATCGACATCTTCAACCGATCCCAAGCTAATGCCAGATCCAATATTATCTGCGTTAAATGAGGTATAGAAGATAGAAGGCCCCGCTGAAACATTTATTAACAAATTATGCGTACCGATTTTAGACCATGTTGGTACTGCCAAAACGCATAAAGAAACGATATAGAAAACTTTTTTCATTAATTAACTCCTATTGTCAAAATTCACAGTTTACACAGGATTAGATACGTTAATTTACGCTAAAGTCTTTTTATATAAACAAAAAACCCCCCATTTCTGGGGGTGTTTTTTAATTTTCTTTTCGAACAATATCTTTGATTTTCATCAAACGAGACAAGTTAGAACGATCCATTTCGTCGAGTTTCATGAGGATAAATCGGATTGTTTCTTTTGTTCGAGGAATGAGGTTGTATTCGAGAGCATTCACTCGCCTACGAGTTTTTTCAATCTCGGCAGCAAGAAGTTCGATAAATTTTTCAATCTCTGCCAACTCAATGAGTTTTTTCACAACACCTGTAAAGATTTCCAAAGCAGAATCCACTTCACCGGACGTGCCTACCAAGCCATACTCATGAAGAGAACCTTCATTTGTATATTCAAACTTAGGGGAACGCACTCCCAAAGTGTTTTGAATACCTGCATCGAGATTAATCTTTGCCGAAGACGATGCAAAAACCATATCAGCAGATGCCTTATCCATTACTCCACGAGCAATCATGAAGTACGTGTAGGCTTCTTTTAATTCTTTTTCGGTTTGAATGCGAAGTTCTCGGACATCGTGTACTTTTTCTAAAAAAATCTTAGTTAAAGCATCTTGTTTGTCTTTGAGAAGCTTATGTCCTCTAGTTGCCGTGCGGAGTCGCGCCTTTTGAACGCTAAGCTCCATTCGGTTAGGGCTTGCTGTTTGTACCATGGCGACCTCTTATTTCTTATCGAGGTAAGACTGCAAGTATTTTTCCTTGTACTCTTGACGGACACGTTTTAATTCATCATAGGGAAGCTTTGCCAGCAATTGATACCCAAGATGAATAGTATCTTCAACGACTTGGCGGTTTTCATTCTCCCCTTGAGCAACAAATCGACCTTCATAACCTTCAACAAAGGCTGAGAATTTCTGATCATCAGGAGTGAGAGCTCCCTCACCCAAGATCGCTTCTAATTCTTTAGCTTCTTTTCCGCGTGCATAGGCTGCGAAAAGCTGGTTAGCAACGTCGGCATGGTCTTCACGAGTTTTATTTTTACCGATCCCCTTGTCTCGAAGACGAGAAAGAGAAGGTAAAACGTCTACAGGAGGATAGATACCTTTTGCGTGCAGGGCACGGGAAAGAATGATTTGTCCCTCGGTGATATATCCGGTAAGATCGGGAATAGGGTGAGTTTTGTCGCCTTCGGGCATAGAAAGAATAGGCAACATTGTCACGGACCCTTTTTTACCGTTAACTTTTCCGGCTCTTTCGTAGATAGTAGCAAGGTCTGTGTAGAGGTATCCAGGATATCCACGACGAGAAGGAACTTCTTTACGAGCTGCAGAAATTTCACGAAGAGCCTCAGCATAGTTTGTCATGTCGGTAAGAATAACAAGAATATGCATATTATGCTCGAAAGCGAGGTATTCAGCAGTAGTTAACGCCATACGAGGTGTAGAGATACGCTCAATAGATGGGTCATCAGCAAGGTTGATGAACATAACTGTACGCTCGATAGCACCTGTTTTTCTTAAATCTTCAATGAAGAATTCAGCTTCTTCAAAAGTCACACCCATAGCAGCAAAAACCACGGCAAAGTTGTCCCCATCTTTAAGGGTGCGAGCTTGACGAGCGATTTGAGCAGCCAATCGGGAGTGAGGAAGCCCAGATTCAGAGAAAATTGGAAGCTTTTGACCACGAACAAGAGGGCTCATCCCGTCGATAGAAGAAATACCTGTTTGGATAAATTCATCTGGGTAGTCGCGGGAGAAAGGATTGATAGAAGCTCCATTAATATCAAGATGTTGATCAGGAATGAGGTCGGGGGCGCCATCTTTAGGACGACCCGATCCGTCGAAAACGCGACCAAGCATATCTTTAGAAACAGGAACAGTAAGAGTTTTTCCTAAAAAAGTTACTTTAGATTCGGCAACGTCGATACCTTGAGTACCCTCAAACACCTGCACAAGCGCGCGATCGGTTTGAGTTTCAAGAACTTTACCGTTACGACGAGTACCATCAGCAAGCTCAATCGAAACGAGTTCTTCGTATTTAACGTTTGCTACTTTTTCAACAATCAGGAGCGGCCCTTCAACACCGCGTATGGTTTTGTATTCTTTAAGCATTGGCGGCTCCTAAAGAGGCGAAATCGCTATTAATTTCGTCTTCAAATTTTTTAAAGTAAGCATCTTTTTCATTTTCGGGAGTATATTTCATATCAGCAAACTTTTTATTACAGGGGAGAGTTTCAATAGCAGCGTATTCCACACCAGCGCGGATAGAATCCAATCCTTTGTTGTAGAAGCTAAGAATTACACGCATCATCGCAACTTGTTTTTGCATAGATGTGTAGGTATCAACTTCGTGGAAGGAGTTTTGGTGGAGGAAGTCTTCCCGAATTTGTTTTGCTGTGTGAAGAGTTAAGCGTTGTTCGCGTGTGAGCGAATCAATACCAACAAGGCGAACAATTTCTTTAAGGTCGGCTTCTTCTTTAAGAATACGCATGCCTAAAGTACGCATATCTGCCCAATCTTCGCTAACATTATTACGCCAGAATTCGGTAAGCTGCTCTGCATATTGAGAGTAAGATTGAAGCCAGTCGATAGCAGGGAAGTGACGTTGATAAGCGAGAGAAGCAGACAAAGCCCAGAATACTTTTACAACACGAAGTGTGTTTTGAGTAACAGGCTCGGAGAAGTCTCCCCCAGGAGGTGATACGGCACCAATAACAGATACCGAAGCCTCTCTTTGAGTGCTACCAAGAATGTTAACAATACCTGCTCGTTCATAGAAAGTTGCAAGACGTGAGCCGAGGTAGGCAGGATACCCTTCTTCCCCAGGCATTTCTTCAAGGCGTCCACCCATTTCGCGGAGAGCTTCCGCCCAACGAGAGGTAGAGTCAGCCATGATAGCCACGTGGTAACCTTGATCTCTAAAGTACTCAGCCAAGGTAATACCAGTATAGATAGAAGCTTCACGAGCAGCCACAGGCATATTGGAAGTATTCGCAACCAAAACGGTACGATCCATCAATGGTTTACCTGATTTAGGGTCGATCAATTCTGGGAATTCTTTTAATACGTCGGTCATTTCGTTTCCGCGTTCACCGCATCCAACGTAGACCACCACTTCGGCTTCAGACCATTTTGCAAGCTGGTGTTGAGTAACCGTCTTACCTGCACCAAATGGCCCAGGAACAGCAGCAGTTCCACCCTTAACGAGAGGGAAGAATGTATCAACAACGCGTTGCCCTGTCATCATTTGCACGCGAGGTGGAAGTTTTTGTTTAACTGGGCGAGGGATACGCACAGGCCATTTATGAGCCAAGAAAACGTCATGGCTTTTGCCTTGTTCGTCCTCAATCACCCCGATAACTTCACGCACAGTGAAGGTACCACTTGATATTTTTTTGATCGTACCTTTAACACCGTGGGGCACAAGAATACGATGTTCGATGAGGGCTGTTTCTTGCACAACACCAACAACATCACCGGTTTCAACTGTTTCACCGACTTTAGCAGTAGCTTGGAAGTCCCATTTTTTTGTTTCATCCAAAGCAGGCACGTCGATTCCACGAGCAATATAGATAGATCCAGAAGCTTTTTCGATAGCTTCTAGAGGGCGTTGGATTCCATCGAAGAAGTTTCCGATTAATCCAGGCCCTAATTCGACGGATAAAGGTGTTCCCGTGGTTACCACAGGTTCGCCTGGGCCGACGCCAGAAGTATCTTCATACACCTGGACATAGGCTTTGTCGCCGTCTAAGCGGATAATTTCCCCAATAAGTTGGAGATCTCCGACTTTAACCATGTCAAGCATCTTGGCACCGGTCATTCCACCGGCAACCACGAGAGGCCCTGTCACTTTTAAGATTTGACCTTGTTCTTTCATTTATGAATTTCCTCCCTTCTGGGCAAAAATATCCATTCCGATGGCGCGAGTAACCTGAGAGGTTAACCGTTCCAGAGCCCAACCTCCGCGGCCAGTTGTGCCGGGAATAGGAGTAATGGATAGTCCCCTATACTGGTTATTGATTGAAGAAATAATGTCACCTATTGGAGTACAAAATGTTTCTTCAAGAAAGATAATCCCGTAGGATCCGTCATCGGCAAGTTTACGTAATACCTGTGCGGCTTCTTCGGGGCTTTCCACTTGGTGAGCTTCAGCGCCGATAGAGCGAAAAGGCAATACAGTATCGGGGGCTCCGATGACTGCTATTTTTTTATTATCCGACATTTCTGACTCTCCCTTTGATCGATTCGGTGCTCATATCATTAAGCTTTCCGATAATGATCAACTTGAGGTTTTTCATTTCAACATCAAGAGTTCGCAGAGTTTCCTCAATAACGGCTGGGCCTGTCATAATATAGGAAAACGCTTTTACTTGTTGAAGAAGATATTCGTCGATTTGCTTTTCTAACGAAGAGATAGATTTGGTAGAAGCCCACTCGCTCAGACCTTGCGCCAATGAAGGGCCATAAGGTCCGGTAAGAATAAGTTCTACTGTATCTTCTGCGGAAAGATTTGCTTGATCGATGAAGAAATCTGGGCTGACAAATCCACCAGGGATGAGAAGGTCAACCATTTCCTCTCGATTCATATCGATTTTCTTAGCACGAAGGATATTTTTAATATTTTCGCAGTCAATTTCCTTTTTGTATAGGTCGAAAATAGGTAAATATGCCTTATTTTTAACGCTAGCACGACGAAGAACACTTAATCTTTCGCTATAATAAGCTTTATCCAGGAGAAAATCTACCTTTCGTGCAGCAAATTCTTTAGATGAAAGCTCTAGTAACGCGTTCTTCACAGGAATTGGTAAAAAATTATAAAGTTCATCCTGAACAATAGCAAACATCCGTTCGGGGGCGATGGTTCCTGCCTCAGAGAGCGTTTCCCAAGCCACCTCTCGTTGAGATATTTTCGCTTTATAAAGAAGTTTCAGGTTATTAAGATCCGTTTTCATTGCATACACATTGAAAAGCGTGTGCTGAGGCGAAGATTGCTTGAGCGCAGCTATCTTTTCAATGGTAAATTCTTCAAAAGCGGGTGTAAAGTCTTTAATGCTTCGGTTTTGAAAAAACGATCCATAGGCGGTGTCTTCTAATGCCTTAGCACAGGATTCTGCATCGGGGCTTTCGGCGAGTGTTGCAAAAAAACCGTTAGTAAGCGTATGGGTGCGTTCGGCGCGGAGCAAGCCGCTGATATATCCCCAACTTTCCATGGTTATCTCCCAAACAAGATATCAGCAACGGGCTTTTCTGTTTTTTCACGAATTTGAGCAAACAAGGTTTCCGCTGTGATATTAAAGAAAACTTCTCCATCACGAAGAATAACCCCACCAGCAAACGTTCCCTTATCTTTGGCAAAGACAAGAGCTGATCCTGCTTCTTTATTAAGGGCATCGAGCCAAGCTTGATTAAGAGCCTTATCAGATGCAGAGAGAATTACTTCTTCTTTTTTACTTTGGAGAACGCTGATGATTAGTTTTTTCATCAAAGGTGCGTAGTCGGCGGAAGCTAAAAAGCTTTCTTGAGCAGCAGTGTAGACATTGTCTATACAGTTGCGTTTTTTAGCAAGAATACTATTAGCGAGCGTCCGACGGGCATCAATAACGAGACCACGTTCAACATTTTCAGCGATACTTTTAGCAGCGCGTTGGTGTTCATCTTTATAAGCAGCTATTTCTTTCTGAGATTCTGCTTGAAATTGTGTTGCCTGGTCGCGAGCGACTTTTAAGGCGTCTTGTTTTTTTTGTTCGGCGTCTGCCAGAATTTTTTTCTTGATATCTTCCAAGCTCATGGTAACACTCCTTAAATTATTTGAAAATCAAGGAATAAAGCTTAGTTGATGAGGTTCATTAACAAGATAGATGCCAAGAGTCCGAAAACAGCAAATGTTTCTACCATGGCAGGAAGAATGATAGCTTGACCCATTTGTTTAGGGCGACGAGCGATCAATTGCATACCAGCAGCACTGATTTTTCCTTGCCAAACACCGGAGATAAATCCAGAAATACCAACAGGAAGAGCAGCAAAAAGAATACCTAAACCATTGGTTAAACCAGCTGCATCAGCTGTGAGGAGAGGCACTTTTCCTAAGAACATAAATGCGTAAAGAAGACCATAGATCCCTTGTGTCATAGGAAGAGCTTGAAGAACGAGTACTGAACCGAACTTTTTAGCATCTTCAGTAAGAACAGCGTTACCAACTTCTCCGGCAATGCCCACACCGATACTGGAACCAAATCCACCACCGAAAGTAGCAATAGCGGCACCTAAAATACCCAAAACAAGTCCCCAGTTAACAGCCACAGCAAAGCTAGGCATAACAGGTGCAGCTGCTTGAATAACAACTTGAGCTGCTTCTTGAGCATTTAACGATGCAGCGACAAAGACAAAAACAGAGAAAGTAAAAACTTTTTTCATAAAGGAAGTCCTCCCATAATATTTTCTATTAAATTTGATTAGCTACTTAGCTATTTTACATTTGTCAGGTTTTGACAATTATTTTTTCCAACGTTTCTGATAGGGAATACCTATGGTAAAAAGCCAAGCTTTCCACGCGGGCATTTTCTTTTCATCACGAAGAATGTGATACACAGATGTTTGAAATTCCTTAGCATCTGTTGTAGGGTCGGTGAATTGCCCGTCTTGCCAGCAAAAAGAGCAGTATTGGGTACTTAAAGTCCCATCGGCATTGCTGCCACCGCCTTTTGGATCCGACTGAAGAGGCATTCCACAACTTTCGCACATAGTCATAGAGTCTCCTATTTTACCATATAGTGGCTTCCTTCACGTTTGAGGGGAGAATATTCTTTTCCGCCTCCTTCCATAAATTGGCCGAAAAATTCTACAAATTGTAAACGAAGAGCGTGGACAAAAGCTCCAAATCCACCCAAAACAAGGTTAAACAGGTGAAGGAAGATAAGAAGAGCCAATCCGAATACAGATAAAATAGGGGTGATATCTGCGAGGCTTTTCGCCATCCCTAAAGCGAGCTGATTGAATACATTAGCAATAATTCCAGAAGACAAACCTAAAGCCAACAATCGAGCGTAAGAAAGAAGGTTTGAAAGATAACTAGAAATGCTATAAAGTTCCCATAGCCCACCAAGAGAACCTAAGATTCCTTGAATAGGACCCTTTTGGAATCCCAATCTCATCGCATTTAGGATGATGAGAACCGCACCTATTTTCATGGTAAGGAAGAACTTAGCTAGTGTTTTATCTGAAATTAAGTTTAATCCGGCCATAGAGGCGATCCAAGAGAGAATTGCCCATAAGAAGAACCCAGAAAGAAGGATCATCCATGGAAGATTACAGAACAACGCTTCTTTTAAGTCTTTCTTGAGGCTCATCAGGAATTTAATAAAATAGCCGTACCAAAGCTGAACAGCACCTAAAGCCAGAGAAATAAACAAGACGATAAGAGGCTTATCAAAGAAGGCACTCCCGTCGGAATAGCTAATTCTCAAGGTATCTAAAATAGGGATATGGAAATAATTAGGGTTGGTAAATAAATCCCCAGCATAAGAACCAAATAAGACTCCGGCAATCATTCCAGAAAATCCACTCCAAGCAAGCAAGGCGTAGAAATTGGCACCCGCTTTATTGGCACGATTTTTAAACATCATATAAAGAGAGAATGCTGCCAAAATAGAACCATAAACAAAGTCTCCGAAACAAAACCCGTAATAAACAAAGTAAAAAGGAGTAAGATGCGGGGTAGGGTCGACGGTGGCGCCATACATGGGGGTACCATACATTGTTGTAAGTGCAGAGAAAGGACGAGTAAGCCCGTTATTTTTTAAGGAAACAGGCACTGTTTCGTACTCGTCTTCGGAAGGGTCTTCCACGAGAACATCAATTGTTTTATACTTTGAAAGCTGTGCAGAAACCTTTGGTAAGGCCTCTTCTGGCACCCAAGCTCGGAAAAAGGTGACGCTATCCGAGGCCAAAGCCATTGCATGAGCCTTTTGTTTTTGAAGATCCATCTCAATAGCATCATGAATGAGGGTGATGGAGTCTATTTTATCGGCGTAGTCGGCCCATTGAGCAAGCGCTTTATTGTGGCGATCCACAGCGACTTCAATTTCATCTTCGAGAGTATTGAGAATCCCCACTGTATTTCCGGAACGACGTGTTAGCTGGAGAACATTGAAGGGTTTTTCTTTAAGAATGAGGTTAACACTATCCCACACATCGATGGAAGCGATAACGTAACAAAAAGCCTCTTTATCTTGAGTATAAACGACAAGCACGTCAGATAGAGGAGTTGCCTGAGCAAGAGCAAGTTTAAAATCTTCGAGGGCGCTTTCAGAAATCTGACCAACGACTCCCCTTAAGGTGGCACTTTTTTGCTGAATAGGATCGAAATCATCCACAACAGAAGCCCAACGATTGATTACAGCATGTTCATTTTTGAGTACGGCAACAAGAGCTTCACTATCTCTAGTCTCACGATCAAGAGCACGGAAATGATTAGAAAGTTGAAGAGGATCATGTTTTTTAAGTAGGCGGTCGATAGTTTCGGATGACGTCACTTCAAAAGAAGGAACCTTAACATTTGAAAGCTCTTTCATTCTACTAATAGCCAAGGCTAATTCTCTTCTAATTTCTTCGTTGGAGGATATATTAGAAAGAACAGGGTTGAGATCTTTAGCCCACTCATCACGAGCAGGTGCGTCCTCAGAAGGAAGGGCATCTAGAGCATCGATATGAACCGCGCCCGAGGCTTGAAGTTCATCGATCAAAGCATCTTTGATATCTGTGCTGACAGCTATAGTCAGCTTTTTCATTTTAGCGATTGCCATAACTCACCTTCATTTCTTCGAGAACAAGGGCAACAGCCTTTGCCTGTGACGTTGATGCATGCTTTTCAATTTCTGCAAGGTCGGCATTAAGAGATGCAAGAATTTTTTGCGCCTGCTCTGAACCCTGTTTGTGGTAAGTTGCAATGACATCAGCCTCATGCTTACGAACGAATTGCTTAGCATCTTCCATTGCTTTTTGAGCATCCACACGAGCATTGCGGGTAAGAGCTTGAACTTCTTCATCGGTTGATGCAATAAGATTAGCGGCCTTTTGTTCCGCTTGACGAATTTCCTGAAGTTTCACGGCATCCATAGATGGTTCCTCCCGTTTTATTTAATATCAATTATAAACACAAGGTAATCATTATAACGAAGGTTGTATTTTTTTTCAAGAAAAGACCTCGTCTTTCTATCTAAAAACATAAAAAAATACGATAAATTATAAATTTACTTGCAAAACCCTTGATTATTAGGGTAAAATGTATTATTCTATAAGAACAACGAGAATCTTGTTTTCACTATTCTCGGTGATTTTTTTTCCTATTTTATTATTCGGAACGGAAAAATTTTTTTTAAGGTTTTTCATATGAAAAAGACATGGGTTTTATACTCTCTGTTAGCACTTTTTCTTGTACCAGTTCAAACCAAAGCTTTCACAGGGGTCTACCTCGGGTGGACAGATTTTGCTAATACAGCACTTCCTGTCGACACAACAGCAAATACCCTTGGTATGGGTGTGCTTGGCACAACACCAACACGTGTTTACTTTATCTATAATGTGTTGGGCCGCTTTGTGGTAACGCAGGGTGCATCGCCTGGTTTTTTAGGCTGGGGAATCGACCTACTTGTAGGTGTCGGTTACCGTTTCATGAATCCCGCATTTAAACGCAGTGGTTGGGATGTCGGGGTGGATGCCTTCTTTAATTTTGTGCCATACTTCCTTAATAGTGAAACTACATTCACCGATACAGTATTATATTATTCTGTAGGCTTGGGAATCAATGTTATCTACAAAATCAACCCTTACGTTGGGATTGGTCTTCGAACAGGTCTTAGATATGTTTTTGAGGTTGATCATATATCCTCTCGAGTGCCCGGTGCAACGGGAGTAGGATTCACCTTTGGAGTCTTATTAACCTTCTAGGTTTGTTAATTTAAATTTAGATACGTCACCATATGGTGACGTTTTTTTATTTTCATATTTTATTTAAAAAAGAGAATAAAAATACTTCTCCCTTATTTCAGACCGATTTTTGAAACTAAAGCCACTTTCCAGCGTTCATCATCCCATCAAATAAAGAAAAAATCACTCAACCTGATCAAATTGAGAAAAAAAATCGCCCAAACAAAGCTTTTCCTTAGCTTTTTTAGAAAGATTCTTAATTGCACGTTCCCTTTTAAGCGCGTTGCCATGTCCAAAAATTCTTTCTATATAAAGAAGAGATATTGGTTGATGCATGCGCGTGTAGCTAGCGCCCCTGCCAAGAATATGCCGATCAAAGCGACGAAAAGGGTTTTTAGCGATGCCGGTATAGAGGCTGCCATTATCGCAGCGAAGAAGATAAAGATACCATGTTTCCATCATTTATTATAGAAAGATCGACATTTTTTGTCCACTTTGAAGATTTCTTTATGATAAAAGCTTAAGGATTTTAAAAAAAATCCGAAAACTACTTAGGTTCTACAAAAATCCGGGAGGGAGGAAGAAAATGAGTGATTCTCAATTATCGCAGTCTGAATTGGATGCATTGATCCAAGGCACTCCGATTCAAAATAATAGCAGTGATAGTTTCACCGAGCAAGAAGATGCGGCGCTTAACAAATTTTGCTTAGCTCTCGGAGAGGCTCGTGTTCCGCAGATAGCAGGGATTACGAATCAAAACGTGGTTCTTAGTCAAGCAAATTATATAAGTGGGCCAAGCACTAAAATTGGTGAAGACATTTTAGGCTCTGTAGTTGGAGTGCGTAATGCTGTTTCTGGGGTTATAACTGGAGAGTGGATCTCTTTTGCCCCTGAAAGTACAATTTTCAATGTTGCGGGTACAATGCTAGGTATCGAGAACGCCACCGAAGTTTCTGAAGAAATGGTAGGTGCCATTGGAGAAGCGCTTAGTAATGGCTTTGCCTCTGACACAAAAATCTTAGGAGAGCAGTTAAAAGGGGCTATTACACAAGTTCCATCTCAAGCTAGCTCTTTTACAGCTATTGGCGACTTAATTCCTTCTACAGGCTCATTTACACGTCTTACTTTCACCTATAAGGTGGGCGAAGCGTTGGTTCCTTTCCATGTAGTGATCCCAATGAATGTGGCAAAAGAAATCGCCCGCATACTCATTCCAACCCCTAATCCATCTATCAACCCAACGGCGGCAATGAATAATAGTGTTCCTATGCAAATGGCACAGTTCCAACAATTTGGCGCCCCCAAACCTGTGGAAGGCATCGACAACCTCACCTTACTTCTTGATGTGCCAATGCGCGTTACCGTCGAGCTTGGGCGTACACGTATGACAATTAAAGACATTCTTAATCTTGGAGCAGGTTCTATTGTGGAGCTAGAAAAGCTTGCGGGAGAACCTGTAGACGTGCTTGTTAACGATAAACTTATTGCACTTGGCGAGGTTGTGGTGATCGACGAAAACTTCTCTATCCGTGTAACAAAAGTTGTCACACCTATGGAGCGTATTTTCGATCGAGAAAATCTTCATGGTAAAGGTGGCATTTAAGCCTTTGGAGAAAAAATGAATAAGATAAGAACCGAAGATAGCCATGACGGTTTTGAGTCCCCAAAAACTCTTATATTATTGAAAAAAATTATGAGAGGCACTATTCGAGCTTATGTATTGGCATTAGTACTTCTTGTAATAATATCTTTCATCTCCAAAATATTTTTCAAATAGAAAAAAAACCTCCCAGTCTGTGGGAGGTTTTCTTATTTAAAAAAGAATAAAAAAAGAAAACCCCCCACGGACTTGCGGGGGGTTTAAGTAGGAATAAAACTAAGCTTCGGCTTCAATGAGTTGGCAAGGGGCATTATCTGAACAATCTTCAATGCGGCCTTCAAGAATCATCTGGATCATATCACAAGCTCTATCAAGAACAGTGTCAAGGCTTTCCATCTCTGCTTTAGAGAAAGAACCAAGCACATGTTTCTCCATGGCTTCTATATTCTCCGGACGCCCGATTCCAACACGAACTCTGGGAAAACTATCAGATTTTAAAAATCTAATAAGGGATTTAATCCCATTATGTCCTCCTGAAGAGCCATATTTTCGAACACGAAGGTCTCCAAAAGAAAGATTGGCATCATCACAAATAACAATAATATCTTCTGGTTTAACGCGCAAAAAGCTTGCCATATATAGAACAGCTTCACCGCTAAGATTAACAAACGTTTGTGGCTTAAGAAGTAAAACCTTATCGGTTCCGTAGCGCATTTTTCCAATAATGGATTTCTTTTTTTTCACACCGACCACAACTTTATGGCGTTCTGCAAAGCGATCTAGTACCATAAAGCCCAAGTTATGACGAGTGTTCTCGTAACATGAACCAGGATTTCCCAGGCCTACGATTAATTTCACAAGAAACCTCCTGTATCTCTACCGAAAGCAGAGAGTCCACTGTGTTTAAGGGTTATTTTACTTCAGCAATAACCACGCCTTTATTTGTTACAATGGAACAACCTTTGATAGCGGGGAGATCACGAACAATAACATATTGTTTTTTCTGCAAATGTGCAATATCTAAAGGAATAGATTTAGGCATATCAGCAGGTGTAGCACGGATAAGTAATTTTCGTGCGTAGGTAAGTAAGTTACCACCTTCTTTAACCCCGATAGGTGTACCAGAGAAGATGATAGGAATTAATGTTTGGTATTCTTTATCTTTTTGAATTACAAAGAAATCAACATGTAGGAAGCGACGAGAAATAGGATCAATTTTGTATTCTTTAACAATAACAGTATACTCTTTTCCTTCTACAGATAAAGTAAAGGGAACGTGTCTTTCGTTGACAGCAAAGAGTTTTTCGAAAGAAACATAATCGACGGAGCAATAAACATTTTCTTTTAATGCTGGGCCGTAAGCAACGGCTGGGAGACGAAATTCTGCACGAATGCGATTGTTAGCACCTTTTGTGCTGAGGGGGCGTGACTGCGCCTCCAATTTTTCTGTGGACCATTTTTTTTCGGCCATGAGTGTTCCTCCTGGGTATCGGCGCGTACGCCTACAACCAAATATATGTATACATTATAGCATATTATTCATTGTTTTTCAAGACACTTTTAAGGGTTTGAATAGCTTAATGAAGCGTGTTCTCGACAATATTTATTGTTAAAATTTGTTAATTTAATGATCTCTTAAATTAGCACCCGATTGAAGCTGATGATACACTGCTTCAATATTGGCGCATTGCATGGCAACGCCAACGGCGAGAGCTCTTTCATCAATATCAAAATATTCGTTATGAATGGTGGCAGTAATTCCTTTTTCCTTATTGCCTACTCCAAGGTGGAAAAACGCCCCTGGGGCTTCGAAGAGGTAATAAGCAAAATCTTCTACGCCCATATTGCAGTGCTGGTGTACTACAACATTTTCATCGCCCAGCATTTTTTTAGCATTTTCTTCAACGATGCTCACAACGGGGTTGTGGTTAATCAACATGGTGTAGCTGGGTTTACGTTCAAATTCACCCTTTCCCCCCATCATGGTGGCGGTGTGTTCTACAATTTCCTGAACTCGCTTATTTGCGTATTCTCTAGTTTGAGGGTTGAGGGAGCGAATGGTACCGTGGAGCTCAACACAATCGCAGATAATGTTAGAAGCGGTGCCACCCTTAATGATTCCTATACTGATGACGAGAGAATCACGGGCATCGGTGTTGCGGGAAACAATAGTCTGTATGGCATTAATAACTTGGGCTGCAATAACGATAGCATCAACGGCATCAGAAGGGTAAGCGCCGTGTCCAGATCGCCCCATTATCTTAATTGAAAACCCGTCGGAAGCAGCCTGCATAGCTCCATATCTCACGCCTATGGTTCCAGCCTCTAGCGCAGAATTTACGTGGATCCCCAAAATGGCACTAACATCTTTCATAACGCCAGCCTCAATCATGGGAACGGCTCCTCCTGTGGTCTCTTCTGCTGGCTGGAAGATCAATTTTAAGTTACAAGGAGGAGAAAATAGGCCTTCAGAAACCATTTTAGCAACACCTAAGGCTACTGTTGTGTGAGCGTCATGCCCACAGGCGTGCATTTTTCCATCAATTTTAGATTTATAAGGCACATTATTAGCTTCTAGAATGGGTAAAGCATCGATATCGGCGCGTAAAGCTATGGTAATGCTAGGGTCTTTCCCTGGAATATGAGCGGTGATACCAGTGATAGCAATTTCTTTTTGATGAGAGAATTTCATCTCTTCAAGCAATTGAGAAATAGTGGCGGAGGTCTGAAATTCTTCAAAACCAAGCTCTGGATTCATATGGAAATTACGTCGAACAGAACTAAGCCAAGAATCTAACGTACGTGCATTTTCAAGAAAAGACATCAAAATGCCTCCTTATTTAGATAAAAAATTTTCTATTAATGTAAGCGAGCCAGCATGAGTGTCCAGCGACATCCTCACCCCTAAGGGCAACGAAAAATTAGGGCTGCAATGCCCTATCTTTAAACCGGTGATGACAGGGATAGAGATATCCCTTGTATTTTCGTTGATTGATTCCAGAACATAGGCTTGATATTCCTCGGGGTTATCGGAGCCATCATGAATGTCTCCAACAAGAAGCCCAGAAAGACGCGACAACACCTTAGCATTACGCAAGGTTCTCAGCATGCGGTCTATCTTGTACGCAGGCTCATTAATATCCTCAATAAAAAGAAGACAACCTTCGAGATTGGGCATAAAATCAGAGCCTAAAGAGGCCATAAAAACGGATAAATTCCCCCCAAGAACGACGCCATTAGCAGTTCCATGCCTCAAAACAGAGAACGAAGGGCTTTTAAACACCCCTGAATACAGAAAATCAAGCATATTGTCAAGCGATTCTGGGGCTTTGCCCGCAATATCAGAAGAAATCATCGGGGCATGAAGCGTTTTCAAGCCACATTTTGCTATAAAAGCCATGTGGAGAGAGGTTATATCAGAATATCCAATAAAAACTTTAGGGTTGTTTCGAATCAAATTGTAATCTAAATATTCGAGGAGCCTAATCGAGCCATAGCCTCCACGAGAGCAAATCACCACCTGCGCCGACGCTTGTGTAAAAGCCCAGTGCAAATCTTCAATCTGTTGAGCGACGGTGCCTCCATAGCCTTGGTAGTCGACATCCCAATGGGGGCTGCGTAGCACGGTTAATCCTCGGCTTTCTAAAATCGCAATGCCCTTTTCGGTTAACGTTTTATTTGCGGCAGAAGCGGGGCTAACAATGGCAAGGGTATCAACAAGCGGTCTCATTGGGCGAGATACCCAAAAATTATATGAGAAATAATGATAGATGCAGTAACGCCAGCAAAATCGGCGAGCAAACCGGCTGCAAGGGCATGGCGATAGCGTTTCACCCCTACAGATCCAAAATAAACGGCCAAAATATAAAGCGTGGTGTCGGTACTATTGGTAATAATCGAGGCCATCATGCCGATAAAGCTGTCTGGGCCGTGAGTTTGGAAGAGTTCTGCAAGAATGCCAGTTGCGGCAGCACTAGAAACGGGGCGTAACAAGCCTAGAGGAAGCACTTCTGGCGGGATACCTAAGGGAAGAAAGATTGGGGAGAGCCAGCTCGTAAAGAGTTGAATGGCACCAGAATGGCGAAGCATTCCTATAACAGTTAAGAAGCCAACAAGAAAGGGTATCAGCTTAACCGCAATATGAACCCCTTCCTTTGCGCCATCAATAAAGACCTCAAAAACAGGTACTTTTTTGATAAAATAGGCATAGGCAGTAATAAAGGCGATTAAGATGGGGACGATATAAGAAGAAATTTTAGAAATAATCTCTATCATTGCCTAATCCTTGGAAAATTTTTGAAGGATTTTCACAGCAAGAATAGCAAATATAGTAGAAAAAAAACTTGAAAGTAAAGTTGGTACAATGATAGCCGCGGGCATAGTAGAGCCATTAGCCTGCCTAAAGTTCATCACCCCTACGGAAATAAGAGTCACCGATGAAGTATTAATGGCCAAAAACATACACATAGCATTTGTAGCGGTATCTTTTTTCGGGTTAAGTTCCTGCATTTGTTCCATGGCTTTTAAACCTAGTGGCGTTGCAGCATTTCCAATGCCAAAAATATTTGCGGTGAAATTAGCGGTAATGCTACCTAAAGCAGGGTGGTCTTCAGGAATATCTGGAAAGAGTTTTTTAAGGATGGGATGAAGTTTTTTCCCGAGAGCACTAACCAAGCCAGCGGCTTCGGCGATTTTCAGAACACCCAGCCAAAGCGTAAGGAAACCAACCATATTGAAGATTAATTCCACAGAGCTTTTAGCTGAATTCATCGTGGCCTCGGTAAGAGTTTCCGCCTTTCCCGTAAAAAAAGAAACAACAACGGCAATAACAATAAAAGAAACCCAAATTAAATTGACCATATATTCTCCTTACGAGCGTCCGTGCTGGAAGGCAGTCATCGGCAAGCGATTATTTTTTAATTTTAGAAGGAGGAAGTTCTTCTTCGTTGAGGAAGTCAAACTCGGAATTAAGGCGAAGCAACTCATCTTGAGAAAGTTCTGGAAGTTCGGATTCGGTTTCTTCAATATCAACAAGATCATCTTTGGTTCGAGAAGAATGAATCCCTTTCATTAGGTCGTCCAATCGATAAAAATTGCGTTTTTCAGGGATAAGAATATGAACAACATAGTCACCATGATCCATCGCTAACCAGCCCTCGGAGTAATCTTCGGTGGGGTTACGCAAAGGAAGCCCATTTTGCTTACCAATTAATGCCAAGGTATTGCGGGCAGCATTAAGTTGCAAAATATGCTCGGCAGTGGCAACGAAAGCCATTTCGGTAAGGGGGCTTTTGCCCTCGACATCATAAACAGCGATGTCTGTCATGGTAAGCCGTTTACATTCTTCGGTGAGGAGTTCAGCAATTTGTTGAAGATTTTTGTCCATAATAATTATTCCTTAATTTTGCTTATTGGAGGGGAAATCGTGTTTGGATGCCAGAGAGAATTTTGGCTCTCACCTCTGGATCCATCTCTGGAAGGATACTTTCAACGATTATTTTCATAAATTCTGAGGCGGGCATTGAAGGAACATGGGCTCGAGAAATAATATAATCCCACTCGTTAAGTGCATTTTGAGCATTTCGGCGTGTTTGTGGCCGGCGAGATTTAACATTTTGCCGCATTGTTTTAAGTTTTTCATCCAAACCTTGGTAGGAATTAGCAAGCACATCATTGAGTATACCCTGACGACCGGCAAAGGCAAGGGTATCATAGACAACAATATAAAGGTGCGCAGGTAAGGATTTTTGCCTGTGGTACATTAAAATATCGGCATCAGAAAAATTGGGCATACCGTAGCTAGAGCGGGCATGGTTAAAAACCGTATTGAGTTTGGAAACATCAGCAATTCCCGAACCATCGTACTTACTGATAAACTGCCGAAACTCGTCGACGGAAATACTGCTAATGAGTTCGTAGTAAGAAAATTTTGCGAGGTCTTTAAGAAGAGTATTATAGAAGAAATTTGCAGTTTGCGCGCCATTGAAAGCCATAATAGCCTCATTAACGCGTAGATTTCTCAGTTTTTTAGCGAATTCTTGATCGTTTTGTTCTTGTTCATCGAGAAATTCCCCAACAGCTTGGGTATTATTTTGAGCAAAAAGTACTCTTTGCTCTTGAGGCAGGATTTCATTCCAAGCTCTCATTCGCTCTTGCAGACGGAAAACTTCCCCCTGAATGGCACACCCTCCTAACAGAAGGCAAAAACTCAATAGAACAGATTTCATAATCACTCCCTAAAAATCGTGCTAAAAAATATTATCAAAAATTTGAGAATCTTCAGTAACTTCAACGGTAAAATTTGTATCATTGTAGTTTTTGTTAAATTCTCTATAGTTTACGGCAAGTTCGGTTTTAATACCCACGCGTGAGGTTCCCGAAATTTGTCTAATCAATCCACTGTCTCTTTCGGCAATTAATTCGATACGACGAAAACTTGTGGTATTGGCTTTTGGTTCAAAAATAATGCGGTATGCAGGAACAGTCCCATACATCACGTTAAGCCCGTCTGGGGCAGAGGTGGCAGTGTATTGAGCAACAAGGCGTCGTATATTCCAGACATTAATAGGTGATGTAGAAGATTCGAGATTCTGTCGGCCAATGAGGTTACCATCGGAAATCCAAACAAATTTGCCATCAGAAACGATTTTAGCTGTGGAATTAACGAAGGTCATGGAGAGTTTATCTGGAGCAGCATATAGAATTGAACCCTGCTGAGTGCGATTGTTTTTTTTATAAACAAAAGATCCCCCGAAGCTTTTATATTTCGCGGTATTTTGCTCGATAAATTCAACAACGCTTGCGGCATTTCGTACTTCTACTCGCCCAGATTGAGCAAATATATTAATAGAAAGACACAATAAAACAGTAAGAACCCGAAAACGCATATATCCTCCTTCTAAAACGGATAAACAGTGAAACATTATAACTAAAAACAATAAATTCTGCAAGTATCTGCCTTGCTTAAGGATTGAAATTTTTTGAGGCTTCCTTTATAATGAAGAGTTAATAGATAATAGAAGGTACAGTCGATAAGGAGATTTTTGTGGCCGAAGAAAAAGATACAAAACAACAAACACCAATGGAAGAAAAACGCAAAGCCCTAGAAGCAGCTATTAGTCAGATAGACAAAGCCTATGGTAAAGGTTCCATTATGCGTCTTGGCTCCCGAGAAGTAGAAGCTATTCCTGTGATCCCTACTGGGGCGCTTACTCTTGATATGGCATTAGGAGTGGGAGGGATTCCCTATGGTAGAATTTGTGAAATCTATGGCCCAGAAGCATCAGGGAAAACAACACTTACATTAAGTATCATCGCTCAAGCTCAAAAGCAAGGTTCAACTTGTGCTTTCATCGATGCAGAACATGCTCTTGATCCAGAATATGCTAAAAATATCGGCATCAACATCGACGATCTTCTTATTTCTCAACCAGATAATGGAGAGCAAGCACTAGAAATCGCAGAAGCACTTGTTAGAAGTGGGGCGGTGGAACTCATTGTTATCGACTCTGTGGCGGCATTGGTTCCCAAAAATGAGATCGATGGAAACATGGGCGACGCCGTAATGGGTATGCAAGCCCGATTAATGAGTCAAGCACTAAGAAAACTTACCGGTATTGTCAGCAAAGCAAAATGTTCTGTGATTTTCATTAACCAAATCCGTAATAAAATTGGGGTAATGTACGGAAGCCCCGAAACCACAACAGGTGGAATGGCATTGAAGTTTTATTCTTCCGTGCGGATTGAAGTTCGTAAAAAAGAAGCCCTCAAAAAGGGTGATGAAATTTACGGAAACCTCGTTAACGTTAAAGTAATCAAAAATAAAATGGCACCTCCTCACCGAACGGCTCAATTTGAAATTCATTTTGGGAAAGGTATTTCTGGGACGTCCTGTATTGTTGATGCGGCGGAGTCTTTGGGTATTCTAACGCGAAAAGGTTCTTGGTATTTCCAAGGAGAAGAGCGAATTGGTCAAGGGCGAGACAGCATTATTCAACTATTTGAGGATGACGAAGCCAGACGAAAAACACTAGATGTCTTAGTCCGTGAACACCTCGCTGCAAGCGCAAAATAGGAGAATAGAAATGGACTACGTAAATCTAGAAGACGGTTGTATTTCTCCAAAAGGTTATCGAGCAACAGGGATTAACACAGGCCTAAAAACGGGTGGTTTCAAAGATATGTCTCTACTTATCAGTGATCAACCTTGCTCCGTAGCGGCAGTTTTCACATCTAATACGATTCGCGGAGTACATATCGCCCTTGATATTGAGCGCCTTAATAACCCTATTCGAGCAATTATCGCCAATAGTGGTAATGCCAATTGTCTCACCGGCGAAGAAGGCGTAAAAAATGCTAGAGAGTTACTCACCTCTGCAGAGAAACACCTCAATATACCTGAAGGGCAAGTAATGATGGCATCAACAGGCATCATTGGGCAGCAACTCAACATGACCTACGCAGGCTTTGGTATTAAACGCCTCTCTGATGTGATTCACACAGAAAGTAGCATCCGAAACTTCTGCGCAGGAATAATGACCACCGACACAAGGCAACAAAACGCAGCATGTGAATTTGAATTAGAAAATAAACTAACCGTTCGCATAGGCTGTAGTGCCAAAGGTGCGAGTATGCTCAAGCCACGCTTAGAGTTACACGCAACCTTATTAGCATTTATCACAACAGATGCCGCTATTACTAGTAAGCTGATGCAAAAAGCACTTAACGAAATCTGTGGACGAACCTTTAACCGTATCAGCATCGATAACGACACCAGCCCTAACGACAGCGTATTTTTTCTTGCCAATGGTGCAGCTGGAAATAGCATAATCGATAGCGAGGACGACCCCCGTTATAAAATTTTCTATGACGCATTGGAATATATTCTTGAAAAATCAGCAAAAGGGCTTATTCGTCAAGGGCTTGGAGTGACTAAGCTCATCCACCTCCTTGTGCGAGGTGCTCCTACAGAAGCTGAAGCAGAAAAATTAGTGCGCGCAGTTGCCGAGTCCTATCAGTTTAAAACAGCAATGTTTGGACGGGTGCCCTCTTGGCAGAAAATTCTTAATGTGGTCGACTATACTATGGATAGTAAATATCTAAAAACAGTGGAAATCCGCTTCAACGACCTCTGTCTATACGCTAATGAGCAGGTTTTTTCTCAAGCAGTGGTGTCGGCTCATGCAGAGATGAATAATCCCGAATGCACAATCACACTCGACCTACACAGCGGTGATAAGCAAAGTTTTCTCTACACCTGCGACCTCTCTCATGACTACGTTAAAGTAAACGCCCACTTCGCCGAATAAAAATAATCAACACCCCAGTAAGGGGTGTTTTTTTTATCTTGCATCAAAATCTAAAAATGGCATATTACAATCTTTTCTATAATATAAGAAAGAAAACCCTCAACGCCACCACTATTTTGAATGGCCTATTATGCTCTTTATTTCTAAATCTACTGATCGATCATCTTAATAACACGGGCTGGATTTCCCCCCACTAGGGCATTAGAAGGAATATCTTTCACCACTACTGCCCCTGCTGCGATAACAACACCATCGCCAATTCTCACCCCAGGGCAGATAATAGCCCCTCCTCCAATCCAAACATTATCCCCAATAACAATCGGAGCTCCATACTCCCACGTTTTGCCATCAGCTCTTGCATTACGAAGAGCAAAAGGTAAAGGGTGCGTAGCCGCATAGATTTGAACATTGGGGGCGATCATGCAGTTATTGCCGATACGCACAGGACAAATATCGAGGATAACAAGATTATAATTGGCATAGAAGTTTTCACCCACAAAAATATTATAACCGTAGTCGCAGCGGAACATAGGTTCTATATGAATAGATTGACCGCAAGCCCCTAAAAAACCTCGAAGCTTTTGAGATCGCTGAAGAGAATCGGTAGCAGCTAAGTTATTATAATTCCGACAAAACTCCTGAGCAGCAAGCCTCTCTTGAAGCAATTGAGGATCATCAGCCCAATATAATTTTCCGGCAATCATGGCGTCTTTCTGCGACTCATTGGGGGATGGCATCTCTGGCAAAGGCATTGTACCTCCTAAAAAAACGCCTCTTTTTTAAGAGGCGAAAATTATAATTTATGTACTATTTACTAGTGGGAGAATTAGGCGGCGAAACAACACTAAAAGCATCATTTTTCTGTGTTTTAGGGTTGAATTGCCCAGGTAAAGTGATACTATTTCGGCGATAAAGCTGAGTATTTGCCCCAAAAGATGGCCTTTGGGAAATCTCCAAGGCATTTTTCACCGGCATTCGAAGATAAGCCCCCAGAACTTCTTTACTTTCTGGAGTAAAAAGCGTTAAATAAGGAAGATTTTCCCTTATTGATAAGGCATATTTGAGCCTATAAACCGTACTTTGAACGTATTCAGCATCTCTCACAGAAATATTCAAGGTGACATTCTGTCCATCAATAAAAACTAAGCGTTGTTCTGTAACAACAGGCTTTGAGGTATCAAAACTATCATGTGTAATATAGAAGTACACCCAACTTCCAACAAGTGCTGAATGCGTAACTTGTTGCTCTGCATAAGAAAAAGGAGCTATCAAAAGAAGAAAAACAAAAGCTAGTTGCTTCATTGAAGTTCCCCCTCATACTCAGCATAAACATCAGTATAATCCTCACCTTGAGGAGTACTATCTGGAGAAGGATTAGCGTTATCGGGGCGTT
This sequence comes from Brevinema sp., assembly GCA_051653605.1. Taxonomy (GTDB): domain Bacteria; phylum Spirochaetota; class Brevinematia; order Brevinematales; family Brevinemataceae; genus JBOFWL01. Next base: position 396,322 of record JBOFWL010000145.1, read on the forward strand.
GATTGCCTATCTCATTTGTCGAGGGAGGAGGCACTAGAATCTCAGGAATTACCCGAGGGCTATGCCGCCAATACATTGTTTGATCGTGAGGAAAATTAGGATTCTTCGACATCTGCATAAAACCTTGATCGGGAAAAATTCTCACAAAATAACTTGGTTGGTTAAAGACAGTGTCGGTATTGGTTACATTGCGTGGGCTAGGGCGAGCAGCAGGGTCGGCACCAGGAGCAGTCTTACTAGGATAATAAAAAACCCAGAGTGGGGCACTAATCCCCCCAAAGCCTTCATAAACCGACAGGGATAAACGTCTTTGTGATTTAGATTGCACAGTTCCCGATGTTTTAATATTTTGAAGCCATACAACATCGCCATTTTCTGCAACGACTAATAATTCTTCGCTAGCAGCAGGGATATTAAAAATAGATGTATTCTGAGCATAATATCTCCACCAAACGCCTACAGCGGCTTTAGGTGGATATCGCTCTATCATTCCCGAATAAGGAGCCTCAAAACGAGGAGGTTGAGCAACTTGGGCATTTGTTGGAAGCCCTAAAATATTAGAATTGGTAAAGGTACTGAAATTTCGACGAATAAAACTAAGAATGTCTTCGGGTGAATTGGTAAGCGAGGGAGGCATAGGAGGCATAGAACCAGGCGTAGGATTAATTAAAAATTGAGAAATATCAATATTATTATAATCTCCCGAGTTTGTCTCAGCAGAATAATCATTATAATTATAATTATAATCGTAGTCTGTGACTTCTTGTATTTGAGTGTCGGAGGGAATCTCTAAAGGTTCCGTGCCTTGTTGCTGCCCATGCAGGGACGTGATGACGAACACACCGCACAGGAGAAAGGAAATGTGCTTCATAAAAACCTCTCGCCGACTAAAATACTATCCATTGTAATAAATATTACCATTTTTGTCAAATCTTATCCTTATAAAACAATATTAAACCAAAAGATTGAAATATCAAAAAAATCAAGATATAATATTTTTGAGGATAATAAATGATTATTACTATAGACGGGCCAGGAGGAGTTGGAAAAAGCACTCTTTCTCGTAAATTGGCTCAATATCTTTCGTTTGAATTTTTAGATACAGGGGCGATGTTTCGAGCTATTGCATATTATACCGCATCCCAAAATATCGATTACACCCAACTCGAACAGCAAGAATTACTCAGTAACCTTACAATTTCGGTAGAAAAAGGTTTTTGTATTCTCAATGGAGAGGATATTTCAGGGCTTATTCGCACTTCAGAAGTAGATATAGCAGCATCTAAAATCAGTACAATCCCCTATGTTCGTCGGGTACTTAAGCACCTTCAACAACAATTTGCCATAAAAAGAAGTATTGTTGCCGAGGGGCGGGATATGGGCTCGGAAGTCTTCCCCTACGCTGATGTTAAATTCTATCTAGATGCCACCTCCGAAGTGAGAGCAAAGCGACGTTGCCTCCAATTAGAAAAAAATGGTCAAACGCCTTCTTATGAAAGCATTCTGGCTGATATTATCGAAAGAGACGAAAGAGATCGTTCACGAAGCACTGCCCCCCTTATTATTCCCAAAGGCGCCCACATACTTGATACCGACCACCTAAGCTTGGATCAAGTTTTTCAAAAAATGGTATCTATCGTCGAGTCTACCTGCGGAGAAAACTAAGTGGGTTTTTCTCTTTTAAAAATATTTTTCCTTGCAGCAGTTGTTAATTCTTTATATAGCCAAGATTTCTATCACGATCACGAGGCTGTCTTTAAAGCCCTTACTACGGCATATCCTGCCCATATTCGTAGCGCCCCAAAAGAGCTTGTCGAACATCCTTACCCAGCCCTACTTGTGCGAGATAAAATATTTTATTGGATAGAAGGAAGGCTTCTTCCCTCAAAAGATATTGATAAATGGAAGTCTTTCGCCCCCAGCGATTTTTACTACTACCCCAAAATGCCGGAGAACCCTTCTAACTATAGCGAAGAACTAAAAACATACCTCGAAAATACGGCAAAGGCCGTGCGCTCGAAGAAGCCTCGCCCATCATCTCACCCCGAATTTTGGAATACCCTCTACGACTCATTTACTCGTTCAGATACAGAAGCTCATCTTATCACAGATAGATTCTTCAGACATCTTATTGTAATGCATCGATTTGCATGGGGGCCCCTCAAAAAAGTCGAGGCAGAACTAGCCCTGCTATCGAAAACCGATAGCTCTGTTGATTCTTTCTTAAAAGAGATAACTATAGTTTACACATACATTTGGAGGCCTATTGCCAATACCAAAAAGCGAAGCCTTCATTCTTATGGGGTGGGTATTGACACCGTAAACACTCGTAATAAAAAACCTGTCTATTGGCTATGGCAATATGTGGCAGCGCCCCGCCAATGGCTTTTGGGCAGCCCTCCCTCACGACGATGGAACCCCCCGCCTAAGGTTGTCGAGATTTTTGAAAAATACGGCTTTGCATGGGGAGGGAAATGGTTTTTCTACGATACCATCCATTTCGAATATCGACCAGAGATTCTTATTCTTAATGGCTACAATGTGAGCTTATAGTAATTTTTTATCGACATAATATATGTTGTTTTTATCTTAAATTCACTATTATTGGTGCAAAAATGAGGCAATATGATGCATTTCATCGCTATTATCTCATTTTTACACCTTTTTTTGATTTCTGATAAAATGATTTTGCCTGTTTTCACAAAATACCTCAATTTCTCCATATTTTCCCCCTTTTTTCAACTTATCTAAAGAAAAATCACCTCTTTTCATTCTATTTTGCGCTTTTATATTAAAAGAACTTTTCAGTTAAATAAGACAAATATACATAAATCTAGATTTAGATTGAAAATATATTTTAAATTTTCTAAACTTATTCAAGTTTATACCGATTGCACTCCGAAAAAAAGCTATCAGCAAAGATGGAACCTTTCATCCTCTTTGCAAATTCCAAGGAGGACTCTAAGATGAAAAAAGCATCTTATATTTTATGTGTCAGTTTGATAGCTGCCACCGCTGGTTGCATACAAGCAATGAAAGGGTCTCTTTCATTAGAAGGAGCCTGGGTTTTTCGAGATGCCTCAGAGAACTTATTCTCAGAGCGAACATTAGTGTTCGAAAACGGTGTATTTTCGGAGATTCGTAGCGAAAATCTAACACCTATTCAGCAGGATGATGGATCCTACAGCGTCAACATAAGTGGCAATGAGGTTGAAATCTTACTATCGGGTAAAGAAAATCGCATCTACACAGGAAAAATAGCCCCTTTAGGCTTGATGATAGAGAAAATCGATGGTATTAACCTCGATATTCCTTTATTTTATAAAAAAGGTTAACATTTTTACAGATGTTGCCGCCATTTGTTGGCATTGAAAGAGAAAAAACCCCAATCCGAATAAGATTGGGGTTTTTTTATTATTTTTCTCTCTTTTTCGACGTTTTTTTAGGTGATTCTGCCTCAAATGCGATAATATCTGTGAGATTTTTCTCCCATAAAATCCTCATTGCATCGGTATACCCAAGCGCCATTCTCTGAGATGCTGCCTTTGGGCTAAAATCCAACAAACCATCAATAGCCGAGATAAAGCCCCAATGTGAATTGCTAGGTATTATCTCAATAATGCGCGTATAGGGAAATTCTTTGGGATTAATACCTGTTATTCGGTCGAGGGGTAGGGCAATAACCGTATCACAACCAGCTTCAGCAAGGGGGCGAATAGGGCAAGCATCGCCAATTCCAGGGATGCCGCCATCTATAAATTCATGCCCATCAATAACTTCTGGCGGAAAAATAAAAGGGATGGCACTAGTGGCAACCAAAATTTTTTGAATATCTTCCGCCGTTTTTCCGTTAAGTTTAAAATAATTAAGTTTGTTTTTAACGCTATCAATAGCGGCAATAGTAATAGGAAGAGCCGAATGAGATAATTTTTCCAGATTGAGATGATCTTTCATTGTTTGAAGGATGCCCTCACGTGAAAAAATACCTTGCTTATTGAGCCTTGATGCCATTGACGATAAGCCAGAAAATGAAAAGCTTGATAATTTCTTTTTTTTCTTGAGAGAATTTTGTAGAATGAGAATCTTTTTATCTAGTTCATCAGACCAAATTTGGATAGCCTTATCGTAATCTCCCTGAACAAAAAGTACCGCGTTAAACGCTCCAATAGAGGTTCCAGAAAGAGCTTGAACTTGTTTATCCAGCCCCGTCTCGATTAAGGCACGCCACACTCCTAGCTGGTAGGCCCCTCGACCACCACCCCCGCCAAAAGCTAAGCCTAATTTCCGCATTATCTCCCCCTAGGGCTTATCCCCACCAGAAAAACCACTTAACTGCAACCCATACTCCGTATAAAACCCAGCCTAGTGGGCCAAATGTTTCTCTTTTTTTGATGGTAACAGTAAGCTGTGAAAATTTTGTTTGAAGTTCGTAGTCTCGTTGTTGGTTTTGTAATGCCTGAATTTGATAATTAAGTTGTTCTATTTCTCTGTTGGCAGTTAAAATATCCTGCACTTGCTTGGATTGCTGCAGGATAGATTGGTATTGCTCACGGGCGGCAAGTAAGTTTTCAAGGCGGCTTGCCCCGTCTTCCATAGGTTGGGCTATATTATCGCCACGAAACTGCACCGACTCAACTTTACCTAATTTTTCAAGGCTCTCAACCATGTTTGTAAGATTCTCAGAGGGAACCCTCATCACCAATATTTCATTACCATCTTGAAGGATTTCTCCATTAAAAAGTTGGACATTGCTGATAATGCCATCTCTGACCTTCTGTGGTTTGAATGACGACACCGTAGCCGATGCTCGATACGCCATCGAAGCTCCATCCATCATCATATCTCCTGCCATTGCTGGAGACGCTGCCTGTTTTGACATAAACATGCGTGGAGTTGGAGACGGCGCTGCTCCCCCATAATTGATAGTAATACAAGATGTTAACAGCGATAATACTGCCATAAGTGCTATATTTTTCATAAAAACCTCTTTAAATTTAACATAATATAAGGAAAATTCAAGATTTTCCTCAAGCATTGTAGCATGAAGAATAATAAGTTGCAACCAAAAGGGATTTGACAATAAAAATGTTTTTTATTATAATAAATTAAGCAAATAGGAGCGTTTATGAAGCATTTAATAATTTTTGACCTCTATAATACTCTCATCATCGATAACGCCGTTGCAGAGCGTCGTGAATATTGTATCAACGCCCTATGGAGTACCATCGAAAGCGTTGGCTTACCGATTCGGTTTGGGCAAGTGCGCGATGCTTACGACCATGTCCATCATCTTATGGCTACCGAGCAAAAAGGGCGTTTTAGTATCAACATGTTCGATCTCGCCTATCAGTTTTGTAGTAAATTACATATTAATGATGTCACCACTCTCAAAAAAATATATGATATATGGGCTTTTTCTGTGCTTCAAATCACCCCATCCCTGCTACCAGGTATTAAAGAAGGCTTAGATATTCTTAAAGCTGAGGGCAAAACTTTAGCTATTATTTCTAATACTGGCTCTAGCCCCGGCGTGGCACTTCGCTTTCTATTAACTAATTTTGGGATTTATGATCATTTTTCCGACCTCGTTTTTTCCGATGAATTTGGCTTGATGAAGCCTCGATCCATGATTTTTCAACGTGTTTTAGATCGTTGTAAAGCCAAGCCTGATGAATCTATTTTTATTGGCGATCACGAAATTTACGATAAGCAAGGTGCTGAAAAATCCGGAATAGCCTATCTAGAGATGAACCCTTCTCTGGAATTTAGCAACGTTGTCCGTGATGCACTATCTCTTTAATTGTTAAAAAATGTTAAAAATCTCCCGTTAAGGATACCCTTATGTCTCATTCTGTAAAAGACTTTTTTCTCAAAACTATCACCAATCTCCCCATTAAAAACGAGGGTGATATTTTTTCAATTCAAATTGGAGACGAGAGTATTCGTATCGCCTTTGAGGAGAAAATAGCCACCGTCACCAAAGAAGATAAGACACGAGACATTCAACTCGATCTTGGTGCCGAGAAATTTTTCACCGCTCAAAAAGGGCTTTTTCGAAATCTTGAAAGCTATTTAAAAGAAATAAATGATAAAAAAACCTATGGTCAGCTACTGAGCGCTTGGAAAAAAGAAGTCGAATCTCTTATTTTTCTTCAAGAGCAGGCCGCTAAAGAACTTGCTCTACAAGAAAAGCTTCAAAAGCATCTCCCCGAAATAAGCGCTGCTCCTCTTATTATCGAACCTGGTTATGAACATTTCTTAAATAAGGTGCGAAATGAAATGCTAGCGGTGTTTCAATCGATGGGTTATTCACTTTTTGAAGAAAGAGAGCTAGAGGATGAATTTCACAACTTCGAAGCACTTAATATTGGCCCCGAACACCCAGCTAGAGAAGACCACGATTCTTTTTACGTAGGCGAGGGGCATTTAATGCGCACTCACACCTCTTGCGCACAGATACGTGGCCTTGAAAAAATGCTTCGAGAGGGCGGTTCCCCCCCCATCGCATTGGTTTCTCCTGGTTTGTGCTACCGCCGCGATGCCGTCGATGCCACTCACTTCCCTTCTTTTAGACAGATGGAAGGTCTGGTTGTCGATAAAAATGTTAGCTTTGCCGATCTCAAGGGGACTCTTCTTAACTGGGCTAAGGCTATGTTTGGTTCCGATACCAAAATTAGGCTTCGCCCCGATTATTTTCCTTTCACAGAACCTAGCGCCGAACTTTCGGTTTCTTCACCTCATCTCCTTGGTGGCAGATGGATTGAATTACTTGGCTGTGGAATGGTTCATCCTAATGTTTTTCGTAATGTTGGTTTAGACCCAGAGGTATGGAGTGGTTTTGCTTTTGGCACGGGAATCGAACGCATCGCTATGATTCGTTATGGCATCAAAGATATTCGTTTATTTTTTGAAAATGATGTTCGCTTTCTTAAGCAATCACTGTAAGTTACAAGCTATTTTTAAGTTTTTATTACACACTTTCTTCCTTATATATGGCATTTTTATGAGAAAGGTTGTGAGTTTAAAGGATGATGTTTGCTCCTCTTTCTTTTTAACTCATATATTTAATGATCTCTACATTCAAACTGGTGAATAGTTTGCCTTTGAAGAGTTATTCCTCGTAAGGCAAATTGATTATTCTTACATCGATGCTAAAACAGCCCCTTTTACCGCCAATTTTATCGTTGTATTTTCCTAAGGGTATGATAATTTTGCCGTCACCCCTTATACTGGAATTAAACATCTACCTTGAGGGCTCACTATTGTTAATTTTACTTCTTTCCCCAATATCTTTAGGGGTTTTACGATCAGAAAAGAGAGGGTACACGCTAAATGAATATATTTTTCACCATTTTAGGAATCGTACTCCGATTTCTATTATTCTTTACCCTTATTCGAAATATCACCCGTAATAAAAAGTATGGCTGGGAAATTCGCGACTACACAGGCATGGGTATCATTGGTATTGTCCTACTTTGGGGATGGTTTTCAAGCTATGGCTTAATGCAACTTGTGATATTTATCTTCCTTTGTACCACTATTATTTCAGCCATCTTTGAGGGATTATACAACAGAAATGCTGCTATCATCAGCGCTATGGTTGGATTATCCTTCATTATCCTTCTCCTTGTTTTATAAAATTAAAAAATATTAGACCATTAAGGACCTCTTTATGAAAATGACCGTTTCCTATGAGTGGCTATGCGCTCTCGTTCCTGGATTGGAGCATCAAAAGCCCGCCGATCTCAGCGATGTCTTCACAGCTCTTGGCGCTGAAACCGAAGATTTCCGCCCCATTAACTACGGAAGCTACTGCAAACTTGCACAGGTAATAAAGATTTCCCCTCTAGAAGGAAAAAATATTCATGTCACGGTAAAAATTGATCAAGATACTTTCCAGACTGTAAGTAACTCCAAACGATTAAAAGAGGGTGACTTTGTCATTTTTGTACCCGTTGGTGGAAAAATTGTTGGCGATAGAATTGTTGAGGCAAAAACAATAAATGGGATTACCACTCAGGGATTGCTTTCCGCACTTGAGTACCTAGGCATCGAAGATAAGAGCCCCGATATTTTTATTTTTCCCAACCCTCAGACTGCTAACGATGATTTCAAAACTATCATCAGCGAAGACGCCGTTTATACCCTTGATGTTTCCGGAAACCGCCCCGACTGGCTCTCCGTTGCAGGGTTGGCTCGCGCCCTTGCAATCTATTTTAATCTCCCATTAAAACTTTCTACTCCTTCTTTTAAAGAGGATCCTTCAAAATCGGTGTCTGTAAGCATCGAAAGTGATCGTTGCTTCCGTTTTTCTGCTCGCCTCATCGACAATATCAGCATTTCCTCTTCACCCATGCTCATTCAAAAACGCCTCTTACTACTAGGCATGCGCCCCATCAATAATATGGTGGATTTTTCAAACCACATCATGCTCGAGACGGGGCAGCCTACCCATGCTTATGATGCCTCCTGTGTAAAAGAGGGATTTGTGATCCGACAGGCTAAAAATGGAGAAAAACTTGTTCTTTTGGGGGGAGATAAAGAGATTTCTCTCACCGAAGATGATCTTCTTATTTGCGATAACGAAAAAATACTAGGGCTTGCCGGTATTATGGGAGGATCATACTCAAAAGTTACCCCCGAGACCAAAGCTGTTATCCTTGAAAGCGCCTCTTTTCATGGGGTTCATATTAGAAGAACCGCAAAACGCATTGGTTTGAAGACCGAATCGTCATCCCGTTATGAGAAAAATATCGCTCCAGCCCTTGCCGAAACCGCCGACGCCCTGTTTGCCTCTTATTTTCCTCATGCCACCATTTCCTCTAAAACCGAAGCTATCAAACAAACGCCACCAGTCACTACTATTAATATTTCCCCCGATTGGGTCCGCCAAAAATTAGGCACCAACGATTTAAGCAATGAATTTATCAAAAAAACATGGGAAGGGCTTGGTTGTTCCATTAAAATGGGGGATGAGTGGCAAGTAACTGTGCCTCAAGACCGATTTGACCTCTCTATACCCGAAGATTTAGTAGAAGAAGCCGCTAGATTCTACGGTTATAATAATATTGAGCCTCAGAATTATCGACCTTCTACCTCAAATCTCAACCCAGAGACGCCTTTTGCCGATAAAATTCGCCCTCTATTGCGTGGAATGGGTGTTCATGAAGCTGTGACGCTCTCTTTTAGAAGCCCCGAAGACCGTAAGGACTTTTTCATAGAGAAGCAACCTGTTGTTATTGAAAACCCTCTTACCGAAGATTTTTCAGAATTGAGAACCTACTTGTTCGACGGCCTCACCAGAACCTTGGCTCTTAATAAGAAAAAGGCTTTCGTCAATGGCCTAGCTTTCTCTGAAATCGCTCGCGTCTTCTCTCAAGAAAATAAATCTTTCATCGAAGAAAAACACATTGCTTTCGCCTTAACCGATGAGGTTAACGCCTACGACAAGGCTTTGAATATTCTTCATAACCTTGCTCATTATGCAAAATGGTCTTGGACAAGCGCCCCTGCAAACTTGCCTTTTCTCCATCCCAATAACTCTTTTCTGTTAATGAATGATGATAAAATTGTTGGTTTTTTTGGAGAATTGCATCCCCACATCGAAGATAATCTTGATTTAGAACATGTTATTGTATGTGAAATCGATTTTGATGCCCTTTGCGATGCTGCAAGCGTTAAAAAACCCGTTGTATCTCCTGGATTGCAGCCTCCTGCACTTCGAGATATTACTCTTTCTGCACATAGTCAGGCATCTGCTCACAATATTTCTGAACAACTCAAGCAAATGAACCCCAACTTAAAAGAAGTTAGCTTTATTGGCGTCTACCAAAATGATGCTATGATTTCGGAAAATCGAAAAAATCTCACCCTAAGATTAAGATTTGAAAGCGATGAATCTTTAAAAGGGGAAGAAATCGACGCTTTTATTCTTAAACTCCTCAAAATGAGCTTCTAAAAATATTGCAATTCTACAGGACTTTAAAAAAAAAGTTGGATTTATTTTTTTTTTCAAGCTATAATATGCCCATGGAAGATATGATTCTTCTTATAAAAATTGGAGGACAACATGTTCAAAAGCATGGTCGCATTAGTAGCAGTTATATCTGCCTTAAGCGCTTGTGGTGGAGCCGCTTCAGGAGATAAATATGGAGTTTCCCTGTATAAATTTGATGATACATTCATCAATAACACAGGTATCAGCATTACGAACCGAGCAAAAGAAGTTGAAGGAGCAACGGTTGTTCTAGCCGATGGGCAAGGCGCTCAACCAACCCAAAATGATCAGATTGATACTTTCATTACTCAGAATGTAAAAGCTCTTGGTATCAATATGGTTGATAGAACCGCAGCCTCTGTTATCATCGAAAAGGCAAAAAATGCCAATATTCCTATTGTGTTCTTTAATAGAGAACCCGTAGAAAGTGATATGAACTCTTGGGATAAAGTATACTACGTAGGTGCTAAAGCCGAAGAATCTGGTACGATGCAAGGTCAAGCCCTCGCTAAATACTGGAAAGAAAATATGTCTTCCGCCGACAGAAACGGTGACGGAGTTCTTCAATACGTTATGCTCACCGGCGAACCTGGGCACCAAGATGCTATTCTTCGCACCGAGTATTCAGTTAAAGCTATCATGGATGAAGGTATTAAAGTTCAAAAACTTGCTGAAGATACCGGTATGTGGCAACGTGTTAATGGTCAAGAAAAAATGGCTGCTTGGATCTCCGCTTATGGCGATCGCATTGAAGCAGTTATTGCCAATAACGATGATATGGGCCTCGGAGCTATCGAAGCTCTTAAAGCTGCTGGATACTTCACCGAAGGTGGAAAATATGTTCCTGTTCTTTCTGTAGACGCTACTGCTCCTGCATTAGATGCTCTTCGTGAAGGTACCCTCTTTGCTACCGTTCTAAACGATGCTAAAGGTCAAGGATACGTTACTTTCGATCTCATGGATGCCCTTGCTAAGGGGACAGACCCTTCAACAATTCCTGGAATTACTCTTGATCGTGGTAAATATGTTTGGGTTCCTTACGTTCCTGTAACCAGAGACAACTACGAACAATTCACTCAAAAATAACTAAGCCTATTAATCAGGCGGTGGCCTTTAGTGCTTCCGCCTGTTTTTTCATTTACAGGAGGGTCTCGTGACTTATTCACTAGAAGTTAAAAACCTTCATAAAAGTTTTCCCGGTGTTCATGCTTTGAAAGGTATTCAATTTCAACTTAAACCAGCCGAAGTCCATGCCCTTGTTGGCGAAAATGGTGCTGGAAAATCCACTCTTATGAAATGCTTATTCGGAATACATGAACCCAGCAGTGGAGAAATTTTTATTGATGGTGTTAAAGTTTCTTTTAAAAATTCTCGCGAAGCTCTTGATAATGGAATCGCGATGATACACCAAGAATTAAATCCTATCCCTTATCGCACTGTCGCAGAAAATATTTGGTTAGGCCGCTATCCCACAAAAGGCCTTCCAGGGTTTGTCGATCATAAAAAAATGAATGAAGACACCCAAAAATTATTCAACACTCTCGGAATTAATATTTCTCCTACAGAACTTGTTGTAACTCTTTCTGTTTCTCAAATTCAAATGATGGAAATCGCTAAGGCAATTTCTTATAAAGCTAAAATTATTTTTATGGATGAACCAACATCTTCTCTTACCGAGAATGAAGTGGAGCATCTCTTCAAAATGATTCACACATTAAGAGAGCAAAATGTATCTGTAGTTTATGTTTCTCATAAAATGAACGAGATTAAAACTATTTGTAATCATGTTACCGTATTACGCGATGGTGAGTATGTAGGAAATTGGGATATTAATGAGCTTTCTATTGAGGATATTATTGGGAAAATGGTAGGGCGCCAACTCAGCAACCTTTTCCCACCCAAAAATTACATCCCCGGCACCGAAGTTATTTTAGAAGTGAAGAATTTCACATCTCTTGTTCCTAATTCTTTCAAAGATGTTTCTTTTAAAGTGAAAAAAGGCGAGATTCTTGGAATCGGTGGCCTCGTGGGCGCTCAACGAACCGAATTAATGGAGAGCATTTTCGGTATTCGACCTGCATACGGAGATATTTTTATCAATGGAACAAAAAGAAAAATTTCCAACCCCATTGATGCCAAAAATAACGGGCTCGCCCTTCTTACCGAAGAAAGACGAACGACAGGGATTCTCGGTTGTCTCAACCTTGAAAACAACACCATGATTAGCTCTTATAAAAAATATTCTTACAACAATTTTATGATTAATGATAAACTTAACCAAAATATTACAGCTGAATACGTTAAAAAATTGAATGTGAGAACCCCCAGCACGAAGGCTTTGATCCAAAACTTATCTGGTGGTAACCAGCAAAAAGTCCTCATCGGGCGTTGGCTACTGACAGACCCTGAAATTTTGATCCTCGACGAGCCTACGAGGGGTATTGACGTTGGCGCTAAGTACGAAGTTTATCAACTAATGTACGAACTTGCCGCTGAAGGAAAAGCTGTTATTATGATTTCGTCCGAAATGCCCGAACTTATCGGTATTTCCGATCGCATTATGGTAATGAGCGGCGGCCGTATGAGCGGCACCATCGAAAAATCTGAATTTAATCAAGAAAAAATAATGACGCTTGCTACAGCGCATCTTTAAGGAGAACTGCATGTCTGAAAAAAACCATTTGCTGTCAAATTTTTCTCGACTCTTTCAACGGGGTGGAATCTATTTGGTTCTTGTTCTCCTAGTATTAGGAATTGGTGCTATTTCACCATCTTTCCTTTCCTTTGCCAACCTTTCTAACGTTTTACAAATTGCTTCCGTCCGTGCTATCATCGCTCTCGGTGTTGGTAGTATTCTAATTACCAAAGGTACCGACCTTTCTTCCGGCCGCATCGTCGGACTAACAGCATGTATTGCTGCATCCATCATGCAAAAGCCCGATTATCCTGCACGCATGTTTCCAGACTTACCTCAGCTCTCTCTCATTGTTCCTCTCATAGCTGTCATAGTAGTTGGAACACTTGTCGGTGTTGTTAATGGATTGGTCATCTCAACTTTCAAAATCCCCCCTTTCATTGCTACCCTAGGTATGATGATCATCGTATGGGGGTTTGCTTCCATCTATACCGATGCCAAACCTATTGGTGGGCTTCGATCTGATTTCACTGGCATGGCTACCGGAAATACTTTTGGCGTCCCAAATCTTATTATGTTTGCCGTTGTGATTACTTTCCTTGTTTGGTTCCTTCTAAATAAAATGGTGCTAGGAAAATATATTTATAGCATTGGTGGGAATGAGGCCGCTGCTCGCGTCTCCGGAGTAAATGTAAATGCAACATTAATAAAGACTTACGCCATTGGTGGAGCCTTGTATGGTATTGCAGGGCTTTTACTAGCCGCAAGAACTGGTGGCGCCACCAATAACTACGCCACCTCTTACGAGCTGGATGCCATCGCAGCTTGTACCATTGGTGGAGTTTCTACCGCAGGAGGGATTGGTTCTGTTAGTGGGATTTTAACTGGTGTGTTGATTTTCGAAGTTCTTAGTAATGGATTGGTGATTCTTGGTGTATCCCCTTACTGGCAACAGATTATTAAAGGGATTATTATCATCGCCGCTATTGCTTTTGATGTAAGAAAATACAGTGGTTTTCGATTGGAAAAAGTCCCTTCAAGCCCTAAAAAAGAAGAAGCTAAATAAATCACAAAAAACTCCCGGCTTTATGTCGGGAGTTTTATATTTTATTCTAAATTTAATATAAAAAAAGCTCCCATTACGGGAGTTTTTTATTTTACAGAAGTAATAAAGTTTTTCAAAAATGCTGAAAAATCTTTGTGTTCTTTAAAGACACCACAATTGCACAAGACTCGATAGAAGACTTTTGCAACTTCATCTTGAACAATTTTTTCGACATTATCTTCGTTAAATTGATGCGCTTTTGCTATATCCTTCATCCATGCAAGATGCTTTGCCAATGCCGGAACAGTTTCCGCAGCTTTAAGAGATTTTTCTACCAAATATTTACGGACTAAAGTTAATTCTCCCATAAGGCGGCCAGGTAAAATAGCTAAACCCATCACCTCGATTAAGCCTATGTTTTCTTTTTTTATGTTATGGTATTCTGGGTAAGGATGAAAAATCCCCAATGGGTATTTCTCCGAAATACGATTGTTTCGCAACGCTAAATCAAATTCAAACACCCCTCCTTCCGTCATCCTTCCAATAGGAGTAACCGTATTATGAGGCTCCGTTGTTTGAGATAAAATATCTAAAGATTGATTTGAATAACCACGCCAATATTCGGTAAGAATATGCGCAGTATGAATAATGTCTTCCGATTTTTTAGAGCGCAATCTTACCACGCTAACAGGCCATTGAACCAAAGAAATTTCTACATCTAAGTTTGGTATTCGAGCTGTTTCAAATGTCTTCGCATGATTAAGAGGAAATTGATGAAAACCCGCCTGAAAATGATCGTGGGAAAGAATTGAGCCACCGACAATAGGTAGGTCGGCATTAGAGCCAATAAAATATTCGGGGTAACGGGTAAGAAATTCTGTCATTACGCGAAAAGTTTTAGATGAAATACTCATAGGGCGGTGATCTTCCGCAAGAAGTATGCTATGCTCGGGGTAGTAAATATAGGGAGAATATTGAAAATGCCATTTCTCGTTGGCAAATTCCATTTCCACCGTTCGAAGATTGTTTCGTGCTGGGTGAGATGACGTGCCAGCAAAGCCTACGTTTTCCTTACAGAGCACACAAGGTGGATATTTTACTGCATTTTGTTCTTGGATTTTTGCAAGAGCTATCGCTTTAGGATCTTTTTCAGGCTTGGAGAGATTTATCGTAATTTGTAAATCACCGCAGGGAGTTGGGCTAATCCAATCAAAATTCTTTTTAATTCGATTCATTCGAACATAGTTGATATCTATCGATAAATTATAGAAATAACTAAGAGCTTCTCTTGTTCCTTTGGTTTCAGATATCCTTTCAAACTCGGCTTGAACACTAGACGGCCTAGAAAGTAGGCACCCCATTAGCGCTGTATCAAGAGAATCGGCATAATCAGGGTGAATCGATGGTAGCACCCCATTTTCTACAGCCAATTCTAATATTGGAGCTAGAATTTTATCAATATTTTCTTCTTCAGGATCAATCGCTCTGGGAATCTCTAAGGGATTCTCCTGATGGATAAGCGAACATATCGTATTTTTACAATAAATTCTATCCTCTGACTTAATTAAGTTGTTCTTTTCGGCATAGCCAATAAGTAAATCAATAATATCCATCTGTTATAACCTTCTTGCCCCATCACCAATTTGCGTTATATAAAACTGAGCTTTTAAGCCAGTTGCTTTATAATATTGTTCTCCTACTACTTGAGAAAATTCCGTTTCTAAGCCTTTGGAGATTAACGCTAAACAACTTCCGCCAAAACCAGCACCTGTCATTCGTGTTCCTATAACTCCAGAAAATGATCGCGCTGCATCTGTAAGAGTATCTAATTCAAAACCCGTAACTTCGTAATCGTACCTTAAAGATGCGTGACTCTCATCAAGGTATCGCCCAAAATCTAACAGCCGACCTTCTTTAAGTGCCAAAACGCTTTTTATTGTACGTTGATTTTCTAAAACTGCGTGGCGAGCTCGCCGTAAGATGGTATCTGGCAACAGTGATTTCAATTCTTCAAAATCGTTTTCATCAAGTTCTCCCAATGATTTAATTGGTTTCTTTGTTGAAATAAGCCTCACTGCTTCTTCGCATTCTTGACGACGTTCGTTATATTTGCTTTCGTTTAGCGAATGTTTTTTACATGAATCCATTATCATTAGCGTATATCCATCTAATAAAATAGGGATGTACTGATATTCTAATGTATTACAATCTAAAAAAATGGCGTGATCTTTTTTTCCCATTGCAGAGGCAAATTGATCCATAATGCCACATTTTGTACCTGCAATATGCTCTGCCCTTTGAGCTATAAGCGCACATTCCTGAGCACTAAACCCAAAATGGCAATATTCATTAATTGCTGTAACAAAGACAACGCCCAATGCTGCCGATGAGGATAAGCCCGCTCCATTTGGAATATCTCCATAAAAAAGCGAGTTAAAGCCTTTATCTATTATCTTACCTTTTTCTTGCAGGGCTAAAATTGCTCCTACAAGATAATTCGGCCAACCCAGGCTGGCATCAGTAGCCATTTTGGTAAGATCAATTTCGATAACATTAACGTGATCAAAATTAGCAGAATAAAAATTAATTTTTGTGTCGATTCGGGGTGAAAGCAGAAGCTTTATTCCCATTGTTAGAGCTGCTGGAAAAACATGTCCTCCATTGTAGTCGGTATGTTCTCCAATAAGATTAATGCGACCAGGTGCAAAATATTCTCCTGTCGCGTCTGCATTATATATCTCTCGAAATCGATTACGTAGGCCCTTGATTTCCATAATTAAAAGCCCCTTCATGTATTAAGAGTATTATAATACGATTTATAAACAAAAGTCAAGAATGCAAATCTATTCGCGAAGGGCATCCAATATAAGGCGTTGCCATTCTATCGTTTCTTTAATATAAGGAGAAGTTGGATATTTTTCAGTAATAACTTTAAAATATCCCAGTGCTTGTGCATATTGATTTTGAGAAAAGGATAGCTTACCCAGCCGGAAGAGTGCATCCGCATCATAAACTGTATCTTCGTTATCGAGTATTTTTTCAAGCGTTCTTTTACTATTAGTAGCATCAAGCTTTTGCTCGTAGAGTTCCGCCATGCCTAATAGGGCTTCATCACCTTCTTTTGTATTTAAGAAACGAGTAGCTACTTTTTGAAATACTGTAATCGCAGCGTCGGTATAACCTCTTGCAGCAAGCGATGCAGCTTGAACTCTGGATTCTTTAAGAAAGGTGTTTTTTGCAAATTCATAATTAGCAGAAGATGGATAGAGCGTTAAAAAATCTTCAAGGGCGTTGATAGTTTCAGGGCGTTTACCCTCTGCTGCATAGAGTTCGGC
Source organism: Brevinema sp. (assembly GCA_051653605.1). Lineage (GTDB taxonomy): Bacteria > Spirochaetota > Brevinematia > Brevinematales > Brevinemataceae > JBOFWL01. The sequence goes on from JBOFWL010000145.1 coordinate 413,334, forward strand.
GCGCCCAAGAGCTCCTTCTTCACCCAAGGCATTATTAAAGTAGCGAGCAGCTGAGGCATAATCTTTCTTATTCAAAAGAAGATATCCTAGGTAGAATGCCAACTTGCTTCGAGCGGGTTCGGAGGCTCGGAAGAACGCCTGCTCTAAAAATGTCTGGATATAGCCTTCATATTGCTTAGTCTCCCTAGCAATAGAACCCATTAGAAGAACACTATCTGTGAAATCTTTATTGGATATTCCTGTATCAGATAGGATCGTCTTAAGATAATCTAAAGCCCCTTGAGTATCCCCTCTTTTATTACGGATGTGTGCTCCAACCAATCGAACACGTTGTCGGAAGCTACTATTAGGGCGCTCGGAAAGAAAATTCGCCACAAGTCGAGAGGCCAAACTATCGTCTCCTAGCTCGTAGGCAATGAATATTTTTTGGGCTTCTTGAGCATCAAGTTCTTGATCTACTTGAACGCCCTCTCCTGATTGAGAATCAGAAAGGTTAATTGCCGGTGTTTTAAAAATAGGCGACGATGTTGCATAACGATTTTGAAGACTACCATGAGCTTTTTGAAGATCACGGTAGAAAAAAAGATATACGAAAAATACTGCGGAAAGCGCAAACGAACCTGCATAAATAAATGCCCAAAAATTTGGAGCATGCTGGGGTAATGTTGATACTTTTTTCATGATTTACCTCAAATACTGGGTACTTTTCGGATTTTGGTACAGAGAAACTTAAATAAAAACTCCTGCATAATACAGGAGTTTTTTAAATTTATCATTATTTTATCATTATTTAGACAACTCTTGAGCCGTTTTTAAGACCCATGCTTCAGACCCAGGGATACCCATTTTATATGCCGTGCCAAAAACTGAAAAAGCTTCTTTATAGGCGCCAAGATTGTAAAAAGACTGTCCTAACATCATCAGAACACTATCTTTGTCGGCAGTTTTACTCAAGAGGTAGGCTGCTTCTGCAAAATCACCCCTGTTGTAAGCTGTTGTTCCGTGTCGAAATGCCGATGCCGGTGAAGGAGCAGGATTGCCCCATCGGCTTTCAATAAGGCTATAAGTTTGTTTATTCGTTATAACTTCGGGGACTCTCGATCTCCAATACTTGATGTTCTCGCTCCAGAGAGTTTGATTATCTTGAATCCACTCTTGACTCTGGGATAACCATCCTTCTTTTTTTCGTGATCGTTTTTGAATCATTTCTATTGTTGGAATTGGCTCTTCTAGGAAGCCTTCATCCATCCCTCGAAGACGAACTAGTGGCGATGTTGTTTGCAACATCTTATAAAAAGCGGTGTTATCGATTCGAGAAAGAATAGTTGGATCGAATCTAGGTGGCTCGTAGGCAATAACGGGAACTTCTTTAAGGCGCGTGGTTACCGATGCCTTTGAGGGATCATTTATGCTATTCAATCCTGCCAACTGTGCTCTGCTTGTAATATCATTGGCTCTCGCCTGTGCTTCCATTTGTTTTTTAAGCGCAGCATATTCTTCATCATACTGTTTACGAAGAATTTCCGCTCTGGCAACAAGCATTTTTTCTATTTGATCTTTAAGACTAGAAATAGCCATATTATAACTTCGGTGCAATGCTTTAAGGCGATTTGCAAGTTGATTGCGGCGTTTTTCTCTCAAAGCAGGAATAGAAAGTTTATTGTTTTTAATAGTAAATTCTTTGATACGGATTTGATCCCGTTTTCGAAGATATTCCGATGCTAAGACTTTTGTTTGATTATAGTTGAATGACATCGACGCAGCAATGCGATCTTCTAAAGAAATAGCCGTTTCGATTTCCTGCGTGAGTAGTTTAATATCATTTAAAAACTTCTCTGATTCTTCTGCATCAATTCGAGACGCTTCTTCTTTCATATCATTTTCTGTTTTAACTAAAATATTATATTTAGAAGCTAAATTTCGGTAAAAGCTTTCTGTTAAAATTGCTTCTTGCGTTCCGTCAAAAGATGAGGCACGAAACGAGGTTTGAGGGGTAACGCTAAATCCAGGAGCAATAAAAGTATTAGAAGGATTTTGGAATTCCCTAGGGCCAAGTGGATCTATGTTGAGCGTTGGCACTGATTGGGTAGTCGTGTTCTGCTGCAAAACTGGGGCAATCAATAAATTACTCAATGTTTGTTGTACAGCTTGTTCAATATCCGTTTCGGTGAGGTAGTCGCCTTGTTGGACAGCTAACTGTTCACTTCGGCGAATAAATTCTTTTTTGGATGCAATCGAAAATGGGGGAGCTTGCCGCACAAGTACCGCTGGCGTTGTAAACACGTTAAGCCCTGCTTGCCATTGAGGCGCCTCTTTTGAAACAACCGCATAGTAATAAGGAGTTTCTAAGGCTATGTTGTGATCCTCAAAAGAAAATTTATTTGTAAGAACCGCATAAGCCGGAAGATCCAGGGGGCTTCTAAATTTAAGATCGGCGATGGGGTGGCGTGATCGATATACATAAAAGATGTATTCTTGACGATTATTTGGAAATGCAGTCCAGTTGAGTCTGAAGGAATCTTCAACCGAATTTAGCCGAACTGATGTGACGATGATTTTCGTATCCGTTGTTAATTTAACAGTTGAAGGAATTGATGAACTACTTTTTTGCAATTGGAACGCAATAGGTTGTATCGTGTAACCGAGTTCGGGTAGTAGATTAAACTCTACCCCTGTATACGGCAAGTTTCGGCGAATTGCCTCATTAATTGCCAACCCCTGACTTGGAGCCACCGCAAAATAATATTGCCCCGATACTTCAATAGGCACCGTTGCTTTATAAATATAAAGTCCATTTTGATAAATAGCGCCAGCGAAAGATATTGGTGTGACAGCTTTAGAATCGCGCATATATGCACCGCTAGAAATAGCATTGGTAGGATTGATGTAAATAGTGAAAGCGTCTCTTTCTTCTGGGTTGATGTCGGAGAGCCACTCTAACTCTACACCACGTGCGGTCACATTAACAATTTGAAGCTTTGTAACATAATTTTTATATAAAGACGAAGCCGACTGCTGGCTATAGAGCGTCGAACAAGTGCTCACTAGAACTAAAAATTTGATCATCTGTTTCATAGACACCTTCTTTGTAAAAGGAATTCATTTTTCAAAAAACCCACTTTTATGATTGCCTTTCGGAAAATAAACTTAAGTAACTTTAATAGTTATCAGCTATATTTCCAAACCGCACAATAGTGTATCTGATTTAGCATATATCTGTCTAGATTTATTTTTATTTTTTGTGCAATATTCTGAACGATACTTGAAAGATTGTTATTAGCCAATTTCGCATAATAGTTCAATGATTTTTTTGGGGTTATTCAGGTTGATTTTTTTCTGAACGATTGAACAATCCTCTGCACTCATTTTGAATAGGAATCGTTCAGAAATTTTTGGCTTTGAACACTTATAATACTTATGCTTTTCATTAAAATAAGCACAAAAAATCTCTACACTAATTCTACTTCTACATATATATATTATTTTTTTCTTTATAAGTATTTAAAATAGAGTTTCTAAAAAAATGAGAAAATAAGAGATTTTATCCCTTATTGTATAGTTTAAAACTTGACTAAAAAAACAATTTTCTTCATAATAAAATATGGTACATATAATAAACTGGAGGATAGTATGACGACAATGCTTGCTTTCCTCTTTCATGGATTAACTATACTATCTATTGTCTTTTTTTCTTCCTTATTTATGATTTATTTTGCGAATTCTTTTCGCTTTTTTCGCCTGATTGATAATATCTTTTTTAGTTATACTTCTCTCATTGGTTTGAAAACAGATTGGAAAAACTCTTTCCTTGAAAAGATGGCTGAGGAATCGCGAAAGTTTTTTCACAGCTCTTTTTTCTGTGTGATGACTATTAAAAAAAATCATGCTAAATTCTGTGTGGTGGCTTCTGCCAAAAAGTTCATTTCTCTTACCGATCAGATAAATAAAAAAGAGTTCCCAATCAATATAAATAGACTCTTTCATTTTTTTCCTACTTTCCCATCTGAACGTGGGATTTTCATGGAGGAAAAAGTACGCCGAAATATGGGGCTAAAATGCTCTTTTACAATTCCTATTATTACGGAAAATAACAAACCTGAAGCGCTGATCAATTTATATTTTGAAAACTATTTTTCCGCAGTGCTGGCATGTTTTTCTTATCTCATTTTTAGAAATCGAATTAACTACTTTTTTGCAGCTATGCTAAGAAATGTCTATACCGATCAAAAAGATTTGGCAGAAGTCTTACTAGAACAAATTGAGGGCTATGCTCTTGTTTCGCTTGATAATAAATCTCAAATTATCTCTTGGAATAAAGGCGCCGAAAAATTGTTTGGATACCGTGGGGTTGAAATTATCGGTCAAAAATTTTCTGTGCTTTTTCATGAAAATGATGCCTCATCCCTTGATAGATGTTTAGAAATTCTAGAGATTAAAGAAGAAATTAAATTCTTTGCAACTCTTAAAGATAGAATGACTGTAACTATTAAAGCTGAACTCACAATGAAGAGAATGGTTCAGGAATCGGGAGATATTTCTGGTTATAGTGTCTTCATAAAAGATATTACTAAAGAAGACATCTTTAAACAAAATATTCAGCAATATAGTTTCATCAACTACACAATTTTAGAAAATTCTCAAGATGGAATTTTGATTCTTGATGAAAATGATAAGATTATCTTCTATAATCAAAGAGTAAGAACAATTCTTGATAACCCGATGAATTTATTTGGGGTTCCTGGACGTAAGATTTTCCCTAGACATTTTAGCGAACAGTTTGAGGATGCGTTGTCTTCACTTAAGGATAGTAAATCTGAATTCGAAGAACTCGACTATATGTTTGAACAGCACTATTATAATATTCGATTCTTTCGGGTTCATAAGAATGCTGATAACGACTATGGTGGTGTTATCGTCTTTTTCATTGACGAAACTCTCCGCATGAATACCCTCATCGAACTGGAAGAGAAAAAAGAAGCTTTAGAAGTTATTAATAGTAATTTGCTCGATGCCCTTAGCTCGGCAAGGGTGATGCAGCAGAATCTTATCCCTAAAAGCTTGCCTTTTAGATCTGATTTTGCCTGTGCCGTACTTTATCAGCTCAGTGACGAAATTGGCGGAGATTTCTATTATGTGGATGTTATCAAAGCCAACGATAAAGAATATGCCATTGCTTTTGTGAGTGATGTTAGTGGGCACGGTATTGCGGCTTCTATGATGAATGTTATGGTTAAAGATGTTTATGTGTCCCTAAGAGAAGAAATGGAACACGGCAATGTACCTGTGGTTCCCTCAGCCTTTTTAGAAAATCTCAATAAGAGGCTCTTTGACCTAGACTTTTTTGAAAATAAATTTATAACTTGTTTTGTCGCTGTTATAAATCTTACCGACCACGAAGTGACAATGGCTTCGGCTGGGCATCCTCTGCCATATTTTATCCACGAAGGGCAAGCAAAAATTTTCAACTTCAAAAGAGCGGTTCCTCTTGGTGTTTTAGAAATGCTCCCAAAATCGCTTGAGTATAAAACTTCCTATATGCCTGGAGACAAACTTGTTTTCTATACAGATGGTTTCTTAGATATTTTTGAGAAGAGAGGAAAAACTCCTTCAGAATCTATAGAAGAATTTTTAACAGAAAATCACAATGCCTCATTAGAGCGTATGATTGAATTATCAGAAAATCAAAATAAGCTCTATAGAGAAGAAAATAAACTTTCTCCAGATGACCTCACGATTCTCTACATACGCTTGTAAATATTAAGTTTTTTTAAAACATTCCGACCTCTCCTTAGAAGAGGTCTTTTTTTTTTTATAAGCCTTTATCAGCAATAAGAAATTTTGAATGAGGTTCTTAATGGTTGTATTTAATCACGTTTCTCACGATTATGGGAATTTTCGCGCTCTGCATGATGTTTCTTTCTTTATAAAAGAAGGGTCTCTCTTAGCTCTTCTAGGCCCCAATGGTGCGGGTAAAAGTACGATAATGGGAATTATGACCGCTATACGGACTCCTGTGGAAGGTAAAGTTACCGTATCTGGTATTGATATCTTTGAAAATCCTGAAGAAGCTAAAGCTAACATTGGCTACCTAGGAGAAATCCCTCCCCTTTATCCCGAGCTAACTGTTTGGGAGTACTTGACTTTTGCAGCTCAACTTCAAAAAGTATCTAATCCTAAAAATAGAACTATTGAAATTCTCGAGTTACTTAAAATCTCTGATCGAAAAGATGCGCTGATTAAAAATCTTTCTAAAGGACTTAAGCAAAGAGTTGGTATCGCTCAAAGTATTATTCACAACCCAAAACTTCTAGTATTGGACGAGCCAACAGTTGGGCTAGAGCCTTCTCAATTAATAGAGTTTCGAACCCTCATAAGAAATCTAGCTAAAAGCCAAAATATGACTGTAGTGCTTTCAACTCATATCATGCAAGAGGCAGCAGAACTCTGCGATGAAATTCTTATCGTTAATGAAGGGCGAATTATTTTTGATGGAAGCCAAAAAGAATTGTTAGCTAAAGAAAATACTTTGAGCTATCGAGCGGAGGCAGAGAATATTAAAATTCTAAAAGAGAAATTAGAAACGCAAGACTTTATTAATCAGATTGAAGAAAAAGACAATGCCTTGATTATTTCTTGTGATCGACCTGCAGCTGAAGATATCGCTTCATTAATGGTGAATACTAAATGTGGGTTTATCAGTTTAACGAAAACTCATAGCAGTTTAGAAGAAGTGTTTCTCAATCTTACAAAGGGAGATAAATAATGAAAGCAATTTTTATGAACGAACTTAGACTTTATGGATTGTCGTGGCTAGGGTGGAGTGTATTGCTTCTTTTAAATATTACTGCATTTTTAGGATTTAATGGAGGGGCTGCCTCCTATGGAAAATTTGAAGGATTTTTCAGTATGCTTCAAATGCCACTTGCTTGGGCTGTGATTATCTCAGGTGCAAGATCTTTTGCTCGAGACAAAGAACTTGGATTATATGAATTATTTTTTACAGCACCTGTATCGCTAACGCATATCATCCTTGCTAAATTTGCATCATTATTTGTATTCTTTTTAATTCCTGTACTAGGATTATTAATTTACCCTCTAACAGCTTCTTTTTTTATAAATATTTCTTGGATGACAGTTATATCGGGCATGTTTGGGCTTATTCTTCTTTTATCAATTTTTTGCTCTTTAGCAATATTAGCTTCATCTTTTGCTCAAAGTACACTTACAGCGATAGTGTTCGGATTCGGCATTTGGATTGTCATGACTCTTATTGGATCTCTTGTTCCTATTTTACCTGCGGGCACTTTACTAAGATCTATGACAGAGGGCTTTTCTTATAGTTTACGCTTCAACGATATTTCGAATGGAGTGTTTCGCTGGGATGATATTATCTTCTTTATAGCTCTCTCACTTTTTTTCTTGAAAATGTCTGAAAGCAGAGTTCTTGCTCAAATATCACGCTAGGGGATTGCTATGAAAAAATCATATATTATTTTTTGTATACCTGCCATTGTGTGTCTATTTTCTATAATTTCGTATGTACTATGGGGAGAGAAAAGCGTTGCCTTTAGATCATCTCTCTTAGTTTTAACAATCTCAATGATAGCAGTAGCGATTTTTTACCACCAAAAATTTACTGATTATTTTAAGAAGAAAAAAGCTTCTAGAGGTAGATTTATTGAAGCCTTTGCAATTCTTATTTTTTCTATGACACTATTGATTACTCTGAAAAGCTTCAACCTTAATATAGATTGGACATCTCAAGGGCTTTTCAAATTATCTACAGAAACGAAACATATTTTAAAAACTGTCCCTAAAGAGAAACCTATTCAGATTACACTTTTTTACTATTTAGACCCAAATGATAATGTAGGTGCTGTTGCTGAGTATGGAAAAAAACTAGCAAACAGATATGAATCTGCTTCCCCATTAATTTCATTCAAAGAAGTAAATCCTCTAAGAGACAAAGTGATTGCCGATGAATATGGCATCCAAGAAAATGGAACTTTTGTTTTTGAAATGGACGGAAGAAGAGAGTACATTGCTCCAACGCTATTGGTTGAGACTTTTCAAGAAGGTGAAATTCTCTATAAAGGGGAAACTATTTTTTCAGCTGCAATTGATAAACTTGTTAATAACCAGGAAACAAAAATTTACTTTCTTACTGGAAATGGAGAAATTGATTGGCAAAGTGGAGGAGCGAGAGGATATGATGGAATTTATGGTGCTCTCCAAGATAGAAGGTATAATTTAGCTGCACTCAATCTCGACCACAATCCTACTGTTCCTAATGATGCAAATCTACTTGTTGTTGGAGACCCTCAGAGCCCTCTTACAGAAACAACGATAAATTCTATAGAAAGATATATTGAGAGAGGCGGCGCTATCTTATTTCTCCTTGGCCAAAGAACAACTGAAGATATCAACATTTTACTCATTAAGGGTGGATTTGTATACCTAAACAATGTTGCTCTGGACATGTCCCGTGTAGCCAAGAATAGTGGCGAGTTTTCAATTATTCCAGATTTATCTCCTAGATCAGATATAACTAGACTTCTTAGAAGACGAAACTTAGGGGTGATCTTTCCTTCTTCTTCAGCCTTTGCAACAATACCTGAAGATAGAAGTGATAAAAATTTTCTATACGATATCGCACCCTTAGCCAGAAGCTCTGCCCAAGGCTTTGGAGAAACATCTTTCAAAACTGGAAAATATCAAAAGGACGACGATGATATTGAAGGGCCATTAATACTTGCTGCATCATCTATTGTTGCTCCAAAAAATTCTCCAGAAACCCAATCTAGATTTCTTGTTTTTGGATCTACAGAATTTATAGATAATAATAGTAGATTTTTAGGCGGAAATATGAACTTATTTCTCAATGGGATTGATTTCTTGTTGAACAAAGATTTGAAAACATCTGTGGCACCAAAAACTGAAAATCTAACCTTATCTTTTGCTGACCCTCTACAATTAAGAACAATGTTTGTGATTACTTCAATTTGGATTTTATTATGGATATGTTCTGGCGTTGCGATCCTTTTAACAAGAAGAAATATGGTTAAAAAATTATAGGAATAAATAAAATGTTTCACGTGAAACATTTTATGGATAGCATGACGATTGTTTCACGTGAAACAATCTAAATGTGCTTTGTTTTATTTAACAGGGAAAAATTAAAAACAATAATCTTTGGGAGCGTAATTATGGCAAAAATTGTCGTAACGGCTAATCAAAAGGGCGGCGTTGGTAAAACTACAACTTGTGTTAACCTTGCCGTTTATGCCGCGAATCAAGGCAGGAGAGTTCTTTTATTAGATCTTGATCCTCAAGGTAACGCATGTTCTGGACTTGGAATTGATGCTCGAGATCGTGGCGACGGAATTTACGAGGTGTTTATTGGTGAAAAGACTATGCAACAAGTTATAATTCCCTCTCGATATGAAAACCTATTTATTGTTCCTGTTTCTGTTGATTTGGCGGGTGCTCAAGCGGAGTTGTTTGATCAACCTAAACGAGAGTACATTATAAAGAAGGCCTTGGAGTCTGTAGGAGAAGAGTTTGATCTTATTCTATTGGATACACCGCCATCTTTGGGTTTATTTACCTTGAATGGATTAACAGCCGCCCACAGTGTTATGATACCATTGCAGAGTGAGTTCTATGCGATGGAAGGGCTTGCTCAGCTTCTTAAAGCAATAAAATTGGTTAAGAGTTCTACCAATCCTGATCTAGAAATAGAGGGTGTTGTTATTACAATGTTTGACGGTAGAACAAATTTAGCTAAGGATGTCTTCTTGGAAGCAAGGAGATTTTTTGAAGATAAGGTTTATCAATCAGTTATCCCCAGGAATGTGCGATTGAGTGAGGCTCCTTCGCATGGTGTTGCGATTTATGAATATGATCCAGGGTCGCAGGGTGCGAAATCTTATTCTGCTTTTGGGCAGGAGTTTTTGCAGAGAGCTGGTATTTAAAAAGGAGAAGATATGAGTGATAATAGATTTTCCTCAAGAAAAGGTAGTCTTGGCAAAGGTTTGTCTGCCTTAGTTGAAGAACAAGTTTTAGAAACTGTTTCTGGAGATATTAAGGGTAGTGTTCATACTATTTCTGTAGATAAGGTGATCCCTTCTCGAAATCAACCTAGAAAATCATTTGACCCAGCAGATCTTTCTGAACTTGCAAATTCAATAACGAGGCATGGAATTATTCAGCCACTTGTTGTCTCAGACTTGGGAAATGGTCAATATGAATTGATAGCAGGGGAGAGACGTTTAAGAGCATCTAAACTTGCGGGCTTGACAGAAGTTCCTGTGATTTTTAGAGAGTTTCCAGAAAAAGATCGACTTGCTATTGCACTTATTGAAAATATTCAACGATCTGATCTTAATGCTGTGGAAATTGCAGAGGCTTACAAAGAAATAATGGATCGATTGGGTGCTACACAAGAAGATATTTCTTCTTTGGTTGGGAAAAGTCGAGCAGCAGTTGCTAATACTCTCAGGATTTTGAAACTACCTCCTCATGTTAGAGATATGATTTCATCAGGCAAGCTTTCTGAAGGTCATGGGCGAGCGTTACTTGGACTTGAAGATTTTTCACATCTTAATGAAGTTTTAGAAACTATTATTACAAATGAATATTCTGTTAGGCATACAGAAGATGCTGTAAGAGATTATAATTTGAAAAATAAAGACTCATCGCCTAAAAAAACAAAAACACCCCCAGATCAGGATCCTAAGGTTAAAGTTCTGGAAGATAAACTTGTTAGAGATCTAGGATTAAAGGTAGAAGTTCATGGTTCTTTAGAAAAAGGCGTATTGAAAATTTCCTACTATACAACAGATGATTTAGAAGCATTCATCAGAAAAATATCTATGCGATAATGGTAATAATAAAAAAACCCCTTTACTAGGGGTTTTTTTTATTGAAAAAATCTTCTTTGGATATTTCATATATTATATGTTTTTTCAGGGATCGTTCTTCTACTTGCGGGTGCAAAAATGTGCCACTGTAAAACATGCCTAATGATTTCATGACTGCTTGCGATGGGATATTTTTAATAGATGTGAACGCGTAAAACTTTTTAAATCCTTTTTTATTAAATCCCCACTCCATGCAACGAATAGCGCCTTCTTTAGCTAATCCCCTTCCCCAAAAATTTTTATCTAAAATCCATGTTAATCCAGCACAGAGAGGTGAATATCGTTTAAGAAAAGTTTCTTTCAAACCAATAACGCCGATGCATTCATTACTTTCTTTTAGTATAGCTGCCCACAACCCAAAACCATGCTGTTCTATGTTTTTATCAAAAAGATTTACGCGTGCAAGAGCTTCCTCTCGTGATAATGTTTTTGGAAAAAACTCCATAACAGATGGATCTGCATAAATACGGATAAAAACCTCTTTATCATCATCTGTCCAGCGACGGAATCCTAAACGTTGCGATTCAAACCAAAATGAATTCATAATTTCTCTTTATCCTTTATAAGACAAAATAAAACCTATTTGGACTTTATTTTTAGATTGTCCCACATATTTAATATTGCTGGGTTGCAAAGTTGTAGAGCCTCAGGTTTAAGAATTAATTTTTCTGCAGTTTCTTCAAAAAAATTAGAGCTAAGTTCTCCTACAAAAATATCTGCCCACTCAATGTTTAATCGTGAAGAAAAGCACGATTTAATAATTCCTTCTCGCTTCCTAATACCTAACATTAGAGCATCTTTTATTGCTATCTCTTGAGAAAGTTCTTCTATCTCTGGCACAACGCCTTTTACATAATCTTTAAATGAAAATGGATTCATGGTTCTTATTCCCCATTTGTTTTTAGGAATAAAACCTGCAGCTCCAGCTCCAAGCCCTAAATAATGATCGTAGTTCCAGTAACCTAAATTATGCTTGCCAAACTTCCTGTTTTTTGCGTAATTCGATATCTCATAATGCTCATAACCCATTTCTGCGAGAATTTTTCTACAAGTTTCTTCCTTATATATAGCATCTTCATCGCTGAATGCTTTATATCGACCCTGCCTTGCCCACTCATATAAAACAGTTCTTTTTTCAATTGTTAACTGATAAACAGAAACGTGCTCTGGTTGATAGTATTCTAATGCTTGATAGAAGGAATCATCCTCATCGCCTTGTACTGATAGGATACGATCTACCGAAATATTATCAAAGCCAGTTTCCCTTAATATGGAAAACGCATTTTTATTATGAATACTTCGCCCAGAACGATTGAGTGTCTCTAGGGTAGTGTCTTCCATACTTTGCCAACCGAGAGATACACGATTTATTCCTAACTTTTTCCATGAAAGACTTTTTTCTTTAGTTACGTTCTCGGGGTTGATTTCTATTGTGATTTCTGTGTCGGCGGTGATTTTAGAACTATAAAAATTAATAATAGCTTCTAAATGTTCTACTGGCATGAGGGAGGGAGTTCCTCCTCCAAAATAAAGAGATTCAATATGAGAAGAGAGTTTTGAGGAACTTGTTTCAATCTCTTCATAAAGGCGTTTGAAATAGGGAGTTGTGAATTCCTCTCTAGGAGGCGCCCCTGCTGCAAAATTACAATATCGACAATAGGTTGAACAAAATGGATAATGAATATAAACTCGTGAAACAGATGTGTTCATGGCTCTCTCTTATGTTGTTATATCTTTTTTTTCAAAAAAGAGGCTCGATAAATAAATAAAACCTATTGCGCAGATTAGAATGGCGAATTTATCTAAAAGCTTTGTGAAAATGGTTCCAGACATGGCGCCTAGTGCAAAAGTACCCACCAAACCAAAAATATACAAACCTTGACGTTTGGACTCTGGTTTCTTGGTTATTATATAATCAAATATTTTTTCTGAAGCTGTTCTCATATTTCCTGTACACATTGTCGTTGCTACGGGCAGATCTCTCATGTGGCGAAACCCCTGCACTTGAAGCCCACAAATAAATGATACAATGCCTGTTGCTATATAACTATAACTATCTGGGAGGAAACCGGCAAAGGTGAGGCCCCCTGCCTCCATTAGAAGTAAACTTTGCTGCCAATGAAAACGTTTGTGACGAAAAAAGACACGCATTGTTTCTACAAAAAATATACCTGAGATAAAAAATAAAATAGGGAAGATATAGAGTGATGCTTGTTTAAAATTTCCTTCGATGAGATTAATGCAGAGGAAAATAATATTGCCTGTATGTGCAAATGCAAAAACTTCTTCTCGGGTTATATATGTATAGACATCTAAAAAGCCTCCTAGGAAAGCTAGTATGGCACTTACTTTGAACGAATTTGCGATAGGATGTGCTTTCATGATATCTCCTTTTCAGAATATATACTACATTATAGCAACAACCGACATAATAGGCAAAAAAGATAATAAAAAAACACTCGAAAGTGAGTGTTTTTTGTTTTATAGAGGAATATTTGCTTCTAAAGTGGATTTAGGTAGTTGTAAATATTTGTATTCTTCTGGATTAGGGAGTTTTTTCCAGATGATATTTCTACCAAAAACGCCATGTCGGTCGATAGAGGCTCTCCATATGAGAGAATCTTTATCATCGGATATAGTGCCTTTAAGATAATAAGATTTTCCATTTTCTGGATTATAGATTCTTCCATCAGCCCATGTTTCTCCATCAAACTTTAGATTATAAATAAGGATAACTTCTGACAACAATCGGTGACGTAAATCTGCATTTGGATTTTTCACATCTCTTGGCTCACTTTTACGCTTATCTCTATATGCAAATGCATTGGCATAATATCGCCCATCTTTTTCAAAAATCTCTGCAACGCCAACTCTTTCGCTTGGGCTTCTGGATATGAACCAAAATCCTAGAATATCGCTAGCTTCTACTGCATAGAGATTTGTAGATAATAAAATCAATAAAAAAGTAAAATACATTAAATTCCCTTTCCTAAATAAATATGACTTCATTTATGCTAACATAGCTATTAAAAAAATGCAAGAGGCTTATAATATATTAATATTTATAGTAAAAAACCGAGAAAATAGTAGCTTTTTACATTTTTTTACATTTTTTATGGAATAATATTCGCTATTAGGCTGTTAATTTGCTATAATGGAGATATCCACGGTTTTTGAGTTTCATGGAGAATTTTACAATGCGAAACACTTTTTTTTCGTTCGTGGTTGCTGTAATACTAGCTAATATTAGTTTTGCACAAGAGCAATCAAAGGTTCAACAAAACGACTCTTCTTTTCAGGTTAGACCTTTACAGGAGACAGAGCTTCTTGTTCGTAAACAACAAGCCAAACGAGGGCAAAATGCTCGTAGAAAGGCTCCTGCTCAATCAAAATTTCTTAAACATAGGTGGTCGATCAGCCTTGCCTTTGTTGAACAAAATGGCCCTTTCCGTGAGTTTTCTCTTCTTCAAGATAATGTTTGGTATGCCGTTCAGTTTCCTTTATGGGGTGTGAATAATATATCTTTTGGGTTTTCTGTTGGTGGAGCATACGATTATACTTTTAATAATCGCATGATGATTCGATTTCAGTATGGAATCGAGAGTGCCGGATGGATTACAGGATTTATTGATATGGGGCTAGGTGTTCGTTTACCTCTTTCAAAAAGCGTAAATCTTACAGTAGAGGGATATTTTTCTGTAATTCAAACTGGTGGAGTTCTAGGGCGAATCGGTGATTTTGTGCCAGATACGCAGGATGAGTTCAGTCTCTACCTTGCAGTTTTTGGGCTAAAAAGTCGATTTTCTTTAGAATTTGCTTTAAATAAAAATTATTTTATAGCACCTTATATTTCTTACGTTACCTACCCTTGGGCTGTAGGAACTATAGAAAATGTTAATATTAATGGTTTTCGCCAAGGATTTTTACTGGATTCTTTAAATATAGGTATTGAGTTTGGTAAAAGATTTTAGTTTCTAAATGGCTGAAAAACATTTTTCTTATAGAGATATTTTGATGCCCTGTTAATTGCTATGAAGGAGTCTTCATGAAAAAAATAGTTATAATGCTTATCGTTCTTTCAAGTTGTAGTTTCGTTCCAGATGATGCCTCTCAACTGATTTCAAATCAAAAACAATCCCCCTTTGATCCTAATACACCTACCCCTACACTTTCTTTAGCGCAAAAAGATAAACTATTCCCATATTTTAATCTTAATGTTGATGGTTTTTCTGCATATGATATGGATCCTCCAAATGCCAATCCTACAGAGGCTCAAAAAATTGCTTCGCGAACATTCTCCGTAAAAGCTAAGCTATATAAGCTGCAGGCTTTGGATTTTATCCGTTTTGTTATTCATACTTCAGAATTTGAAGAAGAGATGCTTAAAACAAAATTTGTATTGGTGACAGAAGGCACTGGCCCTTTAGGAACAACAAAGAAAGGTGATATTGCTGATCCAAGAAGAGTTCTTGATATCTTAAAAAATGTTTATTTATATAATCTTAATATATCAAAGTGGCAAATGGCTGATACTGTTGGAGCTCAGGGTGTTTTAGGCTTTTTTCGTTATAATCACCCTGTTAGTGCCTTTTCAAATCGTAAAGCAAGTTATCGTATTTGGTTTAGAAATGATGAAGATTTTGAAAATGGGTCTCATGCTGATCCTAGAGGATATCATACAGGAATAATGCTTCATGAAATATTACACAATCTTGGTTTTAATCATGACTGGAGCGTTTCTGGTACAGATGTTGTATATGGAACACAGGGTGTTTTTAATGCGGTTCATAGAAAAGCTGGATTTATAGAAAAATATAAAAAAGAACTTGCTCGATTTTCTCCTTATTATCAAATAAGGCATGCAGAGCATCTTGTTGCTGATACGGTTGTTGGAATTGCCGCAACAAGAAGCAGATCTTTATCCTTACCTTTTCAGCGAAGTATAGATATTGAATATTATGGCGATGATGTGGTTGTCTGCCAAATACATGAAGATGGGTCTCACGAGCTTACAACTTATGGTAAAATAAAATCAAAAATATAATAAAAAAAACCTCTCAATTGAGAGGTTTTTTTTATCTAAACAACTAGTTGTTTAGATAAAAATTGCTCGGAGCGGGAATCGAACCCGCACACCTTATTCAGGCGAGGGATTTTAAGTCCCTTGTGTCTACCAGTTTCACCATCCGAGCATTTTTTGGTAATACTCTTTCGCAAAAGCATCTAGGGGATAATCGGAATCGAACCGATGATAGAGGATTTGCAGTCCACGGCCTTACCACTTGGCTATATCCCCAAATACTGCCATATATTATACAATATTTTCTCCCCAAGTGCAAGGGTTTTATTCTATTATCTTTAAAATCTAAGATAAACATAATGTTGACTTATCTTGTTTCGGTTGTTATACTTATCTATAATGGGTAGAAAGATCTATTCTAAATAAGGAGAATATCATGTTTCAATTGATAGCAATGCTCCCTTTGATAGTGATCGTTAGCTTGATTGGAATTTTAATTTTTCAATCAGTTAAGATTGTTCAACAGGGACAAGCTGTACTCATCGAACGCTTTGGTAAATTTAATACTACGCTCCCAGCGGGCTTGAATTTTATTTTGCCTTTTTTGGATGCCCCTCGTATTGTTCGTTGGCGTGTGCCTATGCGCCGAAGCGACAAGTACTTCTACATCGATCAAAGCCTTGCTTATATCGATTTAAGAGAGACTGTCTATGATTTTCCAGCGCAATCGGTAATTACAAAAGATAATGTGGGCATTCAAATTAATGCAGTGCTTTATTATCAAATTATGGATCCAGTAAAGGCCGTTTATGAGATTGCCGATCTTCCTCAAGCAATTGAAAAGCTCACTCAAACAACGCTTCGTAATCTTATTGGAGAATTAGAACTAGATCAAACTCTTTCTTCTCGTGATATTATTAATAGTAAGCTGCAGGCCATTTTGGATGAAGCAACCGACAAGTGGGGAGTAAAGGTTAATCGCGTAGAATTACAAGATATTTCCCCTCCTCCTGAAATTCAAGCTGCAATGGAAAAACAAATGCGAGCCGAACGTGAAAAAAGAGAAATGATTCTCAGAGCAGAAGGCGAAAAGCAAGCTGCTATCCTCAGTGCTGAAGGTCAAAAGCAATCGCGAATTCGTGAAGCAGAAGGCTTTAAAGAATCAGAGATTCTTCGAGCACAGGGGTTTGCCGAAGCTCGTGAACGCATTGCTCGCGCTGAAAGTGAATCTCTTCGAATGGTTACGGAGAATATCAAAGGTTCAAATGCCTCTCAATATTTAGTTTCGATTAAATACATCGAAGCACTTAAAGATTTGGGCTCTAGTGGAAACAAAACAGTGCTCATTCCTTATGAAGCTTCTGCAATGATGGGTTCGCTTACAGGCATAAAAGAAATGCTTGGCATGCCATCTGATGTGAAATAAACTATTGACAACCTAATTTATTGTATATCAATAAATTACAGTCGATTTCTAAAGATAAAAGCCCCTTTTTATAAGGGGCTTTTTGGTGCTTAAAATGATTTCATGATTGTTAAAATTTGTTAAAATTAAAAAGAGGTGGAGAAGAACTCTTTATTAAAGTGAAATTCATAACAGTAGGGCAACTCTAATTTATTGTTAATTTTTCGCTGCGTGAAAAAAATGTCAGCTTCTAATATCTCGAATAAAACTCATGAGCCGATGAACCTTTTGCTCGGCAGTGGCGTCGAAAGTATCATAGGTGAGTAGATTGGGATTGAAGGGACTGAACTTTACGGGGTGTACTCCATTTTGAGCGATCTCCATTACCTTGAGTGGATCAGCTTGGCTTTTAGATGAAAAAATAATTTCAATTCTATTTGTTTTTTCTGTAACAGATGCAATTCCAATTTTTCCTGCCTCAATTTTTAATCGAGCAATGGCAAAAAGGGTATCAAGCTCTTGAGGAAGGGGGCCAAATCGGTCTCGAAGCTCTCTTTTTAATTCATCAGCACTATCTTGTTCTTGTAAGGAGAGAATTTTCTTGTAAGTTTCCATTTTTAACGAGGGTTCACTAATAAAATGGTCGGGAATGAATGCGTCGTAGGCAAGATCCACAAGAGGTTCGGGGGTTTCTTTATAGACTCCTTGTATTTTTTGTACTTCTTCTCGAAGCAACCTCATATACATATCATAACCTACAGCCGATAGGTGCCCGTGTTGTTCTTCTCCCAAAATATTTCCTGCCCCACGAATTTCCATATCTTGACGAGCGATTTGAAATCCTGCACCAAGTTCTGTATATTCGGCAAGGGCATCAAGACGTTTATTTGCTGATTCCGTAATATTTTTATGTTCGGGAAAAAGAAAATAGGCAAAAGCTTGTTTGGAGGATCGACCTACGCGCCCTTTTAGCTGATAAAGCTGGCTTAAACCTAAGCGCTGGGAATCACTAACAATTAAGGTGTTGGCGTTGGGAATATCCAGTCCACTTTCAACAATGGTTGTAGCAATAAGAACATTATATGTTCCACGCATGAATCCTAAAAAGGCGTCTTCTAGTTGATCTTCCGCCATTTGTCCGTGAGCCACCGTAACGGATGCCTCTGGTACGAGATTGGTGATCATGTCTGCAAAACTTTCAAGTTCTTTTATTCGATTTTGGATGAAGTAGACTTGCCCTCCTCTATCTAGCTCGGAACGAATAGCATCGCGGACAATATCTTCACGAAAATCAGATACGATAGTCTCTACTGGAATACGAAGCTCGGGCGGAGTTTGCAATGTTGAAAAAGAACGTAGACTGCCCAAGGCAAGGGAAAGTGTTCGAGGAATGGGAGTTGCTGAGAGTGAAAGAATATCTGTTAGAGGATGCTGAGCCTTAATTTTCTCTTTTTGCTCAACACCAAATTTATGTTCTTCATCAATGATGAGTAAACCCAGTTTTTTGAAGTGCACATCCTTACTTAAAAGGGAGTGTGTTCCTACTAAGATATCTATCTCTTGAGCAGCAAGTTTTTTAAGGATTTCTTTTCTATCTTCGTATTCAGTAAAACGCGTGACCAGACCAATTTTTACAGGAAAATCCTTAAAGCGTTCTAGACAAGTAAGGTAATGTTGTTCGGCTAAAATTGTTGTGGGAGCAAGCATTGCCGCTTGTGTTCCTGCATATACTGCTTTGAACGCTGCTCGTAAGGCAATCTCTGTTTTTCCAAAGCCTACGTCTCCGCATAAAAGCCTATCCATTGGCTTTGGATCTTCCATATCAGCTTTAATTTCTTCGATTACCTTAATTTGATCCGGAGTTTCTATATAGGGAAATTTATCTTCAAATAATTTTTGTTCTTCCCCGTCGTGGGGGAAGGCAATACCTTCTAGAGCAACCCGTTTTGCGTGGGCTTCTACCAAAGCTTTGGCAAAACGCATTATATCTTCGTGGGCTTTTACACGCTTTTTTTGCCAACTTTTTCCAGAGAGAGAGTCGAGCTTAACTTTTTTAGCGTCATCAACAGAACCCGTATAACGGCCAATGAGATCTGCCTGCTCAAGAGGGACAAATAATTTTTGCTTATCAGCATAGGTAATGAGGATATAATCTTTTTCTTTATCAAGAACCTTAATACGTTCGATACCTTGGAAAATCCCAATACCATGGTTAAGGTGAACAACGGCATCCCCTGTTTGAATATCTTTTTCGAAGGGTGTAAAAATAGCTTGCTTGAGGCGTTTTCGAAAAAGTTTTCGTTTTCCGCTAACATCGCTTTCTCCTGTAAATACGACGCAGCGATCTTCAGAAGTTTGGGAAAATCCAAACTCCCAATTGCCTGTAATAACGAAAAAACCAGTTGCATCTTCGGGGAGATCTAAAAAATTCTTTATTAATTTAGGCTGAAATCGCCGAAGCATAATAGTGATTCTGCGAGCACTTTCTTCGTATTCGGCAAAAAAACAAACAAGCAATTTATTTTGATATTTTTCGAAGAGTTTTTCTAATTCTACTGTAAAGCCAGAAAAGCCTCCGGCATACCCCCCCTCTTGCTTTACACCTTCGATCGCTTCAACACGAGAGCTACGTTCAATAATAGAAGAAGCACCAGCACAAGCATCTTGGTAAGAAGAAATGAGAAGCCGCCCTGCCCCTAGTCTGTCAAAAATGGCGCGTACTTTGTTGTCCTCGGCATCGGGGCTTTCCGAGAAGACGACTGTGAATTCCCCACTGCAGTATGATGTAATCGGATTCCCACTTTTATAGTACGACAAAAATTCCGAGTGAGCGAGAGGGTGAGGCCACACAAATCCTTCTTTATCTTTTGGAAAAATAAATTCAGCAAGAGGAGCCAGTAAAAACTCGGGGCAATTTTCGGTGCTAAGCTGTGTTTCTTCATCAAAAAAAGTTAGCCTAAGCACTTGCAACTGGGTATCGTCTTCTCCTTCAAGAATAATTCTTAAGGGAGATGTGCTATCAGGCGGGTAAATATCTAGTAGGCGGTTTTTTAGCGTATATTCGCCAACCTCTCTTACTAAAGAAGATCGAGTATAGCCAAAATTTTCCAAAATTTGGCAAAATGCCTCTAAATTTAAGGTTTTTCCTTTTGAAAGCGAGATGAGGGCTCGATCGAAAGCTGAAACTGGAGGTAAAAGCCTTATAAAACTTTTATGCGAAAGCACAACTACATAGGGTTTTTTACTTTGCCTTAATAGAGATAACACGCGCACTCGCTCCGACAGAATATCGGCTGAGGGAACTCCTTGAGAGGAGGGCATTAAATCAATAGCTGGAAAAAGTAAGGTGTCAGGTTGGATTGATAAAAGGCTTTCACGAACTTTTTCAGCCAGAGCTTCGGTTTCTGTAACCACAAAAAAGCTTCGATCGAGCGTACGCAAACGATACAGAAGCGAACCATAAGGAATATTTACAAGGGATGTTTGATGAAAAAGATTGTCCATTTTAAGGGTCTACCACCGTTAGTACCGCAAGACTATAAGGGCTTTCTCGATTTTCACTTCTGCTGTATGCGCGTACAAACCACCAAATAGTGGCTGGCGTTGCTCCAAGACCATGGAAAATATTGTTTGACGCGGCATTATTTATATTTAATTCGAATGTAAAATTGGATACGTTGAAAAAGGGCCGCGAAATCGAAAATGTTGGATCGGTAGCAGCGATAGATGTTCGCACTATTTTTGTCCCCGAACCAATCACTGCTGAAGATTCGTTTACTGTATAGTATAGATTATACCCTGAAAAGACGTCTTCCGGGTTTAAGCCTTCAAACATAATTGTGTATGTCCCCGTCCCCGCTGTGGAATACGTTACTTTTAATGCCCCAGGGGGGAATAATCGTGGAATACCACTGGGTGCTTGCACACCACAGGATGAAAAAAATAAAAAAGATAGTATTAATATATTTTTCATAAAACCCTCATGGAAATGAAAAACGAAAAATGCTGGGCAGGCTAAATACTCTATCCCCAATTGAATAGGCATAAACCGCAACAAAATATTCTGTACCTGGAGCAAATATAGTTGCTCCAAATTCTTCTAGGCCACCAGACATCAAAACATTATTAATGATTTCTGCATTTTGAGGATAAAAACGCTCAGATGGCGTTGTCATCGCTCCTGCAAAAGATATAGTTACGTTAGTATCACTAGGGACATTAAAGTTTGATAGCAAGACAGCGTTTCCTGTTGGTGCTAGTGCAAAGCGAGGGTCATCTGGATCAATTCCTTCTAAATCGGCGCGAGTTGTAGATATATATATTCTCCACCCAGAAAAAAAGGCCTCTGTATTGAATGCCTCAAAACGCACCGCCATACTGAAAGGCTGAGCAACGCCATCCCCTGCTTTTAAAACATTTATGCCAAGGGCGGGAGATAATAAGGGGACTCGAGGAACTTCAACGATCTCACATGCAGAGAAAAGAAGCACCATAAAAATAATATATCGTTTCATAATAATTTCCCGTAAAAGCGTAAAATATTTGAT
The DNA here is from genome assembly GCA_051653605.1 of Brevinema sp. GTDB lineage: Bacteria > Spirochaetota > Brevinematia > Brevinematales > Brevinemataceae > JBOFWL01. Next base: position 435,228 of record JBOFWL010000145.1, read on the forward strand.
CATTGTTGTTTTATGGTTGAAAACCTAAGCTATGCCGAATTATTAACTCTGATGAATAGGCTCGTTTTCCTAAATAGGAATATTCATTTTGGCGAAGTTGTTTTTCTGTGGGTGCTGTATTAGATCTAAAATTAATAAACCCTTCTTTTTTTACAACCCAACCAAGAGAGTCGAAGTAGAGTATCATCGCCCATTGGCTTGGATTAAGCCCATATGTTGTAATTTCTACTGGGAGGACTTCTTTAAAGCCATTTTGAGTTTGAATATTGCTTAATTGCTTTTTTGTTGCAACCATTGCTGATGCCCGAAAGTCTCCTGTAAAAAGTTGCGTGTAGGGCATGCTTAAACTTTCTGAATAAAAAAAATCTCTTAACTGAATCTCTGGAAGAACAATAACTCTTGCAGCAGGAACTTGGTATCTTGTTATATTTGAACTATTAATATAATAAACGAGGGAGTTTCCAACCTTCTCCACAGATAAAGTGGAGCCTTGTTTGATATATTGCGCTCGAACAAGGTCAAAATTGTTGTTTATTGTGATTCTATTGGTTTCCCCGTTAATGGTAAGCTCTATGGTACTTCCTTTAAGATTATCATCAAATACAAACTTCTCGTAATATGGGCGACCATCTTCTAGAGTGCTGACATACTCAATTGATGCAACGGGGCTACTAGAAAGAAGATACGGGCTTGTGATAGACACTTCAGGCTTAACATCCTTCACACAGGAGGACAGCAAAATGCACAGCAACAAAAACTTTAACCGCATGTAAAGCCTCCATAGCTGGATATTTTTTTTATTCCATGTTAGATTATAGAGTATGCTCTATTAAAAATCAAATCTCAAAGACTTAGAAAAGGATTCTCTATGCGTAATATTTTTATTTTTGGTGGCAGTTTTGATCCTATTCATCAAGGGCATTTGGATTTGATTATTAGTGCTTTGCCTTTTGCTGATGAACTTCGCGTTGTGCCGGCGGGGCTTAATCCTGATGGCAAGAATTACTTTTTTTCCAATCAAGAGAGACTACTATTATTAAAGGCTGCGCTAGGATTGCTCTCTAAGCAAGACTGTTTCACTTGGAAAATACCTGATGCCACGCTCTCTGTAGCCCTCTCCCCTCTTATTACTATTCGAACGGATGAACTTTCTGCCTCTACAAGGGCTTATACGGTCGATCTCATTAGGGATTTTAAAAAGGAAAATAGGAACGCCGTTTATAACCTGATTGTAGGAGCCGATCAAGCTCAAAATTTTGGTTCTTGGAAAGAGTCCGCAGAGCTTGCATCAATGGTTAAGCTTTGGACTGTCCCACGGTTTGGCTTCACGCCTAATACTAGCTTTGAGTGGCATCTTCTACCTTTTGTTGAAAAAAATATTTCATCTACTGAAATCCGTCAAAAACTCCTCTTAAATTCTCCTTGTGACGAATTGCCTCCCTCTGTTTTCTGGCTTGCCCATCAATTTATTGATAAAAAGAAAATGTTTTAGTATCTTATCTTTGTATTAAAGCCTTAATTTATTTATAGTACTTGCCTTTTTTTTTCTATCGTATATAATTTAACGGAGAGTAGGAGGCATAGTATGTCGTGTAAAGTTGCTGTTGTTGGAGCAGGAGGGATACTTGGCCGTTCCCTTATTACTGCGTTGAAGGATCGTTCGTTTCCATTTTCCCAATTGCGCCTTTTTGATGAAAGACATGCTGTTGGGACAGTAGATGATGGGATTGTTGTAGAGGAGATTTCCGAACATGCTCTAAAAACTGGTGGTTTTAGCTATGTTTTCTTTGCTGCCGGAGCTAGAGTTACGGAAATGTATTCTCCTTGTTTGGAGTCGGGGACAATTATCGATTTAAGTTCCCATTATCGGGGCTTTTCTTCAGTGCCTTTGGTGGTACCTGAAATTAATGGCCCGGAATCTTTTGGTAAAAAAATAATTGCCTGCCCAGACAGTCTCGGAGTGCAGCTGGCACTTAGTTTGTCCCCTATCTCCGATATTTTCCCTGTAGATAGAGTCTTAGTCTCTACGTATCAATCTGTTTCTGGCTCTGGTGGGCAGGGAATAGAGGAGTTAGAACGTCAAGTTAATGATATTTCTCAAGGAAAAGAAGCCCATGTGCGATACTTTCCTAAACAAATTGCCTATAATGTGTTTCCTCAAGTAGATGTTTTTGGGGAAGATGGATGGTCGAAGGCTGAAGAACGCTTAGCCGATGAAACAAGACGTGTTCTTCACTTGCCAAATCTCCAATTAGCTGCCACATGTGTGCGTGTTCCTGTACTTAGAGGTCATGCGATGAATGTCACCCTAACTTTAGGAGCGGTTGCAGATGTCGAGCGCATCCTTAAAGAATGGAGACAATTTCGTCCTTTATCTGTATATGAAGACGATAATTACCCTACCCCTTGGGATCTTGAAGATAGTGATAAAGTTGGGGTTGGCCGTTTGAGAAAGGACCCCTATTTGGATAACGTGGTACACTACTGGTGTGTTGCTGATAACCTTACTCGGGATACTGCTTTAAATGCCATTTTACTGGTGGAGATGCTTTACGAAAACATGAGAAATCATTAGAATAAAAAAATTAGATATTTCTTTTATTTTTCGATAAAACATGGGTTTTCCCCTTGTATTGTTTCCACTTTTTTTGTATAATACCTTTACTGCATTTTTTGTTTTAATCTAAATGGATACTCCATTTTTAAGGGGTTTTTGTGATACCTCGAGACGTAGTTGACAGTATTTTGCGTCGCATCTCTCTTGTAGAATTGATGTCCCGAAGTGTTGCCCTAAAAAAAACAGGGTCCAACTATGTTGGTCTGTGTCCTTTTCATAACGATCGTAATAAACCATCTCTTTCTGTGAGCGATGAAAAAGGTTTGTATCATTGTTTTTCTTGTGGCGCTGGTGGCAACGCACTAACTTTTCTTAAAGAACATGAAAGGCTTGATTTTATCGAGTCGATGAGGGTCTTAGCGCCCATGGCTAATATTGATATAGAGCCATATCTTGCAAATGATGAAGAGTTGTTGCCTTTGCGAGAACGCTTAAAGACAATGCACAAACTAGCACTTGATTACTTCAATGCACGTTTGTACGATGCTAAAGATAATCTTTCACGAGCAGCAGGAATGATTCTTCGTCGTCGAAAGATCGACCGCGAAACAGCTAAACGTTTTGGTTTGGGCTTTGGCGGAAGTGCTAGCGACGGACTTTTTAGAATGTTGCAAGGAGAAGGTTTCAAACCAGATGAGATTGTTCAGTCTGGCCTATGCGGAAGAACCGAGCATGGGCGCTGGTACGATCGCTTTGCTAAAAGAATTACTTTTCCTGTTTGGGATGAAAATGGTACACTTATCGCTTTTGGTGGACGTGCTATCGAAGAACAAGCAAGAGCGAAGTATCTAAATAGTCCTGAAACAATGCTTTTTAAAAAAAGCACGGTACTTTATGGGTGGAATCTTGCTAAAGAAGAAGCCATCGAGCGTGGGCAAGCCTTAATTGTTGAAGGCTATATGGATGTTATTCGCTTATTCCAAGCTGGTTTTGCTTTTGCCGCTGCTCCCATGGGTACAGGGCTTAGCGAAGATCGTATTGCTGCCCTCAAACATAAGGTGGATTGTCTCTATTTTTGTTTTGATGGAGATGCCGCTGGTGTAAAGAGTGCTTTTCGCTCTTCTGGGCTTGCCGCAAAAGTTGGAGCAAAAGCAAAAGTCGTCTTACTACCTACAGAGGATGATCCTGATACTTATTTGCTAACAAATGGCCCCGAGGCTTTTGCCGATTTAATAGAAAAAGCTATAGATAGTGAAGAATTTATTATGAAGACGGCACTAGAACTTCTTCCTGATGTTCAAGCTTTTCTTCAACTAGTGTTTGAATACGCTTTCAGCTTAGAAGGCGGTGTGTCTGGGGTGGTACTGAGTGTCAAAACGGATACTTTTCTTCGAAAATGCGCGCAAGAATCGGGGCTAAGTCTCGAATCTGTGATTCTCGATTTCGATCGTTTTAAACAGCATGCTTCTAGAATGGCTCTCACTAATGAAGAAGCACCCCGACGTAGAAATGCCGTGGATGATGATAGAGTTCTGGCTTCAGTGTTGATTGTCTATCCAGAATTAGCGGACACGCTTGCCGAACTTATTGCCCCTGATGATTTCTTCGATGAAGAATGTCGAGAGGTTGTGAGGCAGATTTTCCTTCACCCTGAAAAAACAGCCCAAGATTGGCTTGCGTATTGGGCAGCATCGCCTCTTGTTGAAGAGGCTGCTCAGTGGACTCAAGCTCCAGAGTTTCGATTTCTCAAAACCCATGCGGTACGACTGAGAATCAAATCTCTCACCCACAATATTGAATTAATGATGCAGAGCATTAATGATGAAAATTCCGAAGAAATGCTTAATGCAATAACAGAATTACAAAAAGAAAAATTATCTTTAAAAGAAAATTTTTATAATTTGTAAAGATATGCCTTCCTTTCTGCCGAAAAACAGTCAGTATGAGGAGAAAATATGTTTGATGATCTTTTAGAACACCCCGAAGTTGCTACCTTACTAAAAAACGCCAAGAATACTGGCGTCATTAGCTATGACGATATCATGGATAAACTTCCGGATTCTCTTATTGCTAGTCAGGCTAAGGTAGAACTGATTGTTAAATACCTAGAAGAAAATGAAATTGTGGTGCAAGATACCGTCGATTTTGATAAAGAACTTGATGAAACTATTGAGAGCGTTCTTATTGAAAGTGATGATGATCAAAATGATAACCCACTTCGTATTTATCTTAAAGGAATTGGTCGAGTTCCCCTTCTTTCACCTGCGGAAGAGGTTGAAATTGCTACATATATGGAAGAAGGTCAACATCACATTGATGAAATCATCAATGAAAGTGGTTTTCTTGTTTCTGAAATTCATAATATTGTTCAAGATATTTTAGAAAGCTCTGTAGGAAGTGAAAAATTCTATAGCTTCTTTAATATTCCAAAAATTCAAAATACTACCACTAAAGAACGTAAAGAATTTCGTCGAGAAGTTCAGCGAATTGCAGATGCTCTTAATTTATTTTACGATGAATATCGCCCTCTCGAAGATGCTCTTAGTGAAGAGGATCTCTCTCCTGAAGCTATTGAAGATTTTCGATCTCAAATTCGTCAAAAACGAAAAGTCTTTTATGAAAGTTTAAAAGAGGTCGATATCAATCCTCTTTTAAAAGATAATGCCGTTGAACGACTTATTCGCTACTCTAAAAAAGTTGAAGAAATTCATGGGTATTTTCGTAAAGTTGAAGAAACCTACGAGCGATCCCTTGATGAAGTGCTTGCTGTTTCAGTTCAGGAAGACTCCGAAGACGACGCTCTTGTTCGGGTTGCCGAAACAGTTCGTAAGCGACAACGTGAACTTCGCCATATTGAGAACTTATTTAAAGCCCCTGCTCGTATTATCTATGATTGGAGCGAAAGAGTTGAACATTACCGCTATAACGTAGATCTCCGCAAGAGAGACCTTGTGCAAGCAAACTTGCGATTGGTAGTAAGTATCGCTAAACGTTATATGAACAGAGGCGTTCACCTCTTCGATCTCATTCAAGAAGGGAATCTTGGGCTTATTCGTGCCGTTGAAAAATTTGAGTATAGGAAAGGATATAAATTTTCTACCTATGCCACTTGGTGGATTCGCCAATCAATTACCCGTGCTATCTCTGAACAATCACGTACCATCCGTGTGCCAATCCATATGATTGAACAGATTAATAAGGTTAAAAAACTTGAAAGCACCCTTACTCAAGAAATGGGGAGAGCCCCCTCTGCTGAAGAGATTGGAACTCACATGGGATTGAGTGGGGGAAAAGTTCGCCAGATTAAATCGATCGCTAACGACCCTGTATCTTTAGAAACGCCTGTGGGTAGAGATGAGGATTCCTCTTTGGGAGATTTTATCGAGGATGAAAAAATTGTTTCTCCTGATAATATGACTATGAATAAAATGCTTCGTGAAAAACTCAAAGATATCATAGATTGTCTTCCTCATCGTGAACAACGTGTTCTTAAGATGAGATTTGGTCTAGAAGATGGATATGTTCATACACTAGAAGAAGTTGGATATCTATTTCAGGTAACTCGAGAAAGAATTCGACAAATCGAGAGTAAGGCGCTCAAGAAACTGCAAAATCCCAGTCGAAAAAAAGAATTCGAAGATTTTATGGACTAATTTTATACCCCGCATATCATATGGTACGCGGGGTTTCTTAAAGTTGCCCTTGTATCTAAGTTGTGTTATACTAAATATATGGAGGCTACTATGATACGCTTTCTTTTTCATCGAAATTCTGTTCCTATATGGTGCGTTTTTGCTGGTATAAGCATTGGTTTTATGATTGGTCGCACACAAGACCCTCTTGATAGAGCTATTCGTAAGGCTCAAAATGAGGCACGCCCTCAAGTTTCTACGTTGCGTTCTTCTGCAGGGAAAACTATAGATGATGTTCTTAATGCTGATGCCTCTAAACGCGCCGAATACGCTAACGTTATCAGCAATAATATTGCTGGAAAAGAAAAAGCCATTGATACTTTAAAAAAAGCTCAAGAATATATGGATTTAGCTGTTCAACGAAATTTTATTGATAATAGCTTACAAAAGTATTATGCTTCATTGGGAGAGATTCAACTACAGCATGGCTTTCTCTATCAGGCTGTCAGCAACCTCGAGCAAGCCATTATTATTAATCCTCATGACACGCGCTCTGTTTATAACCTTGCGATGAGTTACCTTGGGCTCTATCAAGTTATGGGTAATTCATCTGAAAAAAACACTTTGGCAGACAAACTAAGTTCAGCTCTTAACATGGGCTTGGTTGGCACCCCAGATAATAAAGATCTAATTTACGGCTTAGCTTTACTTTACACCGATCAAGGTTTATATGCGAGGGCTTTACCTCTATTTAGCCGTATGCTAGAAATTGAATCGACAAATATCGATGCGTTGATGGGGGTTGGGCGAATTTACTATGAACAACGCCAGTATGATAAGAGTCGCCAGGTTTTTGAAAAGGCTGAAGCTCTTATTCTCAATCAGCGTAATCAGCAAGGTCGTTTTTCTGGGCCAAACTCGGAGCGTCGCCTTGAAACAATTCGCCGTAATCTTGAAATTATTCGAAAAGCAGCGGGAGGGCGCTAGTGGACACCCTTGATGCTCTGGTTGCTTTTTCAACAACTGATACTATTGGGAATATTCGCCTCAGAAAAATCCGTGAAGCCTATGCCAATGTCGAAGACTTCTTCGAACTCTCTCCTGATAAAATGGCTCAATTTTTAGGAACGTCCTCAGCCAAATCATTCAACGAGCTTTCCTCTATGAAAGAAAGAGGGCAAAAAGTAAGGGATATTTGTGCCCAAAAAGATATTAAAATTTTGCCAATAGGGCATCCACTTTACCCCCCTCTTCTTAAAAAAATTCAAGATCCCCCATTTATTTTATACACTCGCGGTATCCTTGATCCAAATATACCACTTGTAGCTGTAATAGGCACTCGTAAAAGCACCCCTGATGCTGAAGAAATCAACCGTTGGTTCTGTAAATCTTTTGCTTCTTATGGAATTGGCGTAGTGAGTGGGCTTGCCCAAGGACATGATTCAGTGGCAGCACATGAGATTGTTAAAAATGGGGGATATACTGTTGCGGTTTTAGGGACGGCGATCGATACTGTTTACCCCACATCGGCTAGAAGCTTACATCAAGAAATTTTGGCAACAGGTGCTGTTATTAGTGAATACCCTCCTGGCATGGTTGGAGCAAAGTGGCGTTTTCCTCGCAGAAACCGTATTGTTAGCGGAATGTCTCATGCTGTTTTAGTGGTGCAAGCCCCCCAAAAATCGGGAACTATGATTACAGTAAATATGGCGCTAGAGCAGCAGAGAGAAGTATATTCTATTCCTAATAATCCGATGTTTGAAATTAATCATGGTTCTAATAGACTTATTCAACAAGGTTCAAAGATAGCAGTTTCTCCTAAAGATCTCATTAATGAATTAATTGGAACTATTCCCGATCGCGAAATACGTCGATTCATAAAAAAAACTTCTCAACAATCAGATTCTCCTAAATCAACTATAGATACAAGCACCCTTAGTGATGATGAACAAAAAATTCTTGCACAGGCTTTGGAGTGGATTCAGGCAGATGAATTGATGAGAGCTGTTGGAATGGATGCATCTATATTTAATGCTGCAACAACAATGCTGGAAATTAAAGGGTTTCTCAATCAAAAACCGGGGCGACTCTATAAAAGGAGTGATATGTGATTTACCTAGTAGTAATTTTATCGCTAAGTGTTATTTTTTTTATTTCAACGCAAACAATGTGGTTTCATCCTAAGCCTCGAAAGGATATTTTAGAAAAAAAATACTCTGCTCATAAAGATTTTTTTCTTAAATCTGAAGGCAATAAGAATCTTATTATAGCCCTTCATGGAATGTATTCTCTTCCTCAAACCTTTAAAGAGTTTGCTCATTTTATCGCCACAGATGGGTGGGATCTTTTTGCTCCAGTTCTTCCTAATGCGGCTCTTAACGCGGAAGACCTAAAAAAACAAGAAAGCTATCAATGGCTTGAAAGTTTGAGAGTGGCCTTTCATAAAGTTGTCACGGCTGGTGAAAATTATGATAAAATTGTGCTATTGGGGCACAGCCAAGGAGGAGCATTAGCTATGGCTATTTCTCCGTCTGTTGGTTATCTGTCCGGGGTTGCACTTGTTGCGGCGCCTCTTCATATGATTCCTAGAAAATATCCATTTTTGAAACGAATTAGTTTTATGATCAGTGGGCTTTTATATTTTTTCATTCCATCTCGTGGAGGTGGCAGTGTGCGCCCACCTAACCCAAAACTTGCTGAGATTGAGGATACTAGTGGTGGTGAAGGATATTTCCATGTTCTCACGCTGCACTCGATGAAATTAGGATTAAGGCTTATCCGTAAAAATCTTCATCTTATAGAACACCCTATATTTCTTGGTTATGAAAAAAATGATGAAACGGTAGAATTTTGTGATAGCTTTGATATAATTAAAAAAAAGGTAAGTTCCTCTAAAATTCAAACCTGTGTCACGGAAACACCTCGAGACTTACATCCATTCTCTCGAAAGCACAGACTTTTTAGTTATCTTCCTGTTAAAGATAAACTTTTTTCGGGTTTACGTGCTTTTTTAAGAGATGTTGTTTAGAAGGATTTACGATGAGCTTTTTAGATGATGTCCTTTTCTTCAAAAAGGAATACTACCGTTCTATTCAGGCCAAGGTTCAGAATTTTCAAACTAATGACCCCAATGAAATTTTTGCCAAGGCCTGCTACTGCTTGCTTACTCCAGCAACTAAAGCTCAATATGCCAATATTAAATGTGAAAAACTTCTGGAGAATGATTTTATTTTTAATTCTTCGTTAAGCGAAATCGCAGATCTTTTACGGCAGGCACCGGAGTATATTCGTTTTCATAATCAGAAAGCTGAACGATTAGTTCGTTGGCGAGAAAAATCGCAAGATATTATCGATCAAATATTAAAAAATGATTTTTTAGATGAAAAAAAACTTAGATCTTTTTTGGTAGAAAATATTTATGGAATGAATCTCAAAGAAACCTCACATTTTTTAAGAAATATTGGTCGAGGGAATTCATTGGCTATTTTAGATCGACATATTATCTTTTTTATGAAAGAAGAAAAAATGATACCACAGTCTCAAGACCTTACGGCAGCTCGATATGAAGAGTGGGAAAACATTTTTTCTTTATGGGCAAGCTCTCAAGGTATGGAAACCGCACAAGCAGATTATGCAGTTTGGGCTGCCGGAGTTAAACGCCGTGATTCATCGCTAACATATGAATATATTCTTCAGGAGCTAGAATGACATTTTCTCAAGCGCAAGAAGCATTGTATGCTTTGTCTAGTTCTCCTCGAGTTGACCCAGAAATTTATACTCATCGAGTTTATAATTTACTTCAACAGCAAGGCTTCTCACCAGATCGATTGTCTTATATTCATGTGGCAGGTTCTAAAGGTAAGGGCTCTCTTTCGAGAACGGCATTTCGGCTCTTATCTCTTGAAAAAATCAAAACGGGGCTATTTATTTCGCCCCATATTCTTGATATTTGTGAGAGGATTGAAACCTGGAATGGTGCTATCCCCAAAAGTGATTTTATTCGTATTACACAACAATTTTCACCACTTTTTCAACAGGAGCAATTGCACTTTTTTGAAGCTCTCCTCTTTATGGCGATTGTTTTTTTTCTTGAGCAGGGATGCACTCATGCTGTTCTTGAGGTTGGCGTTGGTGGCAGATTCGACCCCACCAATTTCTGTCATCCTAAATTGATTTTAATGGCTCATATATCTATGGAACATCGGGAATTTTTAGGAGGGAGCCTAAAGGCGATTGCTTGGAATAAAGCAGGAGTGTTGAAATCTGGATGCCCTATTTGGAGCGTAACACAGCAAGATTTTATAAAAAATATTTTAGAAGAAGAAAAAAAAGCGATTGTTTTTGCTAATGACGCTATACAAGTAAAGAATACTCAACGTAAACCGTGGGGCACGGTTTTTGATATGACAATTTCTCATAATGAAAAAGTTATAAATTATAACAGAGTACCGTTGCACAGGCTGGGGGCAGCAGCATTGGAGAATTTCCTTTTAGCTGTTGCAGGCATTTGGAGTATTTTGCCATCACTAGGTCAACAAACGATCATGCAAGTAGCACAGGAAGAAATCCCCTATCGTTTGCAATTATTGACAGATTTCATCCTTGCTGACACTGCTCATAACGGGCAAAGTTTTTTCAATCTGTGTGATACTGTGGAAAAATGGCTTACATGGAGCGAGGTGACACTCTATATTTCATTGTTAGAAGGTAAAGAGTATCAAGATATTGCGAATGTTCTGCGTCGTTATAGCCATTTATGGAAATCTATCAAAGTTTTTGATTTTATTTCAGGAACAATGAGGTCTTCTAATGGTAAAGAATTTTTCTCACTACTTGAAGGGCTACCTGTAGAATATGTAGGAATTCTTCCGTTGGATTATAAATTTGAATCCAATACCCCTATTGTTTGGGCTGGATCATTTTATTCTATTTCAAGAATTCAAACAATCTTAATCAACTCAAAACTCTCCCTTGGGAAAATGTAAATACTTTTTCTTCTCCACCAGTGAAAGAAAAAAATTCTTTTTCGGTAGCACTAAGAAAAATTTGAAGATCCATCGATCGCATCTTGTTATAGATGCGTTTTCTTTTTTCATTGTCTGTCTCTAGAAGGGCATCATCAATGAGAAGTATTGGCCGGCGACCAAGAGTTTCTTCGACAATTTCAACAGAACCAATTTTCATAGCAAAAGCTAAAGCCCGATTCTGTCCTTGAGAACCAGAAATAGCTGCCGGAACACCATCAATAAAAATAGAGACATCGTCTCGGTGAGGCCCTTTAGATGTGTGCTTCATCTTTAAATCAAGAGACTTATTTGAAGATAAAGCATCTGAAAGAGATTTTTCAATACCTGCCTCAATTGAAAAATTGTTAAAATATCTTAAAGATGCAATACCGCCTGCAAACTCCGCATATAGCCTTTCGATTTTTGGAACAAGTCTCTTTGCAAATTGAATTCTTTTTTTTATTAATTCTGTTCCATTTTCAATAAGAGCAGGATTCCATAGATCAGCGTTAGCAGGGTCTTTTTTTAGAGAGGCATTGCGTTGTCGAAGAGCCCTCTCATAGGCGAGAAGTTGCTTTGTATAATTTGGATCAATGAGAGCAATAGCGGAATCAAAAAAACGACGACGAACAGCAGAGGCTCCCGAAGACAAATAAATATCGCTAGGATTAAAAACAACAATAGGATTATAAGATCGCAATTCGTTTGCCCCTATTGTGTTTTCGTTAACGAGAATTTTTTTCTTTTTTTCTCCAACTAATTTTTCAATTTTTTCACTATCAAACATACCGCTAAGATAAAATTCTTCTGCCCCACGTGTCGAAAGTTCTTTTCGATCAGAGGTTCGAAACCCTCGACCCGATGAAAGAAGATAAATTGCCTCTAGTACATTTGTTTTTCCAGCGCCATTCTTTCCAACAAAAGCGTTGACTCTATCAAAACCAGTTAAATTTAATTCAGAAAAAGAACGAAATTGGATAAGTTTTAATTCCTCTAGATTCATGTGTCCTCTTTTTATAAAAAATCAGCCCACAACAGGGGCTGATTTTGTTTGTTTTTTTTACTTTGCAGGTAATGGTGCAGGAGGAATTCGGAATACCTGTTTAGGATAAATAAGGTCTGGGTCCTTAATTTGAAGCTTGTTAGCATTCCAAATGTTCGGCCATAAGAAATAATTTCGGCGGTAGTATTTACCTGAAATATCCCACAAGGTATCTCCTCGAGTAACTGTATGCATTGCCATTGTTTGCGCTGATAGATATAGATCTGCGAGGCGCAAACCTTCGCGAGAACTATCAATAGAGCTAATATAATTACCTTCTTTGTAGTATGTATCTGCTTCTCTATACATATCTTCAATCATTTTGAATGTAATAACTTCATGGTGAGCATTTTGAGCTCTGAGCATTAAAGGTTGATATGACATATAATCATCATTCATCATTTCTTCGAAGAGTTCTTCATCAGTTGGAATTGAATCATCGGTAGGAATAGAGTCAGAACTATTTGTAATTACTAAATCAGAAGTATTGGTTGATGTATTTGTAATATCTTTAGATGTATTCGTATCTACCCATTGAGGAGAAGATAAAGAAAGGTCGACGTCATTGGTGTAATTATTCTTTTTGAGATATTCAACAACTTGACCAAACTGTTGAAGCAACTGATAAGCTTGCAATTGAAGATTGTCATCGCCGACTGTTCGACGTCCACCAGCTTCTCCAATAAGCGTTGCTACTTCTTCTAGAATATCAAGGGCGCGTTGGGCATGATTTTTTGCAGTACCGTAATCATAGGCGTCAAAAGCTGTAGTGCCTTTTCTGATTTCTTCGCCAGCTTCGTCTAGACGAGCTGCTAATGCTGGATTAGGAACTTGAGAAAAATCTGCATGACGTTGACGTGCACGCTCGAGTAATTGGCGAGCTTCTTCCATTGTTTGGCGGAGAATAGCTTCAATCATGTTTATTCCATCTTGAGCAGACATGATTGCTTTTTCAAAGTCTCTAGCATCACGGAATGCCATGGCATCAATGTGCGATTGGGCAGCTTGATTGTAGGTTTGCCCTTGAGCGTGAGGTAAACCTTGCTTTTGAGCGGTATTTAAGAGATTTCCAAGTTTAAAGATAAGATCGTTAGCTTTGTTCTCTCTAGCTCTAGCAGCGGCTTCATTGGCAGCAGTTACAGTTTGTTTTGCGTACTCTGTTGCCTGTTTATTCTGTTTGTTTTCCACAGCGGCTGTCATTTGACGATAAAGATCTGCTGCATTTTGGAATTCTTGAGGAGCATAACGCGGTGCCTCGGCTGCACGCGCACGTTCCATTGCTTGCGAAGCTTTTTCTGTATCACGAGCACCACCACAAGCGGATAGTACCACTAGGGCGATCATCATGGAGGCAATTTTTTTTGAAATAGTCATATTTGTCCCCTAATTTAACCATATTTATATATGGCTTTATTTATTATTATAAATGATTTTGAATCGTATGTCCATTTTTTTAAATGTTTTATTTACTAGGAGGTATTTTTTTGCCAATACTTTTAAGAGTTTCAATTGATGGACTCTGAGCTCTTTCATTTTCTTTGATGATTTCCGCAAAGATTTCTTGGCGATATACCTTAACTTCTTTGGGAGCAATAATCCCTATTTTTATTTGGTCGGGCTTGATAGAAACAATTTTTATTTCTATTTCTCCATTGATGATAATGGATTCGTTTTCTTTTCGTGAAAGAATAAGCATACTTCCCCCTCTACTGGGTTGCTTTTTCTGTTTGCAGAAAAAGGTGACATTTGGTATTATAGTGAGGGACATTTGAGATTGTTTGAATTCCAATACCTTTTTTAGTGTTGATAAGCAGGGGCCCTAGAATGTTCATAGTGATTTCTTCAATATTACTGGGGATTGTAAGAATTGCAAAATCAATAATGTCTTCATGATTTTCGGACTCAAGAGAGTTTACGTCTTCATCATTAACATCGAGTACGTAGTCACTTACAAATAAACGTGGTTGTGTAAGAAAAAAACTTGTATTCAGATCCTCTGTGCTTTGAAGAAGCGTAAAAGATTCAGGTTCTTCCAGCGGGATTAAATAGTAGCTTGTTAGATCTTCAAAGCCAAAAATAGGTTTGACAAAGGTCACCTGTAAGAGCCCTTCTGTAGGCACCTCACCGAAATCTCGTGTTTTAATTGTTTTCATGCACTATCCTTGTAATTATCGAATAAAGTCTATTAGCGTTGGAGGAATAATTTTCGCTCCGATATTAAGCCCGATTTGGTGGGCAAATTCTGCCATTTTCAGATCGGTGATTGTTTTACTGTAATCGGTGTATACGGCGTTGGATGCACTATCAGCAAGATAGAGTGATTCTGTTTGGTTACGGGCAAAAGTTTGTTCTAGTCGCTGGGTGAGGGCACCGGTATAGGCGCGGTAGCTTAGGATACTGTTCATACTTTGATCGAGCCGCCCTAGGCTTTCTCCCCCAATTTTTCGTACATCGTTATTCATGAGGTTATCACGCACTTGAATTAGGGTATCAAAAATACTATTGCGTTGAATATCTGCTGTAACAGCATAATTTCCTGGGGCTTCGATTCCAGGGTTGAGGATACCTAAGTCTTGAAGGATGGCGCCGCCTGCGGTATCTTGTAGCCAAGGTTGGCGTGGTGCCGTGCTGGTAAGCCTAAAAAAAGTTTGCCCTTCAGCATTTGTTTCGATAGAGGCATTTACGGTAAGGTTGGCATCGTTGATTTTTTGAGCTATTGTTTGAAGATTGTCTCCATTAAGAATTCTAACTTCTACACCTTCTATGGTGATACTCGCATCAACGGGGGCAACGTAGCCACCAACATCGACAGTGCCTTGTAGGGTGGTTTTGGTGGTTTCAAAAATCGCAATTCCAGAGTTAACAGAAGTAATACGATCGTTTCGTCCAATATCCATAACGCGTTCTTGTCCGTTTCCTCGATAGCGGACATTTGTAACAAAGGAAGTATTCATATCAGCTGGGAAATCTTCGGAGATTTGATAAGGTTGGAGATTGGAAGACGTCCCACCAAAGAGTGGCATGCCTTTATATTCCATATTGGCGCTGGAGGCTACTTGTCGAATCAATTGATCCATTTCTGTTGCGATTACTACACGGTCTTGGTCTGAAAATGTTCCGTTCGCTGCTTGAACGGTCAATTCTCGAAAACGTTGCAGAGACTCGGTAACACTTTCGAGACCTCCGTCAATCACGTTCATTTTATCTTTATATGTAGAAACAGTTTGATTGTAGCGATCGATAAGATTGGTTTTACTGTTCCATTTCATGAAGTTTATCGTATTTGCCGGATCATCGCTAGGAAGAAGCACCCTCATTCCAGAGGTAAGCTGTTTTTGCGTGTTTTGCATACGATCCGTACTTTTTTGTAAATTAAATGAAAAGTCGTCTTTAATAAATCCTTGAGTTACTCGTCCTAGCATGGTATTTCTCCTTAAGCTTTCATACGGATGACGGTGTCAATTAAACGGTCAACAACTGTTACCAAGCGGGCAGCAGCGTTGTAAGCATGTTGAAGGGTGAGCATTTTTGTCATTTCTTCGTCTACATTCACCCCTGAGATCTTGGTACGTAATCCCGCAAGATTAGTGCTGACAGCTTCTGTTTTATCAAAAGAACGAATCGCTTGTTCACTTAAAGATCCCACTCGAGCTACGCTTTCTTCTAAATATTGTGCAAACGTGCCTGCAGAGCCTGTCATTTGTATATCATAACGGAGATTTGCTAGTGCTAAAGCGTTTCTGTTGTCGTTAATACCTGTAGGAACATCTGGTCTTCCGTTTCCACTGGTGTCTAAGCCTTGGGCAGCAGCTATTTTTTCTGGTTTATTGAGGATTGCCTCATCAATATCCATCCACTCACCAGCATTTGCGTCTGGAGAGAGAGAAATTAAGTCTCTGGGAGTGCGTAATTGCTGAATGGCATCAGGATTTTGCCAATCAAAGGCCCCTTCTGCTCCAGAATTTTGTAGAACGCCTGCCACACCTGTTAAGAATGTGCCAGAATCTTCGAGGTGTCTGAGAACCATTTGGGGGAAGTTATCGTCGTCGCTGGTTTGAGCACGGAAACTCATACGTCCAAATGGGTCGAGGTAGGCAGTTACTTGTGCGTCGCTGCGATTAATACGCTCTATTACTTGTCCAACGGTGTCGGTGGCGTTATATGTTACGGTGATATCTGCTCCACCTTGGCGAATGGGCCCCAGATTGATCACACCACCAGTTGCAATTACGGTATCTTGTGTGAGTTTCTCCGACCCTGTAATTCGGAAAAAAGCTGTGCTATCGAGAATTCCATCTTTGTTAAAATCGAAAGATCCTTCAGCATTTTTTGCCAATGTCAGTTCTTTGAAAAAATTAATATTTGTTTCGCTGTTTAGGTTGAAGCCTTCTCGGTGAACGGAGTTGACACTATCGGAAATTCCATAGGCGAGGGAGTCGGTTCGGGCGAGCATTTCTTTTAAATTGACGTCGCGAACCTCAACAAGCCCAGAGATTTCCCCCGCTCCAAAATTGATGTTTTGCCCAGTTTGTTGCCATCTACCCACAACAAAACCTTTGTTATTTGGGTCAGAATATGCTTCAATGGCGGTGTGATGTTCGCCCTGAACGAATTTTTCCGCTCCA
The DNA here is from genome assembly GCA_051653605.1 of Brevinema sp. Taxonomy (GTDB): domain Bacteria; phylum Spirochaetota; class Brevinematia; order Brevinematales; family Brevinemataceae; genus JBOFWL01. Next base: position 452,090 of record JBOFWL010000145.1, read on the forward strand.
ATATAGATAATATACTCTTTTGGATTGTTTCGCTCAAGCCTAATATCAGCAAATTTGGAGAGTTCATCAACGAGTTTGTCTCTTTTATCACGAAGATCGTTGGGATTGTCGCCAAGAAGTTCTTGTTTTTGAATTTGTTTATTGAGATCAGCAAGCGTTGCACCGATATTATTCATTTGATTAATCTTTTGATTGACAAGAGAATCTGTCTGCACTTGAAGATCGCTCAAACTTTGTCGGTGAGCTTTAATGCTTTGGGATAGGGTTCTAGCTTTTTCTTGAAGATTAATACGAGCAGCCGTTTCTGATGGATTTTCGGCAACATCTTGCCAACCCATGAAAAACGCTTCAAGGTCGCTACGGATGTTTGACACATTTGGCTCGTTCATCAAACTTTCCATCTGATGAAGCATTGTTTTCTTTTGATCCCAAAAGCCATAAGAACCATTTTCGTGAATAATGCGATTATCTAAATAAATATCGCGGATACGGGTAATTTCTTCTACCTGCACGCCCGTACCTATTTGACCAGGCATAGCTGGTTTTGTAATTCCAGGAGGAAATAGCGGTGGTGTGGTCGTTTGAGTGACCCGTTGACGACTATATCCTTCTGTATTGAGATTGGCAAGGTTGTGCCCCACGGTTTGTAAACCCTGTTGGGTTGTTTGAAGAGCCCCTTTGCCTGTTTCCAATCCTAAAAATGATGAGATCATCTTTTCTCCTCCCCGAAGTTAACACTCTCTTTCTATGTGTGTGAACCGAAGGTTTTAAACAGTGTGGTCGAGCAAGTGCAGGCTGTGTCTTTCTTCACATTCTGAACCGCTATTATCATATTTTTGGCTGATTGCGCCGTCCATAATTTTCAGGATACTTCCGATTATTTCAGCGTTGTTCGCTAAAATATGACGATTTCTTTCAGCCGCTGTGCTGAGTTGTTCAGTGAGCACCCGAATATCGTCTGCTACCTTGATACATAATTGCTTATTGTCTTCTGACATGAATTTTGATAGCTCCGAAAGTGATAACTCTGTGCCGCATCCATTGAGAATGGCAAAGTTTTCAACAGAATCTTGTCTTTTCTTCTCTAGAGCATCAAATCGAAGAAGCAGTTCTTCTTCTTTAGCATTGTTGTCTATCAGCTTGTCAATATCCAATACTCGGAGAATGTCGTACTTGGCATCTTCTGAAGCAAGAATATTTTCCATTAGCTTTTTGATTTCAATTAAGATAGAGTGTAGATCTTTAGCACACTGTTCTGGAGTCATGCGAAACCTCCTATTTTTGATTTTTGGGAAATCTCCCAGAAATTAATCGGTATTTTTTTTAAAAACAAAAGACTAATAATAATATTTTTTACTCTAATAGCGTTATAATTAGAAAAAAGTTTTGCAAAAAAATAACAATATATCAAACAAATATTGTTGTTTTTCAGTTTTTTTCAGCTATTAAAAATTTTTTTTTGAATTTTTAAAAAAAATTAGCATATATTTTCTGAATTTTTAAAAAAATTATGGAGGTTTTAGGCTTAAAAAGGCGATAAATTTGATATTTGTCTTTTTTTAAGTAGTCTTTTTGACTGTTTTTGGGATTTTTATAACCCTTTTGCCCCTATTTTGGGCATATCTTGACATCTACCCTTTACTTCTTGTATTATAATGATGTTGCTTGAGTTGATATTTCTATGCTCAATTGTAGTAATATCAACTTTTAGCTCCAGCATGCGCTCCTTTTTATTCACCTGCAGACAGGCCCCCTATTCGGGGGTTTGTCTGTTTTAAATGCAATACTGTAACAAAAAAAAGCCTCACATTGGAGGCTTTAGAGAGGTTTTTTCTTTCTTAGGGTGATAAAGGAGAACCACAGTAGATTGAACAGGTCGCTGATCAGATATATAATACCTGCAAATAGCCCTATTTGAATTGCAGACTCCGCAGACAGCTCAAGAGGGGGGAGTTTCAAACCAAAACTAGTGAGATTCTGACTAAGGGGTTGCTGAATGGGAATTATCCAGAAGAAACACAAACCCCATGCTAAAATTGCTGTGCAGATTGAAAAAATGATAGCACCTAAAATATGAGATGGGATAAGCAAATTGCGGATCCCCCAAAGCTCGAGGAGGTTTTGTTTCTCTTTAAAGCTCTGATAATATTGAATTGAAAAAAGAACTTTTAATATCAACACACCAAGAAACAAAGTGAGCCCTATCATCATAAATCCACCGCGGATTCGTTGGAGAATTCTAGTTTGTAGGTTTTCATCGACATCTTTTTCGATATTATATCCTTGCACAGAAATAGCTTGACGTATTCTGCTAAGGGCTTCGGTGTTTAGCCCAGGAATTAGTTCTAGATCGATGTAAGTATATTGAGGGTTGAGACCTAGTTCGTTATAAATCTCATAAAGCTTTTCTGCGGGTGCAGAGATGGTTAAGCCGATTTCGTTGTTGTCAAAGCCTACGGGAATCACCCCAAATTGGGTTTCTCCAATCATCACTGATAGACCTGGTAGGCCCAGAAAAGTGTCTTGAGGTAGGGTTGGCCAGCCTTGAGCTGGTGCAACGTTGTTGTAAAGCTCAATGGCGCGACGAGGAATAAGAATGGGAATACGTTCTGAGGAGATGTCGTTCCATTCTTCGATGTAGGCACCGGCAACGGATTTTACCCCAACATCTGTAGGCACCCCTTGAACTTTAACGGGGGCGGATTGATTGATTCCAAAGTAGCTTACCGAGCCTTGAACAGTACCTTCGGGAATAAAATAAGGACGAACGGAAGTGACGTCTTCGATATTACGAAGATCAGAAATTGATGATTGAAAAAGTGGTTTTGTTTCGGAAGGGATGACGCGGATAGGCGCAACTTCGCGATTGGGTGTGCCGTCTTGAATATAAAAATTCGCGATACGAGCAATACTATATGCTACCCCAAAAATACCTGCGGCCACCCCAAAAATGAACATCCAAAGAAGGGATCGCCCCCAAAAACGAAGAAATTTCATGTTCGGGCCCTCTCTGCCAGCCACAGGGCGGAATCGAACCGCCGACCTACTGATTACGAATCAGTTGCTCTACCAACTGAGCTACTGTGGCATCATTTATTTTTTTACTATAACATTTTTCTGTTAAAAAATCAAGATATGCATTGCTGATAAAAACAGCTTGCTTGCTGCATGCATGCTCCAATAACCACATCGATACTACCGGAAATCAAATGCCAGCGGGTATCTTCTTTTTGTACGGCGTAGGCGCCGGCAAATTTTGTTACGGGGTGATTGCTGATATAACTTTCAATTTCTTCTTTTGTTAGATCGAGGATGAGGCTTGCTTTTTCAACACCACTTTGTTTTTTATCTTTGTATTGAAAGGAGAAGCCTGTCCATACAGTCTGGGGTTTTTGTGTTAGTTGATGCAGCATTTCTCGAGCTTCATCTCTGTTTTGAGGTTTTCCAAGCACTTTTCCTTCGCATTCTACCATGGTGTCGAAGGCGAAAACAATGTCATCAGGATAAATAAGGGCGCAAGCAGAGGACTTCCGTTGAGATAATACTTCTACCATCTCATTTACAGGAAGATGATAGCTTTCTTCCTCGACGATATCCATTGGTTGAACTATAAAATCGTCTCTAAATTGGGCGGAAAACAATTCTCGACGCCCCTCACTTGCGGAGGCTAAAACAATTCTAGCCAAGAGGGTTCTCCACATAAGCAATGCATCCTCTAGGTGCAGGAAAAATTTTATGCTCGAGAAGTTTTGCTGCGGTTAGTTCTTCGGTGGCGCGTTTGCCCTTGAGAAGTAGAAAAAGATTGCATCCTGGAGCGTGGCGTTTTGTCCATTTAACGATCCCCACTATATCGGAGAAGGCGCGAGAGGTAACGGTGCATGGTTCGCTTACACTAAGGCGCTTATCAACCTTAATCACCTCGACAGCCAAGCCAAACTTTGAACGGCTCCATTTAAGGAAGGCGATTTTTTTATCTACAACGTCTGTTGCAATGAAACGCCAATTTTTGCCATGTTCTTTGGCGTAGATAGCAAGGGGGATCACAGGAAACCCACCACCGCTACCAATATCCACAATGAGTTCATTTGCTTGTTCTTCTAAAAGAGGCACAAGGGCGAGGGAGTCCTCAACATGTTCTTTGATGTTGTTGGCCTCGTCCTCGGCCATGAGGTTGTGGGCTTTATTCCACATTAAAAATTCTTGAATCCATTTATCTAACATTAGTTTCCTCTCTAAAAAAACGTTGTGCCTCGTAGGCAAGGACGGCAAAACAGTTAGCCGCATTGAGAGAATTTTTGATTCCGCTCATGGGTATCTGAACAATATGATCAACTAGTTCTAGTGTTTTTTCGGTAATCCCGAACTCTTCGTTTCCAATAATAAAAGCCACTTTATCGTATGAGGACACATCTTCAAGCATTAAAGACGGTTGGGCAACTTCTAAGGCATAAATAGTATAGCCTTTATCCCTCCAATAGGCGATGGCATCTTTTGTCTCAGGGAAATATTTCCATGGAATCAATTCTTCTGTACCCATTGCCGTTCGAGACACTTTGGGGTTAGGAGGGTGAGGGCAGATGCCGCATAGTGAAATCTCTCCTACACCAAAACCATCTCCACTACGAAACACCGAGCCTATGTTCATGGGTGATCGCAAGTTATCCAGAATAATAGCCCAAGGATAACGTATGGCAGGGCTTTCTCTATCGAAGCGTAAAAAAGAAAATTTTGCATCGCTGTCTTCTTTTTTATCTAAAATCTCGAGGAGCTGATGAAAAGCAAAGTTAAAAAGTTTGATTTTCTCTTTATAAGGAAGATTGAGGGGGATCTCTCTTAGTGGGGCAAGAATTGCAAGAGCTTCTTTTATTTTTCGATCGGGAGAATCATTGATGAGCGCGCAGTAGCTGAAAATTTCATCAGGATTTGCTGTCTCCCCACGCTTGAGGGCGTTCTCCATTGATCGCACCGAAGAAGCAATTTTATAGATTTTTTGATTATTACCAAGTAATGAGAACTTTTTAGCTGAAATCATACAGAGTTTTCCAATTGAAGAAGAAAATTCTCCATTATTGTTGTAGAATGCATTTCTGGAAGCGTTTTTGATGCAATTTCAATTTGAGAAACTACTTCTGTCATCTTAGAAACAAATCTTAAGTTGATATTTCGAGAAAAACCTTGATATTTCTTCCATTCGTAGGGAGAACAAGCCAACCCTTGGGGCATCAAACCATTTTGAGAGCATTTAACAGCCCACATGTTACGAGCAGCTCTTAGCATCATAGCATTAATACCAGGTAAGGATTCCCCTGCAGAGGCTAGATCGCGGAAGCAGGAAAGAGCTTTGGTAGTATTACGCATAAAAATAGCATCGACAAGATCAAAAACAGAGGCATTATGGACACGTTCTAATACGTGGGCAATATCTTCTTCGGTAATACTTTTACGAGTGCCCAGATAGTCAATAAGTTTGCCTACCATGGCGGCGCACTCTTCGATATCTCCTCCAGAAAGTTGTACGATTAGTTCGGCAACGGATGGTGGAGCCTTGATACCAATTTTGGCTAATCTGGCATTAACGTAGCGTTTTTGGTCTTCGGGGTAAGGACGCTTGTGAACAACAACTTTAGCGATAGTAGACCCTAAAGCACGACCTTGAGATTCGATTTTGGCAGGAACCTTGCCTTCGTATTCAAGAATGAGGCAAACACTGTCGAGGGGGTCGTTAAGGTAGGAAAGAAGACTTTTTTCGAAGGCAGAGGAAGCGCCTTGAGCTCCACGCACAATAAACATTCGTTTTGAGGCAAAAAGCGAGCCAGTGGCTATATCTGTGAAAAATTCTTCGGGGTTGATGTCCTCGCCGAAACGAGTAGTTTTATCTCCATCAAAAGAGCTAGATATATCTTCGAGGTCCTCTCGGAGAAGAACGGGGTTTTCGCCCCCCAAAATAATGATATTTAGCATCGTACTCTCTTGTTGTTTATGTCTCATTATAAAGAATTTTACTTAAAAAGTAAATCCCTCAAAAAGATTGAAAATTGAGTTTTTTATTTATTTATTTTATAATTTGATATCATTATTAAAGGAAAAACATCATGTGGTTATTAATGTTAGTCTGTCTATTCCCCTCTTTTTTGTCTGCTCAAGAATTGAAGCAAGGCTCTATAAAGATGGATCCAACCGGCACAACACCACTTTCGGGAGTGTTTGTTCTCCCCGAAACTAATACTCAAGCTCTCACGGTTCGTGTAAAAGGCAAAAACGAGGTGCTAGATATAGCGCATACATATCCGGAGGGTTATGGCACAGAATTCCCTATTCATGGGCTTTATCCTAATCATTCAAATATTATTCAGGTTCAGCAAGGCGACACTACACGTTCATTTCGAGTGGTGACGCAGGCACTTCACGAGCGTTTAAATATTAAAACAAAAGTTTTCATAGATCAGTTAGATCCCCCAGACTCCTTTAATCAAGATTTGTTTTTTATTAATGTGGTTAGCCAAAGAGCTCTTATAGGATTTGATAGAGAAGGGGAAATCCGCTACATCCAACGCAAAGAAATCTATAATTTTGTGCGTCTTCATTTTCAAGATGGAGAATTAGAGGTTCAAAATACCGAGCGAGGTGGGGATTATGTCGTCACCGATTTGTTGGGGCGTGAGAGAAAACGTGTATCAGAGGGAGAAAAACTCCACCACGACATGAGTTATAATGGGTCTAATATGATTTTGTTAGCCTTATCTCCATGGGGTTGGGAAGACGCCGTTGCAGAATATGCTCCTGATGGAACGCTTCTCACTAAAAGGCTATTTGGTGATCCTATCAAAAAGGCTACAGCCAAAGAAGATCAAAAACTTCTTAAAAAAGTAGTTTTTGATGAGCAAAATGTTGCCCGCCGTAATGGCACTAATATTCGCCTCGACTGGGCACATGCGAATGGAACGGTTTATAATCCTGCTGATGATACGCTCATTGTGTCGTTGCGTCACCAAGGGCTTTTTGGTTTTCGCTGGAAAACATGGGATTTATTATGGTGGTTTGCCGATGATAAATTAGAAGTCGACCCCGGCTTTGGATACGGGCGTATGCCTCGAGGTACAAAAACGGTTTTGAGTATTCCCTCTCTTCAAAAATATAGGCTTAAAACTAAACCTGGAGATGGCCCTCGCAATCAACATGCGCCAATTTTAAAAGCAAATGGCAATATTGTTGTTTTTGATAATATAGGAGAAAAACGAAAAGATCCCCAAGGCTCTCGAGTGGCAGAGTATAAACTCACTCGTAATAGTGCGCAACTTGTTCGGGAGTTTCGTCACCCTCAAAAATTTCACTCAAGGCTTGCATCTGATGTTGATCTTACAGGCCCGAATCGGGAAAACTGGTTGATTCTCTGGTCGGAAACATATCCAAATCGCCTCACCGAGGTAGCACCGGATAACACTATTATTTTTGATATGTCTTTTGATACAAAGCTATTTTTCTATCGAGCTGAAAAAATGCCACTCTACCCTTATTCGAACCCAGCATTAAAATACAGCATCGACCAAAATGAAGCTTTAGGTTTATAATTATTAATGAAAAATCCCCTCAATCGAGGGGATTTTTTAATCTTGTAAATTAATCTAATCTAATGATGCGACCATCGTTGTCTGCAAGCCCAACGGCACTGCGTATTGCAGGAAGAGCTTTTTTAGCTTCCGCCTCAGAGCGAAAACCATTTCTCACCCGAACACGAAATATTTTTTGATTATCACCCATGTAATTTTCAGAAATATATACATTTTCTATGCCACTATCTAAAAGGCGTTGTTCAGTGGCACGCGCAGCAGAAATGCTTGTATGAGCCGACACCTGAATAACGAACTCACCATTTCCAATATCACTTTTAGCTTTTGCAGGAGTAGATGATTTTTTAGTTGCAGCCTTAGCTGGAGTTTTTTTCACAGGGGCAGCTGTTACAGGTTTAATAACAGGTATAGGCTTGGAAGAAGCTGCAGGCTGACTGACTGGGTCGGTCATCATCGGGATAGATGCTGGATCCAATGGAATTACGGGAGTAACGGCATTTTCGATGTTGATACGATCAGCGGGCATGTCTCGCTTGAAGGCATTCCCCATCCAATATCCACCCAAAAATAAAATTCCACCTAAAAACACAAACAAAGATGCAATCCAAACAATTTTAGTATTAGTATCTTCTTGCTCTATTTTTTCAGATCTGCGAGGTAGAAAAGATGCTGCTGGATTTGCTGCAGTACGATTCATACGAGGCTCGTGAGAAGCAACTCTTTCACGGAAAGAACGCTCACGAAAATTGGGTTGTGAAGGTGCGCCGTGTTCTCTGTGGGCATGCTCACGAGAAAAGTCGTTGTCGAAAGAAGACTCGCGGTAGCTTGATTGCTGGTGTATATGTTCGCGGGGTGTTGGCTCTCGGAGAGAGTGGTCTTCTTCGTAGTTTAAGGAAGGCTTTCGCTTAGTTTCTTCAAGAACATCTAAAAATTTAATTCTTGCCATCTCGGACCTCTTTATCGGGAAAGATTCTTTTGTCCTAAGTTTCTCGACACAATTTTAAATTACTAAAGGCCTTTAGAAAGTTTTTTTATAAAAGTCAAAAGAGATATAGACAAATCACCTTGTTTTTTAGTATAATAACAAGCTGTTATCAGAAGGAGACCTCATGGCCAGCTATCTTAAATCACTAGAACTTCAAGGTTTTAAATCATTTGGAGGGAAAACTCGTGTTGAATTTGCTGAAGGCATTACGGGCATTGTTGGCCCTAATGGCTGTGGCAAGAGCAACGTTGTTGAAGCTGTTAAATGGGTTTTGGGCGAACAAAGTGCTAAATCACTTCGTGGTGACAAAATGCAGGATATTATTTTCAATGGGACAACCCACCGATCGCCTGCAGGTATGGCGGAAGCTATTCTTACTTTTAATAATCAACAGCAATGGCTGCCTTTGGAATACCCCGAAGTTTCTATTAGTCGCCGAATTTTTCGTAGTGGAGAAGGTCAGTACTATATTAATGGTGCACGATCTCGCCTTAAAGATAATTTGGAGCTTTTTTTAGATACGGGAGTAGGAAGAGATTCTTACGCTATTTTTGAACAAGGTAAAATTGACCGACTTCTTTCGGAAAGTGCAGAAGATAGACGAGTTCTTTTCGAAGATTTTGCAGGTATTTCTAAATTTAAATTTCGCAAAGAAGAAGCAGAGCGTAAATTAGCTGCTGCTCGCGAAAATCTCGAGCGTCTTCAAGAAACATTGGATCGCCTTGAAAAGGAAATTGCTACTCTCGAACTTCAAGCGCAGGATGCAGAATCTTATAAAGAAACAAGTACGAGGCTTGGGCAGGCAGAACTTAAATTTGGGGCAGCACGTCTTCAAAATATGCGCCGAGAAATTGAAAAACGCCAAAACGAAAGAGAGTCTTTAAAATCGGCGTTAAATCCTTTATCAGAAGATCTTACACGCATCGAAAATGAAATGTCAAAATCAGAGCAAGGTTCTGGTGATAAAGAGCGTCTTTTTGGAGAGATGAATGAGAAATTTCACGCCCTCGAAAAAGAATTAGCTCAAATCAAAACACAACGCACTGCTGCTGAACGTCGGATGGAAGATAATAATAAACGCCTGGTTGAAATATCTATTCGTTCTAAACAAGATAGAGAACGTCTTGAGGATGGCGAAGAAGAGCTGTCTGAAAAACGAGATGCAGTCTTTGATGCCGAAAAAAAAGAAGCAGCCGCAAGAGCTGTTTTGGCAAAAGCTGAAGAACTTCAAAATGCTATTAAGGCCGAAACCGAGGCCTTGGAGCAAGCATTGCTACAACGTTCTCAAGAATTGGGTTTTCCTCGAGCTATTAATCGCAGTGATAGTGAGAATATTCGTCGTGATATTGCCGAATTTAAAGGTCGTGTGTTTCAATACGAATCCGAAGAAATTAGTCAACAAGATATTCTTAAAACAAAGCAGCAAGCGATGAAAGCGGAAGAAACTCAAATAGAATCGTTAAAATCTCTGCTGGATCAAGCGGAAAAACTTGCGAAAACCTGCACAGATGCCAAAAACGAAGCAATTCGTATGGTTTCTGAACGAGAACGCCTCATTAAAGAGTGCGAATTAAAGCAGAAATCACTACTTGAAGAATCAAAAAGCTTAGATAAACGCATTATGACGGCATTAGAGCGGTCTTTAGAGCATATTCGTGCATTTAGAAAAGAACAACCTCTTCTTACTTCTGCGATTAAAGCAGCATTTGATGCTGTTGAAAAGGCGGCAATCGAAGGAAAAGTAGACTTGAACCTCATTCAAACGCTCAAAATTGCCCTTCAAGATAGTGAAATCGCTTATGAACGCTTCGCTGGGAGCCTTTTTGGAGAAGATTTTACAGCAAAGTTGGCTCTTCTTGATGAAAATGATGCTCTTTGGGAACTTTTAGAGAAAGAAAGAGCAACATTAGATAGCGAAAAACAAATTTTAGAAGATGCTATCCAGAAAGAAGCACAAGCTATTGCCGACCAAAATGTTGCTGAAAATAATTTTAAAAATAGTGAGAGAGAATTTCGAAAGCTTCAATCGGAGGCAGAGCAGGCTCGTCTGGCTACAGACCGTGCTAAAAGTGATCTTTTTAATGCACGCCAATCCCTTGAACAGGCTGAAAATAAACTTAACCTTCTTGAAGATGCTATTCGAAATTATGATGAAGGGCATGCGTCTCTTCGTGATCGTCGGCAAGAAATTAATGATAAAGTCAGTGATGCTCGTGTTTCTTATACAGGCTTTGAGGCTCAGGCAAAGGCGCTTCGTGGTGATATTCGTTCGCTTGAAATACGCCTCGATGATATTCGACGCTCCCTCAATAATGCAGATAGTGACGAATCAAATCTGAAGCAAACCGATGAACAGCTTAAAGAAGAAATAGAAGAACTCAACGAAACCGTGGATGAACTCACTCCTGAAATCGCTCGCCTCAAAAAAGATATGGCAAGTATCGCCGAAGAAATTCAAGAAATTTCGAAAGCAAAGAGAGCCTTGGAATCTTACCATAAAGATGCTCTTGAAAAATATAATAAGCTTCGTATGCGAGAAAGCGAAATGGAAGGCGTGCTGTCTGAGAGGATAAAAGTAATGCACGATGTTGAAGAAAGCCTTAAGGAGCAATTCCAGCGGGAAGATCTATCCTCTATCGAGCTTACAGAAGAAGATACTTTGGAAAAATTGCAGATTAGCATTAAAGCCTTAAAAGAACAACTTTTTAAAATGGGCGATGTTAACATGATGGCCGTTGAGCAATTCCATGCCGCCAAAGAACGCTATACTACTTTAACCCACCAAAAAGAAGATATTGAAGCCGCTACTACTGATACGGAAACGCTTATTGCCGAAACCAATGCCGAGTCTTCCGAAAAATTTATCAAAGCTTTTGAAGATATTCGTAAATCTTTTAGAGACCTTTTTGCTCAACTTTTTGATGGAGGCCGTGCGGATCTCCTCTTGACAAATAAAGAAGATCCTCTTAGCTCCGGTATTGATATTATGGCAGAGCCCCCTGGGCAGAAGTTTCAGAATGTTAGCCTACTCTCTGGTGGACAACGAGCCATGGTGGCGATCGCTGTTATTTTTAGCATGCTTAAACTTAAGCCCACACCATTCATTATTCTAGACGAAATCGATGCGCCATTGGATGATGAAAATATTGAACGCTTTAAAAAACTTCTTTCTCGTTTTAAAGATACGGGGCAGTTTGTGATTGTTTCTCACTCTAAAAGTACGCTAGAAGTGTGTGATGCGCTCTTCGGGGTGACGATGGAAGAGCTTGGCTGCTCGAAAGTGCTTAGTGTTGCCTTTGATGAAGCCGATGAGCTGATCTTTAAGTAGAAATGTTATTAAAAATAAATAGCCTCTGTAAAGGAGGCTATTTTGATTTAGGAATAAAAAACGGAGCAGGCTGAGGAAAGCCGACTCCGTACTCACCAAGGTGAGTTTTGCAGATTGGAAGGGATTTTTAATCACTAAGTACAGAATTTTTCGGCATATAAATGTCTTTTCTTAAGTATTTTATAGAAATAATAAGAAAAATGTGAAAAAAAATATTAAATCGCTCTTAAGGAGGCTTCTTCTAGAGCATCTCTTGCTGCAGCTTCGGCGTTAGCTGTTTGTTCTTGGCGTAAAGCCTTTCGTGCAGCTGCACTAGCCTTTCGTGCAGGAGTGTTTTCGTACATAACAGCTAAGCTAAGAGAGAGACGATCTCCGTAAACACTTAAATTATCAAGTATTCTATAACTTTCTCGGTAGTAAGAAAAGTCAACTCGACCCCATTTACCACCCATACCTAAGCCAGCGGTAACAAATCCATCATAAACACCAACTCGAAGGTCGAGGAAACGAAATAGTTTGATCTCTGTTCCTGCTCGGAATTTTTCAATGGGCATAAGATATGTGCTAGCTAAGTCTATACCTTCTACATAAAAACCAATTTCTTGAATCCAAGGATTTGTAAATAGGAATCGGTATGAAATACCAATATCATAAGATGGAGAAAAAGAGCTTGTTGTTCTAAAACCACTTGTGCTGTTTATAACAGAGCTCCACTGAAAAGGTGTAGAAAATGCATCTCGAATAGCAAAGCCTAGGATAAAGTTTTGTAGTTGCAAACTAACTCCGAAGTCGGAAGTGACAGCAAAGCCTTGAAGAATATCAAGATGATTAGCAGCTTCGTCGATAGTCACTTCGCCGTTGAGAGAATCTGATTTAAAACGTTGAATAAAACGTAGTGTTGCTCCAAGGCTTAAGCCAGATTGTTCATCAAGCCCTTTGAAAGCAATTTTATATCCATAACCAATATTTACAGCGATATCGGCGTAAAGGCGAGCATAAATACGGGGGAGAATGCTAAGTAATGCTTTTTCATCTATTTTGAGGCTTGTTCCTGTGCCACCATCTGTAAGGTTATCTTTTATTTTGTCAACGTCAACAGAGCCTGTGGCATCAACAAAGTCGACAGGAGTGCCGCTCGTTCCAGCTATTTGATTGAGAAGATTGTTTATTTGTCCATAAATTTCGCTATCACTAAGACCTGAATTTTTCAAATCTTGATACATCCCACTTGTAAAAATTTCTTCGATTTCACTTTGGTTAGCACTACTGATACCGCCAGAGGTGTCGATCAAATTACTTACCTGTGTTATGGTTTGAGAGAGCGTATTTAATTTTATCCCTGAAAGTGGAGATTCGGGGGTATTAAATACGGAAAGATTCCCCTCGGCTCCCGCAGAGAGCCAAATTCCAAATCCCTTCCCCATAAATCCTAAATTTAAAGGAGAGGAGAGACCTGAGCTTATAGATCGCCCAAGGTATTGATCGAAGCTACCAAAATCGGTATTAGATACATCACCAAAACCTTTGGAAAGAGCAAGACCAAAATCGACAGCGTCGGGGCTCATTGAGAACCCTAATTCAAATATGGGGACAATTGTATAATCGAACATTAAACCAAGTGAAGCTGGATTTGCTTGCGGAGAAAATGAGTATCCAAAGGTTGAAACACCAACACCACCCATACCCATAGATCTCGGGCTTTTATTGAGAATGCGTTCTTCTGAGGCAAAGCTTAGTGTGGTTGATAAAAAAAGTAAGCTAAAAATGGCAGTAAGAACTTTAGACATTATATCCTCCTACAGTATAGGGATAAATAATCCCTTAAAAAACGATGAGCCTTCGACGATATAAGCTATGTAAGCTATCGTAGAAAGATGCTCGAGTTGTGCCTCTAATTACACCAAAGTAAGGGTCTAGGAAGTACTTAATCTCTAAGCCACACAAAATACGACGAGCTCTTTCAGCAGAGGATGGATGACGCAAGAAATCAAATAAAACAAACTCTGTTGCCGAAGAAAACTTTATATTTTGTTTAGAAAGAAATGCAGGCGCATAAAATCTACTTTTATATAACATAAAGTACATTTTACACGATTTTTGTTGTAAAATCAAGTTTATTACAAGATAATCAAAATAATATTGTCGATTGTTTGGTAATTTTAAGGCTTTTAATGATTCAATTAAATAACTTAATAAAGAAGCGTTAAAGAATAAACAAAAATTGGAAAAATCCGATAAAAACCATTATAATGTTGTTAATATCGAGAGGCTAAGCATGATTTCTATTAAGCCAGGTTCCCATTTATTTTTCATCGGCATAGGCGGTGTAGGGATGAGCGCATTAGCGTTAATTCTCAAATCTAGGGGTTTTATTGTTTCGGGTTCCGACCGTTCCCAAAGCACAGTTGTTGACGGCTTGATAGCAGCGGGCATTAAAGTTTATATCGGGCATAATCCTAAAAATATTACTAAAGATGTAAAATATGTTGTCTACACAAATGCTGTTGGCGAAACCAATCCCGAAATGCAAGAGGCTGTTACACGAGGTATTCCTTGTATTGTTAGGGCGGAAATGCTTAATTTTGTTGGTGGGCACTATTTTAGTATCGGTGTTTCAGGTACGCATGGTAAAACTACCACAACATCCCTTACGGCTCGAATATTTTTGTCGGCAGGAGTCGATCCAACTTTAGCCGTCGGGGGGCATCTAGAGGAGATTCACGGTGCAGGCTATGCAGGTAAAGGCGACACCATGATCTACGAGGCCTGTGAAGCTTTTGGGTCTCTCGCTCACCTCAATCCAGATATGTCTCTTGTTACGAATATCGACGAAGATCATATGGAGTTTTTCAAAAACCTCGGCGAAGTTGAAGACCTCTTCTTAAATTTTTTCAACAATAATTTGGCGGCACACTCTCTTCTTATTTATAATCAAGACGATAACGTGCTTCGTTCTGTCGTTGAAAAAAGTCAGGTTGCACGGCGGCTTTCAGTGAGTATGCGTGCTCAGCAGGGTGATTTTTGGTGTGATAAGCTTTGCTTGAATGCGGCAACATCCCATTTTGATGTTTATTATAAAGATATTGCAGTAGGTTCTTTCACGCTTAATGTTCCTGGAGTACATAATGTGTCTAATGCAATGTTGGCTATTGCTGCGGCAAAATCTAGTGGCATCGATAATGATAGTATTTCACAAGCATTATTAGGCTTTAGAAACGCAGATCGCCGCTTCCAATTTAAAGTACAAAGTGATGAACTTACGGTTATTGATGATTACGCGCATCACCCTCGAGCAGTGGCATTAACGCTTACTGTTGCGCGTCGGCTTGCTTTGGAGAAAGGAGCGAAACTGGTGGTTGTTTTCCAGCCCCATTTGTACTCTCGCACGCGTTACTTCTATAAAGAATTCTCCGAAGCGCTTGGAGAGGCGGATAGTGTGATCCTCACGGATATTTACGCAGCTCGAGAACCTAATCCGGATAATCTTAGCTCCCAAATTATTTTGGATGAAATGCAAAAGATTGGCAAAATTAGAGATATGGTATTTGAAAAAAATATGGATAATATCCCATCACTGATCAAACAGCGAACCAATGGCATTGCCTCGGTGGTGATAACCTTAGGGGCAGGAGATGTCTGGAAAGTATCGGAGAAAATTTTTGCATAGGTTGCTAATTTGTTTATGCTTGCTTAGTGTTGCGCTGAACGCTCAAGAAAATACAGTTAACGGTTTTGATGCAAACACCGTAGACACCAAATTTGTTCGAGGTCTGAGGCTTAAAGGCATTGGCGATTTTCTATATAATAAGAAGGCATATGCTCAAGCGGTGCCTTACTACCAGCAAGCCCAAGAACTTATCCCAATGGAAGCCGATATTCCATTTATGTTGGGTAAAATCTATCAGCGAGAAAATCTCCATCGTTTGGCAGAACTTTACTACCAGCAAAGCATAGAGCTTTTTCAAAAATCAGAGAATTATGGTAAGACACAATTGAGGTCCTATCTTGCACGCATTCATATTGCGGAAGTATATCAGGCGCAAGGTTTAAAAGAAAGAGCCTTCGCCGCTGTGTCGGCTCTTCGTAAAGAAGAAGGGTTAATCAAGTCTTCCTATCCTCAAGCGTGGGAACAGCTCGAGTCTACTGTTGGTAAAATCTATCCAGCTGAAGCTACGATTATCCCACAAGGAGAAGCTCGATGATGTTTTTGATTGTCTTTATTTTTATTATACTGGTAGTTGCTCTTGGTTTGATTTTTTACCTTCGCTATCGAGGGGCATCATCTGGAATCTATACCAAAAATGCGCCACTCTTTTTATCCAGCGACGAAACTATCGAATTTCTTGGTAGTCGAGCCGATCTTACCGCCGAAGAAAAAACAATGCTAGAAAAACTCATTACTATTGGGGGGACAAACCGTCTTCATACGGCATTGGATGGTGCAGAAGTAGGTCGCCGTTGGTTGATTAATACGCGTAAACTCATTCAAAATAACATTTCACTCACTCCCCCCGAAAAAGAAGATTATGAATACTTCCTTTACGAGATATTTCGAAAAATATCCCTTGCTAGAGCTGCTCTCCATCCCCAACTAATGCATCTTAAAAATATTTCTATGGGGCAATCGGTGGAAATAAAAATTGCCGGTATGCAAACGATGGTGGCAGATATTGTATCGGCGAATGCTACGGGAGTAGTGTTTACACTTTCCGAATCAGATTTTCTTGCTCTAGAATCCAATTATAAGGTACGTACAAAGATAGTTGTTTCCTTTTGGAAAGAGATGGACGCCGGCTACTCTTTTCGAGGCGAGATAGAATTTATCACAAGAAAAAAACAATCCTATGAAATGAGCGTTAAAGCAACGTCATCGCTAAAACGTTCTAAGGTTCGTAAATATCCTCGAAAAGCCACAGAGATTCCCGCGCGATTTCGTGTAGGAACTGTTTCTGTCGATTCTGATAGTGGGGCTCTCAACCAGCAGTTTGATCGTCTTGCCCTAAGCCTTGTTAATGAGGTCAGCCCTAAGGGATGTGTGCTTCTTTCTCATCTTCCTATGCCGCCGGATAGTACGCTCTTGATGGAGTTTCCCCTTCTTGATAAAGTTTTACAGGTTAAGGCTTTAGTGAGGTCTATCACTTTTTATGATACGATATACTCTATAGGATTGGAATTTATCGACATTTCGCGATCGGATATAGTATATATCTACCGCCTTATCTACCCTGAAGATAACTAAGGAGTTTTCATGCAAATTGTAAAATCTATTTTTAGTGCGATTATTGTAATTGTTTTTGCGACTTTCACCTTGCAAAATTTACAATCGGTAACAATCAACTTTTTTTCTTTTCACTTTGGTGCGGTGCCTCTTTTTCTTGTAATTATTTTTGTTTTTGTAGCAGGGTTTATTACGGGGCGTTTTACAGCATGGATGAAATCTGCTTTTACTAAAAAATAATGGCAAAAAAAACAAGTCTTTGGTGTTGTAGCGAGTGTGGAAATGAAAGCCCCAAGTTATTGGGGAAATGTCCCTCCTGCGGTCATTGGAATACTTATAAAGAAGTTACATTGACAAGTCGAGGGGGGAGTGCGAAATCTTCTTCTGTTTTCACATCGGATACCCGCCCTGAAAAAATAGGAACTATCTCAACAACGACGTTAGATCGAATCAATACTGGAATCCAAGAATGGGATCGCGTACTCGGGGGAATGGTTGCTGGTCAGGCAGTTCTGCTTTCGGGCGAGCCTGGCATTGGCAAAAGTACTTTGCTTCTTCAAGCAGCCCAGCGATTATCACAAAAGGGTGCAGTGCTTTATATCAACGGAGAAGAAAGCTCTAGTCAAGTTAAACTGCGAGCTGAGCGATTAGGCATTCAAAGTGAAGATCTCTTTCTTTATCCCGAGACTGATCTCGACGCTATTCTTCATATTCTTTCTGTCGAAACGCCAGCATTTCTTATTGCTGATTCTCTTCAAACGCTTAGCGATCCTTCTCTAGACAGTGCTCCTGGTTCTTTGCCACAAATGAGAAGTTGCACGCAAGCGCTTGTTCGAGCCTGTAAAACAAAAGGCATACCTGCGGTTCTTGTAAGCCACGTAACTAAAGATGGTGCCATTGCAGGCCCGAAGGCAGTTGAACATTTAGTAGACACCGTTCTCTTTCTTGAAAGCGATACAAGAGGGATTTATCGAGTGCTTAGAGCATTAAAAAATCGTTTTTGTGCCACGGATGAGGCTGGTTTTTTTGAAATGGGCACACAAGGTTTAATCGCTGCAGATGATCTTAGTGGGGCATTTGTTTCTATACATGATGAAGAAGTATTTGGTTCTGCTATTTTTGCACACTCCGAAGGTCAGAGAGTTTTTCCTATTGAGATACAAGCATTGTGCCATATGTCGGGGCAAAATTATCCTCGTCGCACGGCAGAGGGCTTAGATTACAATAGGCTCGCCTTATTGTCAGCAGTGGTAGAGAAGCAATTAAGAATTCCTCTCTTTAAAAATGATGTCTATGCAAATATTACGGGAGGGCTTTCTGTTAGTGATCCTTCCTCAGATTTACCACTAATAGCGGCACTTTGTTCATCGTTCAAAGAGAAACCTATCCCTCAAAACTCTGTTTTCTTTGGAGAGGTGGGGCTTTCTGGAGAGTTACGCCCAGTTCGAGGTATGGAAAAACGCATTAAAGAATGTGCACGGCTTGGGTTCAAATCTATCTATCTCCCTTATGCAAAAAACTCGAAAGAACTCTTTGCTAATTACCCTGTGCGTCCACTTCGGCATGTTACCGAGCTGATTTCAGTCCTTTTTTAATAAAATAAACCTTAGATTTAAAATGAATTGAAAAACATCTTGTTTTATGTTGTGAAATGATATATAATTAGAGATGATGAGAAATATACCTTTGTTTTGTCTTGTTGGCATTATTAGTGCCGCTTGCTCTATTGATGCGATGTCTATCCAAGATTACAACGGGGAACAGCCCGATCAACATCTAGAATCAACCCCCAACACCGACAACAATGTTGGTAATAATACCAATGAAATAGTAATTCCAGCGGTGCCGCCGGTATTAAATACTGCGGTGTATTATGGGCGAAGTTTGCTTTCTGGAGAAGAACTCAAAGCTTACGATTACATGTTTGATCGTTTCCGGAATTTTGAATCTAATAGAGATATCTATGCCGATACTGCTCACCGAGTTTTTTATAACTTTACCGAGCAAGGTATTCAGCTTACTTCTTCGTCACAAGTCAATCTGATTACACGATATATTATCAACGATCACCCAGAATTTTATCAATCAAGCCTTAGTGCTGCTAGGGATTTAGTGCTTAACAATGGTTATGTAAGTACTTTTTATAATAAGCCTATGTCGGGCGTTGTTTCGAGAGATCAATTTGATGCTGCTAGCCAAGAAATCGAAACGGAAGTGCTTAAGATGTTATCTGTTCTCAATCCTGGGATGACAGATGCTCAAAAAATCCGAGCCTTACATGATACCTTTCTTAATCACGTTAATTATAGTATGTCTTCTTCTCATCGTGTTTCCGATATTTATGGGGCTTTGGTTCAGCAGCGGGCCCTTTGTGAGGGTTATGCCCGTGCCTTTACCTATCTTCTTCAACGAGCAGGAATTACCGCTTTCTATAACACAGGAGAAATGAGATCCAGCGAGACCACCAGCGATTGGGGCTTGCATGCTTGGGTTATTGTTCATCTTGAAGGCGCTTGGTACGCCATTGATATTACCAGCGATGATGGCATTGGAGGCTCGGGGTATCATCATAGTTATTTCCTTATGGGGTCTACAGAGTTTAACAAAACTCTTCGTTATGTTGATGCCGCAGGGAATAATCAGTCGGCTTACCCTACGCTGCCTACGTTATCAAGTGCTAATTATCCATTAAGCGCTACTGCTTATTAACTTCTTCTTAATATTTAAATGAAAATTTTCCCTTCTCGTTTTGAGGAGGGTTTTTTAATATCAACACCTCAATTTTGAGTAAGCTCCCCCCTCTCGCCTTGACAAAGATGGGATGATTGCTTATAATTGTAAACGTATCTTAAAAGGAGAAGCTATGCTGCCCGATTACAATCCCGCGCAATTCGAAGGCGCCCTCATGCAGGAAGATTTTGAAGCAAAAAGGTTTCGTTCGGAGATTAAATCCGATAAAAAAGCTTACACCATTGTGATGCCTCCTCCTAACGTTACGGGGATGCTCCACATGGGACATATTTTGAATAATACAATACAAGATGTGCTTATCCGCTACAAAAGAATGAATGGTTTTGAGTCTTGCTGGATTCCAGGGCTTGATCACGCCTCGATTGCTACCGAAAGTAAGGTCACTCGCTGGCTAATGGGGCAAAATATCAATAAATTCGAGATTGGACGCGAAAAATTTCTTGAATATGCAATGAGCTGGAAAGACCAATATGGTGGGATTATCAATAACCAACTTCGGCGGCTTGGAGTCTCCTGCGATTGGACACGCGAACGCTTCACTATGGATCCAGAGTATTCTCAAGAAGTTCTCCAATCCTTCATCGATCTCTACAATGAGGGGCTTATTTACAAAGGCACGCGCATGGTTAATTGGTGCCCTGTTACTAAAAGTGCTATTTCCGACGAAGAAGTCGAACATATAGAAGAACAAGGTTCACTTTGGCATTTTTCTTACCCCATTAAAGACTCAAAAGATACTATTATTATTGCAACTACTCGCCCAGAAACAATGTTTGGCGACTCTGCTGTAATGGTTAACCCCAATGATGAGCGTTATAAACACCTTATTGGTAAAACGGTTCTTCTTCCTCTTGTTAATCGGGAAATTCCAATTATTGGAGATGACTACGTCGACCCTACTTTTGGAACAGGGGCAGTAAAGGTTACACCAGCGCACGATGTTAACGACTACGAAGTTGGTAAACGGCACAACCTTCCTCATCATGCAATTTTTACTAACGATGCACATCTGAATAATTCTGTTCCCGAATCTTATCGAGGGCTTGATCGATTCGAAGCTCGTTCTGCAGTTGTTGCAGCCATGAAACACCTCGGGCTTGTCGACAAGATTGAGGCACATACTCATAAAGTAGGGTATTCTCAGCGAGGGCATGTTCCTATCGAGCCTATGCTTTCTGAGCAGTGGTTCATGAAAATGAAGCCCCTCGCCGAACCTGCAAGAAAACTCGTCGAAGAAGGGCAGATCAATTTCTACCCCGATCATTGGAAAAAAACTTACTACTATTGGCTTGATAATATTAAAGATTGGTGTATTTCTCGCCAGCTTTGGTGGGGGCATCGAATCCCTGTTTTTACTTGTGAATGTGGCTTTCAAAAGGCTTCTCTCGAGGCTGTTAATGAGTGCCCTAACTGTAAAAAAGTGATGAAACAAGAAGATGACGTGCTGGATACGTGGGCTTCTTCTTGGTTGTGGAGTTATGCGGTACACCGCAATGATGAGGATCGCACATACTATCATCCTACCGATACCCTTGTAACAGGGCCAGATATCATTTTCTTCTGGGTTGCACGTATGATTATGGCGGCATGGCATTTTAGAAAAGAGATTCCCTTCAAAAATGTCTACTTTACGGGGATTATTCGGGATGAACAGGGTCGAAAAATGAGTAAATCCTTAGGGAATTCTCCCGACCCTCTTGATGAGATGGACACCTATGGGGTAGATGCACTTCGTTATACGATTATTCGCCTTGCACCAACAGGGAATGATATTCTCTACTCCTCAGAAAAAGTAGAGCAAGGTAAGTTTTTCGCTAATAAAATTTGGAACGCTGCACGGTTTTTAGTGATGTATGCCGAACAAAATAATTTTGATACCAAAGAAATCAAGGATGCTCACCTGCTTGATTACCCTATCGATGATTTTGATAAAAGTATCGTTGTTCGTTTCCATCAAACTTTAAAATCATACCATGAAGGCTTTGAAAAATTTCGTTTTAATGATGTGGCAAAATGCCTTTATGATTTTATCTGGGGAGATTTTTGTGATCGCTATATTGAAAGCTCTAAATATGCCTTATCCAGCCCCGACCCAGAAGTGCGTATGGCCAAATTGCAAGTAGCGCTTGTTCTTTTTCGGCGAATTCTTCGTATGCTCCACCCTGTAATGCCCTTTATTAGTGAAAAATTGTGGCAAGATGTCTTTGGCGAAAAAAATCTCGCCTTTGCCTCTTTTCCTCTTTACCGTGATGTGGAACAATTTCACTCAGAGAACAGCAGCATGTATCGCCTCGAGAAAATTGTTTATCTTATTCGTGAGCTTCGTGCGGAAAGCAATGTGCCCCCCTCTGCAACTCCACAGGGAATTATTTCGGCAGGCACTGGTCTAAATCATTTTTTACGTCGAAATGCACCTGTTATCCAGAAGCTAGCTCGACTATCATCCCTTGAAATTGTGGATACAGGGCGAACAGCACAAAAAGGCGAGGCTGTTCGATCAGAGCATGATTTTCAAGTTTTCCTTAATTTAGAAGGAACAATTGATAAAGAACAGGAAATTGCTCGTCTTAATAAAGAAATTGCCCGTTTAGAAGGCGTTCGTCGCGCTTTTGAAGGCAAACTTAGTAATCAACAATTTATTTCGAAGGCACCAGCAGAAGTTATTGCCAAAGAAAAAACAAAACTTGAAGAGATTAAAAGCGAACTTCATAAAAATCAAGAAGCTTTGAAAACATGGCTTTAGAAGGAGGCCCCGATGCCTAGACAACTCCAAGAACGCACTCCAAAATTTTACAAAGGTGAAATAAACCCTTTCGATTTAACAAATCTTAATCAGTGGACGGATCAATTAAAAGAATTTCCACTAGATACGGTTGATCAATTAGAGGAATTTGTCACACGAATTAATGAACTTGCGCATCTCCTAAAGGATTCCATGGCAGATATCTATATCAAAATGACGTGCCATACTGATGATAAAGAACTTGAAAAAAAATACGCGGCTTTTCATCAGAATGTTGTGGCGACATTCGCCCCCATCGATTTTGCCCTCAAAAAACGTATCTTGGCAGCACCCTGCCTAGAGGCTTGGTCTAAAGAAAGCCCTGATACTAGAAATTTATTGGTTAAATGGCTTAAAAAAGATGTTGACTTTTTCCGTGAGGAGAATATACCTCTCTCCACAAAGGAAAGTGAATATGGCGTAAAATATCGAAGCATAACTGGTGGTATGGTTGTCAATTTTCAAGGTGAAGAAAAAACACTTCCCGAGCTAGCTGTTTACCTTAAAAACCCCGATCGTGCTGTCCGTGAAAGTGCATGGCGTACGCGTGTTAATAAAATGTTGGAACACAAGCAAGAGCTCAATGATCTTTTTGATAACTTAGTTGATCTTCGCCAAAAAATGGCGGCTAATACAGGCTATGCCAACTATCGAGATTATGCCCATCCTCTAAAGGGTCGATTTTCCTACTCTGTGCAGGATGTACTTAACTTCCAAGAAGCGGTTGAAGAAGAAATAGTTCCCCTCATTAAGGAATTAAATGATCATCGTAAAAGTCAACTCGGACTTCCCGAGCTACGCCCTTGGGATTTAGCAGTATCTCCCGATGGCAGTGTCCTCAAGCCTGTGCCTGACCCTTCTCAATTAGCCGATAAAGGTATCGAAATTTTGCTTGCCACCGATGAATGGACAGGAGATAATTTTGCTTCAATGAAAGAAAGCGGGCTGCTTGATTTAGTCAACCGTAAAAATAAGGCTCCAGGAGGATATTCATACCCTCTCTATAAATATGGCGCCAGTTTTATCTTCATGAATGCCGTGGGAATTCATAGCGATCTCACTACACTTGTTCATGAGGCTGGGCATGCTATGCATGAATTTGCAGCTGCAGATCTTCCTTATACCGGAATTCTTGACCTCAATATGGAGGCAGCCGAACTTGCGTCGATGAGTATGGAAATGCTGTCGATGCCTCATTGGAATCTTGCCTACAACGCAAAGGATTATAAAAAATCAATGAGAGACCAACTCGAAGACGTGGTGCGTTTCTTTCCATGGTGTGTGACGGTGGATGGATTCCAGCAACAAATTTACACCGATGCTTCCGATGCTTCTTCCCGAGAAAAAGCTTTTCTGGATTTGTCTCGTCGTTTTAGTGGAGCAACGGGCGTCAACTGGGATGGCTTAGATGCAGAACGTGCTGCGATGTGGCTTTTTCAGCTCCATATTTTTGAGGTTCCTTTCTACTATATTGAATATGGCATTGCTCAAATGGGTGCGTTGGCGGTTTATCGAAAATATAAGCAAAATCCCCAGCAGGCATTGGCGGATTATAAAGCATTCCTTCACTTAGGCAGCACACGTCCTTTGGAGTACTTGTATAAAACGGCAGGTATCGAGCTTAAATTTACGCGCGAGTACCTCAAAGAAATCGCAGATTTTGTCCGCGAAGAGCTTCATTCTTTATAAAAAAATCCCCCTTTCAACAGGGGGTTTTTTAATGAATAAACATTTAGAGGCTGCGAAAATATTGTCTCGATTCGCCAATGGTAAAGGGAGAGCCATGCCCAGCATAGACGATTGTTTTATCGTCGAAGCCAAGCATAAGTTTTAAGCTTTCTTTTAGCTCGTCAAAACTGCTTCCTGGTAGATCATATCTTCCAAACGAGCCACCCTCAAACATTACATCTCCACCAAAAATAATATTTTCTTGGCTATTGAAAAAAATTGTATGGTCGTAGGCATGGCCTGGTGTATGATAACATTGCCATTCTTGCCCACAAGCTGAGAGAGAGGATTTTTTTTCGTTGTAAGTCCAATCTGGGGCGGGGGCTGTTACAGGGGCTTCCCATCTAAAGGAAAGATTTTCCTGAGGATTGGGAAGAGTTTTTTTAGCTAATTCATGAGCGCAAATGATAGCCTCGGGAAAAGCCTGCTTTAACTCTACTAACCCAGCAATATGGTCTATATGCCCGTGTGTAATGAAAATATGGGTTGGAGTATAGCCTTTAAGACGCTCAAAAACAACCTCCATCTCATATCCTGGGTCGACAACAAGAGCTGTTTTTGATGAATCATCGGTGTAAATATAACAATTTTCACCAAACATTCCGTTGAGGTGCGTTATAATCATAGAAACCTCGTTATTTTCTTTTTGTAGTTTGAAAAATTTAATTAAGAGGAGCAGCCTTGTTATTAAAAATATACTGCGACATTATAAATTCCCCTCGACGTTGAGTGTTTTTTAAACTCATATTACTCATTTTTTTCTTAGGAAAGAGGGGAATGCCATCTCCTAATAAGACAGGAGCTTGGGCAAGGTGTAACTCGTTGATAAGATTTTTTTCCCAACATTGGCTGGCTAAATTGAATCCACCAACAAGCCAGATAATTTTATTTTCGGGTAATACAGGGAGAGAATAGAGAAAATTCTCAATATCACCTGAGATAAAGAAAATATTTTCTTCGTTTTGATGAGGTTGTCGAGTGAAAATATAACAAGGAATATTTTTATAAGGCCAGTCGATTCCAAAAGAGAGAATTTTTCTATAAGTAGAGCCACCCATAAAAATAATTCCAACTTGCTGAATAAACTCTCCATAACCATTATCACCATCACTGGGGGTTTGCTCTAGCCAATCAATATTTCCATTTTTATCGGCGATGAACCCATCTAGACTACTTGCAACATAATAAACGATGCGGTTATTCATTATTATCGTGCTCCCCGAGCGGTTAAAACGGCTTTAGGGGTGTTTAGAAGAATAAGTAAATCTAAAGTGGGGCTCCAATTTTGAATATACCACACATCTATTTCCATTCTCTCTAATCGATTTGCTTCGTTTCGCCCGCTAACTTGCCAAAGCCCCGTTAATCCGGGCTTGAGTTGTGTGTAAAGAGGGATAAGATCGGGGTTAAGTTCATCCATTTCGCCTTTTACGAAGGGGCGGGGCCCAATAAGGCTCATTTGACCTGCAAGCACGTTAAATAATTGGGGGAATTCATCAATACTATACTTTCTAAGAAAATTTCCAATGGGAGTGATTCGAGGGTCTTTCGAGAGCTTGAAGTAGGTTTTCCATTCTTCGGCAAATTTTGGGTCGGATGCAAGCAGATCATTTAATTTTTGTTCGGCGTCCACGTGCATAGAGCGGAATTTCCAAATCTTGAAGGTCTTTCCATTTCGACCGATGCGTTCATGTCGATAAAAAACTGGACCGGGTGATGTTATTTTGATGGCAATAGCTACCACGATAAAAAGGGGGCTAGATAGTAATAAAATCAAGAATCCACCTATGTAATCCCAGATGTTTTTAATGATATGAGCTGTAAGAGAATTTATCTTATTTTCAAGAGGCATGAAGAAAAGGCGTTCACTGAATATATATTGCACCCCTGTGTTCGTTAGACCAAAGATTCCTCCCGTTGGCACTAAGAAAATTCGCCGAAACTTACCATACAAAGAAGATAATAAAGATTGATTGCCTGTAAATTCTTTTCCAACAACGAAAACCGTAGAAGATGCAACTTTTGAAAAGCATTCAGGTGTGTGATAAATTGGTAAAGAAATCTTGTTAACATCGATTTTTGTCTCTGAACTATCGGGTATATAAAAGCCTTCGGGGCAGAATCCAAGAAATCGATCGTTATTCAGCGCGTAGGCAACGCGAAGAGCTTCTTTTACTTCGTTAGAGGTACAGGTGATTAGAATGGGATACCGCCAGAATCCAATTTGATAGAAAAACTGTTTGATGAGCCAGCGGAATAAGGGTGTGAAAATCATCATTCCTATAAAAGTGACTCCAATAATGATGCGGGAGACCTCACTAAAATAATCGGCAAAATTGAAGATGATAAAGTAAAAAAAGAGAAAATTTAACCCTACACATTTCCAAATAATGAGGAGTTCTTCCCAAAAAGTGAGTCGTTTTTGGTAGAGACTATTAAAAAAGAAAAATCCAAAGGTGATCATAGATAAAAGATGTATGAAGTAGATTTGCTTGGATATGGAGGGCGTGGCTTGAAATTGAATGAAAGTAAGGATATCAGGAATAAAAGACCGAAAATACCACGCACATAAAAAAGAGACAACAATAGAGAAATAATCGGACATAAAAAGAGCTATAAATTTAATCGGTTGGTAAAGTTTATTCATTATTTTCATATATTATTTAATACCAAGGAGTTACACTGGAGGGTATGTGCCAATCAAGGCCAAAGTATCGTTTGGAGAGCTTTAAACCTGATGCCATCTGACGACGCTTGTAGTCGTTGCGATAGATGAGGTCAAAAATATGGCGAACATCTTCGGAACGCCCTAATTGATGAGAAATCTCGTGAAAATCAAGCCCTTCTTCACAATGTAAGTACAGTACTTGGTCGAGGAAAGCGTAATCGGGGAGAGAATCTTCATCTTTTTGCCCTTCCCGAAGCTCGGCACTAGGTGGGCGAGTGATGGTTTGAGCTGGTATAATTTCCTCATTTAGATTAAGAAATCGGCAAATAGCGCGCACTTCTGTTTTTAGCAGGTCGCAGATAGGTGCAAAACCGCCACATGTATCTCCATAAAGAGTGCAATAGCCTACAGCGGCCTCACTTTTATTTCCTGTTGCCAGAACGAGATACTGATAAGCGTTTGCTAAACTCATAACGATATTTCCTCGAATGCGGGCTTGGATATTTTCTTCCCAAACATTATTGCCATTTTGAAGAAATTTTAATTCTGAAAGAAATAAATTATGGAAAGAATCGATAGGAATTTCCTGAAGGCTGACCCCAAGGTTTTTACATACGGCATTTGCCTCTTGACGGCTAATGTCGGAAGAGAACCGCGAGGGTAAATATACAGCATCAACTCTTTCTTTTCCAATGGCTCGTACGGCAAGCGCTAAAACAAGGGCAGAATCGATTCCTCCACTGACAGAAACAAGAATTTTTGAAAATTTATTTTTAGTGAAATAATCCCTAATACCGGTGGTAACCGCACGAATAAGGATATCCTCACCGGCTGGTATTTCTTCGATTCGAGAGTGTTGAGGATTGTCGAGGTCGAGAGTGATAAAATCTTCTTCGGCAAATTTCAATCGACACATGAGGCGTCCATCAGGGCTGAAGACACTGGTTAAGCCAGAAAATAAAATTTCATCAGTGGCACCGGCTAGGTTGATATCAAAGACCCAGGATTTTTTTTCTGTTGCTAATAGTCGAAGTTCTAATTCATGAGCTTCGGGTCTATTTTTCTCGAATATTTTGGGGCCAAGGTTGACGACAACTTCCATATTGTTGAAGCCAAAACCCATCAATGAAAAATGGCCACGATCTCCCTCTTTTTGGAGTTGGGCACTAATGATGGAGCCGTTTTCAAAGATTTCCTCACCTCCGGTAAATACGACGAGAGATTCATTTTTAGTTTCTAAAGAAAGCTCTTCAAGGGATTCTTGAATTTTTTCACGAAAGTCTCGGGAAGCAATGAGGTTTCCTATAGGAAATCCTGTTAATGACCCAAAGGGCAAAATCAAAATATTAGCGCCGTCATCTTTAGCGCGCTTGATTGCTTGACGAATTTTTTGCTTATTCTCAGAAAAATCTCCCAGTTTTGGATTGAGTTGGGCAATAGAAACCTTCATACTGTGTACCTCTCTATCCATATAATATAGCATAAATTCCGAAGTAATTCAATAATTGACACAGACATAAGGGATTGAGATTTTATTTTTTTTCATTTATAATGAGCCATCAATAAGGAGGCTTTTATGACCTTTTCACAATCAGTTGAGCGGAAGAATAATGATATTATCACCGCTATAGTTACGGATCCTTTTGTTACAAAAATGGTGGATGGCACCTTAGACAAGAAATTTTTTGATTATTATATTAGCCAGGATATTTCGTATTTATATGTGTTTTCACAAGCAGCGGCCTATTGTGCATCTAAAGCGTCTGCCGAGGACATGAGTTTTTTTATAGGAATGCAGCAAGCAGCGCTGGAAGAAATCGAAAATATTAATCGTTACTACGCTAATGGAGATGATTTTATTTTAACCCCAGGGCAGACAACGGCGTGTCTTCATTATAATCACTTTGTGTTATCGGTGGCACAGCAGCAGCCAATCGAGGTTGCCTTTGCGGCTTTGTACCCTTGCCCATGGCTTTACATGCATATAGGGCAATTATTTGGGCAGAATGTAAAAGAGGGGCATCCTTACAAGCATTGGTTAGAGTCGAATGGAGTTCCTGAGTATCCAGTTATTTTGAAGACCTACGATGCCTTACTTAATCGTTATGCGGATCAAAATCCGTCTTTGCAAGAAAAGATGCATGAAGCAGCACGAGCAGCGTTTTTCCATGAACGTTATTTTTGGCAAGATGCATATACGCTTAACAATTTTTTCGAGATATAAACATAAAAGGCATAGTCTGAAAACTCAGATTATGCCTTTTTTATTGCTTATATTTTAAGAAATTAACTTCCTTGAGAATGCAACTTCATTGTGGGGAAAAGAATAACATCGCGGATGGAAGCAGAGTCGATCATCACCATGGTGAGCCTGTCGATTCCGATACCAATGCCACCCGTTGGAGGAAGCCCTTGTTCTAGTGCCTCACAGAAGTCTTCGTCCATGCTCATGGCTTCTTCGTTTCCGGAGGCTTTTTGCATTGCTTGCTCCTCGAAAATGCTGCGTTGAGTGAGAGGATTGTTCAACTCGGAGAAACCATTACAGAATTCAAAGCCAAAAGCGTAGGCTTCAAAGCGTTCAGCAAGGTCGGGGTTGGAAGGCTTTCTTTTTGAAAGAGGGGAGATGGCAGCGGGGTAGTCGTAAACAATGGTGGGTTCTTGAATGTGGTCGCCGATTAACTCGTCGAACAATTCGGCAATAATTTCCCATTTACCAAGGGCTGGGTCAACCTCGATACCGCGTTTTCTGGCTTCGGCAAGGGCTTCTTCTTTGGAAGAAATCTTATTCATATCGATGCCTTTTTCGAGTAGTAAGTCGCCATAAGCAACCTCTCTCCATATGCTCATGTCGGTTTCAAAGCCTTGATAGCTAATTTTTGTGGTGCCTCTTAAGGTTTTTGTGAGGTGAGCAACCACATCTTTAAAGAGATCTGCCATTCCTCTCCAATCGGAGAAGGCTTCATAGAGTTCTATCATGGTAAATTCGGGGTTATGAGTGGTATCAATGCCTTCATTTCTAAAGTTTCTGTTTATTTCAAACACTTTATGCATGCCACCTACTACCAAACGTTTGAGGAAAAGTTCGGGGGCGATGCGAAGATAAAGATCCATATCAAGAGCGTTATGATGGGTGATGAAAGGTCGAGCCGCTGCTCCTCCAGCAATGGTGTGCATCATGGGTGTTTCTACTTCTAAAAACCCTCTTTCCTCAACGAGATAGCGGCGGAGTTCGTAGACAAGTTTTGAACGAAGCACGAAGTTATCCTTTACTTCAGGGTGGGAAAGCATGTCGAGATATCGTTTTCGGTATCGAGTTTCGATATCTTCTAAGCCGTGAAATTTTTCGGGCATAGGGCGAAGAGCCTTCGACAACATCTCAAAAGAATTAACCTTAAGAGTAGGTTCTCCATGCTTTGTGCGGAACATTTCCCCTGAAACGCAGATAAAATCACCGAGGTCGAGGAGTTTGTACTGTTTAAAAGCTTCTTCACCGATATCTTCTTGTTTAAAATAGACTTGAATAGTCCCTTTTTCATCGCGAATGGTCATAAAAGCGGCTTTACCAAAAGCTCTGTGGAGTAAAATCCGTCCATAAAGAGTGCCTTTGGGCGGATTTGCCTCGTTGGCTTCGAATTGTGAGATGATATCGGTAGAAAATGCCGTGCGAGGTGATGAGGCACGAGGTGTAAATGGGTCGATACCAAGATTATGCCATGCGTCCAATTTCTGAATGCGAACGTCACGCTCGTTAGAAGAAATAGCTTCGCTCATAAATTATCCTTAAATATGAATTTTTGATTTAAAAAGTTTGTTAAAATATGCAACAATTTTGTCTGAATATTCTTTGTCGGCTTTGGGGCTAACAGGTAGCCAGGGGTGTCGAGTGAGGCTATCCAACACAAAGCAATCGGCAATTTTAAGAAATTCCTCATGATCTAGAAATACATCGCAGTTACCAAAATGGTAGGGCAATTGCGAGATAAACGTTTTGAATACATCAATATAGCAATAGTAAGGTAATTTCTCTAGGGAAATGCTTACGGTTTGGGGGCCTTCTTCTTTAATGAAGGTTTTATTTCGTTTTAGGGCGTTGATATCTCGTTGAGTCCAAAAAAAAGCACAGGCGATACCATCAAATTTTTTCTTGTTGGGGTATTTGTCGATATAATCAGCAATACTATTTAAAGAAGATAGACAAAAAATATGCCCCTCTTTGGTAGGAAGATGAAGGTTTGCAAACTCCTCATAACTCATTCCTTCACCCTTTTTGTATAACCCAATAATAATAGGGAATGTGTTTCGGGACGTCTGCTCAAATTCTCCACTACTGACAATAAGGCTATCAATTAAGCGGTAATGGCTTGTAAATGCCGAGAGCATTTTGAAGTTATTCTTTTTAATTAAATAAGATAGAGGATGAAGCACACATACATAATCGGCATTGAGGCGCTGATACGACAGCAAAAAAGATAACCCTAAATCTCTTGTTTTTAATGAAGAATCTATTAAATAATTTTCTTTTTTGATGGATCGCTTGATGAGAGAGGTGGTGTCATTATAGGGCGGGTTGCCAACAATAATGAGAGGCGCATTTTCAGCGATGCCAAAGCTGTGTCTATCGACATTTTTTAGCCCAGAAGCTGTAATTATAGTGGCTTTTGGTGCGTTTTGAGCGGCAATACGGCTTGCAAGGGGGTCGATATCGCAGCCAATAACCTGATTAACACGAAAAGGAGGCCTTAAAAACGCTCCGTAACCGCAAGAACTGTCTAGTAGAGTGTAATTATCGGTATTGGGAAGTTGTTTTTCAAGCATTTGAAACACACTTTCGATAAGGGGCGTAGGCGTATAAAAAGCGCCTTGGTTGGTACGCTGAACGTTGTTTAAGTGGGAGGACGTTTGTTCTAAAATCATAACAACCCTTTCAAAAATTGTTCCACATTATAACTGATTTCTCAATTATCTGCAATGATATTGCCTATTTTTAGACTGGATCTTCCAAATACAGTAGGCAATCGACGTGTTGAAAGTGTTTTTTAGCTATTATATCTATTTCGCTATCTAAATCAAGAAATTCTTTGATGGAAGATTCTTGATTTAGCGGGATAATCTCGATAAAAACCCAAGTAATTCGCCCAACTTGAACCACATCAATCGTTCTTAGCTCGAAATTGGGGAATTTTTGCTGTACACTAGCTTTTAAAGATAGGTGAAAGGGTTGAGAGAACTTGGAATCCACAGATTGCATCATTAAGTGACGAAATGCATCAATAATTAATGAAATTGGCTCTTTAATGAGGATTAACGTAAGCAAAATGACATTTATTGAGTCTGTATAGCGTGCAAATGGAGCAAGAGGCGTTTTTTTAAGGATAATATTAATGATAATTGATAGAAAGACCATAGAGGTGATCAATACTCCTGATTTCCACTCGTTTAAGTCGGCTTCGAGCGTCATTGTGGGTGTTTTCTTGTGGCCAATCTTACAGACGAAAAACCCAGCTATTCCCAAACTTGTAGAAGGAATAATATAAAGAATCATCAGGGGAACATTGATCTCTTGCCCACCTGTTGCAACGACTTTAACAGCATCAACAAACAAAATAACAAGCATTCCACCTAAAAAAAGGCTGCGAACAAGAACAATCATAGCTTCGTAGGGGTAAAAACCCATTGGGTGCCGCTTTGTATAGCCCTTTTCGATGAATCGAACCAGTATTGCCCCTAATCCTGATAGCACTGCCGACATAATACTAAAGGCTGCGTCCATCCCAGCAGACATAGAGCGGGTTAAAATCGCCATTATCGACGCCCACACAGCACAACAACACACCAAAATAACCGATATTGTGAGAGTTTGTTGCTCGCTACGGGACGCTTGGACTTGGGATGTCATTATAAACCTCTTTAATAAAGTACGTATATTATAACATATTTTTATAATTCTGTCTATTCCAGCTCGTGGCGATGACATAGTTGTTGATGGTATCATGATTTAGACAATTAATGATTTTTGTTTTATACTATGGGATGAAAATCTTATTTGTGGTATTTTTGCTGGCGATGTGTGGACAATCAGAAAGTGTTAATTTTCAATATGAGGTGCCTATACCTGTACTTAAGGATGAGAAATCGCTGAATGCCGTGCTTAAGAAAGAATTTCCTCTAGATGCTTTAGCCATTGCTCGTGCCTATCCTCAATTTTGGAGCAAGAGGGTGAAACTTTTAATATTGGAATATCTTGTAGATACCGCCGACTACGAAGAAGCGATCTTACTGGGGCGGGGCCTGCTTTTACTAGAAACTGAAAGTAGCGAAAAGGCTATTCCCTCTGCATCAACGAAAAAGCCTCGTCGATCTGGCTCCAACTCTTCTCCAAAAAATTCAAAAGAAAGACTAAGCGAATCTCAACGTCATAAAATATACTTTTATTTGGCGATGGCTTATTGGGGAGCGGATAAGCCCCACTTAGCCGAAGAATTTTTTGCCCAGACCGAGCAAAGACCCAATTATTTTTATTATTATCGCTATGCTCAGTTTGCCTCAGAACAAAAAGATTGGGAAAAAGCTCTTTCTTTATTCGAGCAGAGTTATTCTCGAAGTGCCGGTAGATTTAGCTATATAAATGAAGCCTTTGCCTCGTTTTTGGTAAACTATGCCATCGATGTGAGACAAAAAAATGCCTTACTAGCAGAAGACCTGTTAAAAAGAATTCTTAACAACCCTCATTTTGCTCAAAGCTCTGCCGCTGCAAAGGCTAAGGTGCGTTGGAAACAGTATCAGCCGATTTTTCGGGTAGAGCAGTTGTTGAAAACTCCAGCTTCTTCACCACTCCCCCAGAACCAATAAGCAGTGGATGTGCCGACGTATAAAGCACATAGCTTGTATTTGGCTTTAAGCCCTGCACGATATTCGTATAGGTGCCCGGTGCTGGTAGAAAACCACCCCCATAGGCTACGGTTCCTTCGGTGTTAGTGTTTGTGAAATCGTAAAAACGGGGTGCGGCGCTGTTCTGGGGGAAAATTCGCCAATAGATAATGCCTGCATCATCGATTGAAAATTCAGCACTCATACTTGTTTGATCTACCGCAATTAGCGTAGGCTGTTCACGCCAACCAATTGATGGACGGACATCCCTACTTTGTGGGTGCCAAAGAACCCACGCCAAAACACCAAATATGATGAGGATAATCGTTTCTCTTTTCATTAGGTACCTGTTGACTTTAATCATTGTATTGTATTATAGTAGTATACTATACATTTCTATTAAAAATCTATTTCTGAAGGCAATCTTTTGCGAAAAATGCGTTCGAAAGTGATTCTCGTTTCTATTTATCTTTGGGTGTCGTTTATTGTTCACGTGTATTTATTCTATTTTTTAGGACTAAATCTTAATTTTAAAGAATTTCTAGACAAGATGCGTGCTAAAAATATTCAAGATCGCTCCTATATGGTGCAGAATATTATTCTCGAAACCGCCCAAGAGCAATCTCCCCCCGAAGAAGAAACCCCTTTTATATCCGATAAAAACACTCAAAATGCTGCCCCAGTTGCGGATCGATCACTTCCTCAACAATATAATAACCCTTCAACACTCCGCCCTAATGGAGGGCAGGTTGATAGCCCTAAACCCGAACAAAGTGAAAGCGTTAGCGGGCAAGTTCGACCTCAACAAAGTGGAGGCCAAGGAGCCCCTTTTTATTTCGACCCAGATAAAGCCCCCGTGGTGAACCTCTACACTAGTGGTAATATTAGTGTGGCAGCAGAGGCCAAAGACTACGCTAATTATTTTTTGGAAATGCAGAAAAAAATAGGAAAATATCATAAAGAATTTTTTCCGATTTATCAATATTATCAGGGGTTACTTAAAGATGGAGTTGTTGTTGTAGATTTTTGGGTCGACCAGAAAGGTGATGTTGTATCTGCAGAAGTTGTGACTTCCTACGGCGTGAAGACGATAGACCAAGCTAGCCTAAACTCTATTATCTATGCGAAAAATTTTGGGCCCTTGCCAAAAGATCTTAGTACGAGATCACCAGTTAAAGTTCGCTTTCATTTTGTCTATTTTGGGCGTTAAAATCATGATTATTACTCATATTGATTGACTTTCTCATCTATTTGTGCTATAATTTTTAACATTTTCGCACCTTTCTGTTATTATTTTAGGAGTTTTACTATGGGAGTCCCCTATAAAAAACGTACTGCAAAGCAGCTCCGTCAACGACGTGCCATGGCTTACTACAAAATGGATACTCCTCAAATGGCAACCTGTTCCGCTTGTGGGTCTTTTAAGATGCCTCATCGTGTTTGTATGAAATGCGGCACTTATAACGGACGTAAAGTCTTTGCTAGCGTGGAAGAAGCATAAAAAAACATTTGTTTTTTTTTAAGCACCCTTTTTGCAAGGGTGCTTTGTTTTATATATACAACTTGCAAAAAATTGTGTTTACTGCTATAATTAGACGTTATTTAAAAACTTATTTGTAAAATAGTGGAGTTAATATGAGAATCGGCGTAGATATTGCCAGCGGTGAACAGGATCCTTGGTATCTTGTTCGAGGATCCGTGCAGGGAGCGTTTGAACACCCCCAGGCCGAAATTGTGATGATAGGCGACCACAAATTACTCACCAAAATTCTAGACGAAGTTTCTGCGGAAACGGGGCGTCCAGATAATATTTCGATTATGCATGCAGATAATATTATCACTATGGATGATGAGCCTCTATCATCTATTCGAACCAAAACAAATTCAAGTATTGTTGTTGGGCTTACAGCTCATAAAAATGGCGAGCTGGATGCTTTCTTTTCCCCTGGTAATACTGGGGCTATTGTTGCAGGTGCTTCTCTTATTTTACGACGTTGTGAGGGCATCAAAAAACCAGCCTTGGCTACTTTTTTAGTTAAGGGGATTGGCTCTCACCCGCCTATGCTGATGGATGTAGGGGCTTCCTCCGAAACCAATGTGGAGGATTTAGTTAAATTTGCGCTCATGGGGCAGATTTACTATGAGTTAATGCTCGATATTCCTGCGCCTATTGTTGGGCTCCTTAATACAGGTGAAGAAGAATATAAAGGTAATAAACTTGCTAGAGAGACATATCAAGCAATGAAAAAGGCTAATTTCCTCAATTTTAAAGGAAATATCGAAGGCAAAGAGCTTTTTAAAGGTAAGGCTCACGTTATTGTCTGTGATGGCTTTGTTGGTAATGTCACCCTTAAAGTGGTTGAAGGAACAGCTTCTGGCTTTTCCGCGATGCTGAAGGGGGCTTTCAAAACAAGTATTATTTCTATTTTGGGAGCGATTTTAGCTAAAGGGGCTTTCCAAAAAGTAAAAGACGCCCTTGATCCCGATATGTTTGGCGGAGCCCCCTTGCTTGGAGTAAAAGGTGTGGTGCTTGTTGGACATGGAAGCTCAGGTTCTTTGGCCTTTAAAAGCGCTATTGCAGCGTGTGTTAAAACGATTGAAAACCAAGTAATACAAGAAATTAACTTTAAGCTAGAAGAAAATCAAACGCTGCTTGAAGAAATTTCTCGCCCTAAAGAAGAAAACTAGGAGATCGTATGCCTATTGGGTTTAAAGAAATTGGTATTTATACACCAGCAAATATTGTCAGTAACGATGATCTTTCTAAAACATTGGATACTAGTGATGAGTGGATTTCTTCTCGCACGGGTATTAAAACTCGTCGTATTGCATCTAGCGATGAAACTACCGCAAGTATGGCTTGGGAAGCAGTTCAAGATTTAATAAAAAAATCAGGTGATGATCTTCAAGATGTTGATTTAATCGTTTGTGCCACCGTTACCAACGAGGAGAGATTTCCCTCTGTTGCGGCGCGTGTTCAGGCTAAGCTAGGTATTCCTGATATTCCAACATTTGATAGCCCTGTCGGTTGTGGGGGATTTCTCTATGTTCTTTCCATGGCTCGAGCCTATATCAAATCTGGCTCGGCTAAAAAGGTTCTGTGCCTTGTTTCTGAAAAACTTAGCTCCATTATGGATTGGACAGATAGAAATACCTGCGTTCTTTTTGGAGATGCAGCGGCGGCTATTGTTCTTCAAGATACTCCCGATTGCCACGAACTCCTTGAATGTTTCATTGGTGGCGATGGTGCCTACGGCGACCTGTTGCGTTGTCCCGTTGGAGGGCTTACCACGATGGATGGTGCTGGCGTTTTTAAAGTGGCAGTGCGCGTAATGGAAAGAGAGGTGCGGCGAGTGGCAGAGACTGCTGGCATCGAGCTTAGTGATATTAACTATCTTGTTCCTCATCAAGCAAATCTTCGTATTATTTCTGCTGTTGGTGATAAGTTGGGGATACCTCTCGACAAAACCGTTGTAAATCTAGATAAATATGCAAATACAAGCTGTGTTTCTATTCCTCTAGCGATGATAGATGCTGTCGATGATGGACGGTTTAAAAAAGGAAATATTCTTTCTTTTGTTGCTATTGGCGCGGGATTTGCTTGGGGATCAGCTTTAGTTCGTTGGTAAGGATCAATTTGTGAAGTCTCTATTTTGGAAAAGTTTATTCCTCTTATTGCCTGTTCTCCTTTTTAGTCAAATTCTTGAGCATCAAACTGATCTTTCAGGGCATGCGGGGCTTCAACTTGCCGAATTCGAGGCTGCGGGGAAGGGTTCTCGCCTAAATGAACTCTATTATTTCAACCCTATTCTCTTTTATCGTAGTAAGTATCTCATTAAAGATGATGAGATTTTAGGATATATCAGAGGAAGAGTCTCTAAAGAAGAACCATTATCGTCGGTTACACTTCGTCAACTCAACGAAATTCGTTCTCCAACATTACAAGTGTCGAATCTTATTCAAATTTATCCACAATATCAAGATATTGCTAATAATTATGAATTATTTCTTCGAATATTTGAAGAAAGCTTGCAAATAGCACTGGAAGAACAGCAATCAGGGCAAGGAAACGCCAATGGCTATGCCCCTGAGTATGACCCAGCCTACGATTCTGAATATGATGAAGCCTATTACCCTGCTGAAGGCGACGCCGCAGCAGGTGAGTACGTGCCTGGAACTACTCCTATCGATCCTCAACAAGATTACCAATCAGTGGATAACTTGAATAATTTAACTTTTCTAGCTCTCAATATGC
The DNA here is from genome assembly GCA_051653605.1 of Brevinema sp. Taxonomy (GTDB): domain Bacteria; phylum Spirochaetota; class Brevinematia; order Brevinematales; family Brevinemataceae; genus JBOFWL01. The sequence goes on from JBOFWL010000145.1 coordinate 490,240, forward strand.
GCGCTCAAGATATGATGTCTAATCTGGATATTCCCAGCTTAGAACAAGCCTTGCAAGATACATCTAAATCTTTTGAAGAAAAAGAATTAGAATTCATTGTTAGATATGAACAGCTTAATCGAGCTTACAGTAATACTGTTGCTGAATATTATAAGGTTCTTGAAGCACGCAATCTTATTGAAAAAAGTTTTTATTTTAACCCTGCCGATGACACAGAGACATTTCGAGTCTTTCTTCATGGGCTTGATGACCCCAGTGCTTTCTGGAGCAAGTCGTTCACTTTGGATGGAAAGGCGAACTATCAAAGCTATGATGATACGGTTTGGTTTCTTGGCTATGAGGTGCCGCTCACTAAGGCGGATGTGCGGGCGTTGGTGGCAGTTGTTATGCGTAATAAAAAAGTTGGTTTAAAAGTAGCTGGTCGGGGAGGAGAGATTTCTTTTGATCTTTCCGATCGCCAATTTGGCGCCATCAAGCAACTTTTCTCCGATTTTGCTCTCGGAAAAATGGTTGTCCCCGGTGGTACAAGTGCTGTTGAATCGTCGCCTCTTCTTCAATAACATGATATATTTGGCGATATTATTTGGAATGTTGATGAGCGTAATTTATGCTCAAGCCCCAGTGGAGGAGTCGAGTTTTCCAGTATCTCCATCCATCAGATTGAAAGATTTTGATGCAATTTACGATTATTCAAGCGATTTGTTGGATAGAAGCAATCAATTGCATCTTTTCGGTGGGCAACTAGGAGAAAACGGGCTTTCTCATGGAGAAATTTCTCGTATCGAAGACGCTATTGCAGGCTCGGGGATAAATCTAGCTGATACAGATATTTCACAGGCAGGAATTTTTGGCATTATTGATGCAGAAATGCTCTATTTTAACAATCCAGATGCCCTTGCCACGAGTAACATTGCTTTTGATCCTAAAACAGTGGCGAATCCTTTCCTACAATTTTTATATACTAAAAATATTGCTAATGGAGAGGAATTACTATCTCATAGAACAAATGACACCACGCTTTTTAATATGAATGGTGTCTATAATTTGAGAATTGGCCTTCAGAAAGATGCAAATCCTCTACCTAAGGCGTCTTTTGCAAAACGTGGAGAGATTGAATTTCTAATTTTTTCTCAAAAAACATTTGTGCCGCTAAATTCTTATGGTCAGAAAATAACGCTTACCCTTTATGGCATTGATAATAAATTACGTTGGGTGAAAGAGTTTAAATTTGATGCTAAGCAGGCTCAACAAAGCTATTTAGATACAAAAATTAAACGACTAATCCTTCATCATCTCCTTGATAAGGATGAGTTAGATGAACTTCGCTTGCTTTTTCGGGCAAATAAGGTAATATTTGGTCGAGTAGATGGCATTTTAGATAGTTTTTTGTTCGATTTTCGCCCAAAAACTATTAATTTTTATCGTTCTTTCCTAGAATATGGGAAATCGAATCGTTATTATTAAAAAATATATTACAATTGTATAAGGAGTTTCCTCTATGACTGGAATCCGTGGGAAAAATGCTATTATTACAGGATCTGGACAGGGTATTGGACTTGCCATTGCAGAACGCCTTGCTGCAGAAGGTGCAAATATTGTCATTTCAGATTTGCGAGATGCCTCTGCCAAAGCTAATGAAATTGCTGAAAAATACAATGTTAAGTCTATGTTTGTTGCCTGTGATGTTTCCAAGTTTGAAGATGTTGAAAATCTTATTAACAAAACTAAGGAAGATTGGGGAAGCGTAGATATACTTGTTAATAATGCAGGTATTACCAGAGATAATCTCATCCTTCGTATGAGCCCGGAAGATTTTAATCTTGTAATTGATGTGCATCTGAAAGGAGTTTTCCATGGTGTGAAGGCAGTTTATCCTATTATGATGCGTCAAAAATCAGGAAAAATTATTAATATGGCCTCTATTATCGGTTTAATGGGAAATGCTGGCCAAGCCAACTATGCAGCCGCTAAAGCTGGAATCATTGCTTTAACAAAAAGTGCAGCTAAAGAACTTGGCGGAAGAAATGTCAATGTCAACGCCATTGCACCAGGATTTATTGACACCGCGATGACTCAAGCTCTTCCTGAAACAGAAAGAGCTAAAATGCTTTCTGTTATCCCTATGAAACGCATGGGTTCACCCGAGGATATCGCAGCATGTACTGCGTTTCTTGCTTCTGATGATAGCACCTACATCAATGGTCAGGTAATTACCGTTGATGGTGGAATGGTAATGTAGGAGCCTTTAATGAATAAGCGAATTGTTATTACAGGCATGGGGGCAATTTCGCCTCTAGGGCTTGATGTTGAAACCTTTTGGAGTGGGCTTGCCGCTGGAAAAAGTGGCATAGAACTCATCGATCGTTTTGATGTGACCGATTATTCTTCTAAAGTTGCAGGGCTTGTGAAAGGATTTGATCCTAGTGAGAGCATGGATAAAAAATTAGCCTCTCGTATGGATCGCTATGCCCAGATGGGTTTTGTTGCTACTAAACAAGCAATAGAGCAATCAGGCTTAATGAATTATGCTGGATTAGATAAATCTCGCTGTGGGGTTACAGTAGGTTCTGGTATCGGGGGGCTGCAAAGCCTTTCTGATAACGCATACAGCTTATTGCAAAAAGGCCACAGACGTGTGTCGCCCATGTTTATCCCAATGAGTATTCTTGATATTCTATCTGGTTATATCGCTATAGAGTATGGATTTACAGGTGCTAACTACGCTGTCACTTCAGCCTGTGCCTCGGGGAATCACTCAATGATCGCTGCGTATAATCATATTCGTTTAGGCGATTGTGACGTTGTCGTCGCCGGTGGAGCAGAAGCTGCAGCTACCCCTTTGGGAATGGCTGGTTTCATGCAGGCAAGAGCCTTATCAACCTCCCACAACGACACTCCATCGAAGGCCTCTCGACCTTTTGATGTAGGTAGAGATGGTTTTGTCATTGCAGAAGGCGCTGGTATTGTTGTTTTAGAATCATACGAGCATGCAATGAAACGAAATGCTCCCATTTTTGGTGAAATGGTTGGTTATGGCGTCACTGCAGACGCTTATCATATCACGGCACCGCATCCTAGTGGAGAAGGCGCAGGGACGGCATTTAAAAAAGCAATGGAAATGGGAAATATCACCCCAGATATGATAGATCTTGTTAACACACATGGGACATCAACTCCTTTAGGTGATATTGCCGAAACAAAAGCAATTAAATTTGCGATGGGTGAGGCAGCCTATAAAACCAATCTAAACTCTACAAAATCAATGATAGGACACTCTTTAGGTGCCGCGGGCACTTTAGAGGCGATTGCAATAATGAAGATGATGGAAACAGGAATCATTCACCCTACCATTAACCTTGAAAATCCTGATCCAGAATGTGATTTAAATTATACACCAAATAAAGCTGTGCAAAAGGAGGTTCGCTATGCAATCAGTAACTCCTTTGGATTTGGCGGGCATAATGCGTCCGTTCTTTTCAGAAAAATCTGAGCTTCAAAAAACTGATCTAGAGCGATACAAACAGTTAAAGAATTTTTGTCGCTTACGGAAATTGCCGATCAAAAATATGGATCTTCTAGATATGGCACTTACGCACGTTTCTTGTGGGGCTCGCTGTTATGAAAGGCTCGAGTTTCTAGGGGATAGCGTCATGGGTCTGTGCTTGGCAAGTATGCTCTACCAGAATTACCCAGATTTGACGGAAGGTAAGATGTCCGCGCTTAAAGCAACTCTTGCAGAGGAGAAATCCTTTGCACAAGTGGCAAGAGAGCTGGATTTATTAGCTTACGTTCGTCTCGGGCGAGGAGAGCGGCTACAAGATGAACGTGCCCAAGAGAAGGTTCTTTGCGATCTTTTTGAATCGCTGATTAGCGTACTTTATCTTGATTGCGGTTTTGAAACATGCCAGAAGTTTGTTCATCCCTATTTTATTCATAAAATAGGACAAGTCAATCAGACGGGTATTCCGGATTACAAAACGCGGCTTCAAAAAATCAGTGTGCGTACTTATCGTACATATCCTTGCTACTCAATCATGCACACGGAAGGGCCCGATCATGGAAAAATTTTCAATATTAAATGCACTTTAGAAGATTTTGTCTCCATGGCGAAGGGGCGCTCTAAAAAAGAAGCAGAGCAGGCGTGTGCCCAGATCATTTTGGAGTCTATTCGGGTTTATTCCGAAGAACACCCCGATACCCTGCTGGCAAAAGAATATTGCAATGAAAAATAAGATGCGATCCCTTGAGGTTTTATTATGATTAGAGGAATGACAGGCCAAGCTTCTCGAAGATTTTCTACCCCTGTTTTAGATGCGGAGATGGATCTCCGTAGTGTTAACTCGCGATTTTTTGAGTTTCGCTTGAAATGCCCACCAAAGTATGCCGCTTTTGAAGGAGAGGCACGCCGGATTATTTCAAAAACTCTCGGCCGTGGAAAAATAGAACTTGGTATTCGTGCTGTTGAAAAACAAGTATCTTCGCAATCTTTGATCAATCCTGTTCTTGCCGAAGCTTACCTCAATGAGAGTCGTATTCTTGCGGAAAAGTTAAATATTCCTTTTAATATGACTATTCGTGAGATTTTATCACTCCCCCAAGTTCTTAATACAGAAAATGGGGAACTGGATGAAGAAACCATCAACCGTTTTGGAGCGGAGCTTCAATCGCTTATCGACTCTATTCTTCCTATGATGCATACTGAGGGAAAATCTACGGTTCAAGATATCGAAAAATCGCTTTCATTAATTGATGAGGCTGTTTTAATCATTAAAGATACCTATCCTATTGCCTTAGAACGCTATAAGCAGCAACTCTTAGAAAGAGTGTTAGAGGTTTCTTCCCTCAAAGCTCCAGAAGAGAGGCTTGCTGTTGAGATCGAAATTTTTGCTTCGCGTACATGTATTAATGAAGAAATAGTTCGCCTTGTAAATCACTTGAAAGTAACTAGAGAAATTCTTTCAGGTAAGAGAGATGGTGGTTCGAAAGAATTAGATTTTATTGCCCAAGAGCTTAATCGAGAAACAAATACTATTGCATCTAAGAGCTCAGATTATAAGATTACAGAAAAAACTATCATTATTAAAAGTGAAATCGAAAAAATACGCGAGCACTATCGAAATATTGTATAGGCGAGAAAGATGCAAAAGAAAATTTTTGTTATTTCCGGCCCTAGTGGGGTAGGAAAAACAACACTCTATAAGAATTGTCTAAAGAGACATCAGGATATTTTTGGATTCTCAGTTTCTGCTACCACACGCCCAATCCGTTGTGGAGAGGTTCATGGTGTTGATTATTACTTCATCAGTAAGGATGAGTTTGACAATCTCGTAGCGGAGAATAAATTTCTTGAGTGGGAAAATAACTACGGTAATTATTATGGCACATTGCAATCAGAAATTGATCGCATTTGGAAAAGTGGTTGCCATTGTTTTCTTGATCTCGATGTCAAAGGCGCTCTGAATATCAAAAATCTTTTCCCCAATGATTCTGTGCTTATTTTTATTGAGCCGCCTTCATTGGATGCTCTTTCTCAGAGAATTTGTGCTAGAGGTGAAGAGAAAAATATTTCTAATCGTCTTCAAAAGGCTGAAGAGGAAATATCTCAAAAACACGCCTATGATTACGTCATTATTAATAAAGATATTGCCACTGCCGTTGATGAGTTGGACTCTGTTATTAAAAAATCTCTTTCTTTACTATAAAAAAACCCTCCATCAGGAGGGTTTTTGTTAGATTATTTCTTGCTTAAAGTAAGGCACCAATGCTTTAGGTATTTTTATCGAGCCATCTTTTTGTTGTCCATTCTCAATAATAGCAACAAGTGTTCGGCCAACAGCCAATGCCGACCCGTTAAGAGTATGTGCCAGCACCGTTTTTTTATCTTGCGTGCGGCAACGCATTCCCATGCGGCGTGCTTGGAAATCTCGACAATTAGAAATAGATGCAATTTCTTTATAATCATTATAAGAAGGCAACCAAACCTCAATATCATAGGTTTTCGCAGCAGAAAACCCCATATCTCCCTGTGAAAGAACTACAACCCGGTAAGGTAACTCTAACTTTTGTAGAATCTCTTCTGAAGTTTTCAGCATTCGTTGATGTTCCGCCTCGCTTTCTTCGGGGCGACAAACCGTCACAAGCTCGACCTTATTAAACTGGTGAACACGAATTAATCCTTTTGTATCTTTGCCATAGGAACCAGCCTCTTTACGAAAAGAGGGTGAGTAAGCGGTGAATCGAAGAGGAAGTAGAGCGTCATCAATAATTTCTTCACGATAAATATTAGAAAGAGCAATTTCAGCTGTAGGATTGAGGAATAGATCGCTATCTTTTATCCGGAAAAGATCTTCTTCAAATTTGGGAAGATTCCCCGTCCCATATAGAGCATCATTGGAGACTACAAATGGGGGCCAAATTTGCTCTGCACCTGCATTAATATTGTGGTCGAGCATGAAATTGATGATAGCCATTTCTAATCGAGCACCTAAATTGCGAAGGATAGGAAAACCTCTTCCCGAAATCCGAGTTGCTCTTTCAGGCTCCCACATATTTTTTTGAGATAGAAGTTCATCGTGTCCAAGAGGGGAGAAATCAAAACTTTGAGGAGTGCCCCAACGAGAAATTTCTTTGTTTGTTTCAGCATCGGCACCAACGGGAACATCTGGATCGGGGCAATTAGGAATACGCTCTAAAATATGAGTAAGAGCTGTTTCTTTTTCAATCTGCTTAGCTTCAAGCCCTGAAATTTGTTCTTTTAGTTGCTCTGCTTTTTGAAGAAGGCTTTCGGCTTGAGCTTCATTTTTAGAAGCCTTTGCTGCTCCAATTTCTTTTGCAAGAGTATTTCGTTGAGAACGAATTACATCTGCTTCGGCTTGAGCAGCTTTTCTTTCTTCATTAAGTTGAAGAATTTCATCAAAGGCTGCAGCTTCTGCACGAAATTTCATTCGTTCTTTAATTTCTTGAGGATTTGCGGCAATCTTGTTAATATCCTGCATGACAGGCTCCTATTTGTTTTTGTCTAGAGTTGTTTCTACTACTATTGAGGGGATTTTAAGTAAATTCGCGATATCATCAACTTTCCAGCCTCTGCTATGCAGAGAGATTATTTTTGAGCTATTATCCTCATTTGAAGAAAGAGTAACGCCTCCGCTGGCATCTTTGAGTAATCGCGAGCTTTTTGTGATAAATTCTTTCATTTTTTCAACACTCTTACGCTCTTGTTCTACATGTTCGAGAAGATGCTCAAGGTTTGTGATGCTTTCGATGGCTGTTCGTAGGTGTTCTTTATCATTAATAGCTATTGTTAGATCTTGCTGGATTTGTCCTAATTGTTGTTGCAATTCAACAGCGTAGGAGCCCAGTTCTGAAATTTGAATACTAATCTCTGCCGTATTTGATGCCATATTATTGACCGTATCGATGCTATGAAGCATTTCATCAACCTTACCTTTACGGGATTCAAGTTCATCAAGGGCATCTTTTAATTCGTTATAGCGTTCTAGATTTTCTAGAAGCAAACTCTGAATGGCATCCGCTTTTTCTCGCTCGAGGTCAATCTGGCTGAGAAAGCTTTCAATTCGCCCCATATCTCCCACACTTTGCTGCAATTGGTCTTGAACATGTCGTGCTTCGTCGACATACCGAGAAAGATTGGAAAGATTTTGTTCTAGATCCATACTCTGATTTCGGACATCAGAGATTGTACGTTGCCCAATTTTTTGAGAGTTGAGCAATTCGGAAGATAGATGTTCTAGATCTTTTTTTAGATTTTCTAGTTCTTGTACGCGACCTTGGAATTTTTCCGCGGCAGAGTCGAGACGCTCTAAGGCCTCTGTTTTTTTGACAAAATCAGTGAAGCGCCGATCGTATTCTTTTACACGATCATTCAAGCGATCAAAATCTTTTTGAGCGGCATCGCGTACTTTTTGTTCTTGATTCCATAATTCTTGCTTGAGTTCTCCTACATTTTTGCGGGCATTTTCAAGCTGGGTTGCTAAAGCATCTTTTTGATCTCTATTGATTCGATCCGACTCCCGCTTGAAGTCCTCTAAATGTCGTGCATTCTCTTGGAGGATTTCTTGGCTATCATGGCGGAGAGACTCCATGGTATTTTCATTAATATTGGTGAGGTCGTGAGCAATTTGATCCACAGATTCCTTTATGGATTGATAAATTGTTTGGGCGTCTTGGACTGTTTGGTTATAGTTTCGCTCCCAATCATCGTGGAAGACTTTTTGGTTGGATAAATGCTCTGTAAAATAGGTATCAACTGTTGTTTGCATGCTAGATTGAATTTGGGCAACAGTATTTTGAATATAATCCTGAACTTCTTTAATATATTTTTCACGATTTTCCTGAAGGCCTTGCTCCATAAGAAGAATCGTTTCTTTTTCATTGTCGAAAGAATGACGAAGCTCTTGAAGCATGTGCTCAAGATCAGGAATATTTGCCATTTTTTCGTTGATTTCTTCCTCAAGAAGATCTGCTTTTTGAGAAATAGAAGTAAAGTTTTTCTCGTATTCTTGAGTATATTTATCAGCGAGGGTTTTACTAATTTCTTCAATACTAGACCGCATACGGTCTTCGTTTTCTTGGCGGAAGCTATTTTCTAATTTCCCCATGTTCAATGCAACTTTATTTTGCATATCACCGGTGAAAATATCCATTTTCTCATCAATTTTTTCTTCAGCAACTTTAAGAATTTTATTAGCATCGTTAGCAACGGTGTGAACTTGCTCTTTGAGCCTTTCCAGATCATCATAGAATACTTTTTCTGCAGTATTAATGCGAGTTTCTGCATTTTGAGTGATTTCTTTAAGCGATTTAGTAATTTCAGACTCTTGGGCAGCAAAAGCCTGCTGCGTTTGAGAAAGTTGTTGAGAGATTGTATGAATTTTTTCGTCTAAACCCAACTCTAAATGAGTACGCAGATTACTTTCGAGGGTGCGAAGTTCTCTAACAATGTTGTCTTCTTGGGTAATCATTTGAGAAATACGAGTTGCCAATTCGCTGTCTAAGGATTCCTGTACTTTTTTGATTTCTTCTTGTACCAAAGCTTTTTCTTTCTGGAAAAAACCTTGCTGTTGGTTAATATTATCTTCAATATCCATGCGTTGACGATCACTTTTTTCTTTTAGTTCTGTCCAACGATCGATAATTTCTTGGGCATTAACTTCTGCCATGCCCCTAAGAACCGTAATTTCATCATGAAAATTCTTTTTTAGGCTTTCTAGGCCTTCTTCAGATTCTGCTCGAAATACGCCCATCTCTGAGTGCATGATTTCTGCAGAAGAATTTAACTCTTGGATACGATTTTGAATATTTTCATCAACTTGTTGAAGCTCTGTTTGAGCAAGATTCCTCAACTCATTAAAGTTTGTATTCATTGATTTAAAGAATTGTTCAAGCTCAGCCTGACTTTTCGTTGTGAGAGAAGAAATTAAGGAATCATACTCTGTTTTGAGAGACTTCATTTCGGATCGAAGCATATCTAAATCTTTCGACCCTTCAAGAACCATATCTCTCATTGAGAGCATTTGACCAATTTTTTTTTCTATATCCTCAAATTCAGAGCGCATTCTTTGATAATCGTGTAAAGAGCTACTTACATCACCCATTTCTTGATGCAGGTTGAAAAAGATTTTTTCTCCTTCATCTAATGCCTGATCAAATTCATCGATTTTTGCTTGAAGATCGGTAGCAAGCCGATTCATCCGTTCAATTGTAACCTCAGCGGGGATGATTTTATCTTCAAACTCTTTTTTTCTTTGTTTAAAGTACTGATCCACATGCTTTTCGACGTTACGAATATAATTTTGTAACTGGCGGATATCTGTATTTTTGGTATCTGTCCATCGAAAATAAAAGAGCAATCCACTGAAGAAAATAAGAGAAACAATGGGAATGATAAATTCCATAAATCCAGCCTTTTCAAAGTATTTCTATATTATAACTCTATTTTCAAAATATTTCAAAAATGAAATGCGAATCTATTTGATTTTTTTATGAAATATTTGTATACTGAATGATCGATAGGAGGATATCCTTGGATACACATCTAAAATCACGTTCGCTTAAATTTGCTCCCGCTTGGAAAAGAGCTGCTGCATTTGTTTTTGATAATTTACTATTAACCTTGTTTCTTTCGGTCTTAATAGCTCTTGTTTATGGCAATGATATTTCCCAGCTTTATCAGAGTGTCAAAGAATACGGTGGGTTAAATCTTATGCAGCAAGAGGGCTTGTTTACTTCTCAGATAGAAATTCTTCGTCAGAGCCCTAAAAATGTACAAGATTTCATTTATGTTCAAAATGTTATCTCAACAAGATATTATTACCTAATTTATGTTTATTTTCAAGTTCTTACGATAGGATATTTTGCTTTTTTCTGGTATGTCTCAGGGCAGACTCTAGGGGCAATTATTTTTGGAATACGTGTTATTCATAAAAATACTGGCCGCATGACAATTATAAATGCGCTTTTACGTTCTTGTCTTCTTAAAATTTATGAATATTTATACTATATCCCTGCTTTTATTGTTGTCGAGCCTATGCTTCAACAAAGAATTCATGATAAATTATCCAATACTGTAGTTATTGAAAATAAAGATTGGCAAGATTTCGAGGATGATATTCAAAAGATGATCAATGGAGAGATTAAACATCAAGATGATAAGTCTGTTCCTTCTGATCGTGATGATGAAAAATAAAATCTCATACCATAAATAAAAAAGTCCCTTTTGGGACTTTTTTATTGCACAGGTTTATTTAGCCAACGATCATAACTTTCTTCAAGGATTATTTCTTTTTCCCCACCAATATAAGATTGATTTTTAACAGCAAGCAATTGCCCTGTTTTATGTAGACCTATATACAGGCCAACACTAACAAAGATTAAAGCAGCGACTTTCCACCATCTTTGGCCTTGCTTTGATTTTCGAATCATCATTAAGATTTCTTGTTCTTGCTTTATGCTAGGAAATGGCGGTTCTTGAGAGCGAAAATATTTTTTTAAAATGGTATCAGAGTCTAGGTTTTTCATAAGGGTGCCCTCCTAATTTTTCTCGGATTTTTTCACGTGCATAGAATAATCGATTTTTAATAGCACTCTCACTGGTGCCACACATCTCCGCAATTTCTTTAATCGAATAATTTCCATAATAGTAGAGTTCTACGGATTCAAGCATATCTTTTGGAAGGCTTTTCAACACCTGCTCGATATTATATTTCTCGATGATGGCATCTGCTCCACCGCTAGTAGTGGCGTATGTTTCTAAATCATCTCCTGTAAAAGAATTAACCATAGAATTTTTCTTTTGCTTTTTATATTCTTTAAATGCAAAATTGAGGATAATTCGATAGGCATAAGTTGAAAGCTTTGCTTGATTGCGGAAATTCTTCAGGCTTTTATATATTAATAGAAAAGCTTCGTTGATTAATCCATCCATTTCTCGCACAGGAAGCGATAATATTCGTCGAAAAATGGAAACAGCCATAGGGTAATAGTTGTGATAAATTTTTAAAAACGCCTGTTCATTCCCAGCAAGAACTTCTCTAGCTGCTTGGAGAATCTCTTCCTCGGTATATTTCATTTTCTACCCCTATATGATACTAAATATCTAAAGAGAGTCTTAATATTTACAAGCGAGGATTTATATTTTTGCCTTGGATGCGGATTGAGTTTAAAATAGCAATGATGGATACTCCCACATCAGCAAAGATACCCTCCCATAGGGTGGCAAGGCTCCCTACGGCGAGCCCCATGACAGCAAATTTCACAACAAATGCTAAAATGATATTTTGCATTACAATAGATCGTGTTACTCGGGCTGCGTTCATGGCACTAACAATTTTTGAAGGCTCGTCTGTTTGGATGACAACATCAGAGGTTTCGATTGCTAAATCTGAACCGATTGTCCCCATTGAGATTCCGATATCACTTAGTGCTAAAACGGGGGCATCGTTGATCCCATCCCCAGTAAAGGCGATAATCCCTTTGTGAGTTTTCTTAAATTCACTAACAAAGGCAGCTTTGCCATCAGGAAGAAGTTCGCCATAGGCGTGATCGATCCCTATTTCTGCAGCAACTTCTTCAACAATCTCTTTTTTATCTCCAGAAAGCATAATAACGGTAACTCCATACTGGTGAAGTAGTTTAACCGTTGCTTTAGCATCTTTTTTAATCTCATCAGATAGGATTAGCGAACCTACAAAAACGCCGTCAATAGCGCAGTAGACACTAGTTTTTGCTGTTTGTAGTACGATTTCTGGTAGATTGATATTGTTTTGCGTCATCAGAGCCGCATTTCCGACAAGAACTTCTTTTCCATCTAATGTAGATTTAAGCCCATGCCCAGAAATTTCTTGAGTATCCGCAAATATTTTAGGATTATAATTTCTTCTTTTAGCATACTCACAAATAGCTCTTGCAATAGGGTGAGTGCTTTTTTGCTCTATTCCGGCAACAACAGAAAGCAGGTTTTGAGCAGTCATACTTGCTTCACAGTGGATATTCTGCACAGTGAAGACACCATCTGTCATTGTTCCTGTTTTATCGGTGATGAGGTATTTTAGGTTGGTTATGGCTTCGAGGTAATTTCCTCCTTTAAAGAGAACACCGTTTCGTGCAGCCAGACCAATCCCTCCAAAATAACCCAATGGCACAGAAATAACAAAGGCGCATGGGCATGAAATAACCAACACAATACATGCTGTATACACCCACCGATTGAGGTCGTAGGCTTGCCCCGTTGCCAAAGCGTAGATTAGAGGTAATACGACAATCAGTAATGCCAGTACAGCCACCGCTGGGGTGTAAATATGAGAGAATTTTCTCATAAATGTTTCGGTTGGAGCTTTGTTTTGAGCGGCTTTTTCCACCATTTGGAGAATACGAGCCAGTGTGCTTTCTGTGAAAATTTTTGTGGTTTTTATTCTGATGGTTCTCTCATCTGAAATCATCCCTGCAAGTATAGTGCCATTTGTTTCAATTGAGCGAGGTACACTTTCTCCTGTAAGAGCCGACGTATTAAACGCCGATTTAGGGCTTAAGAGAATACCATCTAGAGGCACTCTTTCGCCTGTTCTTATTTCGATAATAGTACCAACAGTGATTGCTTCTGGTTTTGTGGGGATGATGTTTTCCCCATCTACCACATAGGCCGTATCAGGACGAACTTCGAGTAGGGCACGGATATTTTTTCGCACGTTTCCAGAGGCGGTTTCTTCAAATAGCTCACCTATGAAATAGAATACCATGATACCAGCGCCTTCTGCATACAGCCCAAGTAAAAACGCAAGGATACTAGCGATCGTCATCAGGGTTACTTCATTGAAAAAATCTCCCATCCGGATAAGTTTGAAAAAGCTAACAAGAATATCTGACATTACTAATCCGTAGGCTATTAGGTACCATGCTAGGCTTACGTAAGGTATTATGAAAAATTTAACATGAAATGTTTCTAGGAGGATCCCCGATGTTACAATAATAAAGGCGATTGCCCCTTTTATGATTTCTCTTCTAATACGTTGATCGTCGTGGTTATCCTGGACTTTACAACCAGCACAGCATGCATTTTCTGTTTCATGAGTATGAGACATCAGAAGCCTCCTTAAAAGTTAGTTTTTGTTTTCTTAAAATTGCCTATCAGAACAAGGAGATTATATCTTTAATAAGAGATGGTTTACAGTTAGACTACAACAACCGAATTTATTCCTTCAAAACTAAAAATGATCTGAATTCTCAAGACAATTTCTTGAATTATCTTGGAAAGAGGCTTTATAATGTACTTATATATAATTTAATCATATTTTATCTACTTATTAAAATAATAATCAATATTAGTTGATATAAAGGGAGAATTTTCTTTATATTTTGCTTTTAATGATCATTTTTTTTATTATTCTGAGGTGAAAATATTCATATATCTATATACGCCTTATTATAGCACTATATATAAAGGGAGTCAATATTATTGTTTCCTTCAAAACGAATCAAAAATATAGCAGCATAACTTATACAATTATAATAGAAGGAGGATTTTATGAAATACCTATACAGTGTGGCTTTTTTTGCGCTATTAATAGGTGCTATTAGTCCTTTGCAAGCCCAAAAGGAGGAAGATAGATATCGACATGCTTATTTTTCTGGTGGATGTTTCTGGTGTACGGAGGCTGACTTTGAGAAAATCCCAGGCGTGATAGATGTTATTTCTGGCTATGCAGGCGGAAAAGAAGTCAATCCTACTTATGAGCAAGTAAGCGCTGGTAAGACAAGCCATCGAGAAGGTGTTCGTGTAACCTATGACTTCAATAAGGTTAGTTATGAGCAACTTCTGGATGCCTATATTCGTACCATAGACCCAACTGATGCTACAGGAAGTTTTGTAGATCGTGGCCGTCATTATACAGCGGCAATCTACTATGTTGATGATAATCAACGTCTCTCCGCAGAGACTTTGATTCAGAATGTGGCTAGACTCTCCCCGTTTAAAGATAAAAAGATAGCCGTGGCACTTCAACGTTATACGAATTTTTATCCAGCCGAGGAGTATCATCAAGATTACGCCAAAAAGAATTCTTTTAGATATTCTTTATATCGTATAAATTCGGGAAGGGATCAATATATTAAAAAGGTTTGGCATGATATTCCTGCGACACCTTATCTTTCTCTTAAACGAGAAGGCGCATCCGAAAGCAGATATCTTAGCCAGTATCCTTTTATGGAGAAATTTATGAATTTTGTAAAACCATCTAAGGCAGAACTCAAGGCTCGTTTATCTGCCATATCATATAAAGTAACGCAGGAAGACGGCACAGAAAGAGCCTTTTCACCTGGTAATTTTAATGATGAAAAACGACGTGGTATTTATGTAGACATTGTTTCTGGAGAACCATTGTTTTCTTCGGCAGATAAATTTGATTCTGGAACCGGTTGGCCAAGCTTTACGCGTCCTCTTAATAAGGATTTTGTTGTCGAAAAAGATGATTTTGCCTTCTTTATGAAGAGAGTAGAAGTAAGATCAAAAATTGCTGACTCTCATTTGGGTCATGTTTTTTCTGATGGTCCAAATCCAACGGGGCTTCGCTACTGTATAAATGGGGCAGCACTTCGCTTTATCCCAGAGTCCGATCTCGATAGAGAAGGCTTAGGCGAATTAAAGGCGTTTATCTAATTATAACTCCTTTTTAATGACTCTTTTAGGTGATATGGTTTATTTCATTTCCCAGTCATCGATAAGAGAAAACCTCACTACAATCGTAGTGAGGTTTTTTTTATGTGATAATTATTCTAAGCCGTCTTCGCTAAGGAGAGAAAGTAATTCATCTTTGCTGAAGGCTCCAAAATCAGGGTCTTCCTGCATGAGGCTTTCAAAAACATGGCTTTTTTTCTGTTGGAGATTATAAATCTTTTCTTCGATAGTGCCTTTTGTCATTAAGCGATAAACATTTACTGTTTTATTTTGCCCAATACGGTGTGTTCGGTCGATAGCTTGGTTTTCTACTGCAGGGTTCCACCATGGATCAAATAGTATCACTGTATCAGCACCCGTTAGGTTCAGCCCAACTCCTCCCGCTTTTAGAGAAATCAAAAATACAGGCACGTCGCTTTTATTGAATTCATTTGCTAAATCCACGCGACTTGCTGTTTTTCCATCAATATAAAAGAACGGAATACTTTGTTTTTCAAGTTCTTTTCTGATGATGCCAAGCATCGATACAAACTGACTAAAAATTAATACACGGTGATTAGAGTCGAAAGCTTCGTCTAGTAATTCATTAAGAGCAGATATTTTAGATGAAATTTCTTCGCTTTCATGATCGACGAGGTCGGGGTATACAAGTGCTGGATGAAGAGCAATTTGACGAAGTTTTGTAAGCGCAGAGAGAAAATCAATTTGTGTTTGTCCAAATGATTTCTCAGCCAAGAGGTCGAAGTAGTGATTTCTCACCCGAGATAGTGTCTCGAGATAGAGTGATTTTTGCTTCTCTGTAAGCTCTGTCATGATACTTTGTTCAATTTTAGGTGGTAACTCTTTATATACCGTTGTTTTTGTGCGACGAATAATAAAGGGTGATGTCATCATTTGCAGGCGTGAGAGTGCATCTTTTCTTTTACTGATATCGAATTGGCGTAGCGGATCTTCAAATTCTTCTTGGAAATCTTTTGTAGACCCTAAAAAACCTGGCATGATAAAGTCGAAAACGCTCCAGAGTTCTCCAATATTATTTTCTAATGGAGTTCCAGAAACGGCAATACGTGTGCGGGCGTTAATCATTTTAACACTTTTTGATCGTTTTGCCTTTTTATTCTTAATATGGTGTGCTTCATCAATAATGAGAAATCGGAAAGCTTTATCTTTGTAGGTCTCGATATCAAAACCAAGTGTATGATAAGAGGTGATTATAATATCATAATCATCCATGTTTTTCATTTTTTTTGATCGATCAGCCTTGCTTCCGTTGATTACAAGAGTTTTAAATCGGTGAGGATAGAACTTTTCAATCTCCGCCAGCCAATTGTAAATGAGAGCAGAGGGGGTGACAATTAAAATTTTACCCTCATGATGATGCAAATCGAGGAATGTAAGCACTTGAAGAGTTTTTCCCAAACCCATTTCATCGGCAAGAACGGTGCCAAACCCAAAGCGATGGAGCAAGGATAGCCGCTTAATCCCAATTTTTTGATAATCACGCAATGTATTACTGATATCTTCAGAAATAGGAATATCAGGAACAGATCCATCTTTAATAAATGCTTCAAGATCTTTCCATTCACTGGGGATTTTCATGTTAGGATACTGCGCCAAAAGCCAAGGAAGAAAAAAGCTTTGCATTTTGATCTCGCTGCCTTTATCTCGCTTTTTACTAAGATTAAGAAGCTTTTCAAGTGGGTTTAATTCTTTTTCGGGCAAGGAAATAATCATGCCATCTTTCTCGATAAACCCTTTTTGAAGAATTTCTTCGAGATCTTTTAAAGATAGCCGCACAGACTGATGATTGTATTCAAAATTGACGGCTAGCCAATCAATTTCGGAGGGATTAGTTGTTCCGCCTTTAATACTGATTTCTGGGCTTTCAGAAGCCAAAATAAATCGCAATGTTTTTCTTTCTTTCCCTGAGCTTACGATTTCGGCGCTATCAGAGATAGAAGGTAAAAATCCTTCAAATAAATTTGTGCGATCTTTTGTTATAATTTTATGCTCTGAAACTTCGCCCAAAATACTATAAAAATTATGGAAAACTTTCCCAACAATATCTTCTAATCGGCCACGTAGGGAGTGATCTTCGCTAATATGCAGCACCATATTGTGTGCGTTGTGCAGAAGAAGAGGTTTTTTTTCAGCAAAAATATCTCGTGCATATTCCAAAGTTAAGGGGAATAGGCGCCGTTTATTATCAATTGTTGCTTCAACAAAGATGTGAATCTCATAACGATCCTTTTGATAATGAAATTCAAAGATAGGTTTGATCTCTTCAGGCTCGCACAATTTTGGCGCTGATAAGAATTTTGAGAATACACTTTGTTTTTGTAGATAAAATAAAATTTCTTCAGGGGATAAAACAATGCTTCCTGTGCGGTATAATTCGTCCAAGTTGGATAGAGGAAGAGGACTTTGCAGGGGCAAAAGCTGCCGTTTGTGAAGTACAATTGGCGCGCTGTAAGATAAGAAAAGAACAGAACTTTCTTGACTTTGGAAGTTAAGAGAAAATTTAGAAATTGAAAGAATTAATTTTGAATTATAAGGACGATTTACTGATGAAAGCATAAAGTCTGTGCCATCAGGAAGAAAAATGCGAGTGGGAGCATTAAAAAGATGTGTCAAAAATTCCGCATCAAAAGGGGGAGTGAGAACGGGAAGCTCTTTTTTACTTTCTTTTTTGAGACGTTGAACAAAAAGCAATGCATTTTTTTCAGCTGTAGGAAGACGAGGTGCTTCTGCAAATAGCCTCACATGAGGAAAGGGACGGGATAGAATATCTAAAATCTCCTGGGGAGCTTGGATATCGATTTTGATAGAGCTTGCTAGATGACCGCTGAAATCAACATAGGCTAGAAGAAGAATTTGAGAATCCTTTGCCACGATTCCTCCTGACTTTCTTTAATTATAGTGCATTTAATTAGCAAGAACAACTGTTTATTCATCGGTAATAAAATTTTTTCCGAAAGGAATGTGATAAAAAAAGCCTCCGAATTACGGAGGCTTAGAAAATGTTAATGTTATTTTACACCAAGTGATTTTTTTGCTGTTTCAACGTAGACTTTCATTGCACTTTCATCGTTAGCAGCAAGCCAAGCAAGTATTTTTCGGTCGACAGCAACTTTAGCTTTGTGCAAACCTTCGATAAAGCGAGAGTAAGTGATACCGTGTGCACGGCAAAAAGCATTAATACGGATAATCCACAAACGCTTAATATCGCGACGGCGACTTCGGCGGTGAATAGTAGCAAAACGCATAGCGTGGAGTACAGTTTCATTAGCAGCATTAAAACGAATACTACGTACTCCAGAAAATCCTTTGGCACGCTTGAGCACTTTTTTGTGACGTGCGCGGGTTGTTATGGATGTTGTGATTCTCATGGAATCCTCCTTGTGTTAAGCCGCTGGCAGGACACCCTGACCCATACCAGCTAGCTGATGAAAAAACGACTACAAATTATAGAGCATTAAACGAATTTTTTTCGCTAATGCTGGCATGACTTCGGTTAAGCCTTTGCTGGTGCGTTTAACCTTACGGTTTTTGCTTTCCAACAGGTGGCGACGTCCGCATTTTGAGCGGCGAACCTTACCCGATGCACTTAAGATGTAACGTTTAGCAGCAGAACGACGAGTCTTCATCTTGGGCATATCTTTCTCCTTTGAATGTTTTCTTTATTTTATTTTTAATTCGAGGTCTCTCATGCCCTTTTTACTAGGCATTTTTGGCTTGATTATCCTTTGTTGAGGGGGCCTTTGCTTTACTTGGCGCGAGAATCATATAGATGGTGTTTCCCTCGAGTTTAGCAGGTTTTTCAACAACGATATTTGTTACTTGCTCGAGAATACGACGAATAATGTCAAAACCCATATCCGTATGAGCCATTTCTCTACCTCGAAAGCGAATACTAATTTTAACTTTATCCCCTTTAGAGAGAAAATCAACAATTCGTTTAACTCGGTACCCAAAATCGTGAATATCGATATAAGGCCCAAATTTAACTTCTTTTAGCTCGACAATTTTTTGGTTTTTACGCGCTTCTTGAAGCTTTTTTTCTTTTTGATATAAAAATTTGCCATAGTCGACAATACGTACAACTGGAGGCAATGCAGAAGGAGACACTTCAACCAAATCTAAGTCTAAGTCTTCCGCTTGTTTAAGAGCCTGAGCCAAAGACATTACCCCAAGGGCTTCCCCTTCGGAACCTAACACCCGAACTTCAGGCGCCGTAATTTGATCGTTTATCCGTGTCGTATCACGGTTGTCTTGTTTCTTCATAACTATCCATACTATAAAAATTTATCTCGTTATTATAACATAAATTATTTAAACAATCAATATGTTATAATGATTTTATTTATCTTCATACAATAAATCCCTCTTATAAAGCTCTTTTAAGCTCTATAATAAGCTTTTCTATAGACTTATTTCACTTAAAAACACGTTTATCTCCTATCTCTTTCTTGCTTGACGACTATTATTGCTTGTGCTATAATGCTTAGACAATTTTATACCCTTGTTGTAGGAGGAAAAAGATGAGTTTTAAACTTCATCAAGGTACGTTCGCACCTAAAAGCGAGCAGTCTTTTGCCGATATGCTGAAAACCCTTCGAAATGATACCGAATTATCGCAAAAATGCGGCGTTTCTCATTTATTGGACACCACTCTTGCTGTTACTGCTGATGGAGTTCAGTATGATCTCTCCGCCTCTATTGGAACACCTAGTGAGGTCTCCCTTATCACAATTAATGATGAGGAAGGATTATTTATTCTACGCCATTCAACAGCACATTTAATGGCACAAGCCTTGATGCGACTTCGCCCTGGCACTAAACCCTCTATTGGCCCTGTTATTCGTGATGGTTTTTATTATGATTTCGAAATTGCAGGAGAGTTTGGTGATGCCGACTTGTCTGCTCTCGAGAAAGAAATGCAAAAAATTGTTAAAGAGGCCTTGCCTATCACCCGTGAAATGTGGACAAAAAAAGAGGCTATAGAGTTTTTTAAAAATCAGGGTGATCAATACAAAGTAGAAATTCTTACTGATATTATTAAAAGTGATGAAGATGTTTCTATATATCGTCAAGGCGAGTTTCTTGATCTTTGTCGAGGGATTCACGTTCCTAACACGGCTAAGTTAAAAGTATTTAAGCTTCAAAGTGTTGCCGGAGCCTATTGGCGTGGAGATGAAAAGCGTCAAATGCTTACGCGTATTTACGGTACGGCTTGGGCAAACAAAGAGGCGCTAGCTCTTTATCTTCATAATATAGAAGAAGCAAAAAAGCGAGACCACCGAAAACTCGGGAAAGAACTAAAGCTTTTTGGCTTTCATGAGGAAGGCCCTGGTTTGGCTTTTTGGTATCCTAGGGGTACTATTCTCAAGCAAGAACTTCTCAAATACATGCGCGAAGAAATAACAAAACGAGATTATCTAGAAATTGAGACGCCCACCATGTTGAAGACAAGCTTATGGGAAACTTCTGGGCATATCAAAAATTATAAAGAAAATATGTTTTTCACCAGTACTAAAGAAGATGAAACCTTTGCTATAAAGCCAATGAATTGTCCTGGAGGGATTCTCTGGTATCTTCACGAGCCTCATTCCTATCGCGAGCTACCCATTCGCTTGGCAGAGTTTGGGCTAGTGCATCGCTATGAAAAAAGCGGCCAACTTAATGGCTTACTTCGTGTTCGGGCGTTTATGCAAGATGATGCCCACACTTTTATGACTCCAGATCAGGTAGAAAGCGAAATTTTCTCTACTATGGAACTTGTTGATGCTGCTTACAAAACTTTTGGCTTCGATTATCAAATCGAATTCTCTACTCGCCCTGAAAAATCGATAGGTACTGATGAAGATTGGGATAGAGCTCAGGCTGCACTCAAGGGTGCGTTGGATCGTTTTGGTAAGAAATATCAAATAAATGAGGGTGATGGGGCTTTCTACGGGCCAAAAATTGATTACCATCTTAAAGATGCGCTTGGACGAACCCATCAATGTGCAACGATTCAATTAGATATGAACTTGCCCCTTCGTTTTAACATGATGTACAAAGGAAAAGATGGCGCCGAACATCCAGTTGTGATGATCCACAGAACAATATATGGCAGTCTAGAACGATTTATGGGCGTGTTGATCGAACATTTTGCGGGAAAGTTCCCTTTATGGCTGTCTCCTGTTCAGGTTAAAGTACTAGCTGTGTCGGATAAATTCAATGATTATGCAACAGAAATCAAAAAAGAGCTTCAAAACTATGGTATCCGAGCAGAAGTTGATACTAGTTCCGAAACTCTGGGTTATAAAATTCGACAAGCCGCCAAAGATAAGGTGCCTTATAGCATTGTCATAGGCGATAAAGAGCAACAGACTAAAACTGTTGCCCCCCGCCATCGAGATAAAGGAGAAGAAGCCGTTGTTGCTCTTGTTGATTTTGCTAAAAAGCTTCAACAAAATATCGCAGATCGCGCTTTAGAATTCTAAAATCAAAACTTATCAAAAACCCCCGCTATTAGCGGGGGTTTTTTATTTAGGATAAGACTCGATATAGCATGCGTTGCCAATCAATTCAAAAGCATAATTTGCTGGAGCTAGAAAACTTTGCCCTACTGTAAATGTATTTCCATCCACAGAGACGCTCCCCTTGATAACAATAAACAACCTCATGGTGGGGAAATCATCATATATTTTTTTTTCATGAATGGTGATTTTTTTCATGGAGAAGTATTTCCAGTCGGTAAGAGTTGCATTGGGAGTACTGGCAAAGTTTTTTACGTCTGCTTGCGCGACAAAATCAATGATGTCGGCGCTTTGTTTGATATGAAGAGGGCGTCTTACACCGTTCTCAGTGCGGTCGAAGTCGTAAATTCGATAGGTAATATCAGAATTTTGTTGCACTTCAACTAAAAAAATGCTTCCACTGAGGTTTGCATGCACCATTCCAGGACAAATAGTGATTAAATCTCCTGCTTGAATAGAAATTTGAGAGAACATATTATCAAAATTGCCTTTGCTCGCTTGATCGAAGAAAGATTGCTTATTCCAACCTTCTTTCATCCCCATGATGAGCGTTGCATCTGGACTAGCATATAAAATATACCAGCATTCAGCCTTACCAAAAGAATTTTCGTTGGGAATGGCGTAGGAATCGTCGGGATGCACTTGAATAGAAAGTTTATCATTGACATCAAGGAGCTTCAGCAGTAATGGAAATTGCCCCTTATATTTTTTCCAAATTTCAGACCCTACAATTTGTTCACCGTGACTGCTTAAAACTTCAGATAATGTTTTTCCTTTGAAATCGCCATTGATGATAGTGCTAGAGCCATGTGGGTGAGCGCTGATTTCCCAGCTTTCTCCAAATGGCTTATCATTTGGGAGATTTTTGCCTAACTTTTCAAAAGCACGTCCACCCCAAATTTTTTCTTTAAAAATAGGTGAAAATCCCAGTATGTGAGGTTTCATTTATTTCTCCTGTATAGAATTATAGAATGGGCAACTTTTAAGATGATCGTTGACCATCCCTACAGCTTGCATATAGGCATAAATAACGATAGCTCCTACGAATTTAAACCCACGTTTTTTGAGATCTTTTGAAATTTTTTGGGAAAGCTCTGTTTCAGCAGGAATTTCGCTAAGAGAGTGAAATTGATTCATAATTACTTGCCCTTGGGTAAAAGCCCAAAAATAGTTACTAAAACTGCCAAATTCTGTTTGAATATCGCAAAAAAGCTGTGCGTTACTAATGGATGCTTCTATTTTTTTACGATTATGGATGATATTTATATCTGGCTGAAGCAGGCGTTCAATGTCTGTAGTGCTATAGCCTGCAACAATGTGTGGGTTAAAGCCTTGATATGCTTCTTTGTAGGCTTCTCGCCGATGCAAGATTGTTTTCCAGCTTAGGCCTGCTTGAGCACTTTCCAGAATAAGAAATTCAAAGAGTTTGTTATCATCGAAAACGGGTTTTCCCCATTCTTTATCGTGATATTCTTGCATTAAGGGGTCATTTCCTACCCATGGGCAACTATTTTTCGTCATTTTTCATCGCCAATGTTGTTTTTTTTGCTAATTTTGGACGCATCGCCCCAGCATAAAGGGCACCAGAAAGATTCGACGAGTCGTTTCCTCCTCTTCTGAGGTAATCATTCATAATGATATCCCCATCAAGGCGGCGTGTTTCGGGTAGATAGAGGTTCATTTTAGCTCTCACCACCCCTTTCGACCCTAGATGCGCAAACACAATAGTGCCTGTGCTATCAACTTTTTCGACGATTCCGATGTGGGTGAAGGCATCATCTCTTTTTCCATTTCTATTTCTATCGGTAGTATTATGGAAGAAAACAATATCACCCGCTTGAAGGTCTTTTCCTTTAACTTCGAAGCCGTAAGAAGAAAGCCCCAGCCATATAGCACTCACACCATTTGGTGCAATTCCATATAATTGAAGGAGATCCAATCCCGACCAATGAAAGATAAAGCTGATATAACCCGAGCAATCGGCTCGGTAGGAACGCTTATTGACAGACGGAAGTTTAGTTAGCCCTATTGTATGTGCGATTTTTTGTTGCAAGTTTGTATAAAACTCGGCATTATCTTGAGCTTTTTGAGAAGCAAACGCCACTGTTGGCAAGAGAAAAAGGAAAAATCGAATTACCAGCATGGATAATGTTTCGGCTCGCACCCTACCAAAACTTGAAACTCTTTTGACATCAAGCAGTATTTATCTTATAATTAGAGACAAATTTTGTGAACTGGCTTAGGAGGCTTTTATGTATTTCAACACCCCCCAATTCTGGTGGTTTGCGGCTTTTGCGTTAGCAGTGGCTGAATATTTTATACCTGGTGTCTTCTTTGTGTTTCTTGCGTTGGCAGCTGCAATTACAGCTGTTTTAGCAACTCTAGGGCTAAGTATAATCTCTCTTCAATTGATTATTTTCGGGATTTTATCGGTGGTTTTACTTTTTTTCATGAGGCCTGTTTGGATGAAATTTGCAATGGGTAAAAGCCCTAAAATGGGGGTCGATGCGCTGATCGGAAAAGATGCCCTCGTGGTGGAAGAAATCAATAAGCCTAAAGGGCGAATCAAAATTGGGGCTGATTCTTTCCCTGCAAAAACTATTAATGGAGAAAGAGTTGCTGAAGGCTCTTTTGTAATAATCAAAAATTTTGAAGGAATTACTTGTATTGTTGAGGTCAATCATGAGCGATAAAATATCTACCAAGCCTTATCCCGGCACTAGGGATTTTTACCCAGAAGACATGCGTTTTCGTGGAATGATGTTTTCAATTATCGAAGGCGTCTGCGAAGATTATGGTTATGAAAAAATTTCTGGGCCTATTTTAGAAAATTTTCAGGTTTATGCTGAAAAAAGTGGCGAAGAAATAGCAGAAAAACAACTTTATGTCTTCTCCGATAAGGGAGACCGACGCGTTGCTATCCGCCCCGAGCTTACTCCTACTATTGCGCGTATGTATGCCGCTCGTATGGGCGAGCTAGCCCCTATTCAACGTTGGTATTCTATTGAAAATTTTATGCGCTATGAACGTCCTCAAAAGGGGAGGTTGCGAGAATTTTCCCAAGTTAATATCGACCTCATTGGAGCAGAAGGCCCTTTTGCCGACTTCGAACTGCTCAGATTGGCGCAATCTATTTTTGTTTCGTTTAACGCCACTAAAGAAATGTACGCTATTAAAATTAATAATCGCCATTTTGTTAATGATGTTCTGCTTAATTATGTGGGCATCGACACCGATAAAATACAGGCTTGTGCGCGTATTATCGATAAAAAAGATAAGATTTCTATCGAAGATTTTACTCAACTTTTAAGCGAAGAGGGGCTTTCTGCTGATCATATTCAACGATTGATCTCTTGTTTTGATATGAGTTTTGATGAGCTTGCAAAGAAGGCAGAAGGACAAGGATCTAAAGAGATAGAAGATATTCTTAGCCTAGGAAAAGAGATTTTTGGCGATGATAACCCCCTTGTTTTCGATTTTTCTGTTGTGAGAGGGCTTGCTTACTACACTGGATTAGTCTTTGAAGCCTACGATCGCAATCCAGACAACCCACGAGCTCTTTTTGGTGGGGGTCGCTATGATAAACTAGTCGATATCTTTAGTAAAACTCCTGTCTCAGGGGTGGGTTTTGCTATCGGAGACGTCACTTTTGAGCTTTTCTTAAGAGGAAACGGGCTTCTCTCGGATGAGGATCTCCGCTATCGCCGGCATGTGATTGCTGTGGATTCTTCGGTGCCCTTGCCTCTTTTTCATAAAATTGCCGACAATCTTAAATCGGTACGCACTATCTATGAGGAATGCCTCAATATGATAGAACAAATTAATCACGATCATCACCACGACTCTCATGGCGAGGGTGATTCTTGCGGGCATACGGATCAGCTCAAAAACATTATGAAACACCTTCATAAGAACGCTTATTTCGATTCTGCCTGCGAACCAGAAGATTGGACTATCCCCTCTTTAATCGAAATCTATCCAGATCCTAGAGTGCCTTTGGGTAAACAGCTTCAATATGCAAACAAAGCTAAAGCAGACTACGTATGGATTTGTGGCCAGCCCGAGCTTACACGCGGCGTTATTAAGCGTAAAAGCATGGCTTCCGGGACGGAAGTTGAATTTGATCTAGCTACGTTTGAAGTTTATTAAAAAAAAAAGCCCCTATTAAGGGGCTTTTTTATGATTTTTATTTTTGAGGTGAAGAAGAATTGGGGTTTTCAGTCTTTACTTGAAGTGTATTTTTCAGGTTGTAAACAAACGCCACAATTGCAGCGATGATCCCTAGCAAGATAATAATTCTTGCTAATAATAATCCCACTACAGGTCGATGATAAAATATTTCGATTTCTTGTGCATATGCCGGTACGCGAAACCCTTGCTGGATGGCATTCACACGCGTAATGTCGGCGGGGATGCCATCTATCCTTGCTTGCCAGCCTTCATCATAAAGCTCACCAAATATAAGCATTCTGTCTTCATTTAGGTTTTGAGGCCTTACAATATAAGAATTAAAACCTGTTTGTTCCACTAGAGGAGTGTAAACAGTTGTGTCGCTAGAAATTAGAGCCTCTCCGTTATCTAAAGCTATGGGTTGATACAAAGCAAAATTCTTCAGGTTTTGTGACATCATATCGACAGGAATTAATTCTGAAGTGGTTTTCACCCCTTTTGTAAGGGCAAAACGAGGGTAGGAAAGATTCAAACGATAGACGTATACCATTCCCTGAAGCCCTTGAACGTTGGTGATAAGTTCGGCGTCTTGCGCTAATTGAGGAGCAAAAACCTCAAGCAGTTGTCCATCCACCAAGATGCGATCGACATTGGCCATAAACCAAAGCCTTTTATTCATTTCCCATATATCAGCATTTTGGTTGTATGCTGAAACGCTATCAACAGGTGCCTTGAAAAAACCTTTATAAGCGTCATCAAGACGAGAAATAGGGATACGCCCAAAGCTTCGGATGTCATAATAGGGGAAACTATAGGTTAAATCGTAGTTGTTAAGCCCATAAAGCCCTTGCTCATACACAGAACCCATAGGCCAATCGGGGTTATTTTGCAGGTTGGGGATGAAAAAACTTCCGCTAACACGTTGTAAAGGCGTTTGAGTTGTTTGCAAGTAGTCGATGAGGGGGGTTCTTTGATAGAATTGAGCCTCATTTACATAAGTTTTCGCCACATAAGGGCGGTTTGAATGATATAAGTTAACCGCAGAAAGAATAATGATTAACGTGCTTGCAATTCGGGTATTAATCCATTTTTGGTGCGATGCCACCACCACAGAACATAAACCAAGAAAAAGCAACGTCATATTGATGACAGCATTCAGCCTCATTGTAACAGCTGCGTTGATGGCTGCACGATTTCGCCCCAAGACAGCTCGGATAGAACCATCATCACCACCTTGCGTGATCAAAAATAGTACCAACCACAATATCGATGCTCCCAATGCTATTCCCAGACCATAAAGCACGAAAGTTTTGGTTTTTTTACGAGCATCGAGGGTGTCATCCCATAATTCCCACAAGCCTTGAAAGCCCATAGAGGCGACCACTGTCCAACAAAGCCCTGTAATACTTAAAAATTTTGCCGGAACTCGTAGCCTATTCATCCCTGGAAGGTGATACCACAACCAGAAGAATGGAGTGCCAGGAAAATACTTGCCAAAAGCCAATAACAACGCTATAAAACCAGCAATAAAAAAGAAAAGCATTTGCCGACGTTTCTTATCATTCTTAAAAAGAAGAAAAAATCCAAGAATAGTAAATACAATGAGGAAAAAACCTAGTGAATCGGTGTTTCCAGATAGAGGTTTGTCGCCCCAATAAGGCGCTTCGGCGTCGTTGCTGGCTAGGCCATGATAGCCAAAGGCAAGGCTGTCGATGAGCTCTTTAGGAGGAAAACTCCACGATGTTGAAAACTCCCAAGACCCCTGCTGAGATGCAAATTCCGATGTAGACCAGAAACGATATGCTGGAAAATAGATTACTGCACCAATTAAACCTGCCAATACGAAAAATGGGAGAAGTTTTTTCCAAAAATCGGCTTTGATAAAGCCTTTCTTAAAGGCAAAGGTTTCATTTTGAAATAGTAAGTAGATCACCCAAGCAGCACCTAGTACAGACCCATAAATTGCCCGTTGAGGCTCGCCGAGAATCATTTGAGACCAGAAAATCCCAGCCCAAAGTGCAGCTAAGGCTTTCTTCCATAATTCTTTGTCTTTGCAAATAACCGTTAATGCCCAAAGAAAACCAGGCGTCATGGGTACAGCAGAGATAGCAGGTGCATGCCCGCTAAAGACTAACGAGAAAACATGAGGTAGCAAACTATAAGAAAGTGCTCCAAAAAGTGCAGCCTCTCTTTTAATATCTAATTTTCTTAAAAAACCGTAACTTACTCCCATGGAAATCACCAATGCAGAAGTAAATACCCATACAACTTTATTACTTTGCGTAAGCGCTAGTACTGTTGTGTAGAGATCGGGGTTGGGCACATTGAATACGTATCCTAGCCAATATACAGGAAAAAAGTGAAAGCCTTGCCCACTTTCTAACGATCGGAGCATCATCATACGCATTGAGATGTTGTCGTCCACCCCTTGGAGAACAAGCCCTGAAAAGCTCTCTCTGAATAGGAACGCTGCAATGATGATTCCTAATACAATATTTATTGCCCCGAAAAACGAAATTCTTTGTTTCATAAAAGCCTCTATTATGATTACTTCTTTCTTAGATAGTATTATCATAGACGATGCAATTTTTGTCAATATCCCTTGCTTTGATAGTTAAAGCGTGGTATAATAATACGTATTTCGGGAGAATCTTATGATCGGTCTTGTTGGAGCTATGGAAGAGGAAATCACTCTTCTTAGAGAATATATTAAAAATATAAAAAATATTGAATACGCTGGAACCATCTTTTATCAGGGTGAACTTAATGGGATACCCGTTGTGCTTTGTAAATCGGGAGTGGGCAAGGTTAATGCTGCCTGCACCGCCGTATTGATGGTTCTCCATTTTAAAGCAACAAGCCTTATCTTTAGTGGTATTGCAGGGGCTGTGTCTCCAGTGCTTAATATCGGTGATATCGTTATCGCAGAGGATACCCTCTATCATGATATGGATGTAACAGCATTAGGCTGGGAATTGTCTAAAATCCCCGATGAGTCGGCCTCTGTTTTTGCTTGCGATTCTAAGCTATCTTCTATTCTAATGGAGCAGGGTCAGAGTATTTTTGGGTCAGAGTGCATGTATCGAGGGCGTATTATTTCGGGAGATCAATTTATCGCCGATAAAAAAAGAGTTGCGTTTTTTTACCAGAAATTTCAGGCAATGGCTGTAGACATGGAAAGCGCCGCTTTCGCCCATGCCGCTGCTAAACTTCGTATTCCCTGCAGTATTATTCGTTCTATTAGTGATAAATCGGATGACTCGGCTACTATCGATTATCCTTCTTTTGCAAAGGCTTCCGCTTTGAGATCGTCTCAACTTATTGTTAATGCTATTACTTCTATATAAAAAGGAGATAAGATGAATTTAGAATCGATGAAAGAGCGGCACACAGTCCGCCAATATGATGTTAATCGCCCCGTTAGCGACGAAGTGCTCAATGAAGTTTTAGCCGCAACGCGACAAGCCCCAACAGCAATAGGGGCTCAAAATGTCAGTGTTATTGTTGTAAAAGAGCAGGAATCTCGAAACTACGTGATGGAGCATAGCCGAGGAGCCAGAGGCCTCCAACAATTCATCGGCGAGGCTCCCGTTCTCTTAATCTTCCTCATCGACTTCTATAAAGTCGACCAAGGAATGAAACTCTCTGGAAATTCAATAGCCATTCAACAAAACATTAACGGTATTGTAACCGGCGTGACAGATGTTGGCATCGCTTTAGGTGCTGCAACAGTCGCAGCAGAGGCTTTGGGGCTTGGTACTTGTATTTTGGGAAGTATCCGCAATAATGATATGGAAGCTTTTATTAAATATTTTAATATTCCTCAATATGCGTTCCCCGTATGTGCAATGACGATAGGCTATCCTAGCGTCGAAGACAACAAAGTTGGCACAAAACCTCGCTTGCCAATGAATTTTTTCGCTCATAACGAAAAATATGATACGTCTATCTATGCAAATTTGGCTGATGTTGTCGCTAAAAATGAAAAAGAGCTTTCCGAGTGGGCTGGACAACCCCTAAGCTGGGTGGATTACCCTAATATGGCTTATAGCCAAGCCCGTCACGAGCATATAAATAAAAATTTAAAATCTCAAGGCTTTACATTCTAGATTGCAAAGGTAATTTGCTATAGTTAGAAAATAGCAGTCAAAGGGAAATTTTCATAAATTACTTACAAAAACAAACCGAAAGGTTCTATTTCTAAGGGGAAGATATGCGGAAAGACCAGGGTCTTAAAATTATTAGTGGTCGTAGTAATAGTGGACTAGCTCGAGATATTGCCTCATACATGGGGACTAGCCTTGCTGAGGTATTTATTACAGAGTTTGCAGATAACGAAATCTTTGTTCGCATAGAAGAAGATATTCGAGGACGAGATGTGTTTATTGTGCAGTCTACGTCAAATCCTGGTCACCAAAATTTGTTTGAATTACTTGTTATTATCGATGCCCTTCGTCGAGCTTCTGCAGGACAGATCACCGCGGTGGTGCCTTATTATGGGTATGCTCGTCAAGAAAGAAAATCGGAATCTCGAGTGCCAATTACAGCTAAGCTTGTAGCAAATCTTTTGACAACAGCTGGGGCAGATCGTATTGTAGGTATGGATTTACATGCGGCACAAATCCAAGGCTTCTTTGATATTCCTTTCGACCACCTTTATGCTCAGTCTATTTTTCTTGATCACGCATTAAAAAATCTTAAAATTAACTCTGATTGGGTTGCAGTGTCTCCCGATGTTGGTGGATTAGAACGCGCACGTAGCTATGCAAAGCGTTTTCAGGGTGGAATTGCTGTTTTTGATAAGCGTCGAGAAAAGAAAAATAAGGCAGAAGTTTTAAATCTTATCGGAGATGTTGCAGACCAGCATTGTCTTCTTCTTGATGATATGATCGATACAGGGGGCACGATTGCTCAGGCTGCCGATCGCCTAAAAACAAACTTCGGGGCAAAAAGTGTTCATATTATGGCAACACACGCATTGTTTTCGGGAAATGCCGTTGAAAAATTACTTGAATGCGGTGCAGATAGCATTGTGGTTACCGATTCTATCGTAATTCCCCAAGAAAAAAGAGATGTGCTAGGCGATAAACTGGTTGTTCTTAGCTCTGCACCTCTTTTTGGTGAGGCAATAGAGCGAATTTTTTCTAATAAATCGGTGTCATCGCTCTTTCATCAATCTAAAAAAGTCTAATTAAAAGGCCTTTCTCTGGTAAAGAGGAAGGCTTTTCTTGAAAAAAAACGAAAAATTGTGTAATATAAAGTATGTCAAATAAACGATTTCCGAGAACCTATTTTTCTCTAGGGCCTTTGTTGCAGCCTTTATTAAGTCGAATCCCAGCTCATATCCGTATTTTGGGAGAACTTCGCCTTCATTGGGAGGATTATGCAGGAGAACGAATTGCCGCTCATAGTGTGCCTGCTTTCCTCGATGCACAGACTCGCAAACTAACTATCTATTGCGACTCTCCCGAGTGGAATACAGGCATTACAACAAATGCTTCTTCACTTTTGATGCGTTTTCCTAAACATATGGAAATTAATAGCTTACGCTGTATTCTTAAAAAAACAAATATGCCTGTGCGGTTTAAAAAACCAATCGTAGAGAGTAATCCTCTTCCTCCCCTCACTCCTCAAGAAGAAGCCCAATTGGATGAGGAAATTCAAGCATATAAGCTCGATGATGAAACAGCTCAGGCAACCAAAGACTACCTTAGCCTCTGCCTAAGAATGAGGCGAAAACATGGATAGCGAGATTGTAACCCTTATTGAAAAAGCTCCGAGGATAGTTGTTGGTATTTCTGGTGGAAGAGATTCCATGGCATTGTTGCATCTTTTAAAGCCTTATTATTCAAAGATTTTTGTTTCTCATGTTAATTATCAGACGCGTGCCAATTCCGAACTCGAAGAAGCCTTAGTAACTCAAACCTGCCACCAGCATCAGATTGATTTTTCTGTTTTCAAGGCAGAGGGCTGTAGCCTTGATATGCCAAACTTTGAAGCCCATGCCCGCCGAGTGCGTTACCAATTCTATCAGCAATGCGCAGATAAAATTGAAGCAAGTCTTGTGCTCACCGCTCAACATAGAAACGACCTTGTTGAAACAGTTTTTCTTCGTTTGCTTCGAGGATCGAATCGCCTCTATATA
Source organism: Brevinema sp. (assembly GCA_051653605.1). Lineage (GTDB taxonomy): Bacteria > Spirochaetota > Brevinematia > Brevinematales > Brevinemataceae > JBOFWL01. The sequence goes on from JBOFWL010000145.1 coordinate 522,269, forward strand.
AAAAAAATTCGAAAATTATCTCCTAACCTTGTTTTGGCACGCCCTTTGCTTGATTGGTCACGGGATGACATTACAAAATATTGCCAAACAAATAATATTCCTTGGCGGGAAGACGAAAGTAACGACAGCACTTATTTTTTGCGTAATTTTCTCAGAAAAGATATTTTGCCTCAATTAAATAATCGAATTTCTAATCTTGATAAACGATTAGCGCTTACAGCTATTATTAATCAAGAGGAAAATGATTTTTTAGATAGAGAATCAGCACGGATTAGAGCTGATTTAGGAGACGAGCCTCATGTAAGTGAGTGGCTATCCCTCGAATCTCCTATTAGGCGTAGGGTTACTGCCCTCTTATTCGAAGAAAACAATCTCCCAAGCCCTGGTTTTCACCAGATGGATGAGATAATTCGTAAAATATCACAAGCTAAAGGCGGGATTATCCTCTGGCAGGATAAAGGTTGGCAATGGAAGCTTTCAAAAGGGCGCTTAATTTTTATAAAAATGATCCATGCCAGCTCGTAGAGAGGATATTTATTTTAGCAAAGAGTTGCAAATACCCAAAAAATATTGCATAATATTGAGGAAGCCGATGCTTTTTATCGGTCATGCCACTTAAAAAAAGAGGACGTTTATGGATCTCAAAACGATGATTAGTGCCGACGAAATAGCACGTCGCGTCGATGAAATAGCAGCGTCAATTAATAGTTATATTGATAATAAAGATGCCGTTATTGTGGCAAACCTGAAAGGTTCTGTTATTTTTTATGCGGATCTTTTTCGCAAGCTTAAAGGCCCTGTTGTGATGGATTTTATTGAAACTCAAAGCTATCAAGGAGAAACATCTACAGGACATGTAAAAATTATTCGAGATTTAAGTGAAAACGTAGAAGGAAGACGAATTATTTTTGTTGAAGATATCCTCGATACTGGGCTTACTTTCGAGCATTTATTAACTCATCTTCGACACTTTCATAAACCTAGTGAAATAAAAATTTGTGTTTTGTTGGATAAACCAGCCAATCGTCAAGTTGAAATCACTCCCGATTGGATAGGGTTTGAGATTCAAAATCAATTTGTGCTCGGCTATGGACTGGACTACGATCAGCTTTATCGTAATCTTCCCTACATTGCTTACAAAGAAAAATAAAATAATAAAGGAGCCCCCATGCCTAAAAAATTTCGATCGGGATCGAGTGGAGGTAGCCAGGGCTTATACTTTGGGCTATTTCTTCTTATTTCCTTAGCAGTATTTGTCGTCTTTACTCGCTTTAATCCTCCCCAAACCCTTATTGAATATTCTTCTTTCTACCAAAAGTTAGAATCTGGATTGATTCGATCCGTTCGTATTCAAGGACAGGTTATCGAAGGCACATTTAAAACCAATACTGTCAGTGAAGTTGATCGTTTTCGTACTATTCAACCACTCAACGACCCCGACCTCCTCCCTTTACTTCGTAGTAATAACGTTGTTGTTGCAGGAGAGATTGTTCAATCTTCTGGTGGTGGAAGTATTTGGTGGATTATTCTCGGAATAGCAGGTCTGCTCTTCTTCTGGGGAATGATGTCTCGTAATGGTGGCGGTGGCGGTGGCCCTGGGCAAGCAATGAACTTTGGAAAAACACGTGCCCGCTTAATGAATGAAAAAAATGAGAAAAAATACTTTAAAGATGTTGCCGGTGCCGAAGAAGCTAAGGCGGATCTTGTTGAAGTAGTAGACTTTCTTAAAAGTCCATCTAAATTTACCGCACTAGGTGCCAAAATTCCTAAGGGAGTTCTCTTGGTGGGCCCTCCAGGAACAGGTAAAACTCTTCTTGCGAAGGCAGTAGCTGGAGAAGCCAATGTGCCTTTCTTCAGTGTTTCTGGTTCGGAATTTGTGGAGATGTTTGTTGGGGTAGGGGCTTCCCGTGTGAGGGATCTCTTTGCTAATGGACGTAAAAAAGCTCCAGCGATTATCTTTATTGATGAGTTAGATGCTGTTGGCCGCGCTCGTGGTGCTGGTTGGGGTGGATCTCATGATGAAAGAGAACAAACTCTTAACCAAATTCTTGTTGAGATGGACGGTTTTGATTCTTCAGAAGGCTTGATCATCATCGCTGCAACTAACCGCCCTGATATTCTCGACCCAGCGCTTACTCGCCCTGGACGATTCGACCGCTCTGTTGTGGTTGATCGCCCCGATGCAAAAGCAAGAGAAGCCATTCTTAAAGTACATACTCAAAAAATGAAACTTGCCAAAGACGCTAAATTAGATGTTATCGGAAAAGGTACTCCTGGATTTACTGGGGCAGATCTTGCCAATCTTGCTAACGAAGCAGCACTTAAAGCTGGACGAGATAATCGAAAAGAAGTTATCGCTGCAGATTTTGAATATGCTAAAGATAAAGTGATGATGGGGCCAGAACGTCGCTCTATGGTTATGACGGATGAAGACAAACTCACCACGGCCTACCATGAAGCTGGACACGCTATTACAGGGCATTTCCTTGAATTAGTCGATCCTGTACATAAAGTTACTATTATTCCTCGTGGACAAGCGCTTGGCGTTACCTTTTTCCTCCCTCAAACAGATCGCTACTCTTACATGAAAAAGAAAGTTGAGCAAACTATTGTTATGGCAATGGGTGGTCGTGCTGCCGAAGAAATCATGTTTGGAAAAGACTTTATCTCTGCCGGAGCAAGAGGCGATATTCAACAAGTAACTCGTTATGCACGCTCTATGGTGTGCGAATGGGGGATGAGCGACCTTCTCGGGCCTATCCAGTATGGAGAATCCGAAGGGCCAATTTTCCTTGCTAAAGAATTTAGCTCACGCAAAACATACTCTGAAAAAACTCATGAAGAAATCGATGATGAAATCAAGCGTATCGTGAATGAAGGATACCACAAAGCCGTGGAAATGCTTACTCACCATAAAGAAATGCTGGTTAATCTTGCCGAAATCCTTCTAGAGAAAGAAACTCTAAGCAGCAGCGAAGTTATAGAAATTCTTGGTGGCGTTGAAAAATCGAAAAGCCCCATTTTGGACGATTTTCGTAAAAAAGTGCCAGCTCGCTTCGTTAAACCTGTAGAAGAAAAAACAGAGGAAGCAGAAGCGCCTTCTGAAGAAGAAAAACCAAAACGAAAGCCACGTGCCGCTAAACCTAAAACCGAATCTGAAGGCGAAGAATAAGTTTAGAAATATCTTCTTAATCAAAAATATTAACCCCCCAGAAATGGGGGGTTTTATTGTAATCTGGCTATAAGAAATTTTTCAAGCACCCTAACTTTTTTTCTAGTAAATATTTGAGGTATTTCATAATATTTGCAGGATTTAAACCTTTACTTTATAATAGATTATGAAAAAGTTTCAGTTTCGTCTCCAACGTATCCTCGATCTCCGTGAAAAACTCGAAGAAGAACAAAAACTCAAGCTTGCTGCTGCTGCCGCTGCTTATCAAGAGCTTATTCAGCAACAAGATAGGCTGTATCAATACGCAAAAGAAGCTCGAGAAACATCTTCCCAGAAGATGGCGGCAGGTTTAGTCGATATCGAACTCCTTCAACGGGCAGATCAACTGTTTTTAGAAGCACAGCAACTAGAAATCCAGCAGAAACCACTGATTGAACAGGCTCAACGACGCATGGAAAAAGAAAGAAATGAGTATTTCCGCCTCCAACGTGATAAAAAAGCAGTGGAACTTCTTCGAGAAAAACGTCTTAAAGAATATAAACAAGAAGAGCTTCGCGAAGAAACACGTATCTTGGATGAAATTTCTAAGCATCGAGGCTTGTAATTTGATTTTTTTTGACAACTTCCCTATAATTAGTCTTCATGGGAGGAATAATGTCTGATCCTATTGTATCTCGCATCCAACACATTCAAGACCGCATTAAAGAAATCGAAAATTTTGGAAAATCAAAATCTATCGATAGAACAGAATCAACGTCTACAAATGCCGCAAATAAAGAAAGTTTTTCTCAAATAATGAGAGAAATATCTCTTGCAGGTGCAGATACCAATACAGCAGAAGATTTATTTTCAGACCCACTGGCAGACCAAAAAGATATTCTTGATAGTTTCGTTGAAAAAACGATGCAAGAAGTAGCCTCACAACAGGCTAATGTCGGACGGAGTTCATCCCAGAGATACTCTGACTTGGTTGCACAGGCTGCAAAAGAGCATGATGTTGACCCCAATTTGGTTCATGCAGTGATTAGAGCCGAATCTAACTATGATCCAAAAGCGCTTTCTCACAAAGGAGCCCAAGGATTAATGCAACTTATGCCAGCAACAGCAAAAGAATTAGGCGTAGCTGATAGCTTTGACCCTCAACAAAATATTTGGGGGGGAACACGCTACTTAAAAACAATGCTTGATCGCTATGAAGGCGACCTCGTACGAGCTTTGGCTGCCTATAATGCAGGCCCAACAGCTGTCGACCGCGCAAAAGGTATTCCTAATTTTGCTGAAACTCAGCTTTATGTCCCTAAAGTGTTAAAAAATTATTACAGGCTAAATAGAGAGGAATAATATGAGCGCATGGATAAAGGTTTTTCTTTTACTTTTGCTCAATATTTTGATCGCTGGTCTGTCTCTTTATACGCTTAATTATATGCATATTATCGATTATCGTATTATTTTTCAAAACGATATGCTATCAATGAAGGTTGCTCCCAGAGTGGAGGACCCTCTTCTTCTAGAGAGAGAAGAACTTTCAAAAAAATGGGAGTTGCTTGATCTTAGAAATGTGCAGTTATCAAATGCCGAAGCAATCTTGCAACTATCAAACACTCTTCTTTTGCAAGATAAAGATGCTCTTATTCAAGATAGAGAAGCTTTTCAAAATCAATTAGCCTTGGTTGCTGCCGAAACAGAGGCTTCTAATTCTTATGATGTGCGCATTACAGAAGTTGCTTCTCAAATTTCGGGCATGCCCCCTCTGAATGCCGCTGAAATTCTAAATCTACAAGAAGATCTTCAGGTAGTAGAAATATTTAAAAAAATGAATGAAATCTCAGAGGCAAGTGGCCAAGCCAGTACTGTGCCTTACTTACTTACGCTATTAAATCGAGCAAAAGCTGCTCGAGTGCAGGCACTTATGCTTGAAAGTGGCACTCCTTAGGAACATAAACAAGCGCTTTTTATACTAATATTAAAAATCCTCCCGATCTGGGAGGATTTTATTTTAAATAATTACTTGAAAATAGCACCTTAACTACAGATTAAAACCCTTATAGTTTATAAGACAGTTTCCCACGAGAGAGCCCTTGTTGTTTCGCTGGCATGTTCTAGGGATATTTTTATATATGGTTTGGGGATAAGCTCCCACGCCCTCTCTGCCCACTCGATGAAATTATAATCGCCACTAGCCACAAATTCCTCAAAGCCCCACTCTAAGGCTTCTTCGGGAGATGATAGACGATAGAGGTCGAAATGGTTGATTGTGCAATTTTTGGCAGTGTAAACATTCATCAATGTAAAGGTTGGGCTAGAAACTTGGTCTTCAATTCCAAAATGAGAGGCAAATAATCGAACAAAGGTCGTTTTGCCAGCACCAAGATTACCTTGTAATACAAATACTCGAATAGAGGAGTCGCTTAACTCTTTTGCGAAGATGGCTAAGTCTTGTAATGATACGATTTTTTGGGACATCACCATCTCCTTAATTATGAAATTTCAGAAGTATTATCGGATTTTTTTAGAATTACTCAATACTAATAAAGATACTTTTTTAGAAAAATTTTCTGAAAACCTTGACCGAGCTTGGTTTTCTGGTTATAATGTGTCCGATGCTTGTGCGATTCTTGTGCATTCTTGAGGAGGAATGTCAAACTTTTTTTTGGTACACCATGTACAAGTATTAGATTTTTCCTTGATGATGTTTTGCACTGCTTTGTTATAAGCAAAGGTTGGGAGGCCTGCCGATGGAATTAATTCCAGTTATTGAAATTTATAAAGGGCATACGTTGTATGGACTTCCCGAAAAAAAAGGGATGTCAGCACGTATTAAAAGCCCTGTTCTTCATTTTACACACTGGGTTGATCAGGGTGCTCATAAAGTGTTTTTCAAAGATAGAGATGGAGCTATAGCTGGTAAACCTCTCAATAGCCCTCTTCTAGATTATATCACTCCCCCTAAAGATGTTCAATTATACTATAACGGGGGCATAAGAGACCTTCGTTCTGTGCGAATTTTTGAACAGCGACCCTTCACCAAGATTGTCTCTACAACGTCTTTGGTTGAAAATAAAAAATTTCTCCGAAATATTATTGCCAATGATATAGGTAATATCGCACTTTGGGTAGATTGCCAAGATGGATTTATCGCAACACGCGGAGCTACTCATAATACAGGGCATCGGACAGTCCATTTTTTAAGGGCTCTTCCCGAGGCTGGTGTGGATGAAGTTTTCTTCTGTGCTTGGGAAAACGGTGTAGTTGCACCTCACCCCGATTTTGACATGATTGAAAATATCCTCGATCTTGGTGTGCAAAAGCTTTATATAGCATGCAATGCCACCACGAGAGAAGATATTAAACAACTTAGTCGTTATCCTCTAGCTGGGATTGCTTTGAGTACGCCACTATATGATGGCACTCTATCAATGGCAGAGGTTAATCAAATTTTTAAGTCTCGAGAGCTTATTTTATCCTAAGATACTTGAGTTATTTAATAAAATTTATTATACTAAAAGAGCCTTGCAATGGGCTCTTTTTTATTATTGTTAATAAGGATATATATTATGCTTCCTCGACGCAAAACTCGATCTCTCCATGTTAAACATATAGGAATTGGTAGTGAATTTCCTATTTCTATACAATCTATGGTGAGTTTGCCTACGGTGGATACGGAAGCTGTCAATGCGCAACTGTTTCGTTTAGCATCGGCTGGATGTGATATTGTTCGTTTAGGAGTTCCTGATCAGGCTTCGGCCTATGCCCTAAAGGAAATTGTTGCTCGAAGCCCTCTTCCATTAGTGGCTGATATCCATTTCGACTATAAATTAGCATTGATTGCACTCGAATCTGGTGTGGATGCCTTAAGGCTCAACCCTGGTAATATTCAAAATCCAGAACATATAAAACAGGTGGTTGCCGAAGCTAAAAATCGTAAAGTACCTATTCGTATAGGGGTTAATGCAGGCTCGCTCAACCCAAATAAGTATCCTCACCCTACACCCGAAGCACTTGTAGCATCGGCTTGGGAGCACATTAAGCTTCTAGAAGATTTAGATTTTTATGATCTTAAAGTCTCTTTTAAATCGTCAACAGTAGAGACAATGATAGAAACAAACCGCCTCTTTGCCTCTCAATGTGATTACCCTCTTCATCTCGGTGTTACCGAAGCTGGTGATGGGATGCAGGCTGTAGTTAAAAATGCTTTGGGTATCGGAACTCTGCTGCAAGAAGGCATAGGTGATACCTTAAGAGTGTCAATTACTGGCGATGTTGTTCCAGAAGTGGAAGCGGGGCGTTATATTTTACGCTCTTTAGGGCTTAGACAAGAAGGCATAGAGATAATTTCTTGCCCTACATGTGCTCGCGTTGAGTATGATGTTCTTGAAGCAGTGCAGCAATTTAAAGAACAAACTTCTCATATTAAAGAATATGTTAGAGTAGCGATTATGGGCTGTGTTGTTAATGGTCCTGGAGAAGCTCGAGAAGCAGATGTCGGCATTGCTGTTGGAAAAACAGGGGCTGCATTGTTTCGTAAGGGCAAAGTAATAGGGACTTTTAGCAAAGATGAAATGATTCAAGCGCTCCTTAATGAAACCATTACTATTGCTACGGAAAGAAAAGAAATAGAATAGGAGCCTTCTATGGGATCTTCTATGTTAGAAGAAGAAGTAATTGATTTACAAAAGGATTTTGTTGTCTATCTCCTATTTACGTGTAGCGAGATAGAGGATCTTCAACGAATTAATTTCTATTGTGAAGAATTTAAAGAAATTATCCTGCGATCGGGGAGTTTGAGTGAAAAAGGGCTTGCTTATATCGAACAATTTTGTGAAAATCTTCGCATCTTGTTAGCTAATACGCTCCAATTTGACTCCAGCGTGGTAAGGCTTGAATTAGTAAAAGGAATTAGCGCCCATGCTTTTACCAAGGCTATTCTTTTCGCTGATAGTAGATATTCTGATGCAGAGCATAATGCTTCAGAAGAATTACTTAATAAAATTATAAGCGACTGTATGGAAAAAAGTAGAAGCTTAGAGTCTCAAACTGGCTAACAGAAAAAGTAATTATTTTTCAAGGAGATAACATGAGTTTAAAAGTAAGTGTGTCTGGAGTGAGGGGTGTTTGGGCAGATAGTCTATCTTTACCTATCATTTATCAATATGCAATGGCTTTTGCTTGTTATGTTAAATCTCAAGGTGGAAAAAAAATTTTACTAGGTCGAGATGGACGTCCAACAGGGGCGACTATGGTTCGTTTTTGTTCGTCATTGTTTAATGCCATGGGGCTGGATACTGTTGATGTAGGGATTGTGCCTACGCCGACAATCCTTTTTGGAGTTAGAGAATGTGGCTTCGATGCTGGGGTAGTGTTCTCAGCTTCACATAATCCTCTAGAGTGGAATGCCTTCAAATTTGTTAAAAAAGGTGGCATTTTCACTGATGATAATGATCTTGTAATAATTAAAAAATATTTAGAGCAAGCTCTTCCTCAACCTAGTTGGGATAAAGTAGGCTCTCATAGTGAAAACACTTCTATTCTTGATGCCCATATTAAAGCGGTGCTTTCTATTGTGGATGTTTCACTCATAAAGAAAAGTGGCCTAAAAATACTTTTAGACCCAGTGAATTGTTCAGGGGCAGTGGCGACAAAACCACTTCTAGATGCCCTAGGAGTAGAGGCAATCTATATCAATGATGAACCCCACGGGCATTTTGCACACCCCGCCGAGCCGATTCCTGCTCACCTCACGCACTTAACAGAGCTTATTCATCAACATAAAGTCGATGTTGCCTTTGCGCAAGACCCTGATGCAGACCGTTTGGTGGTTGCCAATGAGAAAGGAGAGGTTGTTTCCGAGGAAATCACCCCCGTACTGGCGCTGTTGGCTCTGCTTAAAAGAGGAGAACGCGGTAATATCGTGCTTAATATGAGTACTTCTTTTGCTGGAGCAAAACTTAACGCTCAATACGAGGGAAAAGCTTTTCGCTCAAAAGTGGGAGAGGCAAATGTGGTGAGCTTGGTTGCAGAAAAAAAAGCTTTTTATGGCATCGAAGGCAATGGTGGCGTTATTTACCCCAAGGTTAATGCAGCTAGAGATTCTCTGGTAGGAATTGCCTTGATCTTAGAGCTTCTTGCTCGTGAAAAAAAATCTCTTTCTCAGCTAATTTCAAGTTTGCCAGCAAGTTGTATTCTTAAACAAAAATATGATTTTCAAGGCGATTTAACTGCACTTTTTACCAAAATGAAAGGATTTTTCCCCGAAGCCATGCCCAATACCGAAGACGGCTTGAGGCTGGATATGCCTAATGGTGCATGGATACATCTTCGTTCTTCCAATACCGAGCCTATTGTTCGCCTCATTGCTGAGGCAGAAACAGAAACCGAAACAAAAGATCTACTTGCAAAAGTTGATGCGTGTTTTAAATAAAAATTAAGGAGATATATATGGCTGCAGAAAAATTCCCTACAGGGGCAATTTGTCCTCAAGATGGCGAGTATAAAATTCGTTGTTACCCAGAAACAGTAACGGTGAAAAAGGGAGATCCATTCCCCACTCACCCTAAAACAGGAAAAGAAACAAATTTTACGCTTAAATAATAATTGTTGCCGCCCGTATTTGAGGGCGGTTTTTTTTATAGAAACTCCCGCTGGTTGACTCGAATAATGAAGTATCAAAGAAATTCTTCTTTATGCTAAAAATGTTGAAGATATAAAAAAGATTGAGGGTCAATATATAAACCTAAAAATTATGCAAAAATCAATAAAATTAAGTGTATATTATATAATAACTTACAAAACCATAAAAAATAATTATAATTTTTTTGAAAAATCTCTTGACAATTGAGGTGGTTTCTGTTAATATATCTCTACCGGTGAGAAACACTGGTCTGCCCCGCTGGCGAGACGATCTTAGTATCGCAAATCTGTTCATGGGCTCTTGCGAATAACTCTTTGTTTTTCCGCTTGATGATATTTTGACAACAACTTAGGTTGTCGACTCTAGATTTATGTATTATAAAGTTAATAGTTTTTGTAGCTAAACGAGAGCACACATAGTGTTCTATCAGATAGACAGTGAGATTACTGAGGCGAGAGATATTGAATAACAAACGCAAAATTACGTGAGCAGACAAACCATTCAATAAGATTATGCTAAATAATGTATAAGATTATCACGGAGGGTTTGATTCTGGCTCAGAGCGAACGCTGGCGGCGTGTCTTAGGCATGCAAGTCGAACGGCAGCTGCTTTGTAGTAATACAAAGTG
>JBOFWL010000146.1:0-2010 GCA_051653605.1 Brevinema sp.
AAAAAGCCTTTTAAGGCTAAATAAGAGCTTCGTAGTTGAAAAGATTGAGCCGTTATATTTTGAAAAGGTTGTAAGAATGAATTATTTGTCTGAAGAGATAAAAAAATTAAGTGAAACTATCATGCTTGAAAAATATCAAAACTACACTTGTGCAAAAATTGGGGAAGGATATAATTATTCAAATAACGAAGATGAAATTCAAGAAATGATAAACGAAAGATACGCCATGAAATACGAACTTGAAGATTTGCAAAGGGAGTATATCCAAGTAAAAAAATTCGTAGATAAATACGCAGAGTTTTTTGAATAAATCAATTCTTTTGAAACTTAAAAAGTGTAGTAATGCACGCTTAAGCGTTTCTCTTTGCCCGTACACGGACTGCGAGAAACGCACGTGCAAGGGGTTTCCCCTTGACCCCATAGTTCAGACTCTCCCGTAGAGTCTGAAACAAGGTAGATTATTTCATAATCTATTCAACCCCCATTTATTTTTTTTAGATCTACTGCTGCCAAAATAAATTTTGTAAGCAATTAATCTAAAAAAAAACGCCCCAATCATGGGGCTTAAATTTATAAAATAAAAAAAAAGTTGAATGTCATTTTAAATCGTGCTATTATTGAACAAGATAAATTATTAACCAAAATAAAAAGTTACAAAAAAATAGAAAAGCCCTAAATTTCCTGCAAGAAATTTAGAGCCTAATTAGTTTGTATTCGTAGTACAGAACTAATTATTTACTAGAACGATTTTATCAAAAAAAGTTGGATTTTGCAAGAACAAAATAAACTTAGGGATAAAAAAACTTTAGAAAATAAATTAGAAAGTATCGCGACTACAAGACTATGTAGTCGCTTTTTTTTTGAAAATAAGCATTAATACAACACCTATATATTTATAAAAAAATATATAGTGAATCTTGCAGTCATAAAATTTAAATTAAGGAGTTTTTTATCGCTTGATGATAGAAATTCCTTGTCGCCATGCGCAAGGCGATAAACGGAATTTTAAGCCGTTTTAGGAATAGTTGCAACAGTAGTAGTGGCTGTTAAAAAACACTAGGAGGGCACTCTTTGGGGGCTTGAATATGATTACCTATTGGCTAAATGCAAGGGCTAGGGTATATAGGTGCTGGGAGCTGAGAAAGCTATCGGAGTGGGTATCTATCTAAAGACAAATTAGAGCATATCAAGAGCATGGAACTTTGTCGGCGACACTATACGTTGTCTATCAAAAACACCACCCGCGTTTTTTGCGGGGGGAAGTCTGCCCTTTGAGCGGACTTCCTCAACCGTTGTTTATCAAAAACAAGTGTCGTAGTCAATATATTTTTATAAAAATATACAAAAAATAAATATAAAATAGGTTCGGAAAACAGCTACTAGAGTACAATGACGAGGTAGCGAAAGCGTGGCGAGGATTGGACTCAACCAATCACAAAAAATTTAAATAAATAATACTCGCAAGAGTCACTAAACATTAAGGGAATTTATCCCAATGTTTAGGCGTTAGAGGTTGAGAAATTTTCTAAATTTCACGAACCGCTAAACGTGCCTGTTTGTCCGTACAATACTTAGGAGGGATTTATGGTTAGAAAATTAAAAAACAAACAAGTTTCAAATAATAAAAATTATGGAGACCCTTCGGGTTACAAATTTGATGAAGAACTAGAGGAACTTGAAAAAAAGAAATACAAAAAAGAATTTATACCAGTAAAGCCAATTAAAAGTGATTTACAAGAAGTTATGGCATATGGAGAACACAGAAAAGTTGAAGTTTTAAATCAAAGATATGAATTAAGAATCACAGAGCTTGAAAAGGAGCTTATAAGCGATTTGAAAAATAAGGGTATCAATGTATCGGAAGAATTGAGAAAAAGCCTTTTAAGGCTAAATAAGAGCTTCGTAGTTGAAAAGATTGAGCCGTTATATTTTGAAAAGGTTGTAAGAATGAATTATTTGTCTGAAGAGATAAAAAAATTAAGTGAAACTATCATGCTTGAAAAATATCAA
>JBOFWL010000147.1:0-1136 GCA_051653605.1 Brevinema sp.
CATAGTAAAGCGGCACCTACCAATCCTGCAAGCCCCATTCCTGAAACATTCCCGTTTCCAAGGTTTTTAAAGAAATCTCCAATCATTCCAACTCCATTACCACTGAATAGCCCTTGGAAGAAGTTTCCCATACTACTCATGGTCTTTTCACCACCCGATAACATATTGCCTGCACCTTCAATTGCATCTCCGGTTCTCTCTATTACTGTTCCAACGCCATCTGCTGTTTTGGAAATAGCCTCTCCAGCCTTGGCTGTAACCTCTTCACCAACTAGCATTTCTGAGGCGGTCTGAACTACAGGTTTATCATTAACAATGCCTTCCCACGCTAAGTAGCCCATACCACCTCCAATTACGGCAGTCTTGGTTGCAGTACCCATTCCTTGAAGGGTGCGCTGTGGATGAGCCAAAGGGTAGGTTAGGCATTTGCCTACACTTCTGACCGTCTGATTCTTTGCGGTGTTTATTATTGCACTCCAAATTCCCATTGTATCTACTTTTTGATTCTACATTAAAATCCTCTATGCGCATTGCGTTTCCAACGTTCCATCGCTTCTCTAGTAATTTTCTTTTTGTCTGCTGGTGATCTTGCTCCAGCTTCAATTTCAGCCCATACATCTGCCATAGAGGTGTACTTGACTGCCCTTGTTAGTCGTTTGAGTTTCTTATTCATCATCTTGAGTTTCGGTCGAATAGCAAATACAATCTCCATACGCTGCTTCTCTGTCATTTTAGTCTCACTCAGACAGACCTGACGGATATCATTGACAATTTCCACGCTATTGAGTATCAATTCTCGGTAAATGGCATTTCGCTTCGATGAAAGAGCAACTGCTAACGCATTGCTAGGTGCCTTGCTCAATTGATCCCCAAACTCATTCAGATTCTTAGTCATGGAATTTATCTCGTGATAAAATCCATAGATTTGCGCTGCATACGAAATGATGGAACGGAAGTTATCCAAGTAATCATTGAATTTCTTCTGAATATCAGTCGTTCCTTCCACCTCCTCTTTGAGCCAGAGATGCCCAGTTGTTTCCAATAGCATAGCCCTTTTCTGAGCATTGAGCTCATCTTTAGCCTTATCGGTATAGATGAGAATCATACCTGCAAGTGTTGGGTCAACCTGCGCTTTC
>JBOFWL010000148.1:0-1128 GCA_051653605.1 Brevinema sp.
AGATTTAATCATTTTCACAGTATTATACCTGTAAAAATAAATAAACCAAAGCACCCGACAAAATATGCCGAGTGCTTATTTAAGATAAGCATATTTAAATCGATATTTACACCTATTCAGAATCATTCTGCCAACTAAAGTTCAACTCATATTTCTGTCCAAAATTATCGTAGATATAAATATCTATCTGTTGCTGGTCAGTGCTATTAGAAGTGTAATAAAGACGGAAAACATCTCGATCCAATTCATATAAGTCGTTAGGTAAAAAGACAGTTCCATTATCCATTCGTAGTTCACCTTTACCGTCGGGTTGGAAGTAGCTAATATAGAATTTAACATCCTCGTAGTTGCCCGATTTATTGAGTGTACAACGTATCTCAACTGTTTCACCTTGCTTGATACGTTTTTGGACTGGCATTGTGGTGAGATTGAAATCGTAGGCTTGAAGCACTTCTATTTTATCATCGCAGGAGGTAAGTAATCCACCCACAATAAATAGTATAATGATTGATTGTATTATTCGTTTCATTGCTAATTAATTATAAATTTAAAACCGACTCCGAGCTGAGTATGGAAGTGTCCGATTGAAGAGCCCCACAGTACCCGTTTACGAGCATTGATTAGAAATACAACTCTGTCCGAGATGTAGGTTTCAAGCTCCAGCGTGACAGCTCCGCCATAGATAAATGAATCTTTGCTCAGTAGCGTTGCTCCATCGGGGAGTAGCTTGTCGCCCCAGTTGCTTGTCTCATACCCCAAAAGTGCCGAACCGCCAATGCTCAAGAAGAACGTTTTGGAAGGGTCGGACAAGAATTTGAGATAGTAGCCTCCTTCGCCTGTAAACTGAGATTTGGGGATTTGCAGACTCTTATACTCATAGTGCTTTGTCAGGTACTGAACACCAAAGACCCAACGGTTTTGATGCTTGGTGTAGGTTGAAATAGCGATACCCCCGTAATAGTTCAGAGGTTGCCCTACCCCATCAACAAAACCTCCTCGTAACTCTATCCCCTTCATCTTTGGGAGATAGCGTTGTGCGTTTGCCTGCCCTACACAGAGGGCAAGCATTGCAACCATAATAAATATACCCTTTCTCATTGTTTCACTTTTAATTCGTTAATCTCTCTT
>JBOFWL010000149.1:0-1078 GCA_051653605.1 Brevinema sp.
ATCGTCTATTTTGCTGATAAAAAGGTTATGGAGGGTGATGAGCTTGGTGATTCTCCCCATTGTTGGCCTAGCCGAGTTTCAGTTCCCAAGGGAATGCGCCTCAGGGAGCTACCTACAAGAAACCCGCGCTTTAGAGGCTATGTCTATGAAACAGACAACTATCAAGTCTATTCAGATGCCGCCCTGAGTGATGAAGCTCAAAAGAGCATTGGGCAGCTATTTGAATGTGCGTATACAGCCAATCAAGCTCTTGCCAAGGTTTTGCCTATTCCGCGTGCACATGGGGCAGGCCGTACCAAAAATAAGTTTCAAGTTCGCTTGTTTCAGAGAACGCGAGATTACGTTGCTGAGTCGGGGGTTCCTGGTTCACGTGGCTATTATCGTTTTAATTTGTATGATGATCAGGAGCTCTCTGAGCGAAGCCTCAATGGTGATGAAGTTCTTGTACCCTTTGAATCACTCGGACTCACGAAAAATGGGCGATTAGCTGGTAATAAGATTCAATCAGGCACTCTTGTACATGAATTAACACACCAATATACCATTTTAAATCGCCTACCTGTGTGGGCTGATGAGGGAATTTCAGAATACCTTGCTTATGTCCGCTATAACGGCAAGGTGCTCGATTTTGATCAATGCTTTAAGGCAATTGTAAAAAATGCACGGCAGCAAAAAAATAAGCTACATTACCCCTTCACGCTTGAAGAGTTCTTTTTAATGGAACAAGATGAAATGCTCAACTATATGGTTCATGATGTTGATACCTATATTCTTGCAACACTTTGTTTTAGCTACTTTGCGCATCTGCAGGGTGATTCAGGCGTCACTGCACTTAAAAATTATATGGAGGAGCTCATAGAAGGCTCAAACAATAAAAAAGCCATTCAAAAACTTTACGGGAATCACCAAAACTCACGGGCAATGCAGCAAGCATTTCTCAAGGCTTGGGAGACCCGTGGTATCACAATTAAACTTAAAAAATAATACTTTTAACCCCCATCAAGATGATGAAACTCAATCCCCCCCATTCAGAAATATCAGCTCATATGGAAGCCGCAGGCGTTTCTTTAGCTGCCAT
>JBOFWL010000150.1:0-2522 GCA_051653605.1 Brevinema sp.
TTAGACTCTATTTCAGGGCAGGAAGAGCAGAGCAAGGTAGTTGGATACATCTAAGTGAGGTGATAAAAACGCTTCACAGAGAAAGGGGAGGTGATGGTATGCCTACTCTTACCCCCGCTTTGTTAGGTAAAGAACTTACTGCTGCTGGTTTAGAGAAACAACATAAGCGTGATGGTAACTACTATTACTTGGAACGAGTAAGGGAGTAAACTCCCTTACTTTAAAAGAGAGTGGGAGCATGAAAGGGGAGTGTGAAGGAAGTGAAGGCAAATAGTAGTAGGTTTTATTTGTTTTTCGACGTGTAATGTCTAAAACTTAGAAATAGACTTCTGTTTTTGCACACTATACAATTCTTGGGAACTATACTACTCTTGGGAATGTGGTGCTAATGAGAACGCTAACGGACTAATTAGACAATATATTCTAAAGGGTACGAACTTTAGTGAGATAACTAACAAGTAGATTAAGCGGATTGTTTCTTTCGTTAGTCCTTCACTTTTGAACAGAAAATAACATCGGGCAAGTTTTCTATTTGGTGTTCATCTTTTCATTTCCTTTGATATGGTAGTCGTATTTTCCTAGTTACAGCGTACAAAATATAAGACATCTTAATACCCACTGATTTCTATTGTTTCTTTGTGTAGTGTCCCAAAATATTCCTACCTTCAGATAAAGAAATCAAGAAATGAAGATGAAAAAGAGATTCCAGCTAACCTATGAAACCATATTCAAAACAATAAAAGGCATAATTTCCCTCTACGTTTCATTTGAAATTTACTATTGGGCAAATCTAAGTTTGTCATGATGCTTTGTGCTTGCTCCCCTATTTTATGTGCTTGGAGGCATACTTTATTATTGCTGTCCGATAAAACTCACTAACACAAAAAAATCCTAGCTCGGCTACTCTAAAACGGTAGTCGAGTTCGTTTTTTATATTCCAAGCCCCCCTTATTCAAATAGTGATGGCTCTATTGGTATTTCTGCTGCTGCTTTTAGGCTAGCTTCCCAGTCTTTTTCGGGATGGTTGAACAAGCTATAGAAATCAACATAGTACATAAGTGTTATTCTAAACATTGTGGCTAATCCAGAAAAGCTCCACGACCGAGTAAGCCCTTTTTGCATTACCATTATCAATAGATTAGCGATTAAAGTTACCCATATTTGAATTTTAATGGCATTAGCACTCTCCCCGTAGAAGTATTTCAACGGAAAATTCTGTTTCATCTGTTTAAATAGGAGTTCTATCTCCCACCTTTTCTGATAAATAGCCACAATTTCTAATGGATCTAAGTCCATGTCATTGGTTAGTAGAGGTATTAGTTTCTTTTTTTTGATATCAATATAGGTTATGATTCGAGCTTTATGAGTTAACGGATCCTCATTCTTCTTTTGTTTTGAGAAAGTTACATGTTGTATACGCACCTCCATAAGACCCTCAGGGGTTTGATACATGGTATCATTTTCAATCTCGTATTTGAGATTCTTCTTCATTTTAGTCACATAGATCACACCTTTTTTAGTCATCTGCTCTAGCTTTTGATAGTCGATATAGGCTCGATCCATAGCCATTATGTCCCCTTTGTTTAAAGATGTAGGCTGGAGCATAAAAGAGTCATTGGTTGCTGCAGAAGTAAATTTGACATCCGATGGTACACCTTCATTAGCATGAATAACAGTATGCACCTTTATGCCTCCTTTCTTCTTGCCACTCTTTGGATGGCGACCTACACCTTTAAAAAGCAGGTTTGAGAATAAGCTGATGGTGGTAGAGTCTATTATTTGAAGGCGTTTCATCCATTGAGGCTCTTTACGTTGTCGGCTGTCCGAAGAAAGTCTGGTATGGTATGTTGAATATAAATCACGATAAATAGCTTCAAAAACCGCTTCTGGACGCCTCTTGTTGGCATCTGACAAGGTGCTGCGGGAAGTCATTGTATTTATACTTAGATGACAGAGTTTCCTGGCTTCAGCTTGAAGAGATGCTGTTATCTCACGGAGTGAATCGAATCGCATAATAACAGCGTAGAGCATAACAATGGTGTGTGTCCATCCATCGAAGCTCTTTACATAACGTTCTCCACCATTGGCCTTGCTTATACTTAGAATTTTTGACTTGTCGAGTAGTTTTATCAACTGACTATAGAGCGGCTGTCCGCTAAAATGTGTACTTTTACTCATGGTTATTATAGTTTGTGTTGTGACATCTAAAATAACGAAAAAGGGCTGAATCCAGTATTTGGAATCAGCCCTAATTTTTTGGTATTATAAAAAGTTTTATCGGACAGCAATAATTCCCATCATACTTGTCTACAAGTTTTCGGAACTTGTTATTGTTCAGAAATTCTACTAACTGAGCGAAAACGTATTTGTATTGATTCATTTGCTATCGGATTATTCGATTACAAAATTAAAGTTTCAAATCGTCGCCCCCCTAGAGTTACTTCTAAAAGACTATATTTCAATTATTCCAAAGAAACCTTATCCACTTTAACGGGACATTAATGATTTTATCTAGGAAGGAA
>JBOFWL010000151.1:0-1329 GCA_051653605.1 Brevinema sp.
CCACATCTATCTCCCCGTCATCGACAGCGATGTTCCGGGCTATGGATTCGGAGAATATCACTCCATCCTGCATTACCACTCCACAATGGCGACGCCACCACTTGAAGTTGTATTCGTTGATATTACGCCCGGCTATTGAGATTGAACCTGCCATAACCCGATAATAACCGAGCATGAGCTTGATCAGTGTGGTTTTCCCACTTCCTGATGCTCCTACTATGGCAGTCACCTTACCCTCCGGAATGTTGAATGATACACCATCAAGTGTTTTCTTCAAGGCATGAGGGTCGTATTTGAAATCAATGCCCTCAATGTTGATTGACTTTTCAGCATCAAATGCTTTTGCCTGATTCTCCTTGGATTCCTCGTTCTTACCTTCGTGAATCTCGTTGATTCGTTCAAGGGAAATCTTCACATCCTGTAAAGAGTATATGAATGACATAAACTGCTCGACAGGTGAATTAAGCTGCCCGATGATGTATTGCACGGCAAGCATTGCTCCTAATGACATTTCTTCATTAATTACAGCAGGAGCCGCTATAACAGTAATGATTATATTCTTCACTTCATTGATAAATATAGAACCTGCTTCTTGCGCTTGCTGAAGTTTAAGAGAATTCATCTGGACATTGAACAAATCAGCCTGGGCATCTTCCCATTCCCACCGCCGCCGCCGTTCACAATCCTGCAACTTTATCTCTTGCATTGATGTGATCAACTGATAAGTCTTATTCTGATTTTTTGCTTGTTGCTCAAACAATTCATAATCGAGGATTTTCCGTTTCTTTAAAAATAAAATAATCCATAACGCATAACAAAAGCTCCCGACTGCAAAAATACTGAATATGTATATATTATATACGAACAGAACAATGCCAAAAATAATAAAACTCAAAAATGTGAATACAATGTTCAAGACTTGTCCGGTCAAAAAATTCTGCACACGTGTATGGTCTCCGATACGTTGAAGCAAATCGCCCATCAGTTTCGTATCGAAAAAATACATAGGGAGCTTAAACAATTTTATAAAAAAATCGCTGACAAGAGAAATATTAATACGCATGGAGATGTGAAGCAACAACCAGCGACGGACAAAATCCGTTGTAGTTCTGCCTACAACTATCATTAATTCTCCGAGAAGAATAAGCCAAATTAAGCCTACATCTTTATGCTTGATACCTATATCAACAATTGCCTGTGTCAGAAATGGCATTATCAGTTGAAGCAGACATCCAAATGCAAGTCCGAAAATTATCTGAGTAAAGTAAATTCGGTATCTTTTTATATATCCGAATAAGAAACGGAAAGAACGCTTCTCGGATGTATTTT
>JBOFWL010000152.1:0-2514 GCA_051653605.1 Brevinema sp.
TTTAACGGCACTTATATCATCTTTCGGAAGAGTGTATCACACAGAAAATGACAGCCCTGTTATCTTCAACGATATCTTGAGCCGACAACTGATAAGCGATGACGAATATCAGCAAATACAAGGTTATATGTTAGGAGGAATAGATTTTTTTGCACCTAACAAAAAAGCTGACTTCACATCTTCCAATGATATGCTTAAATGGATTGTCCAAACACAGATTGCACCTACACCTGTGGCAAGGGCAAGATACTGTGAAGATGCCCTCCAAACAGCGATACACACAGGAACAACACAGTATGTAATACTAGGTGCAGGTATGGATACATTTGCTTTTCGCAACTCTGATATCCTAAACAATCTTAATGTTTTTGAAGTAGACCATCCATTGACACAAGAAGAAAAACAAAAACGTATTTCCCGTGCAGGATGGCAAATACCTAAAAATCTTTGTTTTGTTCCAATGGATTTTGCGTCAGATAACTTAACTGAAAAGCTGTTAAGTTGCGGATTTAGCAAGGATAAAATACATTTTTCAGTTGGTTAGGTGTTAGCTATTACATAACAAAGGAACAGATAGAAAGTATGTTGAAAGCTATTGGCGAATTTGCTGCTGAAGGTAGTTCCCTTTTGTTTGATTATGCATCGGAGGGTTTATTTACCTCTCCTGTTAAACGTGTGCAAAACATGGTTTCTGCGGCGGCTGCGTGCGGTGAGCCGATGAAATCTTGCTTTAGCTATCGTGAACTTGAAAAAGTGTTAGGAAAATATTGTTTTTCAATTCAAGAACACTTATGCACCGAGGAAATACAAAAAAGATTTTTCACAGACAGAACTGATTACTTATCTGCTTTTGAACATATTGAGTATGCCTTGGCTGTTCTTAAATAAGAGCAGGTGCATTACGATAAAAAATCAGATATTTTGCACTATTTGTTGAAATAAGACAAGAGGAGGAGTGCTTATTTGAGCTTTGAACTTTCTCTATTTGGGGGCGGTTTCAATCATGCCTTAATACAAAAGCAAGCTGTAGGCGAGGTCATGAAATACAATGACTTGACTCTAAAATATGGACTTGTGTTGACCGAGCAGCAAGCAATCGCATTAGTGGAAACTCGCTCTCTTTCCCTCAAGGAAACAGGAAGAATTGAGTTTGGTGGTGGTATCATTGACAAAATTATATTTGAATTTTGCGACTCGCCCTATCTCTCAATGCATAATTACGAAGAAGTCTTGCGTGAATTGATTGAAACTTTTTACTACTACAAAAACGAAACACTCGATTTAATGAGTGATGACGATCTAATTAAGTATATGAAAAAATCGTTTGATGGCATCTGCCAAGGCTCTCTTGATTTGCTTTCGGGTAGAGAATTAGATAGACTTGCTCGAAATTTGCGATGCGGCTACTCTGCTGACGATTTAGAGGATGCAGGCGAGGAGGTAGAAGATGGCGAATATTGAAAAAATCAGCAAGATAAATCGTGAAGCACTTAATGGTGAACACTATTTTCAATCCTTACTTAAACAAGCATATATGGTACAGCTTTTATCTGAATCGGAGCTTGAAAAAATACAGTTTGACTGCCTTTCACTTTTGGCAAAGAAAACCGAACGCTTTAACGGCGGTGATAGCAGTTCCATCCGCATTGAAAAGGCACAGGGTATTCTGGCTTCAATCATGTTCACCATTGGGGTATTGCTGAAAGCCTATCCAAACCCCGATGATGCCGTTGTCGCTGTGCAGAGTATGGGTGTGGAGGCTATTTGTGCAGAGGGTCGCAAACGAATTGACAGACTTGTGGAGCAAGCAAAATTACATCATGAAGCACTCGTTAGGCATTTGTTACAAACCACGAATGTATTTTATTCATCCACCGTTGTAGATGGTATCAACGGATTTTTTAAGCTGTACGATGCCGAATTTGCAGCACAGGAAATTCATATTACAGCAGACTATCCTGTTTATAACAAAGCCAATCGGCTTTTAGGCATTGAATTTATCCTACAGTATTTGGAGCAGCTTTATTATGAAAATCTGTTTTGTACACAATTTTCCGATGAGGATATTCACCACTTACTTTGTGGCTATGATGAACGATATGAAAATCTCCTGCTGAACATTTATGAGCCTGTTCTTGCAGCTTCTCTTGGCTGTGTTCTTGCGGATGTTCCTGCAAATTCATTAGAGGTAACGCCGGAGATACAATCTTTTTTATATCATCAACTTACAGGAAAAGTGCATACCGAAATCGAGCAAATGCTCGGCAATGCTCTTATGAAACTTGCGGAAAGTCTTTCGTTTTCGGGAAACGTGCTCGCATATGTGCAGCAGAGCCTGCCGCAGCTTGCTTTAGCGATAGAGAGTGCGGAAAAAACAGGGAATCTTGAATACATTTTTATTGTTCCTCAATATCCAGAGGATAATCCCAAACTAATTATATCTTAGGGAGATAAAATGGACGATGAACTGTACCGCAAGGTGCTGACTGAATTTATGAGCAGTCAATCTATACC
>JBOFWL010000153.1:0-9965 GCA_051653605.1 Brevinema sp.
TACAGTCTCCTTTACGTATTTTCTTCATCGTTAATATCATAAAGAAAAATTGTATGATTGGGAAGTAGGGATTTTCTCTACTTCCTATTTTATTTGCCAACTATTATTTTACACTTACCAACTTCGACTATACTCACAACTTTATGACTTCTTGAATACTTGGGTTTCCATCGCCCTTATCGTGCAAAGCAAAATCCGCACACATCCCAACCGACACAAAAGTATCGTTGACATACGCACGGACTAATGCAAGCTGTGCCTTTCTGTCAAGCTCGACAGGCAAGGCGATTTCAATATCACGGGCAAGTTGGGCATCACTTTGTTTCTCGAAAAGTTCTACGCTGTTCCAGAGAGTTTTTCGCTCTCCAAGTTCGGGCGGTGCGTTGGATGGTAGCAAGATTTCAGCGTGAACAATGCCGCCTTTTTTCGTGTAGTCGTGCAGCTCTCCATCCCATTCATTTGTGATTTTTGTACCGCTACGGTAAGCGGCGGCGGCAACCACGCTTTTGCCTTTGCTACGCTGCACAAGTTTAATGTGACAATGGTAAAGCGCCATGAGTAGACCTCCTTAGTGGGTTTCATTTAGACTTGTTGACAAGAAATATTCTCCGCAGAGAATGTTGCTTGTCGGCAAGTTCGCAAGGGGTTTGGGGAGTGCAGCTCCCCATCGTGAGCTTTGCTCACAAAGCTGTCTGCAAGACCGCACAGCACCCGTAAGGGTGTATAAGTGCGCCCTTGTACTCAAGGGAGGGATTGCGTTCCTCGGTGGTATCAGCGTTTTTGTTGCAGAAATGCTTTGACCTGTTCGCCCGTCATGGCGGCTATTTCGGGAAAAACACTCTCCAAAATTGCACCCTGTTCAATAAGGCGGTGGGTGCTGTACTCTGCGTTCCTCTTTGTGCTTGCGGTTCAGTAGGATTTTCTGCCTGTTTTCAAGCTGTTTGATTTCCTTTTCAATTTCAGATTTTTCCATCTGCAATGCTTTTAGTTCTTTCATGGTGACCTCCTAAATCCACTTTTGTTTTTTGAAATGCTTGTGTAGCTTTTTGACAGCCGCACGAACGCTGTCACTTACCTGTGATGGACTAACACCCTCGGCGGCGGCTATCTCTCTGACTTTCATGCCTAACAAATATCGGGCGTGCAAGCGGCGTGCCTGTGTGGGCGTAAGGATTGCAAAAGACTCCTGCATATGTATCAGCAAACGCTCATGTGCTATCTGTTCCTCCCACTTAATCATGTAATCTTCGGGTGATGGCTGTGCCCAACCGATTGCATCATTTTCGATGCCGTCTTCACACCAGAGAGAAAAAAGCCTTGTGGTAAAACCGCTTTCGCTCATAGTTGTTTTCTGCACGGAGCATGAGCAAAAGTGCCTCGGCTACCTCGTCCGACACTTCGATAAAAGTGTCCTTTTTGTAGGTGGGGTAGTAATACTTTCTTAGATTGATAATCGCCATTGGCTAAACCTCCAAATGCGAAAAGGACAGGCGAAAAATCGTCTGTCCTTCTCGAAATTATGATGGGGAAAATATCCCCTCACTGTTTAGCCCGAAAACGGCGTTTCGTTAAGTGTCCGATTGATAAAATCTTGATATTTCTTTCTGACAGCCGAAATGCTGTGATGTACCGCAACTTTGGAACAGCCACAATGCCGCCCGATTTCCGTATAGCTCATGCCCTCTAAGGCATAGAGAAAAAAGCGTTGTCGCTGCTGCTCGGTGCAAGCGTTCAGCACCGACATAATCTCGGCAAGGGTTTCCTTACGGCAAACAATTTGTTCGGGGGTAAGTATGTAGCTGCGGCTGCACTCATTGGCTATGATTTGTTCGTCAAGCTCTCGCATATCCCAGTGCCGCCGCTGCTCATGGGCAAGGTTTTCATCCTTGTGGTCGGCTTGGTCGAGATAGGTGTAAACATCAATGCTCACATCAACCGACACGGCTTGTCCGTTTATTTTTATGGTTATCTCCATAACCGCTCCTCCATTCAGATTTTTTTGGTCTGAATGGGGGCGGTGGGGAACGGCAATGTAACTCTATGAACGCAAAAATGCCCGACTGAAATTTGTAAAATCTCAATCGGGCATAGCTATTTTTTTGTATTTGGTCGCAACAAAAAGTTACCGCATTACAGGCGGATTGTGATGCTATATTCCTTTTTCAATTTGATAGATTTTGAAAGTATCTGTAACATGGCAATCCTCCTACGAAAAAGAGCCAACAACCACGAGTTTCATTCTCGTTGGTTATCGGCTCTGCGTCTTGCGTCTGGCTCTTTGATAACAGTCATATTCATTTGTTCAACACTTATAATTGTTTCCTGCTTGCATTTTGGACAAAAGAGAGGGAAATTTCTTAGCACGGTATCTTCTCGGATTTTGTCACGAGTTTTGTTGCCACATATAGGGCAATGCAGCCATATAGACTTTTCCATCTAACCACCTTTATACTGAATTTGTTTCAATATGTTGCACCCTCGCTGTTATACGATTGGGGTAATAGGGTTTCCCTCGTTTTTCACTTTCAGTTCCAAAAGCATATCTCGAAAGGGTTCTAATTTTTTTTGTTCCTCAAAGAAAAATAGAGTGTCCACAGATTCTACGGCCACAATCGCATTTTTAAGTATTTCGTGTCCGTTTTTTGTATTGCAAATTCTATTTGCTCTACTATCCAATTCACTTTGTATTCTTTGCGTAAATCCTTTTTTTTCAAGCAGGCGTAATGTAGTCGACAATGTCATTGGGTCAATCATAGAGAAGTCGGATATTTTTTTTTGTGTTATATCTTCAGTTTTTTCGCTAAGTTCCTCAATAACAGCCAATATAACATATTGGGTGTGTGTTAAATCAAATTGCCGCAATGTTTCTTTAATTGCTCGCTGCCAAAGGGTGGATACCTGCCAAAAGATTAAGCCTGTGCTTTTGTGGGATTCATATTTTGCACCTTTCATTGCTGTACCATAGCAAGCAATCTATCCATTGTAGCTGGCAGATTAGCAGTTATTCCTTTCCCCATGCCATCCATTTGTTCATCTATACCCCCATCAATAGTAACGACATGTGTGATAGATGTTTCTGTAATGAGGTGGATAAATGATACTGTAATTTCTCCTAAGTGGGAGACAGTTGTAAATTCCTTTTCATCAGCAACGCTATCTATGGTGAACGGAAGCGATTGCCCATTTTTCATTTTCATAATTCCACAGATACCACGCGCAAACTCACCATTTAGCACCACATTTTCCACATCGGTATCCCATTCTTTCCAAAGGGAAACATTGCTATAAAGCTCCCACAACTTTTTTCGGTCAACATTTCCTAAAACTGTTTTTTCATACTTGTACATTGCATTTCCTCCAAATAATAAGCTTGCTTATAATAAGCACACTTATTATAAGCAAAATTCTGAGAAAAGTCAATTTCAGATTACAAATAAATTTTACTACTCATCATCAGGCACAAGGGCAATCACATCCGCAAGGTCGCAATGCAGCGTTTCACAGATTTTCACAATGGTAGCAAGAGAAACATGCTGCCCCTTGCCCATATTGGCAATATGGTTTGTTGTCAAATGCGCCTGTATCATTAAATCTTTTTTGCTCATGTTGTGATTGATTAGGGTAATCCATAATGGTTTGTAACTGATTTTCATACTGTTTTTCACCTCATAAAATAGCGAAAATTCCGCTTTTCGCCGCTGATTTTGTTGCATAAAACAGTATAACACCATAATTGATAATTCACAAGATATAGTTGCAGAAATACTCCTAAAACTGCGACATACACAATCTTTTTTAATTCAACTATTTGGGTGTCAAGTGTTTGATACCCTGGCTTTTCGCGCCAGGATTATCATTCCCATATCCTTCCATAAGGTTAATTGCTCCCCAAATACCAAGCCCTGCTCCAAGTGCTACTACTAATGTTTGTAATGTTCCTACTGCTGATGCAAAAAATGCCATAATTTTTTCCTCCTAATTGTGTTTACAATTTTCTTTCTTTTTTATTTTTTAGTTGTTCTCTTTATAATTGATTAAATTGTTGCCCCCCATTTTCTGTAGGTGCTCTTATCCTGTTCTTCACGTATTTTCTCCTTTTTTGTACAAAAAAAGTGTAGCTATTAGAGTTTATTTTCTCTAATACCTACACTTCTCTTTCTTATTATCATTTAATTTTTTATATTTTTACTGCTAGCTCATATGGTTAAAAAAATTCTATTATGCTCATTTCGTTTACTTAAGAGGAAGCAATTTCATTTTCTGAACATGACTCATATTTTTCTCAAGTGACAAATAAGTAAAAGGTTGACCATGACCAGGGTATATAAACTTTGGCTTAAGGTTTATGATTGTTTTCCAAGATTCTAAAAATTCATCTTTATTTTCTGCCCAAATAGTAATTTTATTTAAACTCGGCAACCCATTCATTGCAGCATCACCGCAATAAAGAGCTCCATCACTTAACATAAGCGAAATAGAATCAGATGTATGTCCAGGCGTACTAATTATTTGACCACACAGTAACAAACCTATTTCTTTTTTATTAGCCTCTGTTATTTGAATACATCTACTCTCAAACTCGTTTTTTAACTTTGGATAGGTATGCTCTCCTTTTCCAAAAAGTTTCATAATATTACAAAACAACAAGGCAAGTTTTGATGTACAGCCACCCTCAAAAGAATTTTGTCCTTTATATAAACCATCTAATGACTTATCGCTCATTATAACTTTTAGTGATGGAAGTTCCGACAGTAAGTCATTTAAAAAGCCCGCGTGATCATCGTGAGCATGTGTTAGTAAAACAAAACGAAGTTCGTCCAACTTAATGTTATGCTTTGCCAAGTTAGATTTTAGTCTTGAAAAACCATTTTCATAGCCAGTATCTATTAGAACATATCCATCTTTCAAAGCATATACCCAGTTATTTACCATTCTATTTCCTACATTTATCAAAAGTTCCCTCCTTTCAGAATAAAAAAATGATTTTTCTGTTAACGATTATACATATAATTATTCTTTTGATTTCCTTATCTCACTTACCAATAATACGATGCCATAAATACTACAAGCTAAAAGAATTATATCATCATAAGCATTAAAAATCATTGATTTTATTCCAGTTAATCCCCGAACAGTCACTAGGGCAAGAAGTATCTTGTTTTTTCTTTTATGACCTGCATAAACAGCTATACTTAAACAAATTATAGAACGTGGCATAATATATGTTACCATTTGTGGAAAAGTATTGCCTAAAAGCATAGAAGCAAAAGGATAAATATATAAAATAGCAATAATAGTGCTTGGATTATATTAGGTTTCTTAAGTGTATCGTCTTTGTTATGCCAGCTTTCATATAAAAACAAAATCCCAAAAACAAATACAATTCAAAAACTAAAACATACAGTACTAATAATATACATCTATGATTATAATATATAATAGCTAACAAATCATTTCAACTTACCTCTAATAATCATAATTCTATTACTTCAAAAATTTCTTGTTCTTTTAACTTCATTCTCTTATTTAAATATTTTTCAATATCGAATACATATTTTTTATCATAGTCAGCTGTTTCTTTAAAATTTGGATGTTGTGTCAAATCATACTTATCAGAGAAAAAAGGTCGTACACCTCTAACCTGCACAATGCATTTTTCTCCATCCATAACGGCTAATTCATCTATACTCATAAGATCCTTGCAACATTGTCAAGTGACGAGTTTGAAAAAGGGTCAAAAATAAAGACTATTACTCTTTTAAAGTAATAGTCCTATTGACGAAAAATGTCTTGAAAATATAGAATAATTTACCTATGCCAACTGTGTAAGAACAATAATTCCAGTAGATACCAATGCGAGTGGAACGTAAAACCAAAGTTCAGTTATAGAAAACAGACAGTTAAAATATTTATTACTGGAAATGTTGAATTCAGGTAAAGTAATATTCATGTCAAAATCAATGTCTGACTCACTTAATTTACGTATCCTACCATAAAGAGAACGAAATAATCGTTCTTGTAAAAGATAATAAGCATCCAAACACCAAAACACAATGATTGGTATATACGCGACAAGGAAGTACATTTTATCCGCCTCCTTGCTTGACAATACAAAAATGCCTGAAACTAGCGTAACAGCCCACCCTTTAAGTGCAAAGGAGTTTGATGCCATACGATTAATAATGCCTTGTATCATTTCTAAGTGCTTAATTTTGTTTTCCACTTCTATTCCTCCTGTTTTTTCTCTCCAAATAAATCTATTTGCTTATATAATGGGTCAAAATACCATTTATCATCATATTTAACAAGTTTAACGATAGCTTCTTTTAAGTCCTCTTTTTTCACACAATACATACCTTTTTTTTGTAAGTAAAAGTCGTTTAACTCGTATTTGCACCAATTGGATTTCATGGAATTTTCAGATATTACAAATATCATTTCTTTTGATTGCTGTAGCCGCTTAATAAGCACATTAAGGGTAGCATTTCCCACTAAATGACGCTTTAAATAATCATTGTCATTTATCCAATCACAATAGATATTTTTACGATTTTGGTTGAGATAGCTAATTAAAAATTGTACTTCATTATAGTCCATGCTACTATGAGAGATAAAGAAATCATAAGTCTTTATTTGTTGCTCTCTTGAATTTTGAATTCTATATTCTAATTCTTCTGGGATTTCATTTACATTATAGCGTTCTTTAGCGTATATATTTTTAAGGAATTCACGTCTTTTTTTGTTTTTACTTGGAATTATCATATATTTTTGTTTTCTTAAAACAGGCTGAAATCCCAATGACTGCAAATGGTAAAATGCTATCTCGCGAAGTTGTCTGTTGTATTCAGTGTCAACTTTTTTACTAAAAAAATTAATTACCTTGTTGCAATAATATTTTTGAAGCTCTTTTATTATATATACCTTATCTTTTTGCGAAGTGTTTTTTCTATCATAAAGTCCCATCAGAGCGTCAAGGAATTCTGGTTCAACCTGTTGGGTTTTTAATTTTGCCTTTTCAATTTTATCAAATATCTTCTTTATTTTAGGGTCTCTAATTGCTGAAAAAGACTCAACACTTTTAATATACCTATGTTCATCAAAATTTTGTTGGTGCAATCTTTTATATTCATCTGAAAAAATCTTCTTATATGTTTGCGAATATGAAATTATTATATCAGATACAGGGAAAGTATATCTTGATTTTTTTCCTTTAGATATTAAGCTTTTTTCTTTGTGAAAATAATATTTATGCTTCTCGTTAATCAAAAACATCTCATATGGATAATATTTATATAGTAGGTTTTTAATTAATTCAAAGTCATATGTATATGGTAATAACGGAATAACAGATATTAAATAATTATTTATACTCTTTTTTGCGTCGTGGACATCATTTTCACACATATGCTTTGTATATCCTGACATAATCTCACTCCTTATATTTATAATAAACACAATATATTATTCGTGGCAACAAGAAGTATCCTGTTGCCACGAATTTATGAATTACTCCCCAAGCTCGCCCACAAAGTTATAAACAATCCTCACTCGTTGAATTTTCTCGCCATCTACTACCTGCTTTTCGCTCACCACAATCTTGTGAATAAGCCGATGCACGATAACCTCGTCAAGCTCTGTAATAGCGGCATATTGCCCGATTTCATCAATGAACAGCCGTATATCCTTGCCCATATCGTCTGCAAGGCTTAGTTCCTCGGTGATGTATTGTATACGCTCTCTGCCTTGATTTTGCTCTTGCTCTAGCTGATTTGTCATCATCACAAATCGCTGTTCGGTGAGAATACCTTTTGACTTATCTTCGTACAAGCTCATAAACAGGCGATCAATTTCTTGTGTTCGTGCAGTTAGGGTGGCAAGCTCCTTTTTGAGCGTTCCCTCATCAGCGGTGTGCTGTTTTTCTAACTTTCGGGCAAGTTTTGCATAAAAACCCTCGCTGTCGGTTAGCACTTTGTCAGCGTGCACCCGAATATCCTCAAGCACAAGATTATAAAGGTCACGAGCCTCAATTTTATGGCTTGTGCAGGTATCTTTGCCCAAACGGTTGTAGGTTTGGCAGATGTAATAAGCCTTATCTATGGGTTGTCTTTCCTCTTTGGTGGTGCGGTTTACGCCTGTTCGTCCAACCTTTTCATATCGGGATTGCAAAGACTTTCCACAAGTTTCACATTCCATCAAGCCATGAAAGATATTATAAAATGGGCAAGTGTTTCCTTGCATGATAGCTGGACGGTTGTCCAAGAGCTTTTGCACTCGGTCAAAATGCTCTTTAGTGATAATTGCTTGGTGGCAATTATCAATCACTTCCCATTCATTACGAGGAACAAAATTGTAGGTGTTAGAGCGTATCGCCTTTTGGTGGGTTTTGCACACCACATGAGCACCATAATACAGGGGATTTCTAAGCATTTTACTGATAACACTACCACTCCAAGAGTAGTAGTTTACATCTGTTTTTGCCGTTCTGCACCTTGTAATGGGTATCTTGCGTTCCAAAAGCTGTTTGGCAATCCGCATTGTACCGCAACCATCCAACGCAAGGTCAAAAATTAGCTTAACAGCAGGTGCGGTTTCGGGGTCAATTATCAAGTGCCCATTGTCCGCAGGGTCACGCATATAACCATATGGAGCAGGACCTCCACCAAACTTTCCTTGCCTTGAACGAGCCATTCGTCCAGCAAGCACTTTTTTTGAAATGTCCCTCGAAAACATATCGTTTAGGATATTCCGAAACGGTGTGATGTCCATTTCTTGCTTGTTTAAGCTATCTACATTATCATTTATGGCAATGTAACGCACGCCATGTCGTGGAAAAAATATCTCGATATAACTACCCGATTCAATGTAGTTTCTACCAAGTCTTGAAAGGTCTTTCGTTACCACGCATCGCACCTTACCAGACTCAATATCAGCAATCATTCGCTGAAAAGCAGGGCGGTTAAAGTTTCGCCCTGTGTACCCATCATCCACATAGAAAGAGTAGTCAAACATACCGTTTTTCTCGGCATATTCTTTAAGCATCGCCTTTTGGTTGGTAATGCTCATGCTCTCGTTATCTCTGCCATCTTCCATTGAAAGGCGGCAGTAGAGTGCAGTAATGGGGTTTGTTAACTTATTTGTCCTGTTCATCATTTTTTCTCCTTAGAGGAACAGGGACACGATACAGATATTATATCATGTCCCTGTTGATTTTTAAACCGTTATTTTGTTAACTTTTCGTCCTTCCATTGCTCGTATTGGTTGTTTATTTTCTGCTCTAAAACCTCTTGAAAAGCCGTTTGCATACTTAAATTCCCCTTATATTCATGAGTAATAATATATTTTGTTTTAGCCTTTGAATGAGGCTTTGGCTGTGGTTTTTGTATTATTTCTTGGCTATCTCTCATAGCTGCCCTCCAATCGTTTTTTCTGCTTTTGCTCGTTCCGATACTGTAACAAAACCTCGTTGTAGTCCTTTAAGACGGGCAGTTCAAGCCTTGTGTAATAGCCTTTTTTAGCGTATTCCCTCGCAAGAGAAACGGCTCTTTTTCGCCCTGTGTTGTCATTGTCAAGGCAGAACACAAGCTCGATGATATGGCTGTTTCTTTGCAAGTAGTGAGATAGTGCAATAGCACTTGTACCACCTAAAGACAGTCTGCTATCGGCTCTGTAAGCCCCTGCGTTGCCCTGTGTGATGTTTTCAAGAGTAGCATGGGAAAGACAGTCAATGGCGCTTTCAAAGGTGTACAAACGGTTTGAAGTACCACTCATGCAAAAGCTGTACCGCTTGTCACTGCCCACACAATCCATGCGGAAAGGCTTGTCGGTATAAGTACCTCGCAGAGTGGCATATCTCGGCTTACCTTGCTCGTCAAAGCCCACGAATACCGCATTGCCTTTGATGTCCTCGTATATTTTTTCTTCTTGAATTAGCTCATTGATGATGTGGCTGCCAATTCCTCTTGTTC
>JBOFWL010000154.1:0-1270 GCA_051653605.1 Brevinema sp.
ATGCTCATTTTCTCATAATAAGTATTGTATTGGCTAAACAACAATTTTGTCCTTGTATTCCTGCTTCTTGGTAAAAAAGTTATTTAATTTTTTTGGGGTTATCGACTTTGATACTCAAAACCTCTCCGCATTTTGCACAAAAGGTAAAGATAAGTTCAGCGCCGCCAATACCCACGCGGGAATCTAAAGAATGTAGCGTTGCAACTCCGTGAAGCTTTCCTTGTCTTGTTTCCTCATTACCACATACAGGGCAAATCTTTTTGTTACCCATTACTGTTCCTCCTCAAAAACAAATATTTCTTCAATAGGGGCTTTTACAGTCCTTGCTATATCGATTGCCATCTTCAATGATGGATTGTATTTTCCCGCTTCTAATCGAATAATCGTTTCTCGACGAACTGAGACTTGGCTTGCCAGTTCCTCTTGCGTCATGTTAGCAGCTTGGCGGAACTCCTTTAATTTGCAAATAAAAGCTACCATGCTCTTACCCCCGTTTATCCAGAAAATATGCCAGAGCAGGAGCAAGTGTAAAAACAACGCCATAAGCAATAGAACCATAACGCAAAACCAGTTCGCTTGATACTTGCTTGTCTAATGCAAAAAGCAGGAAGAAACAAAGGACAAGTCCCATACGACCAGCTATGCTGACGGCTCTATTAATGTTTTCCACTAATCTCTCATCTGCTTTTTCTCGACCGAGAAGCCCCCAAAAAAAGAACCCGAAAAAGCCGAAGAAAACGCAGAAGATTGGATTATAAAGAATACCGAGTATTCCCAAAAATCCAAGAACGCCTAAAACAGTCGGAATGCGAAATGTGCGTTTCATAATGACCCTCCTTGATATTTTGTATGTGACTTATTTGTCACGATACAAATATATCACATTCAGATGGGTATATCAATAGAAAAATGTGAATTATTTGTAACATTGCATTTTCTACGAACAGTTTAAAAAACCACACTTTGCATATTATGAAAATTAAAATCCGCTCACCATCTTTATGCAAAAATAGACCAGACGATTTTGGACGCATAACGAGCCAAGGAGCTGTACTTCAAAAGTGCAGCTCCTTATTTTCATAATTAGTTGGATTTTACTGTGTAGGTGAAAATAAGCACTGACAAAGGGTGTGCTCATAATCTTACTCTGTTTCAATAAGAAGTTCTGACTGACTTGTCGTAGTTACGGTTGGTTCTCGTGTAAAAGCACTAAAGGAAATTACACCAATAATTATCAAAAATACGTTTAGTATGAATGCTCCAATAATAA
>JBOFWL010000155.1:0-1109 GCA_051653605.1 Brevinema sp.
CCCCATGATTTTCAATCCTTCATCAATATCCGAAACAAAATGCCTTCTAAAAGTTGCCTCTGATGGTATAAGCTCATACTGTTCGGGGTATTCTTCTTTTACAATATCTTTCATATACTTGTAGCATCGGCTTAGCGGATGTTCGGCTTGGTCTAATGCCATATAGAGAAACGCACCCATCATTTCCTCTGTTATTGTGCTACGACCCTTGAGGTGTTTCCCTCGGTTATCTACCAAGTCCTCCCATCGGTTTTCCTTATAGGCTTTCCATTTGCGATATAAAGTTTTTACCGATATTTCCATATCGGGGTAATCCAGTTTAATTGCCGATACAAACCGTTCATCAACCTCAGTCTTTTTTGTAACTGTTGGTGCGTTGCGGTAAGACTGCCATCGCTCAATTATTTCTATCCAAAATGACATATCTTCTCGTTCACTCTGTGAGAAATTATCTAATGGCTTTCTTGGCACATCGGCTGATGGAGCAGGACTTGCTATTTCAGCTCCACGGTCTTTGATGTATTTGAGCTGTTGAGACTTTTCAAGTTCGTTGATTGAAATTCGGTATTCTTCTTTATTGCTCTTTCCAATAACCTTTGAGCTTGGAAGTGTCCCTTTTTTCAGTCTATCTTTTACTGTACTTATCGGAATCCCTGTATATTCGGAGTATTCCTTTGTTGTCAACAACATCTTCATCTTCTCGCCTCCTTACTTAACCTGCCATCATCAGCTACAGGAGGTTATCCCTGTAGGACAGCCTTTCGGCTGTTTCGGCTATTCTTCGTCTGCCAACTCTTCAATGCAACCAAAAGTTACTTTGTGTAGGGTAACAATCAAAGGATCAGTTCGGTCAAAACTAACCATCGTTGGGTCTTCCAGTCCATTCCAATGAACCTCAATATATTCGCCATCTTCACAAAGACAAACCTTTTCAATATCCACACAAGTAATTTTTAGTATGCATTCCAATAGAGCCATGAAACTTAAATAATCTTTTGTTAGTTGGAGTGTTCGCCACCATCGTTCTTGGTTTTCTGGTTTAACCATATTTTTCAAATCATCCAACAAGTCTTGGGGGTAATTTTGCTGCTCCCTCAGTACTTGTTGAG
>JBOFWL010000156.1:0-2359 GCA_051653605.1 Brevinema sp.
TAAGAAAAAAGAGCTTGACAGATGATTGTTTTTGCAATTTACTTCCGTGGAATAAAGTGGTATAATGTAAATATATAGAGGTTAGTTTATCGCTAACCCCGAAAACGGACAACACGGTTGATACCGTGAAATTTATATACTGGGGGGTATTAATATATGAGAAAATCAGTATTTATAGTTTTTGCTTTTATACTTGCTATATTAGTAGCAGGTTGCAACACTCAATCTAACATGTCTAATAATCAAAAAGCACAAGAACTACTTACTAAAGAACCAAATGAAATTCTTGAAATTGCTATCATATCTCTTAAAGATGGCGATGGAAAAACTTTTAATTCCTGCGTTATATATCCGGATACGAAGAGGAAAAATGTTTACTTCGGTGATGATTTAAGTGACGATGACGGCTACATAGAGGCTTTATTCGAGAACTTATCATATGAAATTATTAAGACAGAAACCCAAGATAACAACGCTCTGATTTCATGTAATATTAATAATAAAGATTTTGCCTCAACAGTCACAGATATAATAAATTATTTAGATGTGGACAACCCATTAGTTGCTGCTATTAAAAATTGTGATTCAAATATAGTTTCCCAAAAGGTTGATATTAAACTTGAAAAGATAGATAATCAATGGAAAATTATGATTGATAATGCGTTTACAAATGCAATTTCGGGTGGTCATTGGTAAGGGCATGAGCAAAACATATGCAACCCTTATTTTTTCACCCAACAAAGCGAATAAAGCTAATTGCGAAGTCGATTTGAAAACGGAATTGCAGCAACCAATTTATATAATCTTGCTGAATGCCACCCTTAATGAAGGTTGGCATTTCTTAATATAGTGTAGTTATAATTGTATAAAATGTGACGCATTGGATTTTTTCCGGTGTATATAGGTGAAAGGCCTTACACAGAAAAGAAAGGAGAAAATCATGGACGATGAGCAGATTATTGATCTATATTGGGTGCGCTCCGAAGCTGCCATATCAGAAACTGCGAGCAAGTACGGCAAGTATTGTCAGACCATAGCTTTCAACATCCTGCACAACACTGAGGACTCCGAGGAATGTGTCAGCGATACATATTTGAGGGCTTGGGGCGCAATGCCCCCGAAGCGTCCCAATCGCCTATCAACCTTTCTCGGAAAAATTACCCGCAATCTTTCCTTGAACAAATACGAGAAGTACGCCGCTGAAAAGCGCGGCTTTGGGCAAGTAACGATGGCTCTGGACGAGCTGCAAGACTGCATCCCTGACGCTGGCAGCGTGGAGCAGACCATAGAGGACGCGGCTTTGGTTGAGATTTTCAACCGTTTCCTTGCCACTCTGCCGATGAACACGCGAAAGATTTTCGTGCGGCGGTATTGGTATTTAAGCCCCGTCAAGGAGATTGCAGCGGATTACAGCTTCAGCGAGAGCAAGGTAAAAATGACATTGCTCCGGGCAAGAAATGAGCTAAAACAGATTTTGGAGAAAGAGGGTATCACATTATGAAAGAAGAAAAACGGATTTTGAATATTCTCGGTCAAGTGGACGAGAAGTATATTGACGAAGCCGCCCCCGGTAAAAAGGCGAACAAAAAGCCCGCTTGGATGAAATGGACATCTATCGCCGCCTGTCTTGCGCTTGTTGCCGTTCTCGGCGTAGGCGCATTACAGAGCGGATGGTTTAGCAGCAACGATATTGCAAGACTGGATGGCGGAGAGACGATCAGCTTTGTAAAAGCCAATACGATGCCCGGTGCGCTGTCACTGGATTTAGACGTGAATACGAGGGCACTTACAGAAGAAGAAACGGAAGCTCTGTTTGCAGATATGCCGGTTGCGGCAAATGCCATATTCGCTGCCGACGATAATAAACTGCTGGGCTTTGAGGGAACAATCGGAGATGTTAAGCTTGTCATAGCCACTTCAGACGTACAGCTGCTCGACACAGTAATTGATGGCAGTGTAAAGTCCACAGTAATTGATGGCATTTCTGTCACGGCAGGGTATTTTCTGACTGACGCAAACAGCAAGGGAGAACAGACCGCAATTTACTATGCCACCTTTGAACTCGGCAGTAGCACCATATATGTGGAAAATGCAGGAACAAAGGCAGATCAAGAGAACGTAAAGAACGATTTAGCTGTAATAATTCAAGAATTAATTGCTAATGGTGAGTTTGATACTTCACAACTCCACTAAATGTTATGAGCATAATACGAAGTACATACATAATAGAGCCTTGGTTATTAAAGGCTCTATTATGTTTAAAATGACTAATAAAATTATTGATAAAATAACATTGCCCTAGTATAAAAAAGGGGTATGAAAAAAGTGTAGACTTGCTAAAAGCAAGTTTTTATTTTAT
>JBOFWL010000157.1:0-1864 GCA_051653605.1 Brevinema sp.
TTTCTACACCTTTAAGGTCATCAGATAACCATACATCACCTAAAAACACTGCGTACAGTGCAATAATTACAAAAATAGCCAACAGTGAAAAAAATACTGCACTCTTGTCACGGAAAAACAACTTCAAGTTGCGTGTCATAAAAGTCCTCATATCCGAAGCTCCTTTCCTGTAATTTCAATAAAAGCATCGTCCATTGTCCCTTGTAAAACTTGAAATCCGCTGATGTATTTTTCACATTGTTCAAGAATTGGGATAGCACTTTTAGTATCCGAAATCCGTACTACAAATTCACCTGCTATCTGGCTAAAATCCAGTGCGAGTTCCTGCAAAACCTTTCGTAATGGAATTTCATCAGAAATGGCTAATCTCAAAGTGTCCATAGCGTATTTGGTTTTTAATTCTGTCGGGGTTCCTTTTGCAACAATTTTACCGTGGTCAATAACCATAACAAAATCAGATTGTGCTGCTTCTTCCATATAGTGAGTCGTTAAGAAAACCGTCATCCCTGTTTTGTCTTGAATGCGTCTTATGGTGTCCCAAACGTTTTTTCGGGTTTGGGGGTCAAGCCCTGTTGTTGGCTCATCAAGAAAAAGTATCTTTGGGGTATTAATAAGTGCTCTTGCAATATCCGACCTGCGGCGTTGACCGCCCGAAAGTTTGCCGTAGGGTTGATCTATAAATTCTCCAAGGTCAACTGCTTGTGCAACTTGATACACCGCATTTTTTATTTCCGCTTTGTCATTGGTGTAAAGTCCTGCCCTTATATTTAGGTTCTCTCTTACAGTTAATAGCGAGTCCAACACACTGTCTTGAAATACCACTCCAATCATCTGTCGTATTTTTTGACTATCGCTGTGAATATTCAGTCCGCCGATGGTTATCTCTCCATCATCCGGCTGCATCAATGTACAGAGAATATCAATGGTGGTTGACTTTCCTGCTCCATTTGGTCCGAGAAAAGAAAACAGTTTTCCTTGTTCGACATAAAAATTGATACCCTTAACAGCGTTTAGACTGCCATAACTCTTTTTGAGATTTATCACTTCGATAATATTATTCATAACACTTCGCCTCCTCCTTTTGAAACAGTATATAGGGAAACATACTCTGGCACAATAGAGCAAGCAGTATGCTGTAATGGAGGGCTGTTAAGTTGTAAAAAAAGGGCGGTAAGTTGTTTTTAACTCACCGCCGGAAATAATATATTTTTGTTATGAAGTGTATCGGTTTTTTATAATTTCATTAAGTTTGTCTGCAACCTTTTTATCATTGTAAGTATTAACTAAAAGCACTGCAACATAAACAATACTAATCAACAGTAATAAAATCAAACACTGCACAGGATTCTTTATATCAACCCAGTCCCACCTTACCGCTAAAAATAACAGAACACAAAGAAGCGTAATAAGGTGAGTAATCTGACGAATTAGCATCTGTATTTTACTAATTTCTTTGGGTGCATAGAATATGAAAAGCGTCAAGTCACTGACGATTGCCATAAACAGCACCCTTCCTATGTCTGTTAATGTAAAATTTACTGTTGGATTAAAAACCAAGCAAAATATATACATTGATGCAGTAACACCTGTTGTAATTACGCAAAAGGAGCGCACAATACTTTTGATAACTTCTTCGATACGCATTATTTAACCTCCTAAATTCCAAATCTTTTCTTTAGATTGCCCATATACTGCCTTGAGATAATAACCTTTTCATCATTAAAAAGTGTTGCTTCAAATCTCCCGCTGAGTGCAGGGCTGAGAGATTTAATTTTACTCAAGTTTATAATAAGGGATTTTGACACCCTCAAAAAATCACCATTTGCAAGATTCTCTTCTAGTTCATAAAGTTTCTGCTTAGACT
>JBOFWL010000158.1:0-11328 GCA_051653605.1 Brevinema sp.
ATGTTGTTCTGGACTAATCAAACCATTTAACGCAATGCCGGCGTCTTGTCCATTAATAGTTTTTGTACCATCTGGTCCGTCAAGAAGTAAGACGTTTGAATTACTCATGGCGTTAACTAATGGGTATTCATTAATTCTCATAATATTCCTCCTTATAGTTCAATGTCACACATCATTGCAACATATTCAATATCAGAACGAAGTTTTTCGTTTTCTGAAATTGGTGGTTTTTCTTGGATTAAAATCCACCATTTATTTTCCCAATTGGCAATTCTAACCAATTCCATGTTTTCTAAAACTTCTTCATTAATTCCGTCAGTAATGATAACTGGCGAAATAACACCGTCGAATGTTTCTTCAACAACCTCTACGTCGCTGACATAATTATTCCCATTTAATACTAAATTTGAAATTGCGTTTCCATTTGCCAAACGCATAGTATATTTTTTATTAGCCATAATAATCTCCTATTCTTAAATTATTTGTAGACGAATTTGAGCTTTTAAATCATTCGTTGATGAATCTAAAACCGATTGACCAGAACTGTCTTCTAATGATTCAATTAAAGATTGTGATTCTCTTAAAGATTGAATAATTTCAAACACTTTATTAATAGTTAAGTTGTTTTCAATGTCGGCTACTTGTGAAGATAGATTGTCCCAACCAACTACACTCATTGATCCATCTGCTTCAACGAAAACTTTTCCATCAGTACCGCTTGTGCTTTTAACAATACCTGTTGTAGTCGTTGTAGCGATTCCGACAGGATCGTAGTTAATGATATAACCAAATACAAAAGAAGTTCCGTTATAAATATAACGAGTTGTTGAATCGTTTTGTGTTTCATCATCTAAAACGTACGTAAAATCTCCAACGTTTGTTGAAGATGGAATTGCGTAAGCATCTAATGCGGCCTTAGTGGCAAAACTGACACCAATAAATCTACCACCTTGTTGCTGTAAAGAAGTGACGTCTGAACGAAGATTTGTTATTTCATTATAAGCCTCTGGCGTCATAATACCGACCGTTTCATCATTAACGATCGGCATAATTCTTGTGTACGTTGAGGTCGTTTGATTACTTGCGTTATAACGTGTAACAGTAATCTTTAATTCAGTATCGTCTGCCGTAGGGTTCAAATCAGTAATAACCTGTGGCAATTCGGTTCGATTTATTTTATTGGTGTTAAGTAGACTTTCTGCGGCTAAAGCACGTTCTCTTTCCGTTTGTTCGGCTAAAGAGGCTCTGTTTATTTCGTCTAAAAGGTCCTTTACAAGACCTCCATTTTGATTTCCAACAGTGGTCTCTAAATCACTTACTTGTTGGTCGATTATTGAAATGTTTAATTGGTTTGTATTTGATTGATCAATAACGTTCGAAAGATTGTCTTGAACCGTTTGTAAATCATTAGCCGTAAATACTCTAGCCACTTTAACGCCAGAACTCCATGCAAGAGCGCCTGAAGGTCTTTGTACAGTTAATTGGTTGTTGTTCAATCCAATAGCGGTGACTAAAACAGTCTCTGTTATTGTTCGATCTATTCCAATGGTTAATGGATATGGAACTGTTTGTGGTAAAATTTCCGCATTACCAACATTGACATAAATGTCGGTTGGCAAAAGATCTCCTGTTAAAAAAGTTGACGGAGAATCTTTTTGCGGCGAATACATAGTTTTTTTAATCATCTTTATTCTCCTTTCAGATTAGTATTGACCTCCGCCATGCGCGTTTGTAAAGAGACGAATTTGGAAAGTACATTCAATACGGGTTAAACCGTTCGGCACAATTCGAATTGTGTGTTGACCGCGCATAATATTCCCGTTCGCATTTTTACTCATATAAGATATTAAATTAACGTTATTTATTGAACTATTATATGAACCGACTAAAACATCGTCTAAATAAATCAACATACTTGACGCTGAAGGCCCTTTATAAATTCCATACTCAATTTGATGAGTGTGATTAGGTAATGTTATATCGTGAGTATGACTCGGAATTGATACACTATGAGTATGACTCGGAATTGATACACTATGAGTATGACTCGGAATTGATACACTATGAGTATGACTCGGAATTGATACACTGTGTGAGTGATCAGAAATTGTGACTGAATGCGTATGACTCGGAATTGATACACTATGAGTATGCGACGATATAGAAACGGTATGTCTATGAGAGTCGTTATGCGAGTGATAACGAAAAGGATGTCTATGACCATCGGCGGTTAATACTGGCGAACTACTAGCAGGATGCTGTTGATTGTTATCCCATACCGCGTCGCCAACTTTTGTGTTATCGTTATACGTCGTCGTCGATGTACTACTACCGCCAGCAGATGAAGATTGTTGAGAAGATCCTCCTCCAGAAGATGTAACACTTCCACCGCCCCCCGACGTTGATGATTGAGTTGTATTGCCACCAGCAGATGAAGTTTGGTTACTGTTGCCACCAGCAGATGAAGTTTGTTGAGACGCACCTCCTCCAGAAGAAGTGACATTACTACTACCTCCGCCAGAGGTTGATTGAGTTCTTGCTCCTCCGCCTTGTGTGGCTTTCGAATAAGCTCTAAAACTGGTTAAGCGAGCGGAAAAACTAATTTCATTTACATGAACGGCGTTTTCCGGAATTATAAATGTTATTTCAGATGGATTTGAAGGATCTGCATTATCGTAAAAGCTATCAGTGAAGATGCTTTCAGACCCTTGAGAATATGTTTCGCTAATTCTCTGTTTTTCAGCAATATTGGCCATACTTTCACCAACATCGATCGTTCCTACACCTAGAGTAATTAAACCAGATTGTGGCGCTCCAGATAAATCTTTTTTAGAGATTTTTTGAACTACCATGTATTCATCAAGAACTCCAGATACAACGCGCACTGTGTCTCCGATGTTTAAATTTGCCGCCTCAGATATCGTCTGTATGTCAATGTCGTAAGTAACGGAAGGTTCTTCGAGTTTTTTTAACATTGCTTGACCAGTGGCTTTCAACGATTCTTCGATTGTAAATCTTTCATCTGTCCAAACTTGTGTTATAACTCCATATTTAGCAACATTAGCTGATTCTAAATATGGCACTCCATTATTAACGTTAGAGATGCCTAATTTATTATCGCCCTCACCATAACCATAACAATATAATCGAGTTGTTAAATTTGTTGGATCGGACGTTCTTGTGATTCCAGAAATATTCTTACGATATCGAATGTCTGTAACAGCTTCTTTCTTGGTTTGAAGTAAACGTAAACGCCATGGAAATGTAGTTGTGTCAAAATCCCAATAATAGTCTGTTTCTGAAAATGGATTCACCACAGAATATAAAGCGGACAATAAATTTTCATCTTGCCATCCATAGAGATATTGGTGTGCATATTCACAAATTTCTAATATCCATCGACGGTCTATTTGTTGGTCTAAAATATAAGCTAATACTTGTGGAGTATAAGTTCCCAAATTACCTATTTCGTGCCAACCAAGCATTGTGTCGTCTAACAAAGTACTTAGTACATGTTCCAATTCATAAGTAACTGAA
The DNA here is from genome assembly GCA_051653605.1 of Brevinema sp. Taxonomy (GTDB): domain Bacteria; phylum Spirochaetota; class Brevinematia; order Brevinematales; family Brevinemataceae; genus JBOFWL01. The sequence goes on from JBOFWL010000158.1 coordinate 3,538, forward strand.
GCATCAGTTCCTAAAGAATCTTCAACTCTTGGCATAATTCGAAATAAACCGACGTATTTGTCTTGTTTACCGCCATCTACGTCCCAAATTTCAACTAAGTTAAAAGGTTCGCAATATTGATTTTTTTCGTCAGAATAAGGCATAGAAAAAGAGGCGGTCCATAACGCATTGATTGGTTTTACATATCCAATATCATACGCGTTTTGTAAGTAGGCAAGGCGTTTCCGCGTATACCCATCATAAACAGCAAGTGGTTTCACAAAAACGCCTCCTTTCTACAACCATCTATTCTGCCAAATGGCAGTCACGTTAATTTCTTCTCCGGCATCGGTTTCAATGACAACATCGTTTTCTCCTGGTGATAACTCGAAGAAGACGCTATCGGTCGTGACTGACGAAACATCTTGTCGATATCCAAAATATACAGATAACAAATCTGTATCAATAATAACTCTTTCTCCTGGAAGAAGATTTATTCCATCAAGTTCAAAAATATTTTCGTTTAGAGCGCCAAGTCTTCTTAATGAGAAATCGCCGTTTCCATTGATGATAGAAGTTAATGCCAACAGTAAAACTATAGAATTTTCGTAACCACTCATTCCAACAAAATTTAGAATATCAATCGGAGTTTTTATAACTAACTCACATGAAGTAGACCCATGTCCGCTTGGTCGAAAAGTCATGTGTTGATAAACAAAATCACCAATGGACGTAAAAGAACTTGATCCAAAAAGGGCCGAAGCGAACGGGGTCCGCGAAACGATACCTGGAGTTAAATTCCCACCGCCCTGTAAACGAAACTGAAGAGGAAGTCTTAAACGAATTTCAGACGATTTTAAATCGCCATTACTCTCATAATTACAACCAACATCAGTTCTAAGATGTATGTTAGGGCGTAAATCACCAGAGCCTGTCAAACTTCTTAAAGGCAGTGGATACGCAATAACAACGCGCATGGACATTCTTCCCGATGCATATAAAGAACCAACCATACCATCTGAGGAGACGCTTCTGTCATAAGCGTTCCGATCAAATAGGTTCTTATCGAACATGGCGTCTCACCTCCTCTTTTAAGTTTCTGACACAGAAAGACTTCCGATTGGCACAATCGGCTGAACGCCTTGATTCAATTGATAAGTAGCTGCCAACGCACCATAATAAACAAGATCTCCACCGTTCTGCGCAGTTTTTAACCCAGCGTATGCAATAGAACCACTTGCCGATGGAACTACACCAAACTGAATAAGAGCCGAATTAGAAATAACGGCCGCGCCACCAGAAAGTTGTGGAGCAGAAAAAGTTACCGCTTGTCTTTGATAACCGTCGTAACTTGCTTCTGTACCAGTATCAGCGTCTGTTGGATTCGTTGAATAAAGCGCTAGATAAAGCTGAGTCGGTTGACTCACGCTCTGATTTCGTGCTAGAAAATTTAGCACCATTTGTTTAGCTGTATTTGATTTAGCCATGAATAAATCCTCCTTAATCGTTTATAAATCTAGATGTAATTACTAAATTTTTAATAGGTTTTGTTCCTGTATTCTTAATGACAAGACGTACAGGAGTTTTTACAGTACCTTCTGTTTGAATCGAAAATGGTTCTCCACTTTGTAAATCCAGAGTCATTTGTTGTGCGGTTTCATAAGCAAATGGGTGGTTGATTGTGAATTCGAGATCGAATGTAGCGTACTCCAAAGCTTTTACCGTTGGAGGGGCCGAACTTAAGAACGCATTGTAATGCATTTCTGGCTCGTAATCATACGTTAATTCACCAACGCCATCTAACCATCCCGCAATAAGACGAACTTGTCTTTGTAAAGACACGCCTTCTTGTGCAACATAAGAACAAGAAATAGATTCAACACGAGTTTGATACCCGCCGTCTTCTTGAATTACTGCTGTTGATCGACCAGGGATTTTGATTAAACTTCTCCTCTTAAGAGGAGATAAAACTCGATCTCCAGGAGTCTCGCGAACTCCAAAGACCGAGCTATGAATACCTTTAAAAGTAAAACCGCCAATTGTAGACGGTAGATTTACAGGACGTGACATTCTACATCTCCTCTCTTAAGCATAAGTAGTACGTAATCCTTTACCTCGCATAGAGGTTTGTTGTTTTTGATAAAGTTTCTTAGCGATTGCATCTATATCGGCTTCCGAACGAACAGTTAAACCATTTAACTCAAATTTATTATTGATTGTTGTTGAGTTATTCGAAGAACCACTTCCATTTTGAACGTCAACTTTCGTCGCGTTTTGTTTCGAAATCGTCTGAGCTAAACCATATGTCTGCCCTTTGTTTAGCATGTTGGCGAGAGTATTTGCTCCCGATTTAACGTCGCTCAAGTCAAGAACTGGAGTAATAATTGGTTGAGCGTCTATGTCGGATTCAACAGCGTCTGCTAGTTTTGTCATTGTAGATTTCATTGTAGATAAAGCATCGCCGCCTAAGTTTTTTGTTTCGTTAACGACAGCATTAGCATATTTTGTAATGCCTTCTGCCATGCCGACTGAACAAAATTTACCAATTTCAATAAATGCTTTCGATGGACTTGCTATTCCTAAGAAATCTTTAATGCCATCAAGTGCGGAAGAAGCTAGATTTTTAACGGTACTCACAACGTTTGACGTCATCGACGAAATACCATCGATAATTCCGTTTGCAATATTCTTACCAACATTCACGAATTCGTAAACTTTATTCTGAATTTCATCAACCATTTGATTAACAAAATCACGAACGGTATTATGAATGTCGTAAACTTTATCTTTGATACCTTCGATGAAATTAGTAATGATTTCAACAGCTTTTTGACGGAACGTATCAATTTTATCAGTAATTGCGCTAATCATTCCTGAAACAAAGCCTTTAACCGTGTTTATTAAACTTGTCACAAGAGAATTAATGCCGTTAATTAATCCAGTCACGATATTGTCGCCGAAACCTTCCATAACTTTTGATGGACTTGCAATTCCAAATAACGTCTTAAAACCATCAATCATCGCGGTTCCAACACCAACGATTGCGTCGACAACTAAGTTAATCGAATTTCCAATGCCGTCGATAATACCTTGTAGAATAGAGCCAGCTAATCCTTTTCCTTCTTCTGATGTGCCATTACTAATACCAAAGAAGATTAAGATGCCGTCTAAAAATGCAGTGCAAAGATTTGTAACTGCGTCTAATAGCAATGGAGTGTTTTCACGAATTGCATCCGCAAGACCGTTAATGAAGTCAATTATCAATTTAAACCCAGCATCAATAACTCGAGGAACTTGTTGACCAATACCTTCTAAAAAAGCAATGATGATATTAGCACCAGCCTCAATAAGACCTGGTAATTTTACAGCAACGCCCTCAAGAAAACCTATAATAATTTTCATTCCTGCGTCAATGAATTCAGGGACTTTCTCGACTAATTGTACGAGAAGATCGCCGATAAAAGTCAACACTACGGTTATAAGTTTTGGAATTTCACCCGTTAATAAAAGTATTAAACTAGACACAATCGCCATGATTGCCTCCGCAATTGCAGGGGCTCCCGTTGCTATAACGCCAGCTAAAGCGACAATTCCTTCACCGATTTTGGTTAGCACTAAAGGTATTAAATGAGCCGCTTCGCTAATTGCGATGGTTAACAGTGCAATACCGGCCGTTCCTCCAGCGGCCAAGGCGGCCAAACCAGTTCCGAATAATGCTAATCCAGCTCCAATAGCTAACACAGCAACTCCTAAAAGAGCAATAGCGGCTGCGAGCCCAAGTATGACAGGCGTCAGAGGAGCTAATACTAAACCACCAACACCAATGATGGCAAATATACCAAATAAGGCTAAAAGCGCTTTTCCAATATTTTCTAGAGGAACTGCACCTAGAGCAATAATGGCTGGTGTAAACATTAGAACGCTCGCGGCCATAACAACCATTGCCGCGGCTCCAGCCAGTACCATTGGATTTGCGGTCAAGAGCATTGCGGCGACCATGATACCCATTGCTCCAGCTAATCCAATAATACCTTGTATCATACTTCCTGTATCAAGAACACCTAAAATAGCAACCGCTCCTGCTATTTCGACTAAAGCCACTCCCATCGCCACCATAGCAACAGAAGCGACTAACATCGTTGCAGGATTTACAGTTTTACTAATTAAAATACTAAAAGCAGCAACTTCGGCTAATATAACGCCTAAACCAACGAGACCTTGTATTAAGGTCGAAGGGTCGAGCGAGCCAAGTATTGCGACAGAAGCGCTCATTTCTAGAATTGCAATGGCAATTAGTCCCATTGCCGCTCCAGCCACCAATAAGGTTGCTCCATTTCCAATCTTTGAAACAACAGCCGCAAAAGAAGCCATACCAATAGCGATGGCACCTACGGCTAATAACCCTTGCTTTAAATTTTCAGTATCCATCTCGCCAAGAGGTTGGATAGCCGATACGATTAATTTAATAGCAATAGCCATTTCTATTAGTGCAAAAGCAGTCGTACCAAAACCACTTGTTCCAGACATTAATTTGCTTACGACAACTAATTCGCCTAATATAACCGTTAATGCTATAATACTTTGCGATAGTTTTTCTGATGGAATTTCGGCAATGTTTTGAAGAGCGTTTGATAGAATTAAAACAGCGGCCGCAAACTCGATTAATTGAAAACCAACTTTAGCAATGGCCGTACCAGTCATCGATTTTTCTAAAATAACAAATGTCGTGGCTAATTCAGCAAACAACACACCCATAGCAATTGACGCAGAAGTTAACTTTTCTGGATCAATCATGGCAAGTGCGATTAAAGAGCCTGCTAAAATAGCAACCGCTCCTGCGATTGTAAGTAAAGTTTTAGCTTTTAAAGAATTTTGATAAGCTTCTAAACTTTCTTTAACGCCATTTAAAACACCTTTAATGCTTTTAAGAAAGCCTCCTGCAGAATCTGTAATTTTTGTAAAACTTTTGACTAACTTCTGAATTCCAGCTAGAATTCCTCCAGTTAATAAAATATTTAAAATGTCAGCAAATCCGGCAAACCCTTCTGTTCTCCAAACATCCGACAAAGACTTCTTAATATCGTCAAATAGTTTTAAAAGAAAACTTCCTATCGGTTCTAAGATTTGTTTTAATGGTTTGAAAAAATCTGAAACTTTTGTTGTAAAAGACTCAAATCCTTCAAAAGTTGACGGAAAAGATTCGAAAGCTCCGATAATAACTTCGATAGCTCCTGGAATACCGCCTCCATCTTTTAGAACACTAACTACTTCTGAAAATTTATCAGAAATTAATTGTATAGCATTTGTTACGTTTTTACTAGCTGTCGAAAAGAATTCTCCATTATCGGCAGCCGTTTTTAAGTCAATAAAACACTGACCCACCTTTGCCGCAAAGGATAAAAGACCGTCGCCTTCTGGTAGGATTGCAGAAATTACCGACTTAAGTGTTTCGAAGACGAATTTTAAACCGTCCCAACCCAATGCGATAACCGAAAAGAGACCTTCGAAAGCAGTTTTTAGCTTCTCTGCGTTTTTTGGTCCTATTTTGATTGTTTCGGCAAACTCTTTAAACTTCGCACTTAAATCTGCTAATTGCAGTCCGGTTATTGGAGGAAACACGTTTTCGAAAGCCTCTCGTATTGGTTTTAGAATAGACTGCAGTCCTTCCCACGCGGATTTGACACCATCAATAATTGAAGCTCTGCCTCCCAACTCTACCCAATCAGAAATTATTTGATTACGAGCGTCGGAAGATGTTGAGATTAATCCGCCAATAGCATCCGATAAACCAGTATACAATTCCGTTGCTAAATCATAGTCACCAATGATGAGTTCAAATGATTGAGACCAACCAGATCCAATTGCTTCTTTCGTCGTATCCATTAACTGCGAAAACGTACGAACTTTAGTGGCTGCTTCGGTAGCTTTAGCGCCAATTTCGGTGGTTTCGTCTGCATAGGCGGCAAGGGTTGCTGTTAATGCTTCCGTAGTCATCCAAGCTTCTTGCAATGAATCATTAAAACCTACTGTAGCGCTAATAGGTTCTTTATTGCTACCTACAATTTGATACATTCCGTCGACCGTTTTGGTTAGAGTTCCAGCCGCCACTGCGGATTCGAGCAACTGAGTCTTAAATTCTACAGTTGCCATATTAGCGTTTTCGATTGACTTCCAATCTATAAGTTTAACGTATCCAGCGGATAAAGCCTGTGCGAAATTGTACATAGCTCGAGAAGCTTCGTTTGAATTTGCCCCGGATAATGCGGCGGCGTTCGCAATACCTTTAATCGCTTGGACCGAGGCTTCTAGATTTACGCCAGCGTTTGTAAACTTACCAATGTTTGCTGTCATATCAGCAAAACTATAAATTGTTTTGTCGGAATATTCGTTCAATTGCGCTAATTGTTCGTTAACCATATCTAATGTGACCGGAAGACCTTCGGAAGTTTTACCAGAAGCCAACATGGTTTTAATAGAATTGATTTTTAATTCGTATTCTCCATAACCTTGTGTGATTGGTTCTATAGCTAGAGATTTTACAAGTTGCGTTCCCGTTCGAACAGCTTGTTCGCCAATTTCTAAAAGCGCACCAACTGCTATTGTTCCTAAAACGGAAAACTTATTCGATACTCCTTCGACTACGCCGTTCAGATTTCCAAAAGCCGCGTTATTACCCGACTTCTCTAATTGAGAATCGAAGTTTGCTAGACTTTTAGAAGATTCGGAGATACCTTGCTCGAACGATTTGTTATCGAACGTCATCCGAGTAATTCTTTCGTCAATTTTACTCATAGTCTTCGTACCTCCTTATCTATTTCTTGAAAGATTTGATCAAAAATTGGCTGTAATGCCGGGTTAATATAATCGCGTCCTTGCACGTATCCACCAGTTCCAGTCGCATGTCCATACTGTAATAAAATAGCAACAGAAACTCCTTGATTCCAGTTACTATTATAAAAATATAATCCATCGCTTTCGACCGAGTAAGACCAACTATCAGATGTGCGACCAGTATCATGCGGTGTTGCTTTTTGGAGAGCGGACACTCCTTGACGACCATATCGCTCCATAATTTGTAGAATTCGTTTGTCTAATGTTTTTGCACCATTGAAAAAATCAAACGTGTGTTTAAACGAACCGTGTTGCGTTAATTTTATCATCAATATCCGCCTCCTTTCAGTTATAATTTATTTTTTTATAAGTTGTTTTAATTCTTCTTCAGACACTATTTTCCATCGCTTTTTCTTTTCCCACCAAATAGTCTCCTCACCATTACCGCCTAAAGCATGATAAGCTTCGTGAAGTTTTGTTTGAACCCGACAATCATCATCGGTCCAAACCCCTAAATCTCGATGGTCTTTAAAACATCGATATAGATCATTTCGCAGAATAGCGAGGAGAGCCTGATTTTGGATTTTTTGTAATCCGGTCAAACTCTCAAGGTCTTTTATAAGAGAAATAAGTTGATTTGGAAGATCGTCCAAATCCTTTAAATTTTTATCAACTTTCTTGAACGTTTTTGTTAAGCCAATTTTATCAAAAAGCGTTAGAATCGTTATTGTTCCTGCGCAAACAGAAATTATGATTTGCCATGTTTCCATTAAACCTCACAGTCTCTGACAATAATCTAGTGATAACCAGCCGACTCCAGATTTCAACTCGCCCCATTTTTTAGCGCCAGCACCAGAAGATTCACTAACAATCGTATATACTTCGCCTTTTCGAACTTGTCCGTTGATAGCATAATTTGTTCCTGGACCTTTTCGATAGTTTAAAGATGTTGCTGTAATTCGTACTCTATAAGAGCTAACT
>JBOFWL010000159.1:0-1747 GCA_051653605.1 Brevinema sp.
AATAGCAAATCTAAATTTAAAATGGTGGAGACAACAATGCGGGGTTGTAATGCAGGAAGGAGTAATTTTTTCTGAGTCAATTGCGAGAAACATTGCTGTGGATGATGATGTTATTGATGAAGAAAGGCTGGCACGTGCAATCAGTATAGCCAACATTGCTGATTTTATTGATGCTTTGCCTTTGAAACTCGATACGATCATTGGAAATGATGGAGTAGGATTAAGCCAAGGGCAAAAACAGCGAATTCTAATTGCCCGTGCCGTATATAAAAATCCAGAATATATTTTTCTCGATGAAGCCACAAATGCTCTTGATGCAAACAATGAGCGCACTATTGTAGAAAATTTGACTGATTTTTATAGAGGGAAAACCGTTGTTATAGTTGCTCACAGGCTTAGTACTGTTAAAAATGCAGATCAAATAATTGTTATTGATAAAGGTGATATTGTTGAAATGGGCAATCATCTTTCGTTGATAGAGAAAAATGGAAAATATTACAATTTAGTTAAAAATCAATTAGAGTTAGGAAATTAATTAAAAGTTGAATGTATGATAGATTACGAAAATAGACAATTGCGTAGCGAGAAAATACGAATTATTATTGATAAAATACCGCCTTTGTGGATTAGAAGTGGGATTACTATTCTTTTTGGCCTTTTATTGTGTGTATTTTTTATTATAACAAATTTGCCCTACAAGAAAATATTTGAAACAGAAATAGAATTAAAGAGAGTTGAAAATTCCATTTGGGAAGGGAAGGTTAATATACCTAATTCCTACAGAGGGCAAGTGGTAGAGAATATGCCTATTGCCATTTCTGTTGAAAAAGAGTATAAACATATGGATAATGTAAACGCTTACATTCATAATACTAGCGATAGTTTGACCGGATTTAACGATAAAAACTCTTTTACTACTACAATTTGGTTGGATGACACTGATGGCGTTTATAAAACCATGTCCGCAGATAAAATTATTGGTTATATTAGTTTGCTTAGTAAGCAAAAGCTTATAGATTATATCATGATAAGGGGAAATGAATAATTCTATTATTGCTTTTATCTAAGAAGATAGATATATTTAATGTGAGCGTTATAGTTCTCGATAGATTTATAATGCTGGACAGATAACAACTCACTGTTAATCAATTTTGAGACCTCGTGAAGTTATTTGTCAATTTGTAAGCGTCTCCACGATTCTATATTGTATGTTAATTAGGGTTCGCTGAATAATTCCTTCGTTACCATGCCCCAATTATAGAATCCTGCCCGCTATTGAAATAATATCGTAGTGCGGCAGGATTTTCTACTAATTTCATCAGGTAAAATAAGAGCCGACGAAGTTCTTTGAGGAACTTCATCACGTTTTTCACGAAATAGCACATACCTGTCCACGAGTTTGCCGTTTCTGGTAACTTTGCTCTAATATTGTTAGCTTTGCACACTCGCTTACCTGTACCAAAGGTAGCTTCTATTTCATTTCTCTCTCCCACAGATTTGGCCATTTTGATATCCTGTGCAGGATTAACCTGCTTTGGTGGGCGACCTAAAGGTTTTCCCATTGCCTCAATGCCCAAGTCTTTCATCAGTTGCCTATTGGCTCTATTGAGGTAAATCTTATCAGCGTAGATTCTTTCAGGTAAGCATCCAAACCGTTTATGATATAACTCTATTTGAAGTGCTAAATCGTTACATTCATTATAGGCATCCCAACTATGGTGGTCTATAAAGGTGTATCCATCTACAA